>JAPYSB010000031.1 GCA_029936675.1 Dehalococcoidia bacterium | reverse complement strand
GTGGGGGTCGATGGAGTCGACTGAAATCTGGTCGCCGTTTGGCCAGACGGTCACAATATCAGACCGGACTGATGGATAGAGGTCTCGACGTTGAAAGTACAAAGACTAAAATGCAGTGGTGAGACTGACGGGCGTCATTATTTATTGCGGGGTTTGTGGATATGCGGATTAGCATGAAATCGATAGAGCAGTGGTTTACCGAGTACGGCGAGAGTCATCGGAATGCGACCAATAAGGCAATACACTGGATCTGCGTACCGTTGATCACGTATACCCTGTTGGGCCTGTTGTGGGCAGTGAGTCCCTACGCACTGCTGGTTTTCTGTGTTGTGGCTTTGGTGTTTTATCTCACCCTGTCGACGACCATGGCCTTGGTTATGCTGTTGGCGGTGATTCTCATGACTTGGAGCTTTACATTGTTTTCACGTGAAGCATTGGTAATCAGTTGTATCGTCATTTTTGTGCTGGCCTGGATCGGCCAGTTCATCGGCCACAAGATCGAGGGCAAGAAGCCATCCTTTTTCAAGGATATCCAGTTTCTCCTGGTCGGCCCGATCTGGCTTCTGGGATTCCTATTCAAACGCTACGGTTGGGCCTACTGACCAGGTCTCGGCTTTTTGATGCAGCATGCCAGCTGGTACTCCATCCCAGTCGGTCTCGCTCCAGCAGAACGACTTCCGTGCCCCTCCAGTTTGGGAAGCGGGAAAGCACAGGCAGCCCTAATCACCGCCGTCCCCAATGATGACCACCCGGGCCTGTGTTGGCATGAAATCTGTCATTGGCACCTGGGTGTCAGATTCAGAAACTAGTTCTGGACTATTCGTAATCGACGTCAGGTCTTGTGAAGAATACTATTTGTCAGAACGACGATCGTTTCCTGATAGACGTTCCTCTGAGGTACGCTCAATCTGCTCTTTCAATTCGGGGATCTGATCGACCAAGCGATGAAAGTCGACAGCTTCTAGTACCAGCAGGCGGCAATTGGTGACCGAAAAAATAGTCGCTGTACGGCGAATATTCTCAACCAAAGCGATTTCCCCAAAAAAATCACCTTGCTTGAGTCGTATCGGTGTCGGGGTTAGTTCGACCTCAACTTCACCCTCCATGATGAAATACATCGACTCGGCCACATCTCCTCGTCGCACGATTGCTTGGTTTGTAGAAACACTACGTGGTTTGAGTAGCTGAGCGACAGAGGATATTGCATTGGCATCCAAACGAGCAAATAACGGTACTCGCGCTACGCTTTGCCAGTTAACAACAAAGTCTCGTTTTCTCAATTCTTCGGCGAAACCAGAGGCGAGGATACCGGCGGGTACCGCAAACATCGCGATTCCGAAGACCATTGCTACACCTCCGATCAACCGGCCAATTGGGGTAATTGGCGCCATATCCCCATAACCCACTGTTGCCATCGTACTGATAGCCCACCAAAGGCTCTGTGGGATGGATTCGAAAGAGTTGGGTTGTGCCTCGTACTCAAACAAATAAATTACCGTGGCAGCGAACACCAGCAAGATGCTCAGTACTACGAGAGCTGCAAAGATCGATCGACCTTGGCGTACAACGACATTCGCGACGAGAGACAAAGCTGGTACGTAGCGGGACAGTTTGAATAGGCTCAGAGCTGCCGCGAGCTCAAACCAGTGAAGCTCAACTGGATAAATTAGACCGACCCAGGCAGGTAAGACTGCTAGGAAGTCGACTATACCGAGTGGGGATTTTAAATAAGCGATCCGGCATACCAACTCGCCTGCAGGCGCTGTCTTCTCGGGTTCTACCCAGATTCGAAGAAAAAATTCGACCGTAAGCACTACCAAAGCAGCTTCGCGAATATTGTAGGTAAAACTACTTGCAGCACGGTCAAAATTCGGTAAAGTTTCCACCATAGCGACAGTAACAACAACACCGATCGCCAACAAAAATAGTGCCTTAACCAGGATGTGAGCAAGGGGTTGCGAATCGCTGTGTAGGATTTGGTTTATCTGGGCACGCATTTAGTCGATACCTTCTATTTCTTGAGAATCGTTATATCTAACGAATAGTCCGGAACCAAGCGGTTCTATTAATCCAACTCAGTCAAAAGTAAATTTGTTAACTAAAGAATCGGATGATTGCTTCACCTATTTTATTAGCTAGTTTATTAACTTCTTCTGATTTTTCTTCAGGTAGCAATGTCGCTTCCCCTAGTTTGACCTGTCTTTCGGCTAACACCTTAGCCATTTCATTGTAGAAGTTGTTGTTTTCAGAAAAAATATTCTTGATTGTTTGCTTTTGTACTACGAGTAACAGTGTCGATCTCAAGGCACTTGCATCGGCAGTACGTGGCTCTCCTGTCATGAGAGCCATTTCTCCAAAAAACTCCCCTACACCAAGTCTACCCAGTTCTGTTTTGCTGCCATCTGCTTGATTTAGCTCTATGCTAACCACGCCATCAGCTATGATAAATAGTCTGTTGTCTGATTCTCCTTGTTTTATGATCGTCTGACCTTTAGCAAACTGTAGACGTTCAGAGGTTTCTGCAATTATTTCAATTTGGTCTTGGTCTAAATTTGAAAATAGTGGAACTTGTTTTAACAGTACTTGATTCTTTATGGACTCATTATAAATATTACCTTTATCAGACAAAGTTGATTGAAAATCTTTGTGGCTTCTTGTGTATTGTTCTAATGCGCCAAGTCCAACGTCTGGTTTCAGAAAATTTTGCAAAAGTCCAGGTGTCATGTTCACGCCAGCGTGTCTCATTACCTTGTAAATTTCTAGCATCACTACGTTTTCTTGGGAATTTTTCATCATCCTACTAGTACAATCGAAAGCGATGTGAAACCTTAATCCAAATTCATCAACACCAGTAAATTTCACCCACTGGAGATCCAATTCGGGCCGACCATCTACAGGCCTGACTTTCTTTAAGGCGTCGAATAGTAGCTCACCAATATGAGCTGGATCGTGATGTGGATGAAATGATAAAGTTGTAAATATATGAAAGCCCTCACTCATGTCTTCTTTGTCGGGACGGTCCCAGTTTGTAACAATCGACTTGGCAACGGTCTCATTGGGAATTGTGATCTCGGTATTTTGAAATGATCTTAGGCGTGTCGATCGCCATGACACATCAATAACTTTACCGGTTTGATCTCCAATCGTAATCCAGTCATGCGGCTTAAATGGTTGTTCGATGTTTACGAAAATACCTGAGAAAATGTTACTCAGGTTTGGCTGAAGAGCGAATCCGACAATTGCTGTGATTAATCCTGATGTAGCTAAAATTCCCGTTAGTTCGAATCCGAACACTTGCGATAGCACGAGGAGTGTCGGAACACAGAAGATAAAAACTTGTACAACTATGTAAATAATATTTGGAATTTTCGTAACATTGTCCAAGTCATTTCTATCTATGAATTCATTCTTGAGAATCAACATCAAAATAAATGTTGGGGTGTACCAATAGGCTATTCGAATACTTCTGAGATACAGATCAGGTTTTATATCGATATTCGATAAAGCAACAATATTCCTTAATAGTGACTCGTTAAGAATGTCTAGGGCTGCATAGGTACAAATAGGCACTAGCGTGAGAAAGATAATTATGCGTGTTAGTCTTGGCACGCGTACTGGTTTTAATATCAGTAGGAACCCTACGGCAGAGAGGATGTATTGCGCGATCTCCGCAAGAGTAATATCAGACTTTTCGAAAAAGGAACTACAAATAGCAACTAGAGCCAGGACAAATATTACGAATATGCTGAGCTTTGAAATTACAAAGAGAAAATTTATATTACGATGAGGCATGTTAGATGCGCCACATATTGAAAGGTTTGGGGATGAGGCGTTTTGTATCTATGATTTTTACTAAAAATTAGTGAGTTAGTCGATCGTGTCTTTATTTTTTATGGCGCTACTGATATCTTTTTGAATTTGTTTTAGTTCCCGAACTGCAGCTGGAATATCCGAGCTATCAACAATGTTTACCTGAACGTGGTCTCGAGAGTGGTAGAGGCTTGATTGATCTTTTAATTCCGACAGGGAGCTAGAGCCTTCTACCTTATGTATCTTCACGGGTCGTGCAAATCCTTTTGGCCTAATTTCATCAAACGGTGTGCATCTAATCTGGTGTTCTATTAGAGCAAATGTACTGTCAGAAATTAAAATTTCACCTGGTGATGCGAGCGATTCGAGACGAGCAGCTAGGTTCACGGGTTTGCCTAAAACGGTATAGTCCATTCTCTGGTTAGAACCAAAATTACCGACTGTGCAGTAGCCGGTTGTTATACCCATCCTTACCTTTAAGCCATTAGTGACGCTTTGTTTTTTCCAGTGGTCTTGCAGTTCTTGTATTCTTTGCTGCATCCGCAAAGCCATTTCAACACAGCCCAGAGCATCGTTTGCCTCTCCCTGGGATTCGGGGTCGCCAAAAAATACAAGAATTGCGTCACCAATAAACTTGTCTATGGTTCCGCCACACTCAAGCGCGATCTCTGTCATTTCAGAGAGATAGGAATTTATGACCTTTGCAAGTTTTTCGGGTTCAAGTGTGTCACTGAGATCTGTGAACTGGAAAATATCCGAAAAAAATATAGTTAGATTCTTTCGGGCATACGTATCCTGTAATTCTTGATTGCCAGAAAAAATTGTTTGATATATTTGTGGTGATAAGTATTTCGCGAGACGCGTGGCGAGATTCTCGAGTTGCACGGTTTTTTCTACAATAAGTTCTTGATCCCGACCCTTCTGCTCGATGAGTTCTTCACGTTCCCGTCTTAAATTCCATTCCTGTGTGCGATCAACAAACTGGCCCTGCACACCATTCAGGTATGAAAATGCTGAATCATTTGTACGAGTCGATAATAGAGAATAAATTCGTTCTTCATCATCGATTTGGATGTGAACCTGGGGAATTAACACTGACCCAGTTTCATTGATCCCTTTTACAAAATCGTCTATTTGGTTGCCTGGGAGACCTAGTTGCTCAAGAACATCTGGAAAGTAGACGTTGCTAACATTACCCAGAATTGGAAAGAATGTTCGAAAGTTGTCGTTGACCTGAAGAACTTTTAAGTCTTTGTCCGAATAGTACGCCGCGGTAATCGCGTTGCGAAAATTGAAAAAACTAAGATCAACAATGTTGTCTTTGTTGAAGAAGTCTTCGATATTCATCGTCGTTTAACTCCGTCTCACAAGCATCTTAACCAGCACCGTGCATTAATTAATGTTAGTTGGGGGGTGATGCTTGTTGTTGCTGGCTGAATGGTTGCAGCTAAATTAAATCAGACAGCAATGGGTTCCAGTGTCTGGAGAAGTTCGTCCCGCTTTTCT
>JAPYSB010000016.1 GCA_029936675.1 Dehalococcoidia bacterium | reverse complement strand
AACTCGAGAATATCTGACAGGAAATTGATTTCTAACTCACCAACTGTTTCGCCCGCAATGCCTCAGTTAAAGGTAATGGTATTGTACTAACCGTACCCTCAAATCTGCCTGAATTTAATCAAGTGTTCTCCAGTGCCACAGCTAACATAGTCGAATATGTTTGGCAGGAATTTAATTGAGACTTTGGCATAGGAACATAGTCACCTCCGGATGGGTTATACCTATTAATAATGACTAAATACATTAATTTAATAATGTATAGTGCCAAAAATATATATTCAATGCGGAGGTATTATTATGATTTTTCATATCAGTGCACAACATGATCACAGTACTTGCACTAGAGTGCTGCATGGACCTGAGGCTATGAGATCAGGGCAAGCCTGGGTTGAAGGAAATGATTCAGTAAAAGTTATAGGAGCATGGGGGTACCCAGTTTCTCACCGTAGTTTCGCGGTGGTTGAGGCAGATACATTTGAAGATGTCGCCTCCCTGTTAGAGTTTCACCTAGCTATGGGGCCTGTAGAAGTTTTACCTGTCAACGATAATGTCCAACGCCGAAAAGATATGGGTTATTGGGGGCAAAAATAAATCCCTGGTAAGCATAGTACCGACCCTCGTATTTGGGGTCGGTGCATCGATCAATGTATCTGATTTTAGGAAATTTCTAAATTTCGATGGCTGGCGTTTAACCTTTATGTCAAACGCCAGTCAGATGTTCCAACAGTCTCTTCAAGATGCTATTTAGGAACCCCTGACAACACGACCACTTCCACCGTTTCTGCCTTCTCAGGATACAGTGGATACTTTTCAAATTCCCACTTCTCCCCCGGTGCGATGCTATCGGTTGAACCGCTGACAAAGAAGTTATATTTTTCAACCAACACATCTTCAACCTTGGAACCGTTTGCGTCATATATGGCGAATTGAATACTGACCTCTGTTTGCGTGTAATTCGTGTTGTTCTCTACCACACCAAATAATTTTTTATATCCCCATACATCTGTCTTCAATTCGTATTCTACAAGCTCAAAGTCCTCTTGCTGGGTATAAGGTACGGCAGCGGCAGGTGCAGCAATGGCAGGTGCAGCAATGGCAGGTGCAGCAATGGCAGGGGCAGCACCATCTAATAAATCTTCCAAGATAGAAGGCATTGGGAATGTTATGACTTTATTGGTTGGGTCGTTAGAATAGATTTTTATCATTGCGTTGTCATGAAAATAAGTAGTGACGTCCAGACAATTTCCGTCGTTCTGGCAAGTATTTCTATATAAATCCATTTGACTCTCATCATAATAAATGGAAATTTGTATCCTCTGATACAACTCCGAAAGCGGGTTCATTTGACCGCCATATGAGTAGGTGCCAAGTGCAGTTTGTTGAGCTTCACTTAAGTCTAAACGACAATCTACTGTTTGCGTGGCAAGGTTTGAAATACTGTCGAATGGGTTTTCATCATCCCAACCAACCCATAAGCCGCCAGCATGATTATCATAACAATCATATTCACCAGAGCGTTTTTTAACGGGGTGTTTATCAAGTGCTTTAATAACTTCATCCGTATTCATGAAGGTCCTCTTAAAACTGACTGCTTCAGCGGCCCTATCAGAACCATCTTTTAAATCTCCCAGAATAGAATCTGCTGGCAAATAGACGCTTACTGGATAAGACGACTCATCGAAAGTTACCGCTGAAATTTCAATTAATACGTTACTATGAAGAAGAGAATCCTCTTGGTAATAAAAAGAATTTTTATATATTCCCGCCTGTTCAATATCGTCAAACGTGGAAATCTGAATCCATGGCCCACGAGTTTCTGGGCCATAAGTGGCGACTACAGTGTCCCGTTCGGACTCTAAAGCACACAATAACGTTGGGACAGAAACTTCAACATATTCGTTGTTATAACGCGTTGAAAACTCGAGGTACTCTTGTTCTATCCCGCCCTTTCTCGTATTCGCCCCACCAGCAACTGTGTCACGAGTCTGGCAATTAATAATATTGTGTTTATCAAGTGCTTTAATAACTTCATCAGGATGTGAGAACACCTTCACAGTAGCCGGAGTAGGCGTCGGTGTCGGTGTAGGCGTCCATTCCGGTGACGCAATTTTGGGGGAGGTTACTAGATTTTCATCCAACTCCATAACCAACTCCATAACAAAAATTTCTGGTTCATCAAATATATCTATATCAGCGACAAATGCTATTTTGCTCCCGTCCCGAGACCACGAAGATTCATCATCTTCAAGCGGGTTATTTGTAATGCGGGTTTGGTTAGAACCATCAGGATCCATAACGAATAATTCATAGTTGGACCATCCGGAAGTAAATACTATTTTTGTACCATCTGGAGACCAGTAGGGTTCAGTATCAAACTCCAAGAGACTTGTTGTAAGGCGAGTTAAACCAGAACCATCCCATTTCATAACATATATTTCATAGTTGTCGTCAATGTAGGAAGAAAAGGCTATTTTTGATCCGTCTGGTGACCAAGAAGGTTGTTGGCTGACTTGAAGGCTAATTGTTAGACGGCTTTGGATATCGGTGTAAGGGTCTAGCACATGTATTTGGTTTTCGGACGAAAATACAATTTTTGACCCATCTGGTGACCATGACGGGTCATGGTCACCAAACAGGTTATTTAAAATTCTCCTTTGGTTTGTTCCATCAGCATTCATCACAAATAAATCGTAGTCTCCATCCCTCTTGGACGAAAATATAATTTCTTCCCCATCTGGTGACCATGAAGGATCAACATCAATCCAATCGTTATTTGTCAGAGGCGTTTTGTCAGAACCATCAGAATTCATAACATATATTTCAGAGGCTGTTTGATTTTCGTCAGTCTCATGGCTCCTGCCATAAGAAAAGACGATTTTTGATCCGTCAGGAGACCAGGAAGGATCATGCTTTTTTTCGCCATCATAAGTGAGACGGGTTATAGGGCCTGTCATAAGGTTAACCGCTGGTGGCGCGGCAGGCCTAGGGGTAGGGGTAGATGGAGCAGCTGCAGGAGCTGATGCCGAGGCCGATGCCGATGCCGATGCCGATGCCGATGATGCTATTGAACTGACAACACCTTCGGGAAGTATCTCAACGGATGAAAGGGGTTTAGGAGTTGGCTGTGGAAGGGGCGTGATTGTTGCAAACGTCTTCACCTTTATTTCGTCGAGCCGAGCCTCTGTTGAAAGAGGGGTTGGAAGTGCTTTTGCCTTTTCTTCTTCAAGCATAACCACTACAGTCGCTTCAACGTCTGGGATTTCTTGTGGTATGCCACATCCCACAATGAGCATAGTTAGAACGGCCATGGAAACAACGAGCAAATAACTGCTTCTTGATGCCAAAAGAAACCCCGATTTCAGGTTTTACTTAATATTTTATGGTTTCCCGCAACGGCGAATTTCAATCATCGACGGGAAATAATGGGGAATATTAACGGATTTAGTCCTCAGATGGAATTCTAACCTCGACGTTACCCGCCCTTTCTTCTTGGAGGAGGTGATAAACCCTGTAATTTAAATCAGCCCATTCCTTTCTATTTACGGCTGCCGTCATGTCATTGTAGGTCCCAGTAGCTATCTGAAGAGGTACGTTAAGTTCACGTCCCAATTCCAACGCCAATGCCATGTCCTTTCTAGAGATAGGGAAAGTTGATTCCGATCCGGTTCCTCCGTCAAATTTACCCTGCAAATACGTATCCGGCATGGAAACATTAAGGATTCGTCCGCTGCCACCGGCACCATTTCTTATGCACTGCATGAGTGTCTCTGCCGGCACTCCTGCTTTTACACCAAGGGTGAGTGATTCAACTAATAAACGTTCCAAGCCATATTGGAACATGTTATTTGCCAGTTTACAGATAGTTGCAGTACCTATTTCTCCCGTGTAGGTGACCTTATTCCCAAAAGATTCAAAAATGGGTTTGAGCTTCATATAGATGTTCTCATAGCCTCCCACCATGATTGATAAAACCCCATTTAACGTCACACCGTTTTCATCTGATCGGCGTCCGCTTACAGGAGCATCTAATATTGAGGCACCCTTAGAAGAAAATGTTTCCTGCAGTCTCCTCATTAATTCAGGAGAGCTTGTACTAAGGTCTGCCCAGACTGAGTCACTAGTTATCCCGTCGATTATCCCATCCTCACCTATGGCAACAGCTTCAACTTCTGTGGGACCTGGTAAAGAAGTAAATATTATGTCGCTTTTTTGTGCCAGTTCCTTTGGGGTATCTGCCCATGTAGCCCCTAGTTCCAATGCAGGTAAAGCAGCTTCTCTGTTTATATCGTGCACAGTTACGTTGTAGTTCTTTTGTATCAAAGCAAGGCACATATGCTGTCCCATATTGCCAAGACCTATAAATCCGATATTTATTTCATCCATTTATCGTTACTCCTTTGCGATCAGATACAATGCCTTCCGGGTAGGTACACGATATCACCTAGTAGAGATGCTCTGACTAACGAAGTCAGGGCTAGTTAACATTTACACCGAGGGGGCCTGACATGAACTCAAGCAATAGACCAGTAGCAGTTGTCATAGGAGCCACATCTAAATGGCAATCTGACGGACGAAATACAAGATTGGTTCATGGTGACAATCTTGATGATAGTGATTTACCTGTAGGGGTTCGCTGGGGAGTAGGAGGTGCCATAGCGCAAAAATTCGCTCAGGAAGGTTTCTTCGTAGTCCTCACTACGCGTACGGCGTCAAATGCTTCTAAACTTCAAGAGGCTATCGTGGGCCAGGGTGGCGAAAGCATGATTGTCGAACTAGATTTGGTATCAATCGACTCGATATCAACTGCATTTTCCCAAATACGGGAACAGGCAGGAGACCCTGAAGTTCTAATCTACAACGCAGGTTATCTTGAAGGTCGAGACCTTCCACCTGAAAAAGAATTGCTTGAACATATTCCACTTGAAATGCTTGAGACCGCGCAACACATTTCAGTTCGAGGGCCATTTTTAGTAGCTAAAGAAGTGATGCCAGCAATGCGAGAAAAAGGTCAAGGTTCCTTCTTGTTTTCCAATAATGCTCAATCTTTGCGAGGTAGGAAACGCATGACAGGACAGTCACTATATTACCCCCGAGTGATGATGCGCACTTTAGCTCAAGTGCTCACTGAAGAGTATTCTGAATTTGGAGTTCATGTAGCCAATGTGGTCATTGACGGTACTATCGACTCTCCTGGAACAAGAGCTATGCCGCGATCTCAGCAAAACCCCGAATTAATAATAAATCCAGTCAAGATTGCTGAAGCTTTTTACTACCTTCATACTCAAGATAAATCGTGCTGGACTCATGAACTCCAGCTCACCCCATATCCTACCAAGCCAAGTTTCTAGAAACTGAATCTATCTGATTTCATCACATCTATTTACACCACGTGAGTAACAGGTTGAGACTTTAATACCCCAATTTCATGCATCCCCCAAAGCTTGTTTCACATACACCGATAGCGGCCAAATTTCTCGCCAGGGTTAATAGGTTTGTCATCAGATGCTACCAAGAAGATATCGGTGAAGTTGAGGCCTACATGGCTAATCCTGGTAGGCTGGGTGAATTGTTGTTACCTGGCGCGAACCTTCTTATTGAGAAGGTGAATGATGATACTTCCAGAAAACTGCATTACTCCGCCAGTGCTGTGCTGACTGATAATTCGTTCATAGGCCTTAACACTCAACAAACTAATACCTTAGCTAGATATTTATTAAAGAAGAAGCTCGTTCCCTCTCTTGAAAAATCAGAGATTGTGAGTGAAGAATTTCATGTCGGTAAAAATCGTTTTGATTTTCTAATGCAGGAAAACGGGGAAAAATTCCTGCTAGAAGTCAAATCAGTCACTTTAAGTTCCAATGGTATCTCGATGTTTCCAGATGCAATTACAAAAAGAGGGACTCGGCATTTAAACGAATTATCACAACTAAATCAATCGGGAATTGAGTCCACCGTATTATTTATTTCTCAAGGGTCAGGTGATGATCTATTTATGCCGGATTATCATACCGATCTGGTCTTTTCACAAACATTATTAGCTTTAAAAGAATGTCTCAGAATCGTTCCAATTGAAATTAAGTGGAAGTCCAATTTTGAGTTAAGTGACCATGTAAAACTCCTTGAAGTGCCTTGGAAATTCCTTGATACCAGGATGACAGATACTGGAGCGTACATTTTGGTAATGCATATATCGGAAACTCAAGCTATTTCAATCGGTTCAATCGGAACAGTAAAAATAACCCCCGGGTACTATCTTTACGTAGGATCCGGAATGAACGGTCTATCCGCAAGAGTAACTCGGCACCTCCGAAAAAGAAAGAGGCTTCACTGGCACGTGGATTTTCTTCGCCAGATAGCAGGTACCGTGAAAGCTTATCCAATCCGAACGCCCCACAACATAGAAACACCATTGGTGGTTGCTCTGGAAAAAATATTCCCCCCTAGCATTCCCGGATTTGGCGCCTCTGACTCTAGCCAAGCGACACACTTATTTTATAGTTCATCAGATCCGTACCTATCTAAATCCTTTCAACTGCTACTTAGTAGCTTTCGATTTAGTAGGCCCCATTTTCACGAGGTATAAAAACCCAGTCTGCTTCACCTATCTAATATCAGTGCATCGGACTTATCTTCTTTCCAAGGCAGACAACTCTACTGCCTTGCAAAACTTACTTACTTTGGTACTCTCCATATCTTCACATTATCCTCATGTGAATTTTAGTATTCGAAGCTTTAAATTCTATATTCTCGTGCTTGACAAGACGCCCAAAATTCGGTAAAGGCAGGAGATACTAATGAATCTAGGTTTTTTCACCATGCCTCTTCACCCACCCGGCTCTGATATCAGCAAGACGATTGTTGATGACACGGATCAGATAGTGAAACTAGATTGGCTAGGGTATTCTGAGGCATGGATCGGGGAACATTTCACCTTTGAGTGGGAAAATATCCCGAGCCCTGACCTTTTTATAGCCCAAGCTTCCCCTTTAACGAGCCGAATAAAACTTGGAACTGGTGTTACGTGCTTGCCGAATCATAATCCTGCTATGCTAGCCCATCGGATCGCTCAACTTGATCATCAAACGGGAGGGCGACTTTTGTGGGGTATTGGCTCCAGTTCAACTCCCGGTGATTATGAGTTGTTTGGATTCAATCCAGAGGAAGACGATCGGCGATCTTTTACCTTAGAGTCTGTTGAAGCAGTACTTAAGATTTGGATGGACCCCACACCTGGAGAATATACCAATGGAGTTTGGAAATACGTTATCCCTGAGCCCGTTGATAAGGTAGGATTAAGACTCCATTTGAAACCTTTGCAGGATCCTCATCCTCCCATTGCCGTAGGCGGGGTATCGCCACGGTCTGAGACCTTGAAATTTGCAGGCCGGAAGGGTTGGATTCCTATAAGTATTAATTTAGTACCAACAGCGTCTCTAGTCGGACATTGGGAAGCTTATGTTGAAGGAGCATCGAACGGTCAGGTTTCACCAGATCGTTCCAAATGGAGAATAGCTAGGGAAATTTATGTTGCCGAAACCACCAAGAAAGCCCGAAAAGAGGTGTTGGAGGGGACCATTGCTCGCGACTATAAGAACTATTGGTTCCATCTCCTTGATTGGAGCAATAATTTAGATCAATTTAAATTAGATGTAAATATGCCAGATTCAGACATAACATTGGAATATTTAATGGACAACGTCTGGATCATTGGTAGCCCTGATGAAGTGGCTGAGAAAATAGCAAATCTCTATGAACAGACAGGCGGATTCGGAACCATCCTGGCGATGGGGCACGAATGGGAACCTAGGCAACGGTGGATAGAGTCAATGACCCTCTTAGCTGATGACGTAATGCCCAAATTAGCTGCTTTGTAATGAGCGATACCATTCTAATTAGTACAAGAATCTCGATTTACTGCTCACATGGAGGTCTGAATATTGTTACATGAATTAGTCATAGACAAGATGAAGAAATGTGCCTTGAATTTAATGAAGGAGTTCTCAGAAGAGCAATTAAGAAAAGCTACGTATCCCTTTCTCGATGGCGAAAGGGTTTATTGGTATTACGCACCAATTAACAGGCATGGCTTGCCATTAAGGGACATGTCTGAACCACAAAAGTCCCTTGCATTTGAATTGATGAAAACGGGCTTAAGTGAAAAGGGAAACCTTAGAGCCAACCAAATCATTCAACATGAAGAAATCTTAGGGAAAATTGAAAAAGAAGCAGAAATCATTATGTGGGAAAGAGATCCGACTTTATATTTCTTCACGATTTTCGGTGATCCATCCGATGATGCGAAGCCCTGGGGATGGCGAGTTGAAGGGCATCATCTTTCACTTCATTTTAGCATCTGGGGTAACAATATTTTGTCAATAACTCCCTCGTTTTTTGGAGTCAATCCGGCAAGAGTACAATCTGGCCCCCATGAAGGACTTGAGATCTTAGCACCTCGGCAATCGTTGGCATTAGATTTGATGCAGAGCCTAGATCCAGCCCAATCAAAGAGAGCTTTAATCTTTGATGAAGCTCCTAAGGATATATTGACCTTCAGTTCAGCTAGAGCTTCCCTACCCAAGGAAGAGGGTTTGGCAGGAAAAAGAATGAGTTTCACACAAAAAGATATCTTAAAAAGTATCATCGAGGAATATATTGGGGAATATAAACCTGATATTGCGGATGACATAATTTCGAGATGGGCAAAAGATATAGACAACATTCACTTTGCTTGGGGTGGTGGGAATCAGGTTGGGGACCCTCACTATTATAGGTTGCATGGAGGTACATTCCTAATCGAGTATGACAACGTTCAAAATAACGCAAATCATATTCATTCTGTATGGAGAGACGTCGACAACGACTTTGCTGTAGACGTGTTGAGAGAGCACTTACTTTTGTATCACATCACATGAACTTAAGAATCGCATCTAAGAAACTATTCATTTCTCAAACAACAGAATATTCGTTCCTACCTCATGACTACATATAGTGATTGCGCCTTAGACTTTCTAGCTGAATCAATGTGTATTGCCATTGAGAGTATGAAGGCTACCTTAAAGCAAATAGGAACGACCCGAAGCATTAGTACGTTGGAACTAGAAACTAGAAATTGGGTAACAGCACTTTTTTGTTATAACTCGTTGGAAAACAGCAGGTTAATTCCAATGGTCCCCAGAGAGGGAAGTGATGAAGCCGTTGGCGATTTGATTAAACAGAGTTCTGACCGAGCGATGAGTTTGGTCCAAGAAATGATGGATATGCTGAAGGAGCATAACAAGAACGGAACTTTGATACAGCGGATCAAGAATCGAATGCTGCTGACCCTTACCGATTTAGAAACCGAGTTCATTGATCATCATTCATTGGTATTAGAAATTAAACATTCGCAAAACATCGTAGTCCCGCTGTCGGAAATCACTGAATGCCAAGATACAAATTGTGAATGGATTTTTGCTTGGCTGGTTGAAATGCTTGATGAAGAGTATCAAGAATCCTTAGTTCCCTATGTGTAATGACGCATAAGTAATGATTCTTAAAGAAAGGTTAATGGATTGGTTTGGGGCTGGTTCAAAAGGGTTGTCTTACGGATCTGGACTGCTCTTTTGTACAGCGCTTGCGGTTAGTGCGGAAGCACTATATTTCCTTGAAAAATCAGCGTTTGATTTTTCCCTATTTGATTCACTCATAATTGTAATAGTTATAGCGGTTCTTATTCGAAATTTACTCCCACTACCACAGAGAATATATCCTGGATCCAGTTTCGCTTCAAAGCAGGTCTTAGAAACTGCCGTTTTAATGCTAGGGGCCAGTGTAAATATTTTTCAGATTGTGGATGCCGGGGCTCTTATGCTTCTTATAATTATTTTTTCAGTCTGTGGTGGCTTGCTCATCGCCTGGATTGTGGGGCATAAGATTTTGAGATTAAGTTCAAAATTAGCCCTATTGGTTGGGGCTGGTAATTCCATTTGTGGAAATTCAGCAATCGCAGCTGTGGCCCCTGCGATCGGAGCATCGTCGACGGAAATAGCTGCTGCAATTAGCATTAGTGCGATTTTGGGTGTAATTCAGATTCTATTTCTACCACTGCTGGCACCAGCTTTACATTTGACCAATTACGAATATGGCGTTATTGCAGGGCTCAGCGTTTATGCAGTCTCCCAAGTGGTAGCGGCTTCTTTTATTATTTCCAATACATCAGGACACGTAGCAACATTGGTCAAACTACTAAGGATTCTTTTATTAGGACCTATGATCATTGTCTTGGGAGTAATGAATGGTTCAACCGAAAAGCAGCAGACCATTTGGGAACGAATGAAGATCTATGTCCCGTGGTTCGTTGTTGGATTCATTGTATTAGCTGTTTTAAGAACTAGTGGGCTTATACCCGAGTATGCCGGCGATAGGGTTCAGGGAGTTAGCAAATTCCTATTTTTGATCGCAATGGCTGGTCTGGGATTGGGTGTCAACCTTCGCGAAATAGTCAACGTAGGCCCTAGGGTTGCTCTAACAACGGCTACAACCACAGGCTTCATGCTAATGTGCGCTTTTTTTTCGGTAACTTTTCTAGAATTGGGGTGAACACAGGTAAGCTTGGAATCAATTATTGATTTCTTAAAGTCCGGTTCTATATTTACTGGAATTGCTTATCCAGGCCCATGACCAGTTCCTTTTCCACTCCTTTCAGTTGGTCGATAATAAAATCGATTATCCAACGTGGATTGTCGGATTCATCGTCTATAAGGAGTCTTCGAGAACACTCTAGTTCATCGCTGCCACTCATCTGTTCTTTGACAATGGGCAGAACGAAAGCCTCTTCGTTTTCAAAATGATCGAACTCGGATACTCTTAATTCCATAACCCTTCTGTATAAATGCCGCCTTGTTCGAGGCTTTACAAAACGCTCTGTTATTGCATTTTCAGCAGCTTCTCCAACTTGGGCAACCTTTTCCATCAATTCTGCATGTTCTTTTTCTTCGCTAGCTAAAACGACTTCTACTGAGGCCTGATCAAGGAGTTCAAGAACAGATCCTCCATATTGTCGGAGTTCATCATGTTCAACCTCATTCGCCTTGAGAGGCTCGCGGCCATCCTGCAATACCTTATCTTTGAGTGGTCCCGTCATATATTTATCTTCTGTCTGGGCATGATATAGAAGATGTTTGAGCCAAGCGTCGAGGTTAGCTTTAAACGCGGCAAGATCTCCGCCGTCCTGAGCTTCTAAGGCAAGATTTTCAGTGAAATTTGAGTGCTCCATATATACCTTATGCATGAGATACATGACGTCAATAGGGCTTTCAAGGCGAGTGATCTGGTCTGTAAATAGTGGCATGTCAACCTCCTGTAATTAAATGCCTGACTATGATCTCCTACGTAAACAACTTCCATTCCAAAGCTTCTCGGGTAAAACGCATTTTTACTGCGAGGGTTTAGTTCACAAGGTAGAGGGTGGGGTAGATGAATACCCATGCAACATCTACAAAATGCCAGTATTTAACTACCCCTTCAACACCCCAATAGGAATTGCTATTAAATCTCCCATCTGATCCCATTTTAACGATTATAATAAGTGCAATCATTCCGGTAAGAACATGGAAAGCATGTATGCCTGTCATTGTGAAGAATATTGTTCCAAACGCGCTTGAAGGCGGGAAATATTGAAACGCTTCATACCATTCCCAGCCCACCCCAACCAGAAAAATACTGGCAAGAATAATCGTGCTTATGATATTTATACGAAACTTCTTTTGGTCGTTATATGAGACTGCCACTTCACCCCTATATGCTGCTAAGCTACTCATCAACAGGACTATTGAGATAACAAGTCCCAGAGGTTGATTAAGATGGTCGGGCCTTTCAACCCCCTGTAGATAATATCGGGTAGAAATTAAGGCGCCGAACAAAAACGTTTCCGATAAAATGAATACCCACAAGCCAATTCGTTTCAGCGATAAGGAATTACCGATGTGTGTGTTGGTTTCTGAATGAGTTGACACTTTGAAAAATACTCCTTGCTGTGTGATCTATTCTTCCGGTGGCAGCCATAGCTCTTTAATGTGCATAAAATAGTGGACAATTAACCAAGATCCCGGCACGGCAAGTAATACCATAAAGATAAAATTGCCACTACTCACGCTAACACCGATAATGTATTCAGCTAATTCGATAATAATTAAAGCTATAAACACAAATAAACCGTGCCGGAATTTTCTGGTGATATTTTTGTCGTCCACTTGTGAATCCTTATAATTGCAAATTTCTCAACACTAGATAGGAGTTGCTTGAGTTTCTTTTCTTCCGGATTGTCCGTATGTGTAAGGGCCTTCATCTACTTTTGGGGGATGAGCGAAATTCTCTTCTGGGGGGGGAGAATCGGTCGCCCATTCCAATGTCGTGGCACCCCAAGGGTTATTACCGGAGACAGTCCCTCTAGCCCAGGATGCGACCATGTTGTATACGAATGGGATAAAGGATAATCCTAAGAGTAGCGAGAATACCCCAATTAGAATATTGCCATCTTGCAAGTTTTCTGGATAGGTCCAAACCCTTCTATTCATACCATTCGTGCCAACTATAAACATAGTTATAAATAAAGCGTTGTAAGTTAGGAACATCGTAATGAAATGAAGTCGCCCCAATGTTTCGTTGTATAACCTACCAGTCATTTTTGGGAACCAATAATAGATTGCACCAAACAGCATGAATATTTCGCCTCCCATCATTGTGTAATGAAAGTGGGCAACGACGAAATATGTGTCCTGAAGATGTATATCAGTAGCGACATCCGCGAGGAATATTCCTGTTAATCCTCCAATGAGAAAATTGAAAACAGTACCCACTACAAAGAGCATGGGGGTAACTAGCCATAATTTACCTCTCCAGATCGTGCCCAAGGCAGAAAGGAAAACCACCCCGGTCGGAACAGATATCAATTCGGTAATAGCCATGAATGGAATATGCAAGAATTCATCCATTCCACTTGTAAATAAATGATGAGCCCAGACTAGGAAACTCAGGGCCGTGATAGACAGGAAAGACGCGACCACTAACTTGTATCCAAACAAAGGCTTTCGAGAGAAATGGCTTACCATCTCCAATAGAGCGCCAAATGCTGGCAAGATCATAATGTATACAGCTGGATGGGAATAGAACCAAAACACATGCTCATACAAAAGAGGTTTTCCACCTAGTCCAGCGTCAAAAAACACCATGCCTGCAACCCTATCTAATATGACCATAAGCAATCCAAAAGCTACCACTTGAGTCGCTGTTACACTGATGATTGAAGCAGCCACTATTGACCATACGAAAATAGGCAACCTTCCCCAAGTCATTCCCGGAGCTCGTAAGCAAATGGTTGTAGTCAAGAAATTGAGCCCTCCCAATATGGAAGAAAGCCCGAAGGTCAAAAATGCAAAGAGAAAAAGCAACTGTCCGTCCGCGTTGGTGACACTTAATGGCGGATACGCTGTCCACCCTGAGTCAAAACCTCCGAAAAGAGGTGTCAAAATTAGCAAGATTGCGACTGGAGGAATAATCCAGAAGCTTAGTGCGTTAATCCTAGGAAAGGCCACATCTTCTGCCCCAATCATAAGGGGTAAGACGTAGTTTGAAAGCCCTCCGATGATTGCAGCCACAGCCACAGCCACCATAATAATGCCGTGAAGGCTCATAATGGTGTTGTAATAATTAGGTCCGAGAAGTCCTTCTCCTGAATCAGCTAGTTCTATACGCATTAATAAAGCAAAGAAACCTCCGAGTAGAAACAAGATTACGAAAGTGACAAGATACTGGACTCCGATCACCTTGTGGTCCATGCTAAAGCCGAAGTAACGTTGCCAATTTTTTGCCTCGAAATAACTCGGCTTTATCCCTATCCACTCTCGTATCCAGCTGTTCCAGACTCCTACTCCCAATAACCAACCCAAAAGGGCGAAGACATAGGAGAAGGAAATATTGATTTCTGTTGCTGGATTTCCAGTGAGGCTGGAAACTGAAAGACCTACTCCCAACCCGACCAACAGACCAATTATCGCTCCTATTAAACCTCGGGTTATTGGCCATAAGAACTTAAGTTGGGTCATTTGTAGATCTCCGTAGTTTAGGGACAAATATCAGTTTATTGGTTCATCGAAGGGATTTTTGATTCTTCAACCAAGTTTTGTAATCGTTCTCGGATAAAACTCTAACCGGGATGGACATTTGAGCATGTCCTATTCCACATAATTCAGCGCATTGAAGTCGATAGTTCACGTCCTCATCAAAGTTGCCTAATTTAGTCGGGGTAGCGTTGACATGTGTGGTCATGCCTGGAACTGCGTCAATTTTCACTCTAAAGGCCGGAATCCAAAAAGCATGTAAAACGTCTTTGGAAGTGACGTAAAACTTCGTATTGTAATAGGCAGGTAAGACGATTTCATTCCGACTATACACACCTTCTTTGAGATACATGATTTTCCAACTCCATTTTTGCGCTTCAGCTTGGATAACTACATCAGGTACACGCTTTTCTTCCGCTCTCAATTCCAGAACGCCAGTAACACCCGGGTGAACAAACACGAAAGCAACCAAGATAAATGACCCAATCACCCAAACATAGGAAAGGTTACGGCTATTTGTTACGTGTGGGCCATCTTTATCTGGCCTACCTTTTGACCGAAATTTGAAGACGCTATAAATCAAAAACACTGTAATCAAAGTGAAAATAGGAATACATATGTATATGAGGAGAAAGAAGGCTTCGTCTATAACCACGGCCTGTTTTGAACCACTAGAAGGAAGGGTATGTAAATTTGTAATGGCGAGAATTTCAAGAATTACGGTGCTTAGAACCCAGCTAAAGAGGGGCAGCGTCCAGTTGTTTTTCATTGACTTCCTTCAGTAAACAAATTTCGATGAATACCCTTTCACATACTTTTTGGTCGAGACTGGGTTAAGACGTCCGCTATTGATCGTGTCAGCCGAAGCCTGAAATGATTCAATGGGTATTCCGATAGCCGGGTGCTTTTTCCTTCTACAAGGAAAAACATCGGCTGCTGTGAACTGGGAGATATGCTCATATAAATTTTCGTGCCGATCCTTGCAAGCTTGAATGTTTAATTCCCGCCAAGGCCCACCCTCCTGCCGTTACTACACAATCAGCAAGAGGATGAGTGGTTTGACGTCCCGTACCAGGAAGGTGCTTCTTTAATACGGGACGATAATGAAGTCTAGTTGAACCGGTGTGAAGGGTGTGTGAAACCTAGAAGGCTAATATGAAATTAATATGAATATCCAGCAATTTTCTGTTTTCTGGGTCTATCCTACAAGGCGGTAACCCATTCCCGGCTGGGTAAGAATAAACTTGGGCCTAGATGGTTCTTGTTCAATTTTCTTTCTTAACTGTTTGATGAAAGTCCGAAGGTATTCATGTTCACCACCATATTCTGGACCCCATACTTTTTGAAGCAATTCTCTGTGGGAAATTATCTTACCTTTATTGGTCGCCAGTGTTTTCAACAATTCGAACTCGGTTCGAGTGAGGTTGAGTTCAACGCCGTCTTTCAACACTATTTTCGAGGATAAATCAACTGTGATATTACCGAAAGTAAGCACGGGTTCTGAATCTTGACCACCCAATTCAATTTCTCTTTGCCTTCTTAGTAAAGTTCTTACCCTGGCCAGGAGTTCCTCGATTCCAAATGGTTTCGTCAAATAATCATCTGCTCCAAGATCAAGAGCTCGGACTTTTTCTGTCTCTTCATCGGTTGCGGATAAAATCATCACCGCCCCAGAATACCAATCTCTTAATTTTCGCAGAGCAGTCATCCCATCCATGATAGGCATAGATAGATCTAAAATAACTAGATTGGGCTGCTGCAATGCCGCCTGCTCTAAAGCCGCTTGCCCGTCGTGAACAACTGCGGTTCTTATAGACTCTCGGGTAGCTAAATGTCTCGATATAAATGCGCAAATTCGCGGATCATCATCCGCGATCAATACCCCGACTTTTTTCATATCTCCTCCCTTAATAGGCGTTCACTTCATCCGATGGCTGGGAAAGAAAACTTGAATACAGATCCTTCTCCTACTTTGCTTTCAACTGTCAATGCAGAATCATGTAATTTGCAAATATATTGACAGATTGCTAGACCTAAACCGGCTCCCGGTTTAGCGCTTTGCTGGGGAATAGACAACCGATAAAATTTATCGAATATGTTCGATTGTTCGGATTTTGGTATTCCGATACCGCGATCTATAACTTCAACAAGGATGTTTTTTGGATTAGACTTCATTGGTGATGCCTTTAACCATATGTCTCTGTTACCGGGTGAATATTTTGCTGCATTGGAAACGAGATTATTTAACAACCGGAGTACAAGTAGGTGGTCTGCATAAAAGAACGGGGTAGCATTGTGAATTTCCAAATGGAGCCTATGTGAGGTACCGTATCGACTACGCTCAAACTGTCTCTTGCATTCTTCCGCTATGTCAATAATGTGGCAAGCTTCAGGATCAAATGGGGTTGCTCCACTCTCAATTCTGGCCATATTTAGTAGATTGTCGACTAAATCAGACATGTTGTCTGCTTCTTCCAATAATGCTTGAGTTATGCTGTATTGCTCTGAAATTGAGTCCTGCTGATTCAAAGTTTGTGTCAAGCTCTGTATTGTTGCCAGGGGTCCACGAAGGTCGTGAGTAACCATTGATAAGAACTCATTTTTCAGTTTTTCGACTTCCTGTATATGTGTAATATCGTTCATAACAATGAGAAGAACCGTCTGATCCGTTTGTTCGATGGGTACGGCATCAACGGACAGAATAGTCTGAGATGAATTTTCTCTATCAATCACCATCGTCTGATTTCTTAACTCCTGTTTGGAGGACATAGAGATCGATAGGGGATCTGTATTAACGGGAAGTTTGGTACCATCTTCATGTATCCATGAAATGTGATCATCCGAAAAATCAATTCTATTTCCGATTTCACATGATGAATTAAATATATTTCTAATTTCCTCATTTGAGAATATGATTGTGGCTTCTGACATCGAAACAACTAGTATTCCCACCGGAACGTTATCTATCATGGTGTTAAGGCTTTGAGTTTGAAAGTTGGCTTGTTCCCTTAACCTTTGTTCTGTTCTGAACAGCCGGTCGTTTTCGATAGCCAGAGCAACATACTCGGCCATGACTTCCACAATCTTTTGGTCCCGAAGGCTGAACTCTTTCCCGCCTTGCTTGTTGGTTAAATAGAGGTTGCCGTAGTTCCTACCTGCTCTGATTATAGGTACACCAAGAAAGGAGATCATGACTGGATGGTTTTCGGGAAAACCTGACGACCTAGGGTGGGCTCCCATGTGGGGAATCCTAATAATTTTGTTATTGTTATTTAGGAAGCCGAGTAACCCGTGGCCGTGCGGAGGACTTCCCATAGCCTTGGCCTCCTCCTCCGATATACCGGCAAAAAAGAAATGGATTATACGTCCTTCTTCATTCATTATCGCTAAGGCAGCATATTGAGCATCCACAAGCTCTTTAACCGTTGAAGGTAGTTCCTCTAACAATTTGATTGTATTTGGGTCAGTTTCAGGAAGGTCTTGAATGGTCATGGTAAAACCTTACCATCTGCAATTTCCGATGTCATAGTATCAATGCTTCTGTCATAAAAATTCACAAAAATATCACACTAAATTCACAAAAAATTCAATGCGAGACGTTAGGGGAATGGCATAGTTGTCTGAAAATACGGTTTCGCCGATGGTCGAAAATCGGGTCTAATTTTACATGTTTACCATTTTGGTAATACGGGATCGGAGGGGTTCAAAATGATGCAGCACCAAGATCTACCTATTATGCCTGTTGGAACGCCCCCAAACTGGTATGACTTGAAGATATCTGGCAAAGTGCCCGAAGAAACAAAATTTTCTGCGAACGATATCCTGGACATGCCCACAGTTCTTGTGGTGGGAGATTTTTTTTGTAACGATGGGTGGGTAGTTAAAGGGCTTACATGGGAGGGTATATTGGTGTCACACCTCTTAAAGATTGTAGGTGCCAACATCGAAGCAACAAAGTCAATTGAATTTCGTAGTGAAAATTACATCAAGAGCTTCGGCATACACGAAGCGCTTCAAGGTAACGTAATTCTTGCTACTAAACTGAATGGGACTTTTCTTTCATCTGGACACGGTGGCCCTTGCCGGTTAATAGGCGGTAGCCGAAGCGGAGATAACCACGTTAAATGGGTCAAGAGTATTCAGGTCAAATAAGAATCACTTCTACCTGCCCACATTCTTCCTTTTTCTATAGTGAACATCGGTGTTTTGCACAATTACTTGAATTCCATCTATTTGTATATTTGATAATGTTTTCACATTATATTCATACTATAGATAATTTTCTTATGCGATAAACATGAAGGTAACAGCACACTAGTATCGAATTTATCGGTGAGCGGTGAGAGAGGAAACGCCTTATGTTTTTTGGTCAATTATTTAAACCCGTCAATATTGCTTTCCTGTTGATGTTATGTCTGTTATCAGGATTAATCGGTTGTTCGGGTCAAAATCCTAGCTCAGCCGATTTGGATAATATGGACATTCCTGCAGATATAAAGGAAATAGCAGACCTTAGAGGATTGACTCCGGATGATATTGAAGCTGCAGTAAAAACATATCACCCTTCTGGCATGCACGATGAGTACATAATGTTTTCTTCGGGAGGACATTCTGGTCAAATTCACGTAGTTGGAATTCCGTCGATGAGACTTCTAAAAACCATCGCAGTTTTCACCCCAGCGCCATGGCAAGGTTGGGGATATGGGGCTGCGGGTAGTATGGAGATTCTAAATGAAGGTAATTTCGGTGATACACAATTACGCTGGGGTGATACTCATCATCCAGCTGTGAGTGAAACGAAAGGGGATTATGACGGTCAATTCCTTTTCACAAACGATAAAGCCAACGCACGGGTGGCAGTGATTGATCTAAGAGATTTTGAAACTAAACAGATCGTAAAAAATCCTATCGCAAATAACGATCACGGATCCACTATGGTTACTCCAAACTCTGAATGGGTAATCGAAGGGGGACAATACGCAGCTCCTCTAGGTACTGATTATAGCTCCATTGAAAACTACGCCGAAGATTACAAAGGAATGGTGACGTTCTGGAAATTCGATAGATCCGCGGGTCGCATTAATCCGGATGCATCCTTCGCTATGGAATTACCTCCATATTGGCAAGACATATGTGATGCTGGGAAACTAGCTAGCGATGGCTGGGTCTTTTGCAACTCATTTAATACAGAAATGAGCACAGGGGGAGTGGAATCAGGTAATCCTCCATTTGAGGCTGGGGCTTCACAACGAGATATGGACTATCTCCATATTATTAACCTGAATAAGGCGATCGAAGTGTTGGCTGCCGGAAAGACAAGCCTTGTCAACGGCTTCAGGGTGATCCCGCTAGAAACTGTGGTGAGGGAAGATCTACTCTACTTTGCGCCAGAACCGAAAAGTCCTCACGGGGTGGATGTCTTTCCCGGAGGAGATTATATGGTCGTTTCGGGAAAACTTGACCCACACGTAACCGTGTACAGTTTCGAAAAGATACTGTCTGCTATAGCATCCGGGCCGGCAAAAAAAGATGATTACGGAATTCCAATACTGAACTTCGATGATGTTATAGCTGCCCAGATAGAGGTGGGGTTGGGCCCATTACATACTCAATTCGACAATCAAGGATATGCTTACACCAGCCTGTTTCTTGAACCAGCCGTCGCCAGATGGGCTATGGGTGGCCCTTACAAAGACAGGAATTCCGAACCTGCATGGTCTTTAGTATCCAAAATTCCAGTTCAGTACAACGTAGGACATATTTCTGCCGCTGAAGGCGATACTGTGAGCCCGGATGGGAAATATTTAGTATCGATGAATAAATGGGCCATTGATCGCTTCGCGCCTGTAGGGCCTTTACTTCCTCAAAATTTCCAATTGATTGACATTTCAGAGCCTGGTGACGATATGCAATTGCTGTATGACATGCCTGTGGGTTTTGGTGAACCCCATTACGCACAGATCATTAAGGCAGACAAATTGAATCCTTGGAAAGTTTATCCAGAAGTAGGATGGAACCCCGAAACTCAATCGATCGACCCTCATGCTACTACTACAGGAGAAGAAAGAATCGTTCGAGACGGAAAAAATGTGGAAATATTCATGACGGCTGTTCGAAGTCATTTTTCGCCTGAACACGTTGAAATTAAGAAAGGAGATCATGTTGTATGGCATATAACCAACATCGAAAGAGCTTACGATGCCACCCATGGTTTCGCCCTTTCTGGGTACAACATAAATTTAAGTATTGAACCAGGAGAATCCACTACATTTGAATTTGACGCGGTTCATGACGGCGTGTTCAGTTACTACTGTACAGAGTTCTGCTCTGCATTACATTTAGAGATGACAGGGTATCTGTTGGTGCAGCCTTAAAACAAAATATGGAATTATCGGGACCCAGGCTGATTCCGTCATCTGTGCATAGCTTGGTCCCAGTAATCCGCCTCTAAAAACAACACTTATGGTTTGGACTATGGAAAGCAAAATTAACGACATATTAGATGATAAAGAAATTCGGAGGCTTTTGAAAAGATACCATTATCTACCAACGTTTTTTTTCCTATCGGCTGCCTTTATTTTGATGTTCTCAATTTTTCTGCCGTATTGGAATTTGACTTTGGAGGCACCGCAATACCCGGATGGACTCCATGTAAATCTTTACGTTAATCGGGTAACGGGAGATGTTTCGGAAATAGATGGGTTGAACCACTATATAGGGATGAAGCCTTTGGCTGAGGCCGCAAAATTTGAAAGGGCTATGAGTGTATTCGCAATTATTTCTTTATCTCTAATTACCGCCTCAGCGATTCTTGTACACAACCAATGGGCAGCATTTTTGTCGCTACCGGTGATGTTATACCCCGTAGTCTTCGTAGGAGACTTGTATTTTTGGTTGAGATTATTTGGTCAAAATCTGGATTCGACAGCTCCTTTGAGTTCTTCCGTGGAGCCATTCACACAACCATTAATGGGAACCAAAGCAATCGCTAATTTTGTGACATCGGCGAGTTTTGACAATGGATTCTATCTCGCCTGCCTTTCTGTGATTCTTTTGGGTATAGCACTTTATTGCCACCGTAAAAGCTACAGACCTTTAACTAGAGCCCTCGTTGACGGTTCTTATCTCCAACAACTCTCAGACAGGCATTGAGCAATTCAACAATGAGGAATATCTGGAGATTCATCGCAGTAATTGCAATCATTATTTTTTTGAATGTGGATCCTAGCAGTATGGTTAAAGTGGCGGCGGAAGATATCTCTGTTGGCTACATCGATTCCGATCAAGGTAGATTTCATATTTTAGATGAAGCTATTCAAGCGGCTAATGAGGGAGATACTTTACATGTATTTGGAGGAGTTCACAGTTCCCCGGTCATGATTTCAAAATCATTGTCCTTGATCGGTCACAACAGGCCAGTGCTTGATGGTGAGAATAGAGGCACCGTTGTGAAAGTAACCGCTCCCAATGTACTTATTCAGGGCTTCACCATTGCCAATAGTGGCCAAAGTCTGGATGAAGAAAATTCAGGAATATCCGTGGAGGCTTCAGGGGTTACGGTGCAAGGCAACCAGTTTGAAAATACCCTTTTTGGTGTATACCTGAAAGAGGCACCTAATTCCCAGATTAGAGACAATATCATCCACACAAAATCCCTTGATTTACCAAGACGGGGGGATCCAATCCGAGTTTGGTATAGCAACGATGTATTGATTGAAAACAACGAAATTACAGAAGGAAGAGATGTGATTCTATGGTACTCCGAACGTTTGATCATCCGCGGCAACAATGTGTCCGGAGGCCGTTATGGTCTCCACTTCATGTATTGCGACGATACCACGGTAGAAAATAATTGGTTGGTGAATAATTCCGTAGGTGCTTTTCTGATGTATAGCCGCCGGCTCCGATTTAATCGAAACTACGTTTCCAACAATCGGGGTCCAAGTGGATTTGGTGTGGGGCTCAAAGACATGGACGATGCGATAATTCGGCATAATCTGTTTGTCGATAATCGAATAGGGGCATCACTTGATAATTCTCCTAGGGAAGTCGACAGTACCGTTCTATTCGATGGAAATATATTTTCTTTCAACGACATAGGTATTAAGTTCACTCCTTCAGTTCGTAAGAATCAATTTACCAATAATAGTTTTGAAGACAATCTCGAACAAGTCTCCATTGCCGGCACTACTAAATTTCTTGACAATCTCTGGTCTGTGGACGGGATAGGAAACTATTGGAGTGATTACGTAGGGTATGACGCTGACTACGACGGTAAAGGAGATATTCCGTACGAGTCACGAAAGTTATTTGAACAGGTGTTGGCAACCCATCCAAATTTGCGCTTATTTTTGTTTAGCCCTGCAGTGCAATCAATAGATCTTGCCGCTAAAGCTTTACCGACCATCCAACCCAAACCAAAATTGATCGATGAAAATCCTCTGATGAATATATCGGTCCCGCCAGCAACATCAATTGTTGTAGACTCTTCTTCCAGACCAATAACAATACTTTCACTAAGTCTATTTTTAACCGTAGGAGCTCTTGTCTACGCCCCTGGTCTGCTGACTCGCCAGTTTGATAAGAATCCCCCGAAGAAACTCCCTGCAGAGGATTCCGTGCTGATAGTGTCGGGGTTAACCAAACGTTTCGACCGTGTTCCTATTGTCAAAGATATCAGTTTCTCAATTTTGCCAGGTGAAGCAGTAGCTCTATGGGGCTCTAACGGGGCAGGTAAATCCACGCTCATACACTGTATTTTAGGAATAATTCCTTCTGAAGGCAAAGTAAATATTGGCCCCTTGGACTTGGGGAATAATCCTAAAGATTTCAGAAAATCCGTTGGATTTGTTCCTCAAGAAATAAATTTTCATCCAGACTTGGATGTACTAGAAACTTTGGATTTCTACTCAGGTCTAAGAAGAGCCCATAAATCTGTTGGGGAAAAATTATTGGAAGACCTCGATTTGTACGGCCATTCAAATAAGAAAGTAGGTCAGCTATCTGGTGGACTCAAACAACGACTTGCTTTAGCACTAGCTCTTCTATCTGATCCACCTGTCTTAGTTTTGGACGAGCCCACTACAAACCTTGATTCGAATACAAGGGCAAATTTCTTGACGTATCTCAATGAGCTAAAAACTGGAGGGAAAACTCTTATTTTTGCATCTCATAGGCTAGAAGATGTCATGCACCTCGCGGACAGGGTTTTAGTTGTAGAAAAGGGTCAAGTTAAAAAGGATTGTCCGGTAAATATATTTTCTGAATCGATAGCCGAGAATGCCATATGAGTATTTTCAGTGTGTTGGTAATTGCCCGTAAGGAATTTAGAGACGCGAAGCGAAATCGGTGGTTAATTCTATATGCATTGATTTTTGGAGCATTATCTTTTTCCATTGTATGGCTTGCTCTTTCTGGGACCAGTTCTTATTCCTCCGTTGGGTTTGGGCGAACTGCAGCTAGTCTTATAAACATGGTGATACTGATTGTTCCACTAATGGGATTAACTCTCGGCTCATTGAGTGTTGCAGGCGAGAGGGATAAGAAAACCATGCTGTATCTGTTGGCGCAACCTGTCACCAAACTTGAAATAATAATTGGCAAATATCTTGGATTGAGTCTAGCTCTCATCGTATCGCTCATATGTGGATTTGGGGTCACCGGTATTTTCATAGCGGTTAAAGCAGGGTCACTCCAGCCTATCCTGTACGCTGCATTTATTTTCTTGACGATTCTTCTTGCATTAATCTCACTCAGTTTTGGATTCCTTATATCAGTCCTTGTTCAAAAAAGTGTTACGGCGATTAGCACAGCCTTGTTTGTATGGTTATTTTTGGTGTTATTTACAGACTTAGGCTTAATGGGAACCGCACTGGTATTGAATCTGCGGGTCCGTGAGTTGTTTATCATTACTCTCTCCAATCCACTGCAAGTTTATAAAATAGCCACAATACTGACTTTGCGCGGGAGCCTTGAAGTTCTGGGACCAGGTGGAATCTATGCCACTAGAACTTATGGTTCAATTTTGCTACCGGGTTTAATAGCTATCATGTCGGCGTCAATAATAATTCCTCTGGGAATCTGCTATTCCGTGTTGTGTCGGAAAAAGGATCTGAGATGAAAACGGCTACATTTCTTATTACTCTAAGTTTTTTTCTTTCGGTTAGTTGTACTAGTAACGCGGGCCTAGGTGAACCTCCAAAGCTTTTTTATGGAGAAGATGTATGTGATGAGTGCGGAATGATCATCAGTGACCGCAGATTTGCGTCAGGCTATACAACTAAACAAGGAATCAGTCGCAAGTTCGATGATATAGGTGGTATGTCCGTTTTTTTGAAAAAATACCCAGAGGAAGTTTACGCCATATGGGTCCATGATTATGGAGACCAAAACTGGATTAAAGCTGATGAAGCCTATTTTGTTGTACCAGGAAATATCGTTACCCCGATGGGGCACGGGCTAATAGCCTATTCAGATCGCCAAGAAGCTAAGCAAACCGCTTCTAGATTTGGAGTCGAAGTCCTTTCTTTGGAAAAGGTTCTTAAGGTCGTGGAAACCCATCCTCTCTTACACAAACATTAACTATTGATCTGGAAAGGAGATCTTTATGAAAAATAGCAAGTTGACAATAATGTTCCTTGCCCTAATTCTGACGGCCGTGTTATCCACTAGTTGTAGCAGTTCTTCGGCCGGCTCTTCTGAATCCACCAATACTATTATCCCTACTTCGGCGGTTGTAACAAAGATAACATCACTTTCATCAGAGGAATTGATCGAAGAAGGTGAGTATCAATTTGAGAGTGCGTGCTCCGGGTGTCATGGAGAAAACGCTAAAGGGCTACCCAATCTTGGAAAAGACCTCGTTGACAGTTCTTTTGTAACAGACATTAATGACAATGCTCTATCTGAATTTATCAAAGTAGGCAGAAGTGCAGGCGACAAAGACAATACCACCGGTATAGATATGCCGCCCAAAGGAGGAAACCCTGCTCTTTCTGATCCTGATATTAAGGCAATTACAGCCTTCCTAAGAAGCCTGCAAAAGTAAACTAGTCGTTTATAAACACAGTTTTTTCACATTAATGGAGGAGTTCTTCATCGTCGGTTCACGGTATCTACATTAATGTTAACCCCGAGAGAAGAGACGTGTATCAACCGGGGAGACGCAATGATGCTAAATAACATTCTGGTCCCGCTAGACGATTCGGCAAATTCAGAGGAAGTGCTTCCTTTTGTAATGCAATTAGCTCTTCCTAACCCTCAAATCAAAATCACTTTACTGACAGTGACAGGCCTAGATTCTCCCAGAGACTCTGCTTCTACCTTTAAATTGAGATCATTTGCAGAATTGCTTACCTCAAAGGGCATAGAAAGTGATTTCTTCATAACAGAATCCATGAACGTAGCAAACAGAATTAATGATTGGGCTGATACCAATAGCTACGATATGATCGCTATGTCGACCAGAGGTCGGGAAGGGTTGTCTCGGGCGATATTGGGGAGTGTAGCCACGGAAGTGCTTAGGCTAGCTTCCCTACCAGTTATGGTTGTAGCGGCAAGTAGAAGTTCTAAACACAGACTAGACTCTCCTAAACTGATTGACCTTGTAGTTCCATTAGACGGTTCTAGACTGTCAGAATCCAGCCTCCCTTATGTAGAGGTTATTGCCAAATCATTAAACTTAGGCGTTCGTTTAATGAATGTAATTACCCCAGTTGGATTATCGGCACAAAATCCAGTTGATGAGTCTTCATATTTCTTTGGCAACAAGATTGTTCCAGATCTGTATAAGGAATATGAGAACTACCTGGCACAAACCGCAGATTCTCTTACAGAAAAAGGGTTGAATGTCTTAAGTCAAAATGTGTTAATCGGTAACACAGCCAGCGCACTTATTGGCTGCGTCAAAGATCCAAGTGAATCTTTATTCGTCATGAGTACACATGGTAGAAATGGTATAGATAGATTACTAATTGGAAGCGTGACAGATTCGGTACTTCGTTCTTACGGAGGCCCTGTTTTTGTAATCCCTGCTAACGCCACTTTGGCCTCGGTTCACGCATAGCGGCCTGCTTAGGTGTTATGAATCTTAATCTGATAGAAAACGCCTCTATGGCATTAGTTTCCATCCCGGTAAATGAAGTTAAAGCAATGTCAAACACCAATCAAGGAGTTGTACAATGAAATTTGGTCTTTTTTACCTCTTTTCTGATTTTGGAAATATTCCGCAGTCACAAATATATGAAGAAGTGTTGGAAGAAATTGAATTTGCGGAATCGATCGGATTTGATTCTGTCTGGTTACCAGAACACCATTTTTCGACTTACGCTATGATGGGAAATCCTTTAACTTTCGCCGCCGCTGTCTCTCAAAGAACAACGAGAATGAGAATTGGCACTGGGGTGGCACTACTGCCTTTTCAACATCCTTTGAGGATTGCAGAAGATGCCGCCCTTGTGGATTCCATAAGTGGAGGGAGATTGATGTTGGGAACGGGGAGAGGATACCAACCTCCCGAGTTTGAAGGATTTGGAATCCCTCAAGAAGATTCTTCTAGCATGTTTGATGAGTCGATGGAAATATTATCTCGGGCTTTGAAAGGAGATAGATTCACCTATTGGGGAAAACATTGGTGTATTGGGAAGCCCACCGAGATATTTCCAAAACCTATTCAATCACCGAATCCTCCGTTTTATATTGCTAGCGTTACTCATAGGAGTCTGAGTTTAGCCGCCAAATATGGAATGTCTCTCATCAGAGGTCCTCAATTTTCCAATTTGGAAACTGTTGTTGAGGGCTATAAAAAATACCGCGTTCTAATGGAGGCCAATGGTCACGATGTAGATACTATGGATCAGCCGGTATCGATACGCACTTACGTAGCTCCTTCAGACGACGAAGCTTGGAAAGAGGCCGATCACGCTGTCTGGTTCTACAAATTGATGGCGACCCTACTGCCAGGTGCCCCGGGCAGGCCTCAACCAGTATCCGGTTATGAAGACTATCCCCAGGACCCGAAAGTTCTAGCAGAAACAACTGTCTCCGATTTGAAAGACAGGGGCACCGCTTTTGGTTCGCCTGAGAGTGTTGCTGAAATTCTCAATACCTACATATTGAAACTCAAGCCTACTCACCTGATGCTTCAAATGAGGATTGGAGGATTGGAGCACGAGAAGGTGAAAAGATCGATGCAACTTTTTATGCAAGAAGTAGTTCCTAGATTAGCGATTTGAGTTGGTATGTCAGGATATAGCCAAGTGGGAGAGTATTGAATAATCTATTATAAAAGCTGTGACAAATGTGGAGGGGATATGGTGATCCGAAACGAGATATACAATAATCTTAGGTTTTGCCTCCACTGTGATTTTTGTGGTGGTATTTCAAATACAGGAGGAAAACATGCCTTTTTATGAAAGAGGATCGGTCAGTATTTTCTATGAAGAGGTTGGGTCTGGATTTCCCTTAATGATTATCCCCGGAGGAGGTCTTAATTCCTCGATCGCTTCCCTAGATACCTCTGTTCCATTCAATCCAATGGATACGTATAAAAATGACTTTCGCTGTATCGTTGCTGATTTGAGAAATGCCGATTTCGGCCAGTCCAGTGGACCACTGGAAATCGAACGGCCATGGGACGCTTACTCAGACGATCAACTAGGCCTTATGGACCATCTTGGAATAAAGGAATTCTTGGTGATGGGCTTTTGCATTGGTGGGCCGATGATTCACAACCTCTTAAGATTGGCCCCGGACCGAATCCCTGCCGCTGCCTTAATGCAACCAAGCGGATTTACTTCTGAGCATCCAGATATTTTCTATCAAACCAACACAGAACGATGGGGCCCACCCCTATGTAAAAAAACGCCTGCGATCACGATGAATAAAGTTCACGACTTTCTCACCAATATGTATACCAACCGCGCCGACTTTGTATTCACAGTCTCACGTGATTTTGTCCGGTCACTTCAAACACCGCTTTTGATAGCTCCTGATAATATTCCTGCTCATCCTTATGAAACTGCTATGGAAGTAGCAGAACTAGCTCCTAATGCAGAAACCACGATTTTCCCGTGGAAAGACACCCCAAAGAATATAGATGAAGCTGTAAAACACGCTCGTAGGTTCCTTAAGAAACACGAACCAAATATAAGTCTTTAAATTTGCTCTAACCGACACACATTATCTTATCGTCAGCCACCTCGACCAAGATATGCATAGAGAATCTTCAGAGAAGTTGGATGCAGTCCTAGAAGGCTAACATGTCAAGAAAGGGACGACGCATTTAGGTGTTGCCTCTTTAAGTATATGAGGCTGGCCTAATTCAGGTTTGCTGCGCGGCCATCATCTCTCTGGCCATCGCTGCCATCCTCTCTTCATGCATTACTGGGTTGATGTCGAATTCCTGTTTATAAGGAAACGAGTTCGCCCATAGCGGTATTCGTGAACTATCTTCGGTTTCCAAAAGTATGTACGACACATGCTTGGGAGCTGCGCTAACCATAAAATGGACCTTAATCCCCAGTTCGGTAGCCAGGTCTCCAGAGCCTTCAATAGCTTCCAGCATAGGCGGCATCAACTCTCGGTTGTAGCCAGGGCAGTTGTCGGCGGAATGGGTTGCGGTTACATGGAATAGCATATTTTTCCTCCAATTTATCTATAACAGATTATAATGTACGAAAGATTCCAAGTATTTCAAAGGCGGCGCAGGTAGAACTCTAGTCTCCAGCGGTAAGCGCACTCAATCTTGTCCACAAAACGGAGGGACGATTATGGTCAAATCCAAACCAAAGCGGGAAAAACGAGAAGAAACGACAGCAGAATTCGTGAAGCGTCTTAATGAGAATAAAAAATCGAGTAAGCGTAACGGATTAAAAAGACGAACTGGTCATCATCATCGCTAAGGAATATATCTTGCCGTTTTACTTATCAAGACCTCGCTGGAGGCCTCGCAAGATTCCCACTTGACCTAGATGCTGAATCTCTTCTTGAATCAGTTGACGGAACATCCGTTGGATTGTGAATTCCGCAAATGGGCTGGCTGACGAGGACTCAGGAAAAGGTGACCTACCAGGAGCCTTTTCCAGTTCCCCCGGGCCGATGTTTACTAGATATTTTTTTGTTTCTGCCCTTACGGCCTCAAAGTATGACTTCAGTTCATGCATCGTCAGTATTGGGAAATCTCCCAGTTCCTTCAGGTTATATCTGGACACTGGTTGGTTTTCATCCATGCCAAGTTTGTCGAACCACCCCCCGTCAATCCAAAGGTCGGATTTGCCTTGGCAGAACAGCTGAAACCAGCGGTCTTCAACCCTGGCGGTGTGCCATACGATAAAGGCGATGGAATTGGCGGCGCTGTCTGGGCGCCAGTTGAGCTCCTCTGTAGTCAGGCCATCCAAGTATGTGTAAAGTCGGGTGTGGTATTCCTCCAACATTTCAGTGGCGAACTCGAGTAGGTCCATTGAATCCTCCAAAAGGTTGCTATTTTTTTGGCTTGATACTCATTCTAATGTTGCCGGGAGTACCAGTTCAAACCGGATATAGTGGTGTTGGTACCTTTTATATAACTACTTAATCAATTCCTAGTATCAACATCCATTGTGAGGGCAGCCCATAAGCTATCGAACACTGTCTTCTCAGCTCAAATGATTTGGCTAATTTGTTCTTAGCTCCCCTTGTGACTCGGCACCGACAATAAAGAGTCCGAATTCCAATGTAAATCCCCTTCTTTATGTCATAAACCTGGCAAGAGCTACACAGAGGGTAAAACCAAATCGTCACCTGTAACAATTTGCCAACCTCTGATACGGGCGGTCATTTCTCTGATGCGATCCTTTTGATCGTCGCAATTATATAAGTTGAGTTTCTCAAAAGGATCTGAATTCAAATCAAAAAGCTCACACTGATCTCCTCGGCTCAGGTTTAGTTTCCATCGATCTCCACTCACAACAGATCTCCACTCAATCTGGGACATGAGATTCACTGTATCATCTCCCAAATTAACTGTTGGTAAACCACCGTGCCACTGCATAAACACATCTCTAGTAAGAAGGCCAGATCCTCCCGAAATATCTCCTAGAGCGGTACTACCTTGCAGATGGTCAGGAATTTCAATTCCTAAGATATCCAGCAAAGTCGGAACTATATCTACATGACCGAAATTCCCGCCTATCTTGACTTGATCTATATTTAACCAAGGGACCTTCATAAGCATCGGTACCTTAGATACTTCTTCATAAAATGATCGTTTATTAAGCATTCCCCGGTCGCCCAAACTATCCCCGTGATCGCTGGTGAAAATCACGGCGGTGTCGTCTTCAAACCCGAAATCTGTCAAGCCTTGTAATACCTTACCGACCCCTTCATCCAATAAGGTTACATTCCCATAATATCTAGCCCTTAATCTCCTCCAGTCGTCTGCTGTATTCAAATCATGCTCACTGCCGCTAAGGTAGTAGTCAGACCTAGCCCTATTGAACAAAGAGCTCTTATCATCAGGTTTTTCTAAAAAAACTTCGCCATCCGGAATTGAAAAGGGATCGTACATATCGTTGTAGGGCCCGTTGTAGGGTGGATGTGGTTCAAACATCATCACATAAAGTATGAAAGGCCGATCGTTCCCTGAGTGATTTTGCAAAAACGCATAGGCTTTATCACCCAAAAAATTCGACATGGAATGTTCGGGTGGCAGTTGGGATCTTTGTTCCGGCGTAAAGGATGTATGACCTTCGTAGAAGCCCTCAGGCTCATACCCGAAGTTTTCCAGATATTGAAAGTAATCTGACTTGAGTGATCTATCTTCCCTTTTATAACTAATTGGCTTATCTAACTCATCCCGCGCATCCTCCACACTGATCCAATGATCAAATCCGTGTTGTCGATTTAGGTCATCTCCCAAGTGCCATTTTCCAAAATATGCTGTTACATAATCATCCGGTACCATTTCAGATAAGCATTTAGTGTGTGGTGACAAAGTACTGGCTGATCGGCCCGGAGTATTGTTTCTAGTCACACCAGCCGAACGAGGGTACAAACCAGTCATCATGGTAGCTCGCGCAGGTGTGCATACTGCCTGAGTTACATAAGAGTTTTCAAAAACGTAGGACTGAGTCGCCAAAAAGTTCAGATTTGGTGCCTCTACCCAGTCATTTCCATAACATTGCATCGTGTCAGTGCGTTGCTGGTCTGAACAAATAAATACTAAGTTTTTCTTTTTATCCAAAACAGCTCGCTCCGCATAACATTTCCAATCTGTGATACATCGCAACTCTATCATCATTCGTTTTTTGAATGTTACTGAAAATATCGAATAATCCACTGCACGGTGCGAATAAAATTCGCCTTGTTTATGGTAGCTAGTTGAGGTACTCCTGAAGGGGGTGTC
>JAPYSB010000003.1:31488-291179 GCA_029936675.1 Dehalococcoidia bacterium | reverse complement strand
TCATGACAATGTCGCTTACACTTGTTTCGGCACTCCATATGTCTTAGCTGAGCTTCCTCACGTCCCTAACATGCTCCTCTCATACGGCGCTTCTGTACCTGCACAAGAGGCAGTAGCAAAAGTATATTTGGGAAAACTCGAGCCAAAAGGTATGCTTCCGGTAAAGGAGCCAGATATTTCTTGGCAAAATATCCTCCGTTAAATATAAAAACCTAAGCGATGTTAAGGGATTAAGAGACCCTCCAGTAATTATCCCTGTAAGATTCAAACCTCTTAACGTAACGGCATCACTGACTCTGTTAGACTGCCCCCATAATTTCAGGAGAACCAACAAAATGGCTACGGGCTTTTTATGGCACGAAAAATATATGTGGCACGACACCGGGAGCGGAGCTGGCGCAAATATCGAACCTGACGAACACTTTGAAAATCCAGATACAAAGAGGCGGATGAAAAATCTCCTCGATCTTTCCGGCCTGACCGATGAACTTGTTCGACTCGACCCTCGCATGGCTACCGAAGACGAATTACGACGCTTCCACACAGATGATTACATCACCCGAATTCGAGAACTGAGCGATGCTTTCGGCGGATCAGCCGGACCAAATACACCGTTTGGAAAAGGGTCATACGAGATTGCCAAGCTAGCTGCTGGGGGCACGATCGTGGCTACAGAAGCAGTGCTCAGTGGGCAGGTTGACAACGCTTATGCCCTTGTTCGCCCTCCTGGGCATCACGCTGAACGTGACTTGGGAAGAGGCTTCTGTATATTCGGAAACGTGGCTTTAGCTACCATGCATGCCCGGGAAATTTGGCAGGTCGAGCGGATAGCAACTATAGATTGGGACGTTCATCATGGTAACGGAACCCAGCAAGCGTTTTACGATGATCCAAACGTGCTAACAATTTCCATTCATCAGGACGGGCTGTTTCCGGCAGACTCAGGTAAGGTTAATGAGCGAGGAATCAAGAAGGGAGAAAACTTCAATATCAACATCCCTCTACCCGCAGGCTCTGGACGCGGTGCCTACTCAGCAGCAATAGAACGGATCGTGGCACCTGCCGTGAAGTCTTTTCAACCTCAGTTAATACTTGTTCCCTGCGGATTCGACGCCAGCGTGTATGACCCATTGGGACGAATGTTACTGACATCTGAATCCTATCGAGAACTTACCAAAATGCTTCTGGCTCTTGCTAACGATATTTGTGACGGTAAAATTGTGTTCTCTCACGAAGGTGGCTACTCAAAGAGATATGTGCCCTTTTGTGGTCTTGCCACGATCGAAGCACTCAGCGGTATACGTACCGAAATAACTGACCTCGGAGGCCGTAACGATTTGCCCGGACAGGAATTGGCACCTCATCAGGAAGTCCTCATTGATGAGATTGCTCAGCATGTAAAACATGCAATTTTGCATAACTCTAGACGGCTCGTTTAGCGCATTAACGAGAAATAGCCCGAGCCACTACATGTCAATATAGAGATCCCGCCCTAACCCAACCGGCCCATTTCTGTCGACATTTTGCCGGCCAGATTCCTGACAGAGACTGATATCGGTCAGAAAATATGGCATTAGAAACGGAATTTCAATTACAACTAATCACGAAAAGATACTCACTAACATAGCGCAACAGAGTGTGGCTAGCATCCCTTTTACAGCACCAGTCCCTTCAAATGACCTTGGGCAATGGCTCGGTTATATTTATCGCACTATTGGATATGTCCTATTGGTGTTGAAAACCAAACCTATACTGAATACTGTCAAAATTAGAAAGCCGCAAAAAATGTAGTTATAGCTTCCTGTTACATCAAATCCTATACCAGCGATCATAGGTCCAGCTGAGAATCCAACGACTGCCGCCGCCCTGTTGATTCCATATATTCCACCAACACTATTTTTCCCGAAATAACTTACTAGTAGCATCACTAGCACTGTAGATTGAATTCCATCTGAAATGCCCCCAAGAGCGCCGGAAAAAACAGCTTTCAAAAAAGTGTCGGCAAATAGAAGCAAGGCTATTGAAAATGCCCTCACAGAAGTGGCTAACAAAATTAGTAGTCGAGGCATATATCGATCAGCCAAAACACCGCCTATTAGTCCCCCAATTGCTGAAGCGAAAAAACGAACACTGACGGTAGCAACTGCCGCAGCCGGATCCAAACCCTGACCTACTAGGAAGGGCACTATGTGTAGCCCTATTCCTGCAGTAGCAATACCAGTAACAAAGACTGTAGCTGTTAGAAACCAATACCCCTTAGTGTGGAGAACTTCAGATAAAGAAAATTCATGCGTTGGAAAATTTTCCGGCTCAGCACCACTACCGGTTACCTCAAAATGCTTAGGGGAACGAACTAAGGAAGTAATCGGAATTAGTCCCATTGCAAACATAATTGCAGCTAAAATTAACCATCCAAATCGCCAGCCAAGGTGGGCAATGGATACTTGAGATATAACAGGAAGTAATACTCCTCCTAAAGCGGTGACACCAAATAAAATGGATAAAGCCGTACCACTATTTCTATCAAACCATTTAGCTATAGTAGAAGGAGACACGGCTTGGATAAATCCTTGATCACTTACGCGCGCAGCCCCATAGAAAATATAGAAAGCCATGATGGTGGTGATCTGGCTTAAAGCAATCATAGAAACTGTGGTGATTAAGGCTCCGGCTACCAGTATGACCCTAGGGCCTGTTCGATCCAGAATTCTTCCCGTCATTACTGCCAGCCCAGCGCCCAGCAAAGCCCCAAGGCTTGCAGCACCTGAGATTTGAGTGCGATTCCATAAGAATTCGTCTGACATAGGCAAAAAGAAAACGGTTAAAACGTTCAAACTGGCAACAGAATTGGCCAATGCCAGCCCACACACAACTGCCAAAACAACCCAGCTGTAGTGAATTTTCCTAAATAACCTAGTCATTACCCACCGATCCGTTTTGACTCGTCACCTTGAATGTTAAGCTTCAATTATAGCTATTCACTGATCAGAAACTATAACAACCAGCACCACCTCATCTATGGTTTGCCTTCGAGAAAAGGCCGCCCAGCACTCATTTGTACGTGTCCAATTTATCTACCGTAAACAGCACGATTTCTATTCGCACCGTGTGTTAATCAGAATGTTATTATTTGCCCATGTTCATCACAATCAGCCTTTGATTCAGTACATAGCAGATATCGAGCAGGCCAGTATTGCTGTAAAAAAACTTGTGTCTGAGAGTGAGGTAGGCCTGGATATAGAGACTACAGGACTTGATCCAATCCTCGACAAAATTAGGCTTGTCCAAATTGCAACCCCTCTCAACACATACGTAATCGATATGTACCATGTCCCGATCAGCGTGCTGAACCCTGTCCTCACGGGTGGTCCGATAAAAGTGATTCACAATGCCAAGTTCGATGCAGGATTTCTCTACGTGGTTTCAGAAGGGGTGATGGTTGAACCAATTTTTGACACGATGATCACCGATCAAGTGTTGCACCATCGTGGTTATGCCCGAAGTTTGAAGGATCTGTCAAAAGAATATCTGGATATAGACCTAGATAAAGAAAAACAAACTTCAGACTGGGGAGCTGAGCACTTGTCAGAGACACAGATCCAGTACGCCGGACAGGATGCCCACGTTTTGCTTCCACTGAAGCATATTTTGGAAGAGAAAGCAGTGGAGCTCCAGATAATAGAAGTGGTAAACCTTGAAAATCGATTAGTTCCAGCGATCTGCTGGATGGAAAGATCCGGCGTTAATTTAGACAGGAACCTTTGGAATAAGCTGGTCAAATCAGCTGAGGCCAAGGCTACCCGACTCAAAGAGGAGCTTAACCTGTCCGTGGCAGAACACACTTCCTTGGGCCTCGATTTGTTCGGCAATGCGGCTGTTTCCATAAACTGGGATTCCCCTGCGCAAGTCAAGAAGCTTCTGAGTGACCTGGGTGTCGAGATTGAGAACACGAGACATTCAACTCTGGAGTCGAATAGAGGTGCGCATCCCGTCATAGCACTTTTACTTGATTACCGCGGTGCTGCAAAGAAAGTCAGCACTTACGGAACTGACTGGGAAAAGCATGTTCATCCAACAAGCCATCGTATTCATGCAAACTGGGTACAAATAGGCTCCGCGACAGGGCGAATGTCATGTAAGAACCCCAACATGCAGAACCTCCCTCGGGAGGCCGCCTACAGGAATTGCTTCCGTGCCGCTCCTGACTGTGTGCTGATAAAGGGGGATTACGAGCAGATCGAGTTAAGACTGGCAGCCCAGATAGCTCCTGACGCCCGAATGAAAAAAGCGTTTTACGAGGGGCGGGATCTTCACTCTGTCACGGCATCATACCTCTTGGGCAAACCGGAAACAGAAGCTGTTACAGATTCACAGAGACAGATGGCGAAAGCTGTTAACTTCGGGTTGATTTTCGGTATGGGAGCAAGAGGGTTATCTTCGTATGCCCAGAATAATTTCCGAGTCAGAATGGACGAAACTGAAGCGGCAAAAATTCGGCGGCGTTATTTTGAGGCTTACTCAGGGATCAAGAACTGGCATGAGTCGCAAAGCAGGAAACTGGAGACCAGAACAATCCTTGGGAGACACCGAATACTTGAGGGTGAGCGTGATTACACCAACAGGCTTAATTCCCCAATACAGGGATCTGCCGCTGACGGACTGAAGCTTGCTCTCATAAAACTATGGGAAACCCGACATCGAGTAAATGCTTATCCAGTTCTGACCGTTCATGACGAAATAGTTATCGAAGCGCCGAAGGAGCTTGCCGGGAAGGCGACAGAGTGGTTGAAAGGCTGCATGGAAGATGGCATGGGAGAATTTCTTCAGGAAGTACCGGTGGCAATAGATATAACCGCCAAAGAGTCTTGGGGCTGAAAGATGAGTTAACTTTGGAACACCTATATTGCAGAACATTTTAGGCTACACCCGTTACGAAAAAGCAGAAATCTAGGCAAGTGAAAATGAAGTTTATACAATTCAGAACCCTCGACTCAATTTTAAAAAAGTGGGCATTCTGAAGAATCAGATTTAATCCACATTCCAGAAGGAGGGTTTGAGAACTAGTCCAAGCCGCTACATGCCAATATAACGATCCCGTTAGTGTTTACTGCACTCCCGTGCCAACTGGAGGCGAGGTTTTCTGAAATGCAGCCCCTTAGAGCTTGCAGCGGGTTCTTTCTTAATCATCTCCTCGCTTTAAAGCAGCGTCTCCGTAGCCCTTCAATTTGGGTCAATGGTGGTTTTAATAGATACCTTAACCTGCTATTTACCTACTCACGGGACAGGGCCATTGCCCTTACACCTGCTTTGTAGTGTTCCTCAGGTGACACGTCAGGCCCAGGCCGGTAGACATATTTTTCTCCCGGTATCAGCTCTTCTGTGTAAAGTAGCTCCTCGTGCTCATCATATTTAACGTTGATAGCATAGTCGTATTTTTCAGGAATATAGAATCTTGCATGTCCTTCCGAATTTGTCTTAGAACGACCAATCCCAACAAGGGCAACTTCAGCGCCACTCACAGGGGCATCATTTTCATCAAGGACCGTCAATCGGCCTGCACGCCATGGGGCCAATCGCAATGTAATGAATTTACTTAGTCTCTGCCGAGGGGTAAGTATATCTCCATCGGGGATTTTACCCACGACTTCTTCTTCAAAACCTGGCCCTTTCGGTGTAGCCCAATTCGACCCATATTTGGTTTCTAGGTATTTTTCTGGTGGATTTGGTACAAGAAATTTTTCTCCGATGAAGTCGATCTCTTTCAACTGTGTAAAAAGTTCAAGGGGAGTTCTTACGCCGGGATATTGGAACACGCTGTCACCGCTAATCCGGTGGCAGGTCCAGTCGGCTCTGATTGACTCCTTCACGACATGCACACCGATATGGCGTGAACTACGATCGACATGCACGTAATATCCATTGTCTTCGAACGCTGCAATTCCTCTATCAATGGTTTTTTCATCTAGCCCATTAAGGCCTATTACAGACCCCATATCCATTTCGTCATCCCACGGAATGAATTGGTCGTCACGGATTGCTCCGAGACAGGTGCCCGATGCGATGAAGAAAACTGCCCCAAGTTGATCTAAAATACGCTTTATATCTATCAGTCTTTCTGCTGCTGCGGTCGGATCCATCGGTTTCGGGGCAATGACAGATTTTTCGTAGGCTGCTGCTCCTTCTTTATCAGTATCTTTCATGTTTACTTCCTTTCATAGGCCTAACTTGGAATCAGCAATCTTCGGTCGGATCTGACGATCTATTTGGGCTGGTTTATAGTCGTTTTAGACTGTAGTCATCTCCTCTTTATTAAGAGAGCAGTGACAGAATCATGGTCCTCTTCAGTATCGACGTCTGCCCAGAACTGGCCGCTCACGTCACATGTCTGGAAATGTCTTCCATTATCCGCCATGTGTTGGACTACCTCAGATATGGTTACCTTGTTCCCTTGGCGGTTCATGAGGTATTTGATGTTATCGAGCACTTCTGTATCCATCATAAATAACCCCGTGTCTATAGATTGCCAGTCTTTGAGATCCTTTCCAATTTCTATGATTCTGCCTTCAGAATCTGCAATAACCCTGGTTCCATCATTGACCTGAGATGAATTTTTGGACTCTGAATCTACACAAAGAGTCCTGGTTATGGTTGACTCAGACAGAAGGGTTGTTACAAGACTTGAGCTAATCAAGTGATCCCCCATGGCCAACACAAACGGATCGCCACCAATGAAAGAACGAGCAGCGAAAATTGATATTGCATTGTCGCCGTCGTAATCCTTGTTGAAAGAGAAATTGATACTAGGATAGAGCTTTTCTATGGAATTGATTATCTCATCTGCCCTGTAACCTACTACTATCGAGATATCAGAAACTCCAGCGGCCATCAAAGCATCAATCGGATAAGTGATAATGGGCTTTCCATCTATTTCGACAAGTGATTTTGGCGTATTAGCAGTGAGAGGCCTCAGTCTACTCCCATAGCCTGCAGCGATAATGATTCCTTTCATGACGTGTCGGCTCCTCAATTTCTTGTACTTTCTAAAAACAAAGTGTCTGCCGGGTTAGTGTTGTGGCCTCTAACTTTGAAGGGCACAAAAGCAGATTGGTTCGTGGCTAATCATTTCAACAATAAGTTACAGATCGAATCAAAAAGATGATTAATTACTCGAACACAAAAACGTTCAGATTATATGAGGCTAGAGAAAAGCAACGATAATGGCGTCGTGCTATTTGAACTCCAGTACATCTTTTTAGACCTGCTCACATGGAATTTACTGTGATATGACCTTAACATAGATCCTAAATTGCTGCGCAAAGGAAGAGGTGAAAAGGCAAGTTTCAGCACCACCCAGCTATATAAATTCCTCATGCGTAACTGAGTGGAACCACCTTACATAAAAGCACTACTTCACCCCTAGTTAGCTTCGAAGAGAATGCTTTAGGATGCCCTGATTCTAACTACACCTGCCTCGTTCTAGGTATGTTGAAAAATTTTGCCCTTAGACACACAATCAGATAGGCTCTATTCATGAATGACAATTCAGATTTAGGCTCAAATAAGAACCCTCCTAAATTGTGTTCTGTCTCCTCAATCATGCATGAAGACGGCAATCAAATTTTGTGTTCATCGCCCATTGAGGCCGCTGTCACATTCAAGATGAGACCAAACTGGACCCGGTAAGCTATAGGCCCTTGTCCAAGGCAAGCTGGCAGTACACGTTTAGTTCGCTCTCAAATCCAGGCTTTCTCTATCTCTGGGCAAGCATGATCACAATGATGGCCGGAATGCAAATGCAGATGTTGGCAAGGGGCTACCTTATCTACGAGATAACAGGTTCTGCGTCTCTTCTAGGTATCGTAAACGCGGCGCATGCATTGCCTATGCTAGCGCTTGCCCTTTTTGGAGGGGCCATCGCGGATCGGTTTGAACGCAAGCGGCTCATTCAGGCGGGTCAGATTGTTCCGGCAATCCTAGCACTTGGAATTGGCATAATTATTTTCACTGATAACATTCACTGGTATCACCTTGTGCTTGTGTCCGTAATCCAGGGATCTATGTTTTCATTCATGATGCCTGCACGTCAGGCCATAATTCCCCAGCTCGTTGGTAAAGAAGGTTTGTCTAACGCCATGGCACTTAACGCAGCTGGAATGAGCGTGATGACTTTAGTGTCGCCTGCTATTGCAGGGGTTCTCTATGCGTGGAGGGGGCCGGCAAACGTATACTTCGTTATCGCGGCGTTAAACCTATTAGCTGTTGCACTCACAGTTTTTGTCCCAAAAACAGGTACCGTTTCTTCTACAAATAAAGGACCCATTGTAAGAGATATAGTTGCGGGCCTAACTTATATCAAACAAACCCAGATAATTAGAATTCTGTTAATTATGGGGCTTGCAACCACTTTGCTTGCTATGCCTTTCAGATTCCTTATGCCTGTCTTCGTAGTTGACGTCTATAACAAAGGTCCAGAATCGATGGGGCTTCTTGTCGCCGTAATGGGTGGAGGATCTCTTGTGGGGTCTTTATTTATCGCTTCCATAGGACAGTGGAAAAGAGGCATGATATTGATAATAGGTAGTTTTACTTCTGCGTTCGCCCTATTGTTGCTCGCTTCTCTGCCGTTTTATTTCGCTGCTGCAGTTATCATGATTCTATTGGGTTTGGGTGACGCCGGGCGCCGAACAATAAATCAGTCTCTTGTCATGGAAAAAACAGAGACAGTATTTCAAGGTCGCGTTATGAGCGTGTTTATGATGAATTTTGGTCTGATGCCGTTAGGAGTGCTCCCAGCGGGAATATTAATGGATATATTCGGAGGGCAAGTAGTTATTGGACTACTAGGTTTGATCTTGCTCATATTTACCTTTGTCATTTTATTCACCCAAAAAAACCTAAGGAATGCGTCCTAGTTACGGTAGTTTCTAAATTTAGAGGCTCATGGTTAACAGTTAGTTTCCACCCGAATATATGGAAGCCCTTTCAGGGGTGGTCTCCAAGATACTTGCTGATCAAATTCTCGGAATGGCCTGGTGTCAGTCTGAAAATACGGCACTGGAAACAGGGCTTCCATATGCTTACAATCAGGAAAATGTGTTTCCGGACAAAGGGTAACAGGGCGTGGATGGAATCTGTCCTTTAATGCCAAACCTCTCAAACCACCTTACTGAAGATAAATCACTATAGGCATTATTTGGAGAAATTGGGGAAAGTTTCGAGGGCATAGCCAGATGGCACATCACCGTACAATCTTCAAGGCCAGTAAGCCTGTTTATAGCGGGGAAAAGTTTGAAATGCTCTCATTTACTGCTCTCTAATTCAAATTCATTCGAGTATAGTATGAAACAGTATTTTACGTCCGCTATCAAAAGAAACAGTCTCACACGTGAGGTGATCGCTTGACGGTTAGAAGGCAAACTGGGGCCGCGCATAGTATCACGATAAGAACATCATATCCAAATACAGTTGGTATGCTGGGCCAAATAACCACCAACATAAGTGCTGCCGAGGGAGATATCGGCGCCATCGACATCGTATCAGCTGGACGCGACAGTATGGTGAGGGACATTACGATAAATGCTCGGGATGATTCACATGCAGAAATATTAAAAGAAGCAGTATCAAGTGTTGAGGGAGTAACAATAGTCAATGTATCCGACCAAGTCTTTTTAAGGCATCTTGGCGGTAAAATTGAAATGCAGAGTAAAACACCCATTAAAACCAGAAATGACATGTCATTAATTTACACTCCCGGTGTTGCGAGAGTTAGCAAAGCCATCTATGACCAACCAGAATCTGTATGGAATCTCACAAGTAAGGGAAATACGGTCGCTATTGTGACCGATGGGTCCGCAGTACTTGGATTAGGAGATATTGGTCCTGCTGCAGCCTTACCAGTAATGGAAGGTAAGGCTCAATTATTGAAAGAGCTAGTCGGAGTAGATGCCTGGCCGATAGTTCTAGATACTCATGACACCGCCAAAATCGTCGACACAATAAAATTGCTATCCCATGGGTTCGGGGCAATAAACCTGGAAGACATTTCAGCACCGAGATGTTTTGAAATAGAACACCGTCTTCACAAGGAATTGAGCATACCGGTATTTCACGACGATCAACACGGAACCGCAATCGTGGTTCTGGCCGCACTATACAATGCGGTCAAAGTAGTCAACAAAAAATTACCTGACCTAAAGGTGGTATTGGTCGGGGTAGGAGCAGCTGGGGTCGCCACTACCAAACTTTTGATCAAAGCCGGCGTAAAAAATATCGTTGGAGTAGATAGGGAAGGAATATTAGACAGACAAAAGGATTACGGAAATAACAAAGTCTGGAAAGAATATTCCGAGATAACAAATCCAGATAATATTTCTGGCCACATCCAAGAAGCTATGAAGGGCGCAGATGTATTCATAGGGCTATCGGGTCCAGGAGTCCTTGGGCTTGAGGAAGTGAGTTTGATGAACAGAAAACCAATCATATTTGCTATGGCAAATCCCGACCCCGAGATTTGGCCAGAGGAGGTTGAAGGAGTTGTTGAAGTTATGGCGACAGGACGGTCAGATTACCCTAACCAAGTTAATAATGCTTTGTGTTTCCCTGGCATGTTCAGGGGCATCCTAGATGCTCGAGCGCAAAAAGTCACAGATGGAATGAAAATGGCCGCCGCGTTTGCTATATCGAAAGGAGTCCCAGAAAGCCATCTTAATAACGAATATATTATGCCAAGCATTTTTGATACTGATATGGCTGATCAAGTCGCAAAAGGTGTAAAAGCTGCAGCCATGAAAAGCGGGGTAGCTTTGAAAAATTAAGGTGCGGTCTTTTGTTTTAGTCAGTTATATCGACGCTCATTGGAAGTTTGAGTGAGAAAAGAAGGATAGTCGCCAACAACGAAATGATCCCGCTGAATAGAAAGGCCGATTTTAATCCAAATTCATCGATAAGTAATCCTGTGAAAATTGGTGAAGCCGTTCCTAATAAACTTGCACTATAAATCAATGAGACCACTGTCGCCTGTGATTTTCCCCCAGATACGTCCATAGCAGCGGCAATAAAGACGGTATGCAGTGAGTATAGGAAAGCACCCATTGCGAACACATTCAACACAAGTAGATAACCATCAGCGGCGAAATACAATCCAATAAACAAAATACCTAAAAAGGTCATTGCAGGCAATAGCACTATTTTTCTTCCGTACATGTCAGACAACCATCCCATGACAGGTTGAGCAATAATTCCAGCTACTTGTGCCCCTGCCAGGAAAAATCCGACTGTAAGTGCATCCTTGCCAAGGCCTCCCTCTCCTGGAGCGGATATTAGATAAAGAGGCAGAAAATATGTGACCGAGGACAGCCCCATATCGCTCAAACCTGTGACAAGAATTAGGCCCCATATTCCTTTTACTTTTAGTAATTCTCTCAAACCCTTGAAATATTCTCCGGAGGAGCTTGTTTCAGAGGTTTCTTTCGAAACATTCCGCATCATCAAGTAGACAATTACAGCGAAAATCAAGGCTGGTAAAACACTTATTTTTAAAAGTTCATTCCATTCAAAGGCAATAAGATAAGTTATTGTAATGATGCTACCGACCTTGAATGTCTCAGTAGTCAACAAGCCTGCAATGAAAGGACCCAACATCTCTCCTATCGATCCCCCGGTTCCATGAAGTGATACCGCAAATCCTCGCCTACCTGGAAATCTTTTAGAGAGCTCTGCAATCGCCGGTGGGTGATACAAAGAAGGACCTATTCCAACAAGCAACATAGCTCCAAGAAGCCACCAGAAACTAGGAGCCATCCCCAGGAGAAAGAAGGAACTTCCCATAATAGTCAACGATATAGACAACATGACCCCGGGACGATTGGCAAAGCGTTCTCCAAGATAACCCGCAACCATCGTGGTGGCATCGGAGGCTCCTTTCCCAACCCCTCCCACTACACCAAATTGAGTCGCAGTTAAATTAAAACGTGGATCAGTTTTCATCATTGCAAGCAGCAATGGTAGGGAAGAGTTAAAAATGTGACTCACTGAATGGCCCAATACTATTGCTGATACCAATTTCTTACCGCCTTCCTTAAGGTTAATTGGCTTCTGTGTTTTCCCTCCCGATGTGCTCTCAAATTCGGATGAGCTCAACTTATCGGACATATGAAGTCCTAAATCCAGCTTTTCTTGTTTTGTCCACAACCTTGGCCGTTTCAATGCTGTTTTCAATGTTCTGTGTCATATGCGCATTATAGCTATTAACAAGTATGTTTTAGAATGGGAATTAATATGACACAGATAGTTGGGAATCTAGTTTTGATAATCATGGTTGTGGCGATGTTCGCTTGCTCTGAGAATATCGCAGACCAATCCATACCAAATTCTCAACTTGCCCCGAGGCTTAGCCCTATTGAATTCGGCACTCAAGGACCGTGGATCAATAGTGAACCATTTGGCTTGAAGGAAAAGAGAAATGAGGTCGTTCTAATCGATTTTTGGACCTACACATGCGTCAATTGCATACGGACTCTTCCACACTTGAGTGAATGGCACAGGAAATACAACGAAAAGGGGTTAAATATTTTGGGAGTGCACAGCCCTGAATTTGAATTCGAAAAAATATATGAAAATGTCCTTTCTGCTGTAGAGAATTTGGGTATCGATTATCCAATAGTTTTGGATAACGATTTCAAAATATGGGACACGTTTGATAATCGATACTGGCCTGCGAAATATCTTTTAGATAAAGATGGAGTGATCCAATTTAAACACTTTGGAGAAGGAGGATACGAAGAGACAGAATTGGCAATAAGAGCTTTATTAGAGGAGGCTGGGTTCGATCTGTCAGATATCCCTATGGAAGTCTACCTTCAACAAAGTAGTGACTCCCCCAACATTTCCCACAGCGAGCAAACACTGGAGTTATATATGGGTACTGATAGAAACTACAAGTTTAATTTTTTTCAACCTACATACATCGGAAATACGGAATACTATGACAATATCCGCACTGACACTTGGAAGAAAAAAGATATCTTCGAAAGTCCCTCCAGTAGAAAAAAAGACCAAGTTTATATTGAGGGGTTATGGAGTAAAGAAAAAGAATATATTTCTCACGGTAGAGATACTGATACTTACAATGATTACATATCTCTAAAATTTTCAGGGGCTGAAGTGAACGTGGTGTTAGGAAAAACTAACAACCCGTACAAAGTATTAGCCACCCTAGATGGAAGCCCTTTACTGGAATCAGAAGCGGGTAAGGATGTCTACTTTGACCCCGACGGAAAGAGCTTTATTGAAGTTGACAATTCAAGGATGTATAACATCGTTAAGTTGAAACAATTCGACACTCGAGAGCTGATATTAAGCTCTACATCGTCAGGGTTCTCTATTTATTCTTTCACCTTTGGTTCCGATGTAAGGGAATAATCATTTAAATGACCTACAACAGGTTTTTTTCTATTTTCTTGTTTTGTATTGTCGTAATGACTTTAACCATCTCTTGCAAAGAGGTTGTGGATCCATTTACAAATGAATATCCAATCAAAAGCCCAGTAACCCTGGAAGGCTATCAAATAGTTTTAGCAACTACAGATCTGGGAGTTGGGGAAAATCGATTTGCATTCATAGTTCTGTCTGACAAAGGGTTTATAAATGGGGCTGACTCGATGGTGACCTTTTATGCTCCGGCCAAATATCCCTATGAATCAAAAACCGCTGCCCAGTTCATGTATTGGGATGATCTTAACAGAGGTTCTTTTGTCGCCAATGCGATTTTTCCTTATCCAGGAACCTGGAACTTCAAGGTAGATTTCGTGGACAACAAAAAGGACATCTCCATTGAGGGGGGATTCACTGTTAACAAAAAAACGGTCGCTCCTTACAAAGGTGACAAAGCTCCCACTGAAAAGAACAAAACCTTAGATGACGTAGTAAGTTTTCAACAACTTTCAACAGGAAATATAATCGACCTTGAATTGTATCGCCACTCAATTAGCGAAGCTATAAAAAGTGGTAAGCCCACTGTTATCACTTTTTCTAGCCCCGCTTTCTGCCGAGATGAGGCTTGTGGACCACAGGTGAAAGTACTACAAAAATTAAGTGCCCGCATGAATCTTTCAATAAATTTCATTCACGTTGAAATTTATGATAACCCCATTGAACTGCAAAATGATTCTAAGGCTGGCTTATACTCTGAGGCTTTCAAAAAATGGGACTTGCCGAGCTTTCAATGGACATTCATTATCAATTGTATCGGTGAGATATCACATAGGTATCAAGGTTTTGTATCCTCTGAAGAGTTAGATGAAACTCTAAGGTTTTATATTACCGAGGAAGGAATTAAGAATCATTGTTTAGCAATTTAATTTGAGGAAGATACATTCATTTTATTCTAACGTGGTCCAGAGGTTTCCATACCCCAAAGTGGTTCGAAATACCAAAAATATCCAACGTAGCCTTCACACACCCAATCTATATCAGGACGCAGTATATCGATACATGTTTAAGGATAGCCCATACACTGGGGCCGGTTAGTTTCTGTCTCCGTTTTACCAAAGGGTTTAATGTTGGTTGCTTTACAATTCTAATCAAAAAGGGGTGAAAGATTATGAATGCAGAAATAAATACCGAATACACAATATATTTTGCCGGAGCGCTATTCGATCACAAGGAACTCATCGGTAACGCTATTTTAGCCTCCTATATAAATACATTGTCCAAGGAAAAATATCGATGCATACTACCGCAAGACCTTGAACAATCTACCGGCAGATTAGTCGACATAAGAAATCAGGATTTAAGTTGTCTGCTGGCATGCGATCTAGCAATTTTTAATTTTGATGGCACTGAATTGGACTCAGGGACCGTCGTAGAATTCTTGTATGCTAAAACTTTGGACATACCTGCTGTAATTATAAGGTCTGATTTTCGAGGGAGCGGTGATCAAAGTCGTGAGGGAGATCAATGGAATCTGATGGCATCTTTTTACCCTCGGACCAGGAAGCTAGAATTTAATGCGATGGAATGGTATCAAAGAGAGATAAATTCTTTATCCAATGACCAAGGAATCTTAGACACCGTTGATCGCTTATATAGAAGGATATCTAATTCAGTTATCACTGAATTAGATACTGTGATACAGGACTCCCCTCTACTTTCTACTGATCAGGGGCAGGCCTTTAACCTATATCGGTGGGCCTCAGTGTTTCCTGGAAGAGGCTTAACTGAAATTGTCCCGAACATAGACGACATAATCATATCCAAGAAGAACAAAGGGTTAATAGCCTAGTTTTCATTCCTACGTCTTAATATTAAGATAAGTAATTATTGAAACAATGGTAAGGTCCCTCGATATGCTAACAACAACCCGACAGCTAGAAGAACGAAGCCCATCGTAAGAATAAGAGTGTTCAGATTCACTTTCCCGGTCAACTTCGCACCATACCAACTACCAACCATAGCACCCGCTCCCATAAGGACTAAAACAGGGTAGTCGACCTTTCCCTGACTGGCGTGCCCTATCCATCCTACTGCCCCCATAAAAAATCCGATAAAAAGATTAGATCCTGCAGCAATACGGGGATCGATTTTAAGAACCCTGACAAGGGCTGGTAAGCGTATGCTACCCAAGATAAGCCCAACGGCACCGCCCAGAAGCCCAACCCCCAACCCTATTCCGGCTTCTGCAGAAACCCGCCCAGGACTGAATAGGCCTGAAGATCCCTCTAATCCGGCTCCAAAAAGAGGAGAAGTTGATTGCCCGGATTTTACGCGGTTTTGGTAGATAATGATGAATTCTACTCCCTGCCACAACACAAGTAATCCTGCGAGAAATAGAAGTATTCCTTCGTGTATGACACCGCTGAGAAATCCCCCGGCAAAAGCTCCTGCAAAGGCAGGAATACCCATCACCATGACTATCCTCATGTCCACTCTACCTCCTCGCCAATGCTTTATTGCACCGGTGAGGGAACTAAGACTGCTGACCATAATATTAGTTCCTCCAGCAATAGCAGCCGGTGTCCCTAAAAGCAGCAGTGCCGGTAAGCGAATTGTCCCCAATGCAAGGCCGACGAATCCTCCCAGTATTCCTACCAATAGGGATATGACCGTCAGTAAGAGAGCCTTCCAGGCAAGATGATCGGACGGAAGCCCAATATCTCCAAGGGTCAAAGCCATTAAACCTGAGAATGTTTGTTCCATATAGTCTCTCTTTCATTGATTATGCACTTTAGGGAAGCCAATGTCATTATGGGCGTGGTATAACTGTTACCAGCTCAAATTTATGTATGATACAAACGGATTTATTCCATAACATCAGTGTACATATCGTCACGCACAGCATCGCTTCCAACCAGGTAGGAGGGAGGAAATGAGAACAATGCATATGGGGGATGCAGAGAAGGTTCTGTTGGAGATCAGGCAATTGCTGAATGACACCAATATAATTTTCTTTCTGCGTCACGGAACCTGTTTAGGAGCAGTCCGAGATGGAGAACTTATCCCTTGGGATGACGATATAGATATCGGGTCTATCATCGGGTTACATGATCTTGATGAGCGGTCCATTTATAAGGCAGCAGATAGGTTTAAGGAAGCAGGTTTCACAGTAAAAATTCTGCGAACTGATTTTCACATTGGGGTAGAGCTTTCAAAATATGGGATTCCTGTTGATTGGACTTGCTACAAGGCATTTAAAGGGGATATTTTTCAGTATCCTGCAGTCAAAATCCCAGTTCGACTTTATGAATCTCTACGCCAAACTTGTTTGCTAGGGGAATCTTTCTATGTGCCCAATCCTGCAGAAGAATATTTAACACTCAAATATGGTCCAGACTGGCGAGTACCCAAAAAGGTAGGTTTTGAAGGCGATATTATAGATTCGATACCTGAGTCGGCAGTCCTTGACAGGTCTGGGGTTCTTAATAAAATTCTCAAGTTTTTGTTCCCTAAGAAATACGCTACTAAAATCAAGATTTTTGGCCCTGATATGGTGCCCATCAAAATGACTGAAGTAACCATTGTTGGGGTCAGCCGTTGTACAACTGATCAGGAAGGATTTGCACATTTCAATTTACTTAATGAAGACTATTACGCAGTTGTTGTCGGTAATGATGATGAAAGAGAAATCCTATACGAGGAGATTTTAAAACCCGGGAAAAACTATTCCTATATTGAAGACCCGAATGAAAAATACGGAAGAATTCGAGTATTAAAAGAGACACCCTAACTAAAATTTTCGAAATTATAGAAGACATTTAATATATTCGGGAGAGAAGAAATGACAAGGGTTTATGTCGATATGGTAGCCGATCTATTTCATTATGGTCACGCTAACTTTCTTAAGAAAGCTCGACAATTCGGTGATTATTTAATTGTCGGAATTCATTCTGACAAGGTTGTAAAAGAATATAAACGATCTCCAATAATGACCATGAAAGAACGTGTAGATACGGTATCTTCCTGCCGCCATGTGGATGAAGTCATACCTGATGCACCATTGATAGTTGATCAAGAATGGATAACCGCCCATCGTATAGATCTGATTGTTCATGGTGACGATTTTTCAGGGGAGATGAAACAATTGTGCTATAAGATTCCAATCGACTTGGGGATTTTCCGGTTGGTGCCCTATACCTCAGATATTTCTACAACAGATATTATCAAAAGAATAGAAAAATACATGGGTAACTGTTGATTTGGAGTTACTAACCATCCTGGCAACTACACACCAAGGTAGATATACTGCCCTATCACGATCTATTTTAGTGGAAATGGTACTATTTGCTTCTAATTTCCAATATTCATAACCTAAAGTAAAGGTGCTATAAATTGTACCGGAGCCACTATTAAATTAGCTGAACTAATTCAATAGCACAAAGGCATTAAAAAATCATGACAGCTAAATCTACAATTTTTGAAGACAATGAAAGAGTACGAGTAACAAAATGGCATTTTAGCCCAGGTGAGGAAACAGGCTGGCACATGCACGAACTCGATTACACAGTAGTACCACTACTTACAGGCACTCTCACAATTGTAGACCGATCAGGATCAGAGTCATTAAACGAGATAAAAACCGGAATTCCGTATTTCAGGTACTCCGGGGCTGAACACAATGTAATCAACCATTCTGAAATCGAAGTTGCTTTCATGGAAATTGAAATAAAGTGATCTTGGTTTTCAAAATTTCTTACAAAGACGCAGAGCCTTTGACCGGAGGCCCTTCGTTCTAAAAACTTTTTGTAAAATGAGGCGAAATTATGGCACACCGAAAACCTTTAATCCACGTGATTGGGACAGGTGGAACCATCGCTGGAATTGGATCTGACAGGCTGGATTACACTCAGTATGCTGAACTCGGTAAGAAATTTAGCATAGAACAATCATTGGACCGAATATCCGAAATTAATGCCCTAGCCGATATACAAAGTGAGGACATGATCAGCGTAGGTAGCCCAGCAATCGGCCCCAAGGAATGGCTCCAGCTAAGTAAACGGATCAACACCGTTTTAAACTCGACAAATGTTGATGGGGTTGTAGTAACACACGGGACTGCCACACTAGAGGAGACAGCCTATTTTCTCCATTTGACAGTAAAATCCAAAAAACCCGTCGTTATTACCGGGGCAATGCGGCCACCAACTGCATTTGGCACGGATGCAGATCTAAATCTCATAGATGCTGTCAGGGTTGCTGCGAGCCCTCATGCAACAGATAAAGGCGTCGTAACCGTACTTAACAATGAAATCCACTGCGCTAGAGACGTCTACAAAGCGAATACTTTACGTGTTGAAACATTCCGTGCCAACGAACTAGGATTCTTGGGTTACTCTGATTCGGATGGAGAGGTACTCTTCTATAGAAGTCCTCTCCGAAAACATACTCACGCAACTGATTTTGACGTCGAAACGCTCTCAGAACTCCCGCGGGTAGACATAGTTTATGCCTACGCGGGCTCCGACAACCTGCTTATTAATGCAGTACGCCAAAATAAATCGGATGGTATGGTATTAACCGGTTTTGGGTCTGGAACTTTGCCTCCAATTATGCTGGAAACTGGAGCTGAAACCACACAAGAAGGGATTCCTGTAGTTTTGGCATCAAGGTCTACTGCAGGCAGAATCGTCATCACACCACGCATCACCAAATTAGGGTTTCTGGTCGCCGATAACCTTCATCCACAAAAAGCCAGAATATTATTGATGTTAGGTTTAACAATAACCAAGAATCCCGATATTTTGCAAGAAATGTTTATGGTTTATTAATAGTCATAACTTCAACCAAAACAGGAATCAATATGACACATAATATAAAAGATTATGGGGCCGGTACCTTGGCTGATCAGATACGATCACGGGTTTGCCGAGGCATCAATGGTCTTGATATCCATTATCTCGAGGCAGGTTTTGAAAACAAAAACAATCCACTTCTACTATTGCTCCATGGATTTCCGGAATTATCTTATAGCTGGAGAAAAATGATTCTACCTCTATCAAAATCTGGCTACCACGTAGTAGCACCAGATCAAAGGGGATTTGGGGCAACAACTGGATGGAACAATTCATACGTTTCGGATCTTTCTTCCTATTATCAAAACAATCTTGTACGAGACATGTTGGGTTTGGTTTCTGCACTAGGTTATGAAAAAGTCAAAAGTGTTATAGCCCACGATTCTGGTGCCGGTGTTGCGGGTTGGTCAGCTCTGATAAGGCCTGATATATACGAATCTGTTGTTATGATGAGTGCTCCTTTCACAGGCGCACCAAGCATACCTTTGAACACCTTGAAAACCCTGACTACAACCAAGGACCCGGTAGTCGACATCGCTGCAGAATTAGCTAATCTTGAAAGGCCTAGAAAACACTACCAGGACTACTATAGGACCCCCGAGGCCAATTCTGACATTATGGATTCGGAAAAAGGATTACCAGATTTTATAAGAGCCTATTATCATCATAAAAGTGCCGATTGGAAGGAAAACAAGCCCTTTCCTCTAAGTTCTTGGACCGCGGAACAGTTGGCCAAAATGCCCACCTATTACATTATGGATTTAGAAGACACGATGCCAGAGGCCGTAGGAAAACATATGCCAACTTCTGAGGAAATAAATTCTTGCGAATGGTTAACCGAAGAGGAGCTGAAAGTCTACGTCTCAGAGTACGGACGAACAGGATTTCAGGGAGGTCTAAACTGGTACCGATCCGGGGGGAGTAGCGGGAATCGAGGGAACTTAGAACTTTTTTCAGGGATGAAAATAGAAAAACCTGCCATGTTTGTCTCCGGTAGGCAAGATTGGGGAATATTCCAGAGGCCTGGTGCAATCGCTAAAATGAGAAATGAAGTCTGTACCAATATGGGTGAAATTCAATTAGTGGATAATGCTGGCCATTGGGTACAACAAGAGCAACCGGAAAGTGTACTTAAACTCCTCTTAGATTTTTTAGGTGAGATTGATTAACTTCCATCCGGGAGCTACATCACTCCCACAACCTCACAACACAGGACAAAAATAATCAATCACCCTATCGAAGTGGAAATTGACAACCAGAACAATAAAAAGTAGTAAATTCCAATAGGGAGAGAACCCTTTCCTCAACTGGTCTATTTGTACCAAACCCACGATAAACCATATTAATTTTTCAAAGCCTTTAACCCTTCTTCTGCACCTTCAATCAGGAATCCAAGGTCTGAGTTGTACATAATTACCTGCATTCCTTTTTCTTTCCATTCGGTAAGTTTTTCTATATTCCCCATATGTATACCAGGGGCGACTCCGAGTTTTACTGAAATATCTATAACTTTTTGAATGGCATTAACCACAGTTGGGTGAGAGGTCTGGCCGGGTACTCCATACGATAGAGATAAATCCTCAGGTCCAACAAGAGCCACATCTATCCCAGTCACCGAAAGTATTTCTTCCAAATTTTCGATTGCGGCCTTTCTTTCTATTTGAGCAATAGCCACTGTATCTTGATTCTGAATTTCGATAAATTCAGCAAGATCTCCAAACCTGTAGTCAGAGTGCGGAGCATCCCCGGATAGACCTCTAATCCCTTGGGGTGGATACTTCATAAAACTAACTAAAGTTTCTGTGTCAGTGACATCCTCTACCCTTGGCAGCATTAAGCCCATAGCTCCTGCATCTAGATAGCCAGCTGCAAGGCTATAATCAAGGTTCCTAATTCGCACCAAGGGACAAATTTCTTCCAGTCGAGCAACTCTTAAAATTTCCCTAACGCTTCCTTGATCGTATGGACTATGTTCACAATCAACCATAAAAAAATCGAATCCAGCTCGTTTAAAAATTTGAGCAGCTGTAGGATTCACCATCTCCTGAAGCATAGTGCCATATATCTTTTTACCTTTTCCCAGATCTCTTTTCATTTCGTTTCTAAACATTTTTTCCCTCCCGATTCAAACTTCGTGAATAGATTCATATTACATATCGTGTCTGATTATACGTATTAGCTCATATCCTTTAGAATTTTATATATCATGAAGGTTAAAAAGAGGAATTAAATGAGCAGGGATTCTCTGTGGGAACAATTAGAAAACACTTTAAGAGATAAAATAACCAGTTTTGACGGAGTAGCAGGCTTAGCGGTAAAAAGTCTCACAGGTGAAAAAAACATTTCTATTAATGGAGATGAAGTATTCCCCACAGCATCAACAATAAAGATACATGTATTGGCAAAGCTGTTTTCCTTGCAAGAAGAAGGCGAAATAGATTTGTCAGCAAGAATCCGGTTTACTCGGAACATGTACGGAGCTGGAAGTGGGGTAATTCATTTCCTTGAGAATGATCCCGAATTTACTGTTTTGGACGTTGCTATACTCATGATGCTTGCATCAGATAACACTGCTACCAACACCTGCATAGATATTGCAGGAATGGAAGGAGTTAATGATTTAATTCGAGACATGGGATTGTCGAAGACCAAACTCAGACGCAAGATGATGGACCCTGAGGCAATAAACAGAGGCGATGAAAATGTTTCTACCCCGAACGAATTAATCACGATGATGGACCAATTGCATAACAGAAAGCCTACTCCAAAAGTATCCGCCCAGGTCTTAAGAATTATGAGCAAACCAAAATCAGCTTATCTGAATAAGGCAATTGGATCTACGGTGGTGGTGGCAAATAAACCAGGGGGCATGGACAAGGTCCGAGGTGACACAGGCATCGTCTATTTACCAAATAACCCGTATGCAGTCTCCATTATGAGCAAGTTTTCCATGGTCGATTCAATAGCCCAGGAAGGTTTTCTTATTGATCTTGCTAGAACCATCCACAAGTTTATGACAATTGTGGAAGAAACGAATGAATTTGGACTAGGGTTGCCAAAAACCCTACCGTTATAGAAAAAATGGAAACAAGAGTATTAGGAAAATCTGATTTAAAAGTCTCCACGGTATGCTTTGGTGCCTGGCCAATAGGGGGAGGTATGGGAAATGTCGACCTAAAACAAGCTGTAGGAACCATCCAGGCGGCAGTGGACCTAGGAATTACTTTTATCGATACTGCTGAGGGTTACCAAACTAGTGAATCGGTTTTGGGGCAAGCCTTAAAAGGCAGACGAGATTCAGTGATTCTCGCTTCCAAGCTGTCAGGCCCAGATCATTCAGAAAAACACATTTATGAAGCGATAGAAAACAGTTTATCAGCTTTGAATGTCGAATATATTGATCTATATCAGCTTCATACCCCACAGCCCAAATGGCCTATACAAAATACCATGGAAATCCTTATGGCCCTCAAGGACCAAGGCAAGATCCGACATATAGGATTATCGAACTTCACGTCCGACCAAACGCAGGAAGCTATGGAATTTGGCACAATTATCAGCTCCCAGCCTCGCTACAACTTACTCTTCCGACAGGAAGACCTAACTTTGGAATTCTGTAGGCAAAATGAAATAGGCATTATTCCTCATTCAGTATTAGCCAAAGGTCTGTTGGGCGGGAGCTACAAACCTGGGCATATATTCGCCAACGATGATGAAAGAAGATTGTTCAATTTCTTCCAGGGAGCTATGTTTGAAACTATTTATGAGGTAACCCAGCAATTAGAAAAATGGGCTAAAAGCCAGGGAAGGGATCTAATACAGTTGGCAATTGCATGGGTCTTGGCCAACTCTGCGGTAACCTCAGCTATTGTGGGTATGAAATCAGTTGCTCAAGTTGAAAATGCAGTCAAGGCTACAACCTGGAAACTTACTTCTCGCGATTTGTCTGAAGTTGAGACCATCATTGGAAATTTACGACCTGAGTGGGTTAAAGACCAAACATCAGAGGATATACCCTATAAATTCGGAACCTACTAAAAGACCTAAAATCAGCTAAACTATCGGCCATTTTTGAGGGAAGGACACCTCATTCCGCTTCATCATATCCGTTCCAATATCCTGCACCTCTCGTATTAGCTTTTCGGTGTCAACAAAATTAGGAACATAATCTTCTATCACTACATTCCCATCTACTATGACAGTTTTCACACTTCTACCATCCGCACTATAGACAAGACTATTCACAGGGTTAAAAAGAGACTGCCACTCGGGACGTAGGGTGTCATACATAACTATATCGGCCTTTTTCCCAACTTCCAAGGACCCTATTTCCGAATCTAAACCTAAAGCCTTTGCCCCATCTATAGTCGCTAATTCCAAAGCTTTTTCAGGTGGTATTTGGGTTGTATCCCCAGTGGCATCCTTTATGAGTACTGCAGCCAAATACATTGACCGATTAGTCTCTAGAAGATTGGAATTATTTCCAGCATCTGTACCTAGCCCGACTCGCACGTTAGCTTCCAATAAGTCAGGTAGAGGAAAATTTTTACCGTAACCGCCTCCGTTTTTCACCACGTTGGTGGGACAAGTAATCACCGCCGTACCAGTCGAAGCTAACAAAGCGATTTCCTTATCTGACAAACCTACACAATGTGCCAAAGTTACATTTGAACCAACGAATCCGTATTCCTCCAATGCGAGTATGGGAGATTCCTTCGACCCATCAGATTTAAACCTACCCGCGTTGTTAATATGGAGAGTGCTGCCAACTTCCAATTGATCTGACAGAAGCTTTAGATCCTTTAGCAAGGGCCCACCAACATATTCAGGTGAAAATGGCATTGCCCAGGCATGTAATTTCCCTTCCAAGGCACCGTTATATTGCGTGATAAAAGATTCCGTGGTCTGTAATGCTTCATCATGGGAGTAGACATTCATTCGATATGGGTTTTCCCGATCAGTGACTTGAATCCCAGTGATAAGCCTAACTCCAGTTTGTTCGTACGCTTCCATACATAAATCAACGTGCTTAGTACTGCCAGGGTCCACGATAGTAGTCGTGCCATAACTCAGAAGTTCTGTTATAGCTAAGAGAGAGGTTAAAAACTCCTCCTTTGACGACATCGAATCTTGAAGACGAAACACATTAACAAGATAGTCGTTTCCCAGATCATCTGGAAATATACCACGCGTAGCATGTGCATAGCTTATGTGGCAATGACCATTGATAAATCCGGGAGTGACAACCATATCTTTGGCATTAATCACTTTGTTTATTTCTAACTGTGATGTGTTAATCGTTTTATCTACGGCTGCGATACGATCATTTTCCACCAATATGCTGCCGTCTTTGATTATGCGTCTTTCGCCATCCATAGTAATAATGTATGTAGCGTTGTGAAGGAGAATCCGTTTATCAGCCATCACTACCTTCCACCTGATGTGTTAATGATTTAGTCACTCTACGTGAACCGACTTACTATTTGCTCATCTATCATCTGTAGAGTGTCTATATCTCCTGTTTCTATCCCTCCAAACATAATTTCTTCAACCCCTTCTTTCGCAAACTCTTCAATCCGCTCAATTACATAATTCAAATTACCGGCAACAGACCCACTTTGTTCTGCTCCAACCAATTCACCCCCGTAATTTCCGTGAGTGGGGTCGGATGAACGATAACCCAATTTCACAATGAATTTTTTTGCTTCTTTTTCATCATCTGTGATTTTTATTGGCATAAGTAATGTTTTCTTAATCTCATCCAAATTCCGGCCCACTTTCTCACAATGTTTTTCCAAAACCTCGATTTTATGTTTATATAAATCCATAGACATACCCCTTCCTGACCATCCATCCAAATTGAAGACATCTCCATATTTAGCTAGGGTCAGCAAGGTTCTTTTTTCTCCGGTGCCTCCGACTAATATTGGTATGTGTGGGATTTGATAGCATCCCGGAGACATTGGAGCTTGATCCAATTGATAATATTCCCCCTCGTAATTAACCGGTTCATTCGATTTAAATAATAATCTGATTAATTCGCAGGCTTCCTCGAACCTATCTGATCGCTCCTTCATAGAAGGAAACGGCCAACCATATGCCAAATGTTCTCTTTCATACCAAGAGGCCCCTAAGGATAGGGTGAACCTACCTTCAGAGGCTTGATCCAACGTGGTAGCCATTTTGGCCACAAGCCCAGGGTTTCTGTAGGAGTTACCCAAAACTAAATGACCTAACCTTAATCTTTTAGTCATCCCAGCCGCTACTGCCAAAATAGTGAATCCTTCAAAAGCCGATTCACTTTCTGCTTCGGACTGATTGGTTTTTGAACTCAAGGCATGGGGGGGCAAAAAATGGTCAGCAAACCATAAACTACTCCATTGTCCATTTTCCATAGCTAAAATGGTTTTAGAAATAGCTGCCCAATCAGTTTCGTAACAATTAACTTGTACTCCAAATTCCATTTAAATTTCCTTGATATATATGTTTCTATAATTCTCTTACATACATTGGGATAACCTCTTAGATTTACCAATCCTAACCCACTTCGGGCATATTTTATGGGTTAACCCCCTCCATCCAATAAAACAATCAGAACAACTTTTTTCAGATTCTCAAACAAAATTCAAAATCATTTTAAGCTCCTAGTTTGTTAAGGAGGAATCTAATTTATTACAATCAAAGTCTAATACAACAGATTCCATTTGGAGGCTTACATGACCAACGCATTGATAGAAATCAGAAGAGTGCCGTTACCTGGAAAGGAATTCATACTAGCAGAAGGGGTCAAAAAGTCTTTGGAGGCCACCGGCAAATCCGGACTTGTAACTGCTACCAGTGCATCTTCCCACCTTCAAACCCGAGACGTTACAACTGCTATTACAGGTCTGACACTAAGTGAAGTAACTGAGATCGAAACGGCTGTGTCAAACTCTCCAGAAGGGCAGGCAAGACTAATGGCCCTTGAGGAGCTGTGTAGCAAAGTCACCTACCAGACACTGGTTATATTAGCCGCTCCGGAAAATACTTCATTAGATAAAGCACAATACATCAACCGTAGATATATGAAAGCCAAAAGAGGCCAATCCCAACTTTTGATAGAAGCATTGCTGCAATGGAGAGATAAATTTGAAAAAAAACCAATGGTGACTCGACCTTTAGCATCTGACTTAGATATCGTAAGGCTCACCACTCCTATAGAAACTCTGGAAGAACTCGCGGACACTATCTCCACGATAAACACAAATCCTGATCATAAGAAAAACAGGGATGCGGTGAGTGATCTCACAGTGAGTGGATTCCAGACTAACAATAGAATCCTCCACAGAATTTAGTCATCCTTTGATTTAATTAAAAAAATAAGTGCGAGAGAGGTACGCTATGGCAAGGCTCACTGGTAAAGTAGCAGTAATAACAGGCGGTGCTGGAGGTATTGGCCAAGCAGCAGCAAAACTTTTCGCAAAAGAGGGTGCTCATGTAGTTTTGATCGACCTAAGTGAATCTGCCCTGAAGAGTGTGGTCCAGGACATCGGAGATGAAAATGTAAGCTATGTTGTCGGTGATACAACGGACCCGGTTCAAGTACAACAGTTCGTAAATGCTACTGTTGAACGCCACGGTGGTATCGACGTATTTATCGCAAACGCTGGAATAGAAGGAGAAGTGAACTCGATCATTGATACTCCCGTTGATATGTTTGACAAGGTAATGTCAGTAAACGTTAAAGGGGTATGGCTGGGTTTAAAGTATGTTATGCCGGTAATGCGTGAAAGAGGGGGTGGAAGTATTGTAATTACATCATCCACTGCTGGGGTTAGAGGATCAGCAGGGATGGCACCCTACTCTACCAGTAAACACGCGGTAATCGGGCTAATGCGGACCGCAGCGATGGAAGGCTCCTCTATGGGCATTCGGGTGAACACAGTTAATCCGGCCCCGATACAAACCCGGATGATGAGATCAATAGAAGAACAGCGAGTTTCTGAAGGAAAACAAGGCTTCAGTACAGTCGAAGAAGCGCAGGAAGCTGTTGCTGCAGGTAATCCACAGAGGCGATATGGAGAACCAGAGGAAGTCGGTAACCTAATGATGTTTCTGGCCAGTGATGAAAGCAGCTTCTGCAATGGTGGAGTCTACATGGTAGATGGAGGTACAACGGCCGGACAAAACTCATTTGGAAGATAATTTGTTCGTAGCCCCTAACTGATTTGATAAACAAAATAATACAGTCCCCTGTGATGAAGTTGCGAGACTTCAGACTATTGGCTCTCTCAACTTTCTTCGAAAACGTTACCCGTGGTGAAAACGTCGTCTTAGGTTGGGTAATTCTGGAACTGACCGACTCTCCGTTCATGGTGGGTTTAGCCGTGGGTATCCGACATGCACCTGCATTCTTTCTAGGGATAACAGCTGGCACTATTTCAGACCTCATAGACAGGAGAACACTCATACGGGTACTCATGGCAACAGCTGCACTAGTGGCATTTTTGATGGGTCTTTTATTGGCATCTGGCAAAGCAGAGTTATGGCATTTATTGTTAATTCCGGCGGTTGGTGGAACTATCCATATGATGCTGCATACCATCAACCGAAGTTTTGTTTTTGACTTGGTAGGTCAAGAAAATGGATTATTGGGCATGTCTTATCTCGGCCTGGCTATGCGCAGTGGGGGAATGGTCGGGGCCCTAGTGGTCGGTTTTGCTCTTGGAAAATGGGGGGCTGAAGCTGGATATTTTGCAATATCTGTCGGTTGTGGGTGTGCCTTTTTCTTCTTCACCTTAATCAAATCGTCTGGAGATTCAGCCCCTTCAAGAAAAGGAAGCCTGGCAAATGGTTTTTCTGAATTCTGGGGAGAATTAAAACGTAACCGCACTTTATCTGCCTTGGTCTTGATAGTAATGTCTGTGGAATTACTTGGATTTACCTCAAACGCCCTAATGCCCAGCATCGCACGCGACATCTGGGGTATGGGCCCTGAAGGATTGGGGGTTTTGGACGCCTTCAGTTCCGCCGGAGGCATAATAGCAATCGCCCTCGTTTCAATGTTGGGGCAGAGTGATCGGCAAGGAGTTCGATTTATAATTGTTTTGCATGTTTTTGGTATAGCCCTTCTCCTTCTAGGGCTGGCACCTTCAGTTCATATAGCTATTTTGGCAATTGTTGTAATGAGTGGAATGATGGCCCTCTCCGATTTATTTTCCCAAACCTTGCTACAAAGATTGGTTCCTAATGATTTAAGAGGCAGGGCTATGGGGGCTTGGACAACGGCAGTGGGGACTGCTCCTTTAGGAAACTTAGAAATCGGAGCTCTAGCTTCCATATTAGGCGTAACCACTGCCATTTCATTGCATGGGGGAGCCTTGATTCTATTGGCCATAGTCACCTTCGTGACCTTTAAAAATTTACGGAAGATATAAACCCCTTTATGAATCTCGCGGTATAGACATGTATCATTCAGAAAATGAAGCTTACATAAGCTAGTGTTGGATCAAAAAGGACCCAATCTATATCGTGTCCGTGGAGTATTCGATGAATATTAAAAAGATTAGAGCCGTCCAAGTAGATATACCTAAAGCCCCCCTTACATCAAAGCCCAGACGACCAAATTGGAACAATACATCCTCCAGAGCTCTTCCGATAAATAAATATCCGGAATTTACAACCGCGCATGGCAAGATGCCAGGGGCAAATACCACCGAAAGTATTTGGATCCAGGTTATCGCTGATGACGGGACTTGGGGGCTCGGACAAACTAGCTTTGGAGAAATAACAGCATCAATAGTCGATTATCATTTTGCGCCTTTGCTTGAAGGTAGGGATTGTTTTGCCCTAGAGTTTCTGAATGACCTGATGTGGCGATCTACTCAGAGGTTTGGCGCAGGTGGGATAGCAACTGTGGCCCAGTCTGGGATCGACCTTGCCCTATGGGATTTAAAAGGCAAACTCATGGAGCAGCCAGTCTACAGTCTGCTAGGTGGACCATGTCGGGAGAAATCACTTTGCTATGTGACTTCAGACGATCTGGATTGGTCAATGGAGCTAGGTTTCAAGCATTATAAAGTCTCAAATCCCGCCCACTACGACATGGGAATAGAAGGACTTAATTTAGTAGAAGAAAAGATCGCCTCTGCCAGAGAAACTGTGGGTGACAGCGCTGAATTAATGTATAACCCTGTTATGTCTTTTAATGTGGAATTTGCTATAAGAATGGCTGAGCGCCTCAGACCATATGGATTGAGATGGCTGGAAGAACCTCTGATACCGACAGATCTAGAAGGTCACATTGAGCTTCGAAAGGCAATCAATTGGGTTCCGCTAGCGACAGGAGAAGACCATCATGGGAGATGGACGTTTAGACAATTGGTAGAAAACAGGGCGGTCGATGTACTTCAACCAGATTTAAAGTGGTGTGGGGGATTAACAGAAGCCCTCAAAATATATGCGATTGGAGAAGCGGCAGGGTTAATTACTATCCCACATGCTGCAGCTGCTTCTCCGTGGGGACAACATTTTGCTATATCCATGCCGGAATCACCAATGGCTGAATTCTGGATGGGATCAGATCCAGGTATACCACTTGAAGAGGTCTGCCCAATACCCGGGATGCCGATGCCAAAAGATGGTTATGTGAAACCTTCAGATGCCCCAGGTTTTGGTATGGAAATAAAAGAAGAATGGATTGCTCCTTGGGATCATTCAGCGAAATCTGCTACATAAGGTTTGTGGATTTGAAGAAGCTATTAATACAATAACTAAGGTGAGAAAATATGGGACTTAAAGATCGAACGCCAACGACCATACAGGAATATCTCGATTACAAAACTAAATTCAGTAACTGGGGAAGATGGGGTGATGATGACCAGTTTGGAACTCTTAACCATATAACTCCTGATTTAGTGAAAGAGGCAGCCCGTCTTATCAACACAGGGCGGACCGTTTCATGCGCGAATCCCTTGGCTACGCAGTCAGTCATTCCCGACCGTCATAGAAATCCTAAACCAGCCGATCATAATATGTTGGTCCACGAAAGAGGTTCAGGAGATTACATTGGTGTCTCCTACCATGGCTTTGTAAACACACATATCGATGCACTTTGCCATTTCTTTACTAAAAGCGTGAATGAGGGTGGACGTCTCTATAACGACAAAGATCCAGCTTTGGTAACAGAATCAGGAGCCACAACTCATTCCATAGAAAACTGGAGAGACGGGATAGTTACCCGAGGGGTTTTATATGACATGCCAAAATTTAGAGGCACCGACTTTGTTGACTTAAAAAGTCCGGTAGAAGGTTGGGAACTAGAAGATTGGGCAAAAAACCAGGGAATAACACCGCAACCAGGAGATGCAGTTTTTATACGATCAGGTTATAAGGCATTTTGGGAAGCACATCCACACTTGGAGATGACGTTCCCGCCTAACACCCCTGGTAATGCACCTTCAATAATTGAATTTCTATATGATACAGACGCTTCATTGCTGGGCTGGGACCTTCAAGAATCAGGTCACCGAGACTACGAATATCCAGCGAGAATAGCTGTCCACGAGGTGATCATACCCCACATGGGAATGCCGATTCTGGATAATGCAGATTTTGACCGATTGGCAAAAACTTGTGAAGAACTAAACAGATACACATTTCATTTGACTATAGCTCCGCTTGTAGTGAAAGGCGGTACAGGGTCTCCAATAAACCCAATAGCTACATTCTAAATTACTGAAATCAGCAATTCAGTGTTTTGCAAAGCTATTCCATTGTCAAAATAACTTTGCCTGTTTCACCAGAAATAAAAGTATCGTAAGCCTGTTGGGCTTCATCAAGGCCGTAGGTATGGGTAATTAATTTATCCATAGGAGATTTCCTCTGGACCACAAAGTTTGCCACCTCGCTCAGACCGGCTTGGCTAAACGTCCAAGAACCCAATATTGTTAATTGTTTATGAATTATTTGGGCACTCACATCGAACGTAGTGTTATTCCCTTCTCCTACAAAACACGCTTTCCCCCAGTATTTAGCACTATTCACGGCTTGTATACGAACCTCTGGTATGCCGGTAGCGTCCAATGTGCATTCGGCCCCTTCACCGTTAGTAAGTTCTCTAATCACCTGTTCCGGATTGCTTGAAGAGGAATCTATTACCTCGTCAGCACCTAATTCTTTGGCCAGATCCAGCCGGTATGAAGATATATCGACTGCTATTACCCTCGCACCTAGGTGAGCTGCGAACATGGTTGCTGAAAGGCCAACAGGTCCTTGTCCAAATATAGCGACAGTATCTAGCCCTGTTGGGGCCAACCTTTTGACCGCATGAAAGGCAGTACCAGTCCCACATGAACAGGCCGCCGCAGAAATAAAATCAAGACCTTCCGGCATAGGAATGCACGTATAAGCTGGAACGACCATATATTCTTGATGACCACCATGTGCTGTCGACCCATAAACTTCATGCCCAGCTAAGCACATTTGAGTATATCCAGTAAGGCACATGGAGCACTTCAAACAACCTGTGTAGTGATGCATCATGACCTTGTCTCCAATAGACAGTCCATCTACATTAGAACCAAGTTCTGCTATTACACCGACTGGTTCATGGCCTGGAACTTTCAATTCTGATATTTTTGGTTTTTCTGATTGGGGAGTTCTAAAATTTTTTAAATCACTGCCACACACACCTGAGGCTTTCATTTTTAGAAGAATTTCTCCGGCACGAGGTGCCAGTTTTTCGATATTTATAGTCTCTACGACAGAATCTCCAGTAAAAAGCAGCCTTTTCATGCTTAGCTCTCCTTTTAAAAAAATTCGAAGGTTCGTTTTGCCAACCCTGGAAACCTTCGAGAATTTTAACCTTTAGAAATTATCGCCCTCTTATGCACCGCTTTGCCTACCGTATTACCATTGTGGCTTACTTGAATCTCATAGGTAAGGCGACCCTTTTCCCTATCAATTTCGGTCAAAGATGTACTTATTCCTACAATTTCTCCAACGTCCGTCCGTGCAACATGGCGAAGACCATCAACTGCGTAACCCACAGTGGAAGCATTTTCATCCAAGAGATGATCCGATTGCCTGATGCATGCACCCTCCATCAGACCCAACATTGCGGGAGTAGACAATACATCATCACCTTTATTCCCAGTTCTGTTAGTCGTCATTTCAGTAGTGATTTGCACATCGATACAGCCTGACTGGCCAACTTCAAGTTTGCTTGTATTCAAAATTTTCTCCTGTGAGTGAATATAAGCACGATTATACCTAAGAGGGAAGAAAGAATGTTTAGCCGTATTTTGATAAGATCGAGCCACTGACATCAATGTCTATCTACCAGGAACCCAAACTCGAAACTGAGGAATAGTAATGACCAAAGGGAATTTTCCTAGAGAGCCATATCCCAAAAAGTTTATGGATATTAAGGGTAAATCTATGGCCTACATAGACGAAGGAGTAGGAGATCCAATAGTTTTTATCCACGGAAATCCAACATCTTCATACCTTTGGAGAAATATAATCCCACATGTTGGCCACCTAGGAAGAATTATAGCACCTGATCTCATTGGAATGGGAGACTCAGATAAGCTGGACAGCACTGGACCTGCTAATTACAAATTTGAAGAGCACAGCACATACCTATACAAACTATTCGAGAATTTAGATCTCAGCAACGTTCATTTTGTAATCCATGACTGGGGTTCAGCCCTCGGATTTTACTGGACCCAGCTTAACCCAAAGAAAGTTAAAAGCATTACCTACATGGAAGCTATAACTGGCCCTATAGAAAGTTGGGAGGATTGGCCTGCGGAAGCAAGAAATATTTTCCAAGCTTTCAGGTCCGACGCTGGGGAAGAACTAATATTGGAGAAAAACATATTTGTTGAAAGGATACTTGCAGGAGATGGGAGGCTTTCAGAAAAGGATCTAGCAATTTATTCGGCACCCTACAAGACACCAGGGGAGGACAGACGCCCTACGCTTACCTGGCCCCGGGAAATACCTATTGCTGGAGAACCTGAATATATGGTCGACATAGCGGGATCTTATGCGGAATTTTTAAGTGCAAGTGACATACCCAAGCTCTTCATAAATGCGGAACCGGGATCAATACTGGTTGGTAACCAGAGAGAAAAGGCCCGATTGTGGAATAATCAACGGGAAGTGACTGTAAAAGGGGGCCATTTCGTACAGGAAATATCTCCAAACGATATCGGCCATCACCTGGCAAATTTCATAGGAAGTTTTAGGTAAACCTATTTCTGTTTAAATTTTCTGGTTGCTGACGCTGAAAATATCACAAATCCTACCAAGGCCAATAAAAAAGTTGTCCCAATAAGACGATCGTTTCCCCAAACATCTGAAATAAAACCAGACACCCCTGGGGCAATAGCAAACCCGAAAATGTAGCCAACACCAACCACTGCTGATATAAATCCAAAGTTAGACTCACCCAAAAGCCTTGCTGTTATGACTGGCTTCACAAGATTTATTATCCCGAATGATCCTCCTTGGAATACTACGAACAGTCCGAGAACGAGAGGGCTCATTTCTGAGTAATACAGTAGCCCACTAGCACAAACCAATGCGACACAGCTAAATATAGCGACTCGAGTAATCTCGAATTCTTTTTTGAGATATTTTTCTAACCCTAACAAAGCCATCCGCCCGCCAACTTGCATTGGTCCCATTGCGGAAGCCATCAAAACAGCCGACGTGGAGGAAGCTCCCTTGCTTTCAAACAGAGGGAGTATCTGACTAATTATCATTATGTGATTTAGGGCAAAGGTTGCGAAAAGGATGCTTAAACCCCAAAAAATAGGTTTTACGATCAACCCTCTGAAGAAGTTACTAAGGCTCTTTGATTCAGAAAAAAGCTCTGTTGTCGATCGTTTTGGCTTTGTATCCACTGATATTCCAATCCAAAAGAGTGGCGCTGCCAAAAAGCACAGTAGAAAACTAAACACATAAAAACTGGTTTCCCAATTGAAAACACTAGAAATCGATGCCGACAATATGAAACTGAAGCTTATTGAAAAGCCTGCAAAAAGGGTAACCATCACAATAGGTTCTTTGGCTTCGGAAGAGTAATGTCTAGTAAGAATAGCAAAACAAGGATCATAGAGGCAGGCTCCCATCGCTATGCCGGCCACAGCCCACAGAATATAAAATTCATCTAACGATCCGACCATAGGAATAAGCAAAAGACAAACTCCTCCCAGCACCGCCCCTCCCGACATCAGTTCTCGGCCAAATCCTTTGTCAATCAGTTTCCCAGAACCTATCCCAGTAATCGCAGAGACCATCAAGGCGATCATGAGTCCCGTAGAAAGTTCTGATACGCTCCACCCAAAATGCAATTTCCAACGTATCAGGGAAGCGGGAAACAGATAAAAAAGGCCCGCCCATGCGAGGGTTTCACCTAGTGAAACAGCCCAAAGTTTGGGATTCGACCATACAGTTGATTTAATTTGATCCCGAAGCATTAAAAAGGTGCCTGTTTAGAAATACGTCAAATATATCACTGGTGGGATCTTTTGTTTTGGGAGGATCCAGAAATGATTTATTGGAGATAAGCTAGTGATATTATTCAGGCTACCAAAGCAAGGAGCAGTACGTTGAACGATTTAATTTATGCATCAGCAACCAAAATAGCGTCTGAAATCAGACAGAAAAACATTTCCTGCCTAGAAGTGACTGAGATGCATTTAGAACGCATCGAGGCCGTGAATCCTGCACTTAACGCAGTGGTCCAATTATGTTCTGAAAGAGCACTCACAGAGGCAAAAGCAGCAGACGCGAAAATATCAGGAAAGGAAAAAATCGGCCCTTTGCATGGAGTCCCTATGACTCTAAAAGATTCGTTGGACACGGCCGAGGTAATATCGACCGGCGGTACAAAAGGGCGACTCAACTTTATCCCAGATAATGACTCAACTGTCACATCCAGATTAAGAAATGCTGGAGCGATCCTATTAGGTAAAACAAATACCCCTGAGTTTACTCTGGCTGGAGAGACGGACAATCTAGTCTATGGGCGCACCAACAACCCATATAACCTAACTAGAATTCCTGGAGGATCAAGTGGTGGCGCAGCAGCCATCATAGCTGCGGGTGGTTCACCGTTGGACGTAGGGAGTGACACCGGTGGCAGCATAAGAATGCCTTCACATTTTTGTGGGATAGCCGGTATCAAACCCAATAGTGGCCGGATACCCCGAACTGGTCACATTGTGAACCACACTATGGGAGTGCTCGATTCTCTAACTCAAAATGGGCCTATGGGCCGATACGTGGAAGATTTGGTACTAACTCTACCTATCCTTTGCGGACCAGACTGGGTAGATCCTGCCATTATTGAAATGCCATTAAGAGACCCGTATAAGGTTAGGGTTCAAAATCTAAGAGTAGCTTTCTATACGGATAACGGTATTCAGCAGCCGTCTCAAGAAATCCAAAATACCGTAAGAAATGCTGCTAAATCCCTAGAGAATATAGGCCTCATAGTTGAAGAGGCTCGTCCAAACGCACTGCAAATGATCCCCGAAATCAGTAATTCACTTAACGGTGGTGACGGAAGAGCATGGGTAAAACGATTGATAGCATCTGCCAATACGAAAGAAATATCTCCATTTCTTCAAAAGCGCTTAAGCAGTGCCAACCTGATACCCACAGCTGAATTCACAGCTAACCTAGAGAAGTTAGATAAATACCGTAGTGACATGTTGTTTTTCATGAAGGACTATGACGCTATAATCAGCCCCACAGCTCCTTTTGCTGCCATTGATCACGGCGAGACCTTCAGCGACAAAAATACAAACGCGTTTGCATACACACAGGCCTACAATATGACTGGATGGCCAGGTACCGTGGTCAGATATGGAACCACCGAGGAGAATTTGCCCATCGGGGTACAAATCGTCTCCCGGCCATGGAGAGAAGATGTTTCACTCGCAATAGCACTGGAACTTGAAAAAAATTCAGGAGGATGGAAAAATCCAAACATCTAAGCTCCGTCGGCTTCGCCGAAAAACCTTTACTTATAAAGCGAAAAAACAAAAATAGAAAGAGGGAAATAATGAGAGAAGCACCTGTTATAACAAAAATAGAAGCTATTCATTATTCTCACACGTTGGAGGAAGTAGGTAGGGATTACAACACCTTTAACATGGTGTATGAGCCAGGAGGAAAATCCAAACAATCGGGATCTTTGGTGAGAATACATACCAATCAAGGTATAACCGGCGAGTATCCTGATGTTAAAGATCCGGCTCTGGCTGAAATAAAAATGTTGGGTTCATACCTCATCGGCAAAAATGCCCTGGCGCGAGAGCCAATATATAACGACCTGAAAAGAGGATCCAGGCATTTTGCGATGCTAGGGATGGGAATTGTCGATATTTGCCTCTGGGACATAGCAGGGAAATTTTATGGAGAGCCTTTATTCCGTTTACTAGGAGGCGACCTGAAGCCACTGAAGGCTTACGCATCCACCCTGCATGGCGATGAAAATGGTGGCCTCACAACACCTCAAGATTTCGAAGGTTTCGCACAGGAATGTCTACAAATAGGATACCAAGCATTCAAGGTGCACGGATGGGGCCTAGCACGGGACAATATCAATCGTGAGGTTGAGAATGTTTTAAATCTTGGGAACAAATTCGAAGGTAAACTTGACCTGCTGATAGACCCAGCCTGTGAAATAAAGAATTTTGGGGATGCCCTAAAACTGGGAAGGGCTTGTGACGAGGCCAAATTTTTCTGGTGGGAAGACCCATTCCAAGATAATGGAGTTTCTCAATTTGCACATCGAAAACTAAGACAATTGGTAAAAACCCCCTTGCTTCAAACCGAGCACATTCGGCTCCTCGAACAGCATGTCGATTTCATCGTAGCTGATGCCACCGATTATGTCCGAGCCGGAGCACACGAAGATGGGGGCATAACCGGGGCGATGAAGATAGCTCATGCTGCGGAAGGATTCGGGCTCGATATGGAACTCCACGGCCCCGGCCCAGTCCACAGGCACATCATGTCTTCCATAAGAAACACCAATTTTTACGAACTTGGCCTGGTACACCCAAATTTACCAACGACAAAAGCTCCTGTATATTTGGATTACAGTGATGACCTTGGCGCTATAGATAAGAACGGAAATGTTTACGCACCGCAAGGACCCGGTATTGGTGTGAGTCTGGATTGGGACTGGATTAATTTCCACAAAACTGGGGAAGAGACTATAGCTGAATAATAAAATACGACATTCGATTTTAGGAGTGGGAAATCTAAATGACTAACACACACGGAGTGTTATCAGGAGTACGGGTAGTAACTTGTTCTACAGCACAGGCTGGGACGGTTCCTTATATGCTGATGGCAGATCTAGGAGCTGAAGTTATAAAAATTGAAGTTCCAGGAGCAGGCGATGGTTCAAGACGTGCTGGCGAAATCAAGAATGGAGTGAGTTCCTTTTTTGAAACCAATAATAGAGGTGTGAAAAGTCTCACTTTGAATCTTAAAGCAGAAGAAGGGAAAAAGATTCTACATGAATTAGTGAAGAGAGCGGATGTTTTTGGACAGAATTTTAGGCCCGGGGCTGCGGAGAGAAACGGATTTGGATACGAAGAATTAAGGAAAATTAATCCTCGATTGGTTTATGCATCCGTGTCAGCTTATGGCTTAGAAGGACCTGACGCAAACCTACCAGGAACTGACGCGGTAGGGCAAGCTCTATCGGGGATCACGGAAGCCTTCTCTATTCCAGGGCAACCTATGCGAACTGGAGTAGCTTCAGTTGCGGATGAAACTACAGCAATTCTTACTTTTGGAGGGGTTTTAGCCGCCTTGATTCATGCGAGGGAAACAGGGCAAGGCCAAAAGGTAGATACTTCCTTAGTAGGCAGCGCCTTTCGGTTAATGGGCTGGACTATGGCCACAACAATGTGGAAAAATCAGCCTCCCATTACTGGGGCTCGAATAAACGGCAGCCGTAACAGAGCAGGAATCGCTGCATGTTTTAACGACAGCAATGGTAACCCTCTAGCAATTCAATTGGACGCCCGGCACTGGATCTCAGCTCTTGAAATCCTTGGGTTCCACGACTCGATGGAGGAAAAAGGTTTACTCGATTTAGGATTAGCCTTTGATTCCGAAAACAAGAAAAATGAAATTCTAGATACTCTCTCATCAATGTTCGCAACCAATACCCGAGAACACTGGGTATCCATTTTGCGGGAGGCAGACATGGTCGCCGCTCCAGTAAACACAATGTTAGAGGCATCTAACGACCCAAACATTGTTGCGAATGGCTATGTTAAAGAAATTTTTCACCCGAAAATTGGGGAGAATATCAAAATCCACGGATCACCTTGGAACTTTTCTGAAACTCCCAGCAATCCTGGGTTTGCTCCGGAATTAGGGGAACACAATAATGAGATTCTATCTTCTTTAGGCTATAGCGAATCCCAAATAAAAAAGTTGAGTGATATTGAAGTTATATAAGATAGTTGCTGGATTAATTTGAAGGAGCATATAAGAAAACATGCCTGAAATAAGAAAAAATAGAGCAAAGCAAAAGTTAAAAAATGGCGAAACTGTCATGGCAGTGTCGTGCACGGACACCGATATGGTTGATTTTCTAGGATCATCGGAAGCTGTGGATATCATCTGGATAGAAATGGAACACGGGGAGGCAACTTGGTCACAAATAAGTGATATATCTAGAGCCTGCGATCTATGGGGTATGACATCGCTCGTCAGAGTAAACAACAATGACCCTTGGCTTGTTGGTAGGGCTTTAGATAGAGGCGCACAGGCCGTGGTGGTACCGCACGTAAACACAAAAGAAGAGGCGGAAAGGCTAGTTCAAGGAGGAAAATACACTCCTGAAGGAAGTAGAGGTATGTTTACTTCACGGCAGGGCTTGGGAGTTACGGACTATGTAGCCAAAGCCAACGATGAGATATTGTTATTAGCCTTAATAGAAGATGTTGTTGCAGTCGAAAATCTTGACGAAATACTGACCGTAGATGAGGTGGACTGTTTCATGGTTGTACCCGGTGACCTTTCTCAAAGCATGGGTCCTGATTATCTCGGGAAACCTAGCCATCCTGACGTTGAGGCGGTAATTGAAAGTTCAATGAAGAAAATTTCTGCAGCAGGTTTTGCAACTGGGTCAACTGCTGGAGACAACAACATAGAAAGGTGGGTATTGGCTGGTGGCCGTATGTTTTTATGCAGCTTCCAAGGATACATAGAATCGGGTCTAAATAACTTAAAAACGAAAGCAAAGAAGCTAGAGTCCTAACAATACATAAAATAAGAAAGGTTTGACATGTCAGATATGCGCTTTGGGGCCTTTTTAGCACCCCATCATCCAATTAGAGAAAATCCTACTTTACAACTCCAAAATGATCTCAAATTCGTGAGCCATCTAGATGAGCTTGGATATGACGAATTCTGGTGCGGCGAACATCACTCCACCGGATGGGAAATAATAGCATCCCCTGAGTTATTTCTCGCGGCTGCGGCTGAAAGAACTCAGAGAATTAAACTAGGCACTGGAGTCATATCGCTGCCGTATCATCACCCATTCATGGTTGCACAAAGATTAGTACAGTTAGATCACCAATCCAGAGGCCGGCTGATTTTTGGTTCAGGACCTGGCGCTTTACCATCTGATGCCCACACATTGGGTTTGGATCCGATGCTACTCAGAGACCGCCAGGATGAAGCTATGGGAATAATCAGGAAACTATTGAACGGTGAAGATAGATTCAGTTACGAATCAGATTGGTTCAAGCTTAGAGACGCAAAGCTACATTTACGACCTCTTCAAAGAGACATGGAATTTGCTGTCGCCTCAATGGTTAGTCCATCAGGTATGACACTCGCTGGAAAGCATCAGGCAGGAGTTTTATCTATCGGAGCAATGGTGCCAGCAGGCATGAGATCCTTGCCTACACAGTGGAGTTTTGCAGAGGAGTCAGCAAAAGAGCATGGAAATACAGTGGAAAGAAAAAATTGGCGAATTGTAATGAATTGGCACATAGCAGAAACCCGGGAAGACGCAAGGGAACAAGCTAAAGAAGGCTTATTTAAACACAACAATGAATACAGTGTGGCTGCTTTGAACCCTGATGAAGGGATCACATATAAAACACCAGATGATGCAGTTGACGCAGTCGCGTTCTCTGAAGGAAGCACTGCGGTTATAGGCACTCCTGATGATTTAGTTGCCAAAATAAAAGAAATGATTTCTATTACGGGTGGTTTTGGTTGCGTTATAGGATTTGTTCATGACTGGGCAAACCGGGAAAATACGCTTAAAAGCTGGGATTTAGTAGCTAGGTACGTCGTGCCTGAGATCAACGGGCTGATAGATGATTACAGAGATTCATATCAATTTGTAACAACCAACAGGGAAACTTGGACTCGAGCGCGGGAAGCCGTTATGAATAAGATAAATTCTAATAACCGTTCAGCCGAAATAATGGAAACTCAAGGCTATGAAGGCGAAAAGTCTAAACCGTAGTCTCATATGATATATATTAAAGTATATTTGCCCTAATCCATTGCCAGGGTTTTATTTCCGCAAAATGCAAAACATACTCTTGGGCAAATTTTGGCAGGTAGAGAATTAGCAAAACGATCAACAATGATTTAATTTTTGTCGGTATGAGACGCGGAGCAAATCGCTCACAAATTATGTAATACAGGAAAAAGTTTTCAAAGAGATTTGGAAAGAAGAAAATAAGTTTCCGGAATTCTTCGCCTGTTATCTCAAAAGCAGTAATCCCTGCCAATCTAAATAAAAAGAGCGAAATTCCCGCTACCTTTGCAAGACGGTTGGGCCAGCCCAAACAAACCACGGCTTCAATCGACAAGTAATACATATCAAGCCATTTGTCGAACATTTGATAATTTTCGCCAAATCCGACTGCAGGCTCCCCAAACCCCGCCTGCAAGGCGTCCACTATCACAACGTCCAGCATGTCCAACGCCATCGATAATATCGCACCCGTAATTCTTTTTTTAAAAATCGTTAACGGGAGAATTATCCTCAAAACCAGTACTATTAAGGCCGAAACGGTCATTATCCAAAACCTCGAATAGTAACTCTATATCAAAGATCTAACTCTAAAGCACAATCATCTTAATTCACTCATCCAGCATAAGAAAAGATAAACGATGCCAATAACTTTTGGACTTGCAACCCTTGAAAACTTATTGGCAAGTGTTTTACGATTGTCACTGAAATGAATGATTTAATATGCACATGCAACTGTTCTTGTTGTACCGACCCACGAGGATCGGGGTATTGATCGTTGATTAATTAAGACTAGTTGATCAAGTAAAAGACCCCGCTGAAGCGGGGTCTTTTCATTAGGAGGATAAAATGAGTTTAAGAATTGGAGACGAAGCCCCAAACTTCACAGCAAATACAACCCAGGGTCAAATAACTTTTCATGAGTGGCTTGGCACCCAATGGGGTGTATTCATGTCTCACCCAGCCGACTTCACCCCAGTGTGCACCACCGAAATAGGAAGGGTGGCGAACCTAAAATCAGAATTCACTAAAAGGGGCGCGAAGGTGTTAGTAGTGAGTGTTGGTACAAAAGCCAATTTGACTCCCCTGGAATCACATATTGAATGGATAAAAGACGTAAATGAAACCCAGAATGCTAATGTCGACTTCCCTCTTGTAGAAGATCCCAAGAAAGAGATAGCAGATGCCTATGGGATGATCCATCCGAATGCAAACGATACTTTAACAGTTAGGTCCGTTTTCATTATTGGACCCGACAAATTGGTAAAATTAATCATATCCTACCCTGCATCTACGGGAAGAAATTTCAGCGAAATTCTGCGAGTTTTAGATTCCCTTCAACTTACGGCCAACTACCAAGTCGCTACGCCTGCTGACTGGGAAGATGGACAAGATTGCATAGTTGTACCAGCCGTAGCCACCAAAGACATTCCTAGCAAATTTCCGAAAGGGCACACAATAGTAAAAGAATACCTTCGAACCACCCCTCAGCCTAATTTATAAGGCTCGGGTAGATATGAAGAAGTTTTTTTCGTTCCCAGAATTGATCAATGAACCAGCAGCACGACTAGTTGCCTCTGGTGTGCTATTGATGTCACTTATATCTATTGGATTAATCAGATTGGAAGTAACCTTCGTTTTGATAATCTTGTCGGTAATGGTTTATGGATTTTTGGTCAGAGTTTTATTTGGGCCAAAAGTAAGTCCGTTGGCTTTAGTCGTTACCAAGATTTTGGTTCCCAAATTGAATTTTGAAGAAAAATTAGTTCCGGGCCCACCCAAGCGTTTTGCCCAAAGTATTGGGTTGGTATTTTCCATATCAATTTTAACCTTATGGCTAATTGGTCTAAACGTTATGAGTATAGTTTTACTATCCATTCTGAGTGCATTTGCATTTCTGGAGGCCGTAATGGGTTACTGCTTCGGATGTAAGGTCTTCAAATTTCTAATTTCAGTAGGCCTTATTCCGGAACAAATTTGCGAGAAGTGTGCAGTGTATGAATATTAAAACTCAATTAGAGCATGCAACAGAGACCAATAATTGTTAGAAACATTGGCTAGCTCACGAATTCCCTTTATGGATCGTTTCAGCAAGGTTGGAGCCAACGGTTTGGGATTTCACACAACTGGAGAAGAAGCAACGAAGTCACTCGACCTCAAAAACAAAACAATCGTGGTCACTGGAGCCAATTCTGGCCTAGGGTTGGAAACAGTAAGAGTTCTGTCTCTCAGGGGAGCTACCGTCATTGGAATGGCTAGAACAATTGAGAAAGCTAACTCAGTAAGGTCAGTCGCAAATGAGCAGTTCATCCCTCTAGAGTGCGACCTTTCAGAACCTAGTTCGATTACCCAATCCGCTGAAGATTTGGTTAGATCAGGCACTCAGATAGATTCTATAATTTGCAATGCTGGGATCATGGCACTGCCCAAGTTGCAACAAAAACATGGTGTGGAACTACAATTTTTGACCAATCATATTGGTCATTTTATGCTAGTCAGCCTATTGGGTCCGATTCTGACGAACAAAGCACGAGTAACTGTTGTATCAAGCTCCGCGCACAAAGTATTTTCTTATCACGATGGGATTCAGTTCGATAATTTTTCTGGCAACAAACATTACAGCCCCCAGAAAGCTTATGGTCACTCCAAACTAGCGAATCTCTTGTTCGCTATTGAACTGGCCAAACGGCTCCAAACCACTAACCAGACAGCCAACGCTGTCCACCCAGGCGTTATCAGGACTAATCTGCTACGACATTACAATCCTGTCATCAAGTATGGATCAATCATAATAGAAAAATTGCTTTTCAAAAATGTTCACGAGGGAGCCGCCACTCAAATATATGTCAGTGCTCATCCAGATCTCAAAAGGGTCAACGGAAAATATTTTTCAAACTGCAACATAAAGGAAGCTTCGACACACGGAAAAGATCAAGTAATGGCAGAAAAATTATGGGTTTACTCAGAAAAAATCGTAAATGAAATATCCCAAGGAAATGATTGGAAAGATTAATATGAGGATCAAAAGATGAGTTTAGAAATCATTGGAATGGCAGGGGCAGAAAAGGGTAATTCCCGTAGAAATCAAGTCAGTGTTATTGGAAACGGAGTAAACAGTAAACATATAATTCATTTTGCCAAGGCCCATGAAAACAATGGCTTTGATAAAGTTTGGGTCGGTTATAAATCCAGTGCAGCAGATGGATTTATAGTGGCCATGCACGCGGCTACTGGAGGAACCGGGAACAGCACCGCACTTGTCGGCACTCCGGAACAAGTAGCCGAATCTTTGTTGAAATATTACAGGATAGGTTGTACTACTCTACTGATTAGAGGATTTAATCCTGTGGAAGACGCGATATACTGGGGCAATGAACTAATACCACTGCTTAGAGATAAAGTGAAGAAATATCATAAAGAGAACGCGGTTTCAGCCTTGGCAATCCGGTAAATATACTAACAAAAACTTGTTTAGAAGGAATTAACAGAATGAGTGAATACATACCAAGCCCAAGAGATTGGGTGAGAGAACAGGTGGAATTATATGAATCAAGTAGAGGTAAGGAGGGTACTACTCTCAGGGAAACTGGTCTGCCTGTCATTATAGTAACAAATATTGGGAATAAAACAGGTTCTGTAAGAAAAACCCCTCTTATGAAAGCTGTAGACGGGCCGAATTACATATTGGTCGCATCAACAGGAGGAGCCCCTAAACACCCTGTTTGGTACTTTAATTTAAAGGAAAACACCTCAGTCAAAATCCAGGATGGCCCAAATATTTATGACATGAAGGTGAGAGAGATAATTGATCCTGCAGAGAAAATTCGACTTTGGGACATAGCCGTGGATGCATTTCCCCCATATCAGGAATACCAAGAAAGAACCGACCGTGTAATACCTGTTTTTTTGGCTGAGCCTGTTTCTTAGGCTATTCAAGGGTAAAATTCTTGAAAATCGGTATTTTTGACCACGTAGAACGCCTCAAATCTCTACCCTTGCATGAGCAATATCACCAACGAATATCGTTGGTGAAAACTGCCGAGACTTTAGGGTTCTACTCCTACCATGTAGCCGAACATCATCATTCCCCATTAACAGCAACCCCAGTGCAAGGAGCATATCTTGGTGCCTTGGCCTCGGCCACATCAAAAATTCGACTATGCCCGTTAGTGTACGTTCTTCCTCTGCATCACCCTATCCGAGTCATTGAAGAAATATGCACATTGGACAACCTCACGGAGGGAAGATTAGACATCGGGTTTGGTAGAGGTGCTCCGGTTGGAGACGAGCTGGCAATGTGGGGACAAAACCCCCTCGAATCAGACAGCATCTATCAGGAATCCTTGCAGGTCATAATGCAAGGTCTGACTAGCGAATTTGTCAACTTCACCGGAAAACATTATGACCTGCAAGACCTTTGGATGGAAATAACCCCTTACCAGCAGCCCCATCCTCCTGTTTGGGTTGCTGGAAATCCTGTCAAGGCAGGAGCGATAGGTGCAAATTTAATAACGGAAGGGACAATTGATAATCTCCCAAAAATCAATGAACTTTATTCGAAAACGCGCTCTGACCATAAATCTATTGAAACGGTGTTTCATTTTGATGAAAACCCACTTTTGGGAGTTTCCAAACGGGTCTTAATCGGAGAAACAGATGAATCTGCTTTATTGAGAGCGAAAGAATCGTTTAACACATACCGCTCCAATTTCCGTAAACCGCTCCCTGGTGGGAATAGTCGCAGACCTAAGATAATGGTAGAAAGTGAAATAGGAAAAAGGATACTACCATGGACAATCAATTTTGAAACCGCCATTGAAAAAGAACAAATAATTGCGGGATCGGCTGAATCGGTTCTTCATTATTTAGAAAAGTACAAAAGTAACAGTGGGTGCAATTTTTTGCTTCTTTCCTTTCAGTGGGGAGACCTAAACCATGAGGAAGCTACCAACACAATGAAAATAGTCGGTGATGAATTCATAGAATTACAATAACGGATAGAATAAATTCACATCAACAAAAAGGAGGATGTTTTGGGTAAAGTTGGAATAATGGGGCTCAGGGCTCCTGGAGGATCCTGGGACGAAACCAAGGAATTAGCCATTATGGCTGACGACCTAGGATACAGCTGCATCACTACGGGTGAATCATGGGGTGAAGACGCATTTACTTCTCTCGCCCAAATAGCCGCAGTTACAACCCGTATCAAGGTTGGTACAAGTATCGTTCCAGTATTTGCCAGATCGCCTGCGAACCTTGCAATGACAGCATTAAACATGGACGTGATGTCAAAAGGCAGGTTTTTTCTCGGACTAGGTGCGAGTGGTAAGTTGGTTATTGAAGACCTACACGGTGAGAAGTTTTCAAAACCCATAACAAGAATAAGGGAATATGTAGACATCCTTCGAAAAGCTATGAGGGGTGAGAGGTTAGATCATTCAGGAGAATTCTTTGAAATAAGTAGATTCAAGTTGAGGTTCACTCCTCACCGACCTGATTTGCCGATCTACATAGCATCATTGAGCCCGCCCAGCCTTCGAATGACAGGTGAAATAGCAGATGGTTGGCTACCTATCTTCCTAGCCCCATCGCGAATGGATGCTGCAGTGGCTCAATTAAAGGAAGGAGCTGAGTCTGCAAACAGGAGTTTAAATGACATCACCATTTCACCCCAGGTCTCTGTTTATATGACAGATGACCCCAAAGCTGCAAGGGATCGTGAGCGTCCACACATCTCCTTCTATATTGGGGGTATGGGAGTCTTTTACCACCAATATATGCATCGAATCGGATTTGGGGAAGAAGCAGATATGGTGAGAAAGACCTATATGGATAAGGAACGGGGCAAAGCCGCCAGCCTTGTCACGGATGAAATGGTTGACGCAACAACCATAATCGGTACTCCCCAAGAATGCGCAGGTCAAATGGAAAAGTTTTTTGATGCCGGTGTCGATGAAATAAGATTGGTACTCAATGAAGATACCAAGAAAGGTTATGAAGAGACTATCCGACACCTCGCCCCATTCATCAACTAGTTGCATGGGAGGTCCAGGAAATGTCCATGACGATTAAAACTCTCATAAAGGAGTCTAATCAGACCGCTAAAGCTAAGGGATGGTGGGAAGATCCTGATAGAAATATAGGGGAGATACTTGCACTTATACATAGTGAAGTAAGTGAAGCTCTTGAAGTATATAGAGTGAAAGGGAAAGATTCCTTACACGAAAATTGGTTCGACGAAAAAGGTAAACCAGAGGGGTTTTCTGTGGAATTGGCTGATGTGATTATCAGAATAGCCGATTTGTGTGGGGAGCTTGGTTTAGATCTAGAGAATGCCTTAACCACAAAGTTATCCTATAACCAATCGAGGCCTTACCGTCATGGTAACAAAAAAGCCTGATTGGGTTACAGGTCGCATATTTACTAAGACAGTTTTTTTGTTCAAATATGGCAACAATATGGGGGATCGAATATACATGTCTTATTTCATAAATCACGTTCATATCAGATCTGAAAATCCCAGGGTTTCTGCCGAATGGTATGAAAAATTCTTTGATGCCAAAATTCTTTCAGAAAAAGAGGTGATGCCCGGAACCATTACTGTAAGCATGGATGCCGGAGGTTCAGCCAGATTAAATTTATCCTCTCAACCTGACGGTTCATCCTCAAAAACCACTCCTGCAGCGTTAAATCGACTCGGACTTGAACATTTTGGATTCCAAACTGATGATATTCAATCCGACATAGAAAATTTTAGGGAATCAGGAGTCCCGATTGTTTTAAATATAACTGAGATACAGGGCGGCACAAAGCTGGCTTATATTGAAGGACCCGACAAAGTACTAATTGAATTAGTCCAACCTGCAAATTAACCAACTTGATAAAGGAGAAAATAGGAATGGCCAACAAAATTATTTCGAACATGAAAGAAGGTAAGAAATCCTATGGCATATCTTTAAGTTTTTATGCCGACGAAATGGTGGAACTTGCTGGGGCTATGGGTCTGGACTTTGTGAACTATGATGGGCAACATGCTCCGGTCACACCAGAAACGATAGACAGGTTCTGCAGAATGTGTGACGGATGGGGAGTAACCCCCACGATGCGTGTCCCGGACCAGATACCTAGCAACATATTGAATTATATTGACCGCGGAATAAAAGCCTTAACGATTCCCTTTGTAAACACTCGTGAGGAAGCGGAAGCGATGGTAGATTGCTGCTATTTTGCACCGACGGGACATCGAAGTTACACCAGTAAAAGAGTTCAGAGATTTGGATTGATCGATGACCTGAAGCAAATGATGCAAGACACAAATGACGACCTTTTGCTTATGCCACAAATAGAAGATATTAAGGCCTATAACAATTTGGATGAAATACTGAAGGTGAATGAAATAAATGTATTTGCCGGCGGTCCAAATGACCTTGCCCAATCCATGGGATTCCCAGGCCAACCTGACCATCCTAACTGCCTTAAAGTCACCGATGAAGGAACTGAAAAGATACATGCTGCAGGTAAGTTCCGGAATGAAGACATAATGGTGTCAGTAGATGCCACCATTGCTGTTCGTGACTCTGTTAGAGAAATGATGGAAGGTGGTAGTGGTATCAGGGGATACTAAAAAATCATCATGAAATGGTCTTCCAAAATATCTGATTCCACCGATTTTGAAACAGCGGTAAGAGAATGCTTGACTGGAATTGAAGCAGACTTATCCGTGCAGCCCGATATTTTGATCGCATTTGTATCTCCGGATTTTGAACCTTCCTATCCAAATTTGCCTTGTTTGATTTCTGAATATTTCCCAGAGACCATATTGATTGGATGTTCAGGTAACGGTGTCATAGGAAACGGTATGGAGGTTGAACATAGAGCGGGGATCTCTTTAACGGGTGCCGAAATGCCGGATGTGTCAATTACACCGTTCCACATTAATGATATTGAATTACCCGATGGCGACCAGGGACCAGAAAAGTGGGAAAGCCTTTTCAAGGTAAGAAACATTTCGGAACCGAAATTCATCATCCTTGCAGACCCTTTCAGCGTAGAGATCCAAAATCTTGTCAATGGTATGGATTATGCTTTTCCTAACTCCACAATAATTGGTGGGATCGCAAGCGGTGGGTCCCAACAGGGTACCAATGCTATTTATTTGAACAGGGATACCTTTGCGGGTGGTGTCGTCGGGGTAGCCTTGCATGGTGATATAGAAATAGACACTATTGTCGCCCAGGGCTGCAAACCAATCGGCACCTTGATGAACATCACAGAATGTGAGGGTAATATCCTTACAAGCCTTGATAACAACCCTCCATTTGAAGTTTTGTCAGGAATATATAACAACCTCTCCGATTCGGATCAGCAATTATTCCAACATTCCTTATTTATGGGCATAGTGAATGATCCTTTCATTGATGTTCACAACAACGGGGATTTTTTAATCCGTAACATCGTTGGGGCAAATCCCGAAGAAGGCAAAATAGCAATCGGTGAAATACTGAAAGAAGGTCAACTAGCCCAATTCCACCTCCGTGACTCAGATACTTCCTCAGAAAATCTAAAAATCATGCTAGAAGACTATAAATCGGATCAAGAAAAGAATGATCAATATGGAGCCCTCTTATTTTCATGTCTGGGAAGGGGTTCATACCTATATGGAAAAGCTAACCATGATACGAATATGTTTAAGGATCTTATAGGGGAAATCCCTCTAACAGGTTTTTTCTGCAACGGAGAAATTGGCCCTGTAGGGGATACCACGTACGTTCATGGGTACACAAGCTCGTTTGGAATAATTAAACCGAAAAAGTAGTAATAAATCCCAACTAAAACAATCTGCTCTGAGGATCCAGACCGAGAAAAAATTGTCCCCCCGTATCGTAATGTGACATTCTTCCCTGAATTTGTTGGGCAATCACCTTCACATCTTGCATACGCCTTTGTATCGGACTAGTCTCAAATATTGCTGTCGCTCCACTTAGAGAATAAGCCATGTCTGCTACCTTAACTGCCTCTCTGATTGCATGAGTGCTGGAAAGCCTCAAATTTATTCTCCTTTCCAAGGGTATTACTCTTTCTTTAACCGCACTTTCCCACACAGCTTCAGCGCTGTCTCTAAGATACAATTTAGCCGATCTCCATATCGCTTCAGCCTGCCCAATTTCCCGTTGAACAAAAGGTTGCTTCCTAAGTAGTTCTTGCTCTTGAGGGGTTTTAGCCGATGATAGTTGGATCACATCATTTAGAGCACCCCTCGCTACTCCTAATGCCGTGGTTGCAAATCCCGAACAAAACAAAAGGCTTTTAGGAATTAGATATATTGGCCCTTCTTCCCTAGGCGGCCCGCCTTCAATGAATGAATGGGACTCCGGCACAAATAAATCTTTGGCTGTGAAACTAAAACTCCCGGTGCCTCTCAATCCATTAACTTTCCATGTGTCGATAAATTCGACTTCCTCTTTTGGAATCATCATATTGCGCATCTCAGGAGATTCACCATCCTCCAACATCCTACCTTTGATAGGAGTCAAAGCCACCACCCATTTTGCGTGACGAGAACCAGAACTGAAATTCCATCTACCACTCAATCGATATCCACCTTCAACCGAAAACGCCGTGGGGGAGACAGGGGGGCCGTTAGATAAAACAACCGTAGGATCAGACCAAATTTCCTGAGCTAACTCCTTCGGCATAAAGGCGGATAAGGTAGACAGCACGTTATTTTGATTAAAACACCAGCCGACGCTCCCATCGGCCTCCGCAATAACCGAAACCAACTCTAGAAATTCTAGGTAATCTATCTCATGTCCCCCAACAGATTTGGGAATATAAAGCCTAAAAAGTCCCTCTGCCGCCATTTCTGACGCCAGCCAAGGAGGTATTTCTCTACCTTCAGAAATTACCCGCGAAGCATCAAGAATTTTAGGAACAAACCCTTTAGCAACATCTAGAAAGGAAAAACTCCTATTTGGCGCCGAATCAGTGTTTATCTCAACCATAAAACCTTTAAAATAACATCAATAGTAGAGTCATTATGAGCTTAATCCCACCAATAATAACCAATTTGGCAGAGAAGATACCACCACGTATTCTCATTGTAGTACCTTAGGAGAATATTTAACTATACTTATGACTTAAAAAGCTGCTGGCCCAACATACTGACTTTACAGAGGGGAATCTATGATTAACCTAGAACCATTACTGCTAGAACTCTCAAATGCTCCGGGCCCTTCTGGGTTCGAGAACACAGTGCGAGAGATAATGAAGAGAGAATTATCTCCATTCGTAGATTCTTTGGACACGGATGGGATGGGCTCGCTTATTGGTATAAAAAGTGGGCCGCCTAACTCTCCCAACATAATGCTTTCCGCCCATATGGACGAAGTTGGATTACTTGTGAGGTATATAACTGATGAAGGGTTTATCAAATTTCAAAATTTGGGAGGATGGTTAGATCAAGCAATAATTGGTCAGAGATGGCAAATAATGACATCAAAACGGACCGTTTTAGGTATAACGGGAATCAAAACCCCACATGTGATGTCGGCAGATGAAAGGGGGAAAATTTTTATAGGAAAAAATCTTTTCCTGGATGTTGGTGCTCAGAATAAAGCTGATGCTGAAAACAGATTAGGCATAAAACCTGGAGATCCAATAGCTCCTGTTAGCGATGCCACAAGATTAAACGATAGTGAATTCATATTAGGAAAAGCATGGGATGACAGAGCTGGCCTAGCCGTTTTATTAGGAGTAATGGAGTCGGTCAAAGGTAGGAATTTACCTTTCAATGTATGTGCTGTGGCAACTGTGCAAGAAGAAATAGGATTACGTGGGGCGCATACAAGCAGCTATGCTGTAAAGCCTGATATAGGCCTAAATTTGGAATCCGGAGTGGCCGGCGACTATCCTAGTATTTCACAGTACGAGGCTCAGGAAAAACTTGGGAGTGGGCCAGCAATATTTTTACACGATTCATCAATGCTTCCTAACCTGAAACTTCGTGATTTTGTGATAGATACTGCCAAGAATTCCGATATAGCCTTACAATTCAATGTTTTGAGTGGATACGGGCAAGATGGAGCAGAGATGCAAAAAGCCTTTGAGGGCACGCCTGCAATAAATATAACTGTACCAACAAGGTATCTGCACAGTCATAACTCTTTAATAAGTATGAACGATGTAGAAAAAGCCATTGAACTTGTTGGGCAATGTATCTTGCGACTTGACCCTGTAGAAATAAAGAATTTGAAGAGTTTCGATTAAGTTTATTTTAGATGAGCCTTCAATCAGCACTTATAGTCGCATTCAGCAAATTCCATTCCTTAATGCTTCGTCTTACCGGAGGAAAGTTTATGGGGAGGCTGGTAGGGTTGGATATGCTCCTACTTACAACGATGGGAAGGAGGACTGGTAAGAAACGTTACACACCATTATTGTTCAAAAAAATTGACGATTATTATTATTGTGCTGGCTCCTTTGGTGGGAGTCACAAAGCTCCTCAGTGGTACAGAAATATTTTGGCAAACCCAAATGTTGAGATTTTGGCAGAAGGCAAAATTTTGAATGTTACTGCTGTCGTACTTGAGGATCATCTCAAGGCTAAAGCATGGAAATCGCTAATAGCTATTTATCCCAATTTTCAAAAATATCAGGACAAAACTGATAGGATCATACCAGTGATCAAATTTCAGTATAGCCCTAACCGAGATTGACTAGCAGTATTTATGGAATTAACATTTATCCTACAGGTTAAAGGAGTTTTTATAAAATTCTCGTACCCTGGAGCGTGATATTTCCCAATGCGCTTGTAGCTCAGTTGGATAGAGCGCAGCCCTGCGAAGGCTGAGGTCGTGGGTTCAAGTCCCGCCAAGCGCGCTCTGGGTTAAGGGCGATTAGCTCAGTTGGTTAGAGCACCTGCTTTACACGCAGGGAGTCGGGGGTTCGAGTCCCTCATCGCCCACCACTAGTAAAAGTAGTATATCTAAAGAGCTTAACCAAAAATCACTTTGGAGAATTACATGTCATTTACCGGCAATCGAGTGGTGTTAGGCCCAAATGAGGGCAAACTGCTACAGGTGTCTGACCATCCTTTAACTTTTAAGGCAACCAAAGAAGATACGAATGGGGCATATTCTCTGTTCGAAGCCAACTTAGTCGGAGGCGGCCCAGGCCAACATATCCATGAGAATGAAGATGAGGCTCTTTATATCCTAGAAGGTGAACTTAACATCAAACTAGGTGACGACATTTTTGTAGCTCAAGCTGGGTCATTTGTTTTCCTTCCACGAAATGTTGTCCACACATTCTGGAGGGCAAGTGAGCAATCGACCAAGATTCTCGTAATTATTTCCCCACCCCAGTTCGAAAATTTTTTCTTTGATGCGGTCAGGGAAGAAGAAATCGATGGACAGACCTTTGGAGAACGGGCACTTCAGTTAGCCGACAAGTACAAAGTAAAATTTGTCGGCCCGCCATTAGGGTAATCCAATTTTTTAGGGCTCACATACGCTAAACACAAGCCAGTACAAAGCCAATGCTAGGCCTCCAAATACTAGACCCTTTAAGAATCCTTTCATTCGGTTCACTCCTTCAGCACATTAATGCATCCGTGATGTAAGCCCGATTTAATATCATTAATCTTATATTGTCCAATTTTAACTCCAGTATGCTGGAGATACTAAATATGCGATCATTATTTAGGAATGAACCCATATTTAAGAAAGGACAAACTGTGACAGAAAAAACAGACTACTCATATAATCAAGCAACCCAAACGGCAAATCTTATCACTGATAATATCAACAACGTTATAGTCGGTAAGCAAACATCTGTAGAGTTGGCCACAATTGCCTTGATGAGTGGAGGCCATATTCTAGTAGAGGACGTACCCGGGGTTGGAAAAACTGTTCTAGCCCGAAGCCTAGCTATATCAAGTGGATGCACTTTCAAGAGGATTCAATTCACCCCCGATTTGTTACCAACAGACGTCAGTGGAGTATCAATATACAATCAAAAAAGTGGCGATTTTGAATTTAGGGAAGGCCCCATAGTTTCACAAATTGTATTGGCGGATGAAATTAACCGCGCCACACCCAAAACCCAATCTGCTATGTTGGAAGCCATGGAAGAAAATCAAGTAACCATGGAGGGTATTACCAGAGAGCTGCCGAAACCATTTATGGTTATCGCCACCCAAAATCCGATTGAATATGAAGGTACTTTCCCTTTGCCTGAGGCCCAACTTGACAGGTTTTTACTAAAAGTCAATCTGGGTTACCCAAATGAACTGGATGAAATTGCGATCTTAAATAATCAATCATTAACCCATCCCATTGACAGTATTTCCTCTGTTGTAACACCAAAAATGATCACAGACATGCAAGAGACCGTCAAATCAGTATATGTAGACGATCTAATCAAAAAATACATCGTAAACCTAGTCAGCCAAACTCGAAATGTGCTAGAACTAAGCCTAGGGAGTTCCCCTAGGGGATCTATTTCGTTGTACCGGGCAAGCCAGGCATTGGCCATCGTTCGCGAGAGAGATTACGTGTTGCCAGATGACGTGAAACATTTAGCACCATCCATTTTGGCTCATAGACTTATACCCTCCCCTTCAGCCAGGATGAACGGGATGGAACCCGAACAGGTTATTCAAGATATTATGAAATCCACCCCCATACCTGGTGAAAAATCTCAGAGTTGGTTCAGGAGATAAACTCATCTCAAAAATTCGATTGACTCCGACATCCCGATTTTACCTAATCATGGTATTACTAGTTATCACGATTATCACCGCTTTGGCTACGGGATTTGGGCTTTTCTTCCGGCTAGCATACATCATAACTATGGTGGGCCTAGTATCTTTAATTTCAGTGTACTTAAATATAAGAAAAATTGAGGTCAGTATCGATCGCCGAAATCATTTGCTTAGTGTAGGAGAACAGATAGATAAAAGAGTACGTATTAGAAATCTAAGCGTGATACCAAAAACCTTGATACTTGCCACTGACATAACCACAATTCCTGGGTACACAAGCTCCTTTGCATTAGGATTAACCACCAAAGGTTACAGATCTTGGAGATCTACCGATCTTGCACGTCAAAGAGGCGTGTTTGAAATGGGACCAATAGAGATCTCAACAACCGATTTACTAGGAATCTATAAAGCTACAACCCGCCATGGTGAGCCCGATAAAATAATGGTTTATCCGAAAATTTACGATTTGAAAAATTTTCAAATTGGCAACTCTCAAATAACAAATGAAGGAACGTCGAGAAAAAAATCCAACATACTTTCCCCACACGCCTCCAGCGTCAGAGAATACGCTTATGGAGATAGTTTGAGCAGGGTACATTGGAAAACTACCGCAAGATCTAATCGTCTAATGTCCAAGGAATTTGATGTTGGTTCATCCAATGAAGTTATCATCCTAAATGATCTCGATAAATCTGTGCAATGTGAAAGTTTTAACGATAGTACCGATGAATTATCAATTTCTGTGACTGCTTCTCTCACTAAAAAATACACTGACTCACATATCCCTGTCGGGTTTCTGAGTCACGGAAATGACCGTTACTATATAACACCCGGGGTAGGGCCCTCTCATTTTGACCGAACTATGCAGACGTTAGCCATAGCAAAACCCGGAAAGAGTAAAATGCTCCACCAGGTGATAGCTGAAGAAAGAAACATATGGGTCAATCATTCATCCATTATTATCATAACCCCATCTTCAGAACCAAAATGGGTCGCAGCCTTGTCTGAATTGTCTCAATTCAATACAAGCATCACCGTGATAATGATCAATGCAAATTCATTCGGTGATAAACATGAATTAGGGCCAACATTATCAGCCTTAAACAACATAGGCATATCCCCGTATCTAATAAATAGGGATGACGAAATTAACGAATCTTTGTCACGATCTTTTTTCAGAAGATCGGTACAAAATTTAACCGTGACAAAGTCGCCATGATTAAAGAAGTCCGTATTTCCGAATTATTAAAACCTCAACAATTAACCCCAACTAGGTGGACGAATGTAGTAACCAATTCGAAAGTCCTTATACCTGAACAAGGTATAACATTATACGTAATTCTTTTACTTTCTCTTCTTTGCACTGCTGATATAGTAGTGATAGGGAATTGGGTAGAAACTCCTGGTATATACACCATGATACTAATTTCAAGCCTATTTCCTCTCTTCCTTCATCGAATAAAGCTGCACTCAATATTGATTCATTTGATTTCATTTTTGATTGGAACAATACTTGTACTGCATAACACCCTAACTCTCATAAAAAATATGCCCCTGGACGAAAAAATTTCTGAGCTGAAATTACGTCTGGACTATTGGTATGGTATAGCGACCACCGATGGGATAAGTACCGACTTGATTCCTTACACCATTTTCCTCCTAAGTCTGACCTGGCTATTGGGCTATGCCTCGTCCTGGTTTATTTTTAGGCATAACAACATTTGGATCTCGATTGTCCTTAATGGAGTGTCTATATTAACCTGTTTAAGTTTCTTGCCTGAGGAGTACAGTTCCAGGTTCTATCTATATGCTTTCACGGCTATGATTCTAATAACACATATAACCACTGTGAAACAAAGAAGTGAGTGGTCTAAGAATGGAACGTCTTTCAGTAAATTGGACGGGTGGCTAACTTTAAACTCTGCAATTTGGTATAGCATAGCCATACTGATTATTTCCACAGCAATACCATTAAAAATATATGTTTCAAGGCCAATTGCAGACACGTGGAAAGCAGCGAGAGAGCCCGTAGCAATGATTGAAAATGAATTCGCTCGCCTTCTCGGCAGTGTACCTTCTAGAACACAGCAAAATGGTAGGTTTTTTGGTAAATTTTTACCCTTTATTGGATCTATTTCATTTCGGGAAGAAGCCGTTTTAACGACCAAATCTGATTATCCTAATTATTGGGTTTCACGCACGTATAATACATACACGCATGAAGGCTGGATATCTGGCGAAACTCATACCATTGATCTAGATAAGTATTCTAAATTCGACAATACAGCGGGCTTACAATCAACAAAGTCGGTCAGTCAACGTATAGAGATGTCATTTCCGTCGGACCAATTCTTTGCTGGAGGCAACATTTCCAGTGTAAGTGAATCAATAGCCTTGGAATCCCTCAAACCCAAAACATTCGAAATTGAGGTTGGGGACCACAACATCGATGGTTATTTACCTTCTGACTTGCAGCAGTTCGAGTTGGATATAGAAAACTTTTTGCAGAAATACACAACTGATATTCGTAATAATAACTTTGAGAAATTTCTGTTATCACAACTTCCTAGCGAATACAAATATATAAACACATCATCAACCAATAATGGTACCGAGAAAATAAATTTAACTCGAACTGCACCTCTAAATTTAGATATAGTCAATTGGAAATTGGCTCGTCAAGTCCCCGCTAACAAGCAATTGATGATGGTTTCATCTATATCAGTATCCAGCCCAGAGGAACTCAAGACTGCTGGCCAAATATACCACGGCTTTATTCAAGATCATTATCTCCAGTTACCAGAAGGTATGCCTAGAAGAATATATGACATGACTACACAGATCACATCGGGGAAAGCAAATCCATACGACAAAGCAGTGGCAATAGAAGAGCACCTTCGCAACGGCGACTACCAATATTCCCATAAAATATCTACACCGCCCACCGGAGCTGACGGGGTAGAACATTTTCTATTCACCAGCCAAACTGGTTACAGCGATTATTTTGCTTCAGCCATGACTGTAATGCTTAGAACCGCAGGAATTCCGGCGCGATTAGTTACTGGATATTCTTCAGGAACGTATTTCCCAGATGAAGATTCATCAATCATTAAAGATTCTGACAGCCATGGGTGGGTGCAAGTATATTTCCCCGACTATGGATGGATTGATTTCGAACCAACCCCTAATTGGAGTAAATACTCAAGACTCCATCGAGAAAAAACTCCCTCGTCCTTCATACGATCGGGCAGTGTTTATAAGGATGGGGATTACCCCAAATTACCGGATGATTTTTATGACGAACTAGGTCCGAAAGGAAAAGTTAGTGAAAACACCACAGGGAGTATATATTTTATACTTAAAAAATCGATTTTATTACCTTTATCAATTATATTTTCTACTGTGGTTTTGTCCTCTATCCTCATTACATTCTGGCAATACGGACTATCTGGCTTGTCCCAAGCAGAAAGGGTTACCATTAAAATGTACAGGATTGGAGCATTGGCTGGAGCATCGAAAAATAAGTACCAAACTATAGGTGAGTTTTCTTTAAAACTGTCAACTAGATATCCACGTATCCGCACAGAAATATACACTATCGCTTATGCTCTTATGAAGGAAAAGTATTCAACCCAATCTCCGTATTCTGAAAACTTGGATACCTGTTGGAAGACAATTAGAAATTACCTTTGGAGGGAAATTGCAGGACGTTTTTTCAAATGGGCTCAGAAAAATGAAAACAGATAGCCTATATAACACGAAATTCAAGACCTCTTTTGGTTGGATAGCTTTAGAGAGAAGCGAACAAGGGATAACCCGATGTTCGTTGCCAGAAAAACAAGAATCTAAATGTATGCAAGAAATCAAAGGGTGGAACTCAAAGCATCTGGAAACAACAAATTTGTTTTCTAAAGAAATAGAAAAGCTCCACGAGTACTTGGATGGCCAAAATTATTCACTTCAAGACATTACCCTTGATATATCCACAGCACCTCGTTTTTATAAAACAGCATGGTCCATCTGCAGGTCCATAGGGGTCGGCAGTACTCAATCATACAAATGGGTAGCTGAGAAAGGCGGTAGTCCAAAAGCCTCAAGGGCGGTAGGTCAAGCAATGGCAAACAACAAAATTACTCTAATAATTCCTTGCCATAGGGTGATTGGCGCAAACGGTAATTTGACCGGTTTTGGAAAAGGCAAAACTAGACTTGATCTAAAATTGGAGCTGTTGGAACTAGAAAAACACTATATTTCAAAACATTAAGCTCTGAATGGTCACCTTACCTGTTGGTCCAACTAAAGCCGAAAGCTTTGACTCTAATTCAGGGGTTGCATTAATTTTTACTGGGGGCCACTCCATCACTACCACAGAAGATTCCGTCTCAATCTCGAGGCCAACCTCATCATTCCCTGAGGCACTCAGAAGCAGTCTCTTGATATCGTCAAGGAGCATTTGATCGTTGGTTGTGTTATTAGATTCCCGTATAGATAAAATGAGTTTTTTTCTATTGGCGGGCGACTCTGGTTGATTAGGGTAATCCCCGCTACCATTTATATTTTTCATTGGGGCACTGTTGTGCAAAATCGACCCATTCTCATTGGAGTTAGCATCCGTAGTATCCACATTATTAAAAGCTTTATCTAAATTAATCTCATTTGCTTCAGTCACACTAATTGTCACTTCTCCATCTCTTTCTCTCAGATTTCCTTTCATTTTAATTATTCGTCCCGGCTCCCATAATTCTGCAGTTTTATTAAGGACATCCTCCCATACTACTGCCTCCAAACTTCCATCTAAAACTTCAATATTTACCACCTTAAACGGCCTGTTATCCCTCGTGAACCTATCAACCACTGTGGAAATCTGCCCAGCCAGCACTGTGGATCTTGAGGAGCTTCCACCCTGCAATTGTGTCAACATGACAGAGACATCTTTCCCAAACCCACCAAGTAGTTTCCCAAGATTACCTGCACCCGAAATGCTAATACCCATCAATTCGACCTCCCAAAGTCTTTTCTGGTGATCCGAGGTAGATGTAAAAGGTATGTCTATCGACGACAAGGCACTATTTACTGAATCCCCTAACATTTCAAACATTGTCGTCTGATTAGAATTCCGTATGTTAGCCTCATCTTGGGCTAAGGAACTAATGCGATCGCCTACTTCTAATAAGCCAGTACGATCCCCGAAACTATCGAAGGCCCCTGACATCACCAAACATTCAATGGCTTTCCTATTCAGTGAACCAATATCCCCATCATGACATAACTGCTCTAAGCTTTCATAAGGGCCATTTTGATCTCGTGAATCCAAAAATGATCTTAATGCTTCGGAGCCTATATTTTTAATTGCTGCCAACCCAAATCTTATTGCCTTTCCAGATTCCGAGTTCTCTTCAATGGTAAACTTCGAATAGCTTCTGTTTATATCTGGGGCTAATATTTCAATTCCCATCCTGCGACAATCTGCTACAGCCGCGATCAGACGATCCTTTTTGTCCATATATGAATTCATAAATGAGGCCATGTATTCCGCTGGGTAATTGGCTTTCATATAGGCTGTCCAATATGACACCATCCCATAACTAACGCTATGCGCCTTATTAAAAGCATATCCTGCAAAAGGTTCAATTAAATCAAACACTTCAATTGCTAAGGATTCGGGATGGCCCTTATCTAGCGATCCTGTTATAAATTTTGTCTTCTCTTCGGCCATAATTTCTGGGTCTTTTTTACCCATGGCCTTTCTCACGATGTCTGCCTCTCCTAATGAGTAACCTGCAAATTCCCTGGCAATATGAAGTACCTGATCCTGGTACACAATAACCCCATAAGTTTCTTCTAGTATTTCCTCCATAGCGGGATGTATGTAAGTAACTTTTTTACGACCATGTTTTCCATCAATAAAAGTACCTATATGATCCATCGGACCCGGCCGGAACAAAGCAATCATTGCAGCAACGTCGCCAAGTGTAGAGGGTTTCAATTCTTTAATGTGGCGAGTCATCCCAGAGCTTTCTAGCTGAAACACACCAACAGTCTCACCCCTAGACAACATATCAAAGGTCATCTTATCGTCTAAGGGTATTAGTTGAAGCGTTAAATCTATACCGTGATTAAGCTTTATAAGTTTAAGAGTCTCGTCCAATACCGTTAAATTTACAAGACCTAAAAAATCCATTTTTAGAAGGCCTAAAGCTGCTACTGGTTCCATGGAATACTGAGTCATAACTGCACCTTCATCGTCCCCGCGTGAAGTGAATTCCAAAGGTACAACATCATTCAAAGGTTCTTTTGAGATAACCACCCCAGCGGCATGAAGGCTTTTGTGCCTAGTGACTCCTTCAAGTTGTCTAGCCGTGTCCATAAGTTTTTTGACATCGGAACTCGTCTGGTAAACATTGTTAAGCTCTTGGCTCTCAACTATAGAGGATTCCAAATCTATATTAAGCCTTTCTGGAATCATCTTTGCGACTCTGTCAACGCTTTCCAAAGACATACCCAAAGCCCGGCCTGCATCCCTAATTGATTGACGAGCCCCAAAGGTGCCAAACGTGATGATATGTGCTACGTGTTCTCTACCGTAGCGACTCGAACAGTAATTGATCACTTCCTGACGACGATCATCCTGGAAATCCATATCGATATCTGGCATTTCCTTCCGCTCGATATTCAAAAATCTTTCGAAGACTAATTTGAATGGCATTGGATCAACATCAGTCACACCTAAACAGTAAAGTACAAGACTTGCAGCGGCACTGCCTCTGACTGTAAAAAATATTTCATTCTCTCTAACAAATTTAGCGATATCCCAAACGACTAGGAAGTAATCCGGAAAGCTTGTCTGCTCTATTACTTTCAATTCGTATTCAAGTCGCGCTTTATATTCTTGAGTTTTATGTTGGACTTTTTCTTCATATCCTTTCCAGCATATTTCGGCCAAATATTGATCAGCGGTCATACCACTGGGCACAGGAAATTCGGGCAGCCTTGCTTGGGAAAAATCCAATTCCAATTCACACATCTCCGCAACCATTTCAGTATTGGCAATGGCATCAGGAGAGTCAGGAAAAAGTAACGTCATCTCATCATGTGTTTTTAGATGATAAGAATCTTCCTCGAATCTCATCCTCCTCTCATCATGAATGTTGGTATTTGTTTGAATACATAGTAGAACCTCATGATCAATGGCATTTTGCCTCTCCACATAATGAGAATCATTCGTGGCGACCAATGGAATTTGTGTTTCAGTATTTAGTCGTAACAAACCTTTGTTTATTTCCGGCAATTCAGGAACACCACCATGTTGCATCAGTTCCAAAAAATAAGCGCCAAAGACCTCCTTATACCATCCAGATACCTCCTTCGCCTCATCGTACCGTCCCTGCGCAATCAACCAGGGAACCTCTCCACTCGGGCAGCCTGACAATACTGCTAGTCCAGATGAATGAGCTTCAAGTAGTTCTCTGTCCACTCTAGGCCGCTTGTAATAGCCTTCCAAATGTGAGGCTGTAACCAATTTAACTAGGTTTTTATAGCCAGTGGCATCTTTTGCGAGAACTGTCAGATGGTGTATTTTATCGGATGGGTTTCGATCAAAGCGGCTTCCCGTTGCAACATACATCTCACAGCCGATTATTGGTTTTACCCCGCTTTTCTTGGCTTTCCGGTAAAAATCGACTGCGCCATAAAGACCTCCATGATCGGTTATGGCCAAACTTTTCATGCCTAGGGACGCAGCCTTATGAACTAAAGGGTCCAATCTTGCCAATCCGTCCAACATGCTGTATTCCGTATGCACGTGAAGATGTGTGAACAAGTGAACTACCTTTAGAAGTGATTTATAGGTCCGGTTACTGGAAAGAAGGCCAATCAGATGATTTACTTTGGGCTTACGATGCCAGTACCAAGTGATTATAGTGCCAAATGTATCTCGGTGCGCAAGGTATGGGGATAGAAATCCAGGGTCAATCGCAGAAAAAAGGCCCCCAGAACAATCTGGAGACCTTTTTAAGTTCTAAGTGTCTTTTCTCTTAGTAATCCATCGGAGGCATTGCTGGTGCCGGTGGGGATGCTTCCGGAATATCACTTATCAAGGATTCTGTAGTCAGAACCATCGCAGCAACGCTAGATGCATTTTCAATAGCAGCTCTAGTAACTTTTGCTGGGTCCATGATCCCTAGTTCTAATAAGTTCCCGTATACCCCCGTTTCTGCATCGTATCCATAGTCGGCTTCCCCTTTCAGGGTTTCGGCCAAAATGACCTCTCCCGAAACACCCGTATTCTCAGAAATCAGCATAAGGGGTTTTGTTAGAGCCGCTTTCAGTATATTGACTCCGGTTTGTTCATCTCCATTGAGTTCTACACTATCTAGAGACTCACGTGCTCGAACCAAGGCCAGTCCACCACCAGGAACAATACCTTCTTCTACTGCAGCCCTAGTTGCTGACAGGGCATCTTCAACTCGGTTCTTCTTTTCTTTCAGCTCCACTTCCGTAGCAGCGCCAACCTTTATTATGGCGACACCACCTGACAACTTAGCAAGCCTTTCTTGAAGTTTTTCCTGGTCGAAGTCAGAAGTAGTTTCCTCTATCTGGGCTCTAATCTGATTTATCCTTCCCTTAATCTGGCTCTCATCACCATGACCTTCCACAAAGGTGGTGTCTTCTTTGCTAGCAACAACTCTGCGTGCACGTCCAAGGTCCTCAACTGTCACTGAATCCAACTTTCTCCCGATCTCTTCGCTAATTACAACCCCTCCCGTCAAAATAGCCATATCTTCCAACATGGCCTTCCTGCGATCGCCAAAACCAGGAGCCTTGACAGCAAGTACGTTCAAAGTACCTCGCAATTTATTGACCACTAAGGTGGCTAATGCCTCACCTTCAATATCTTCAGCTATGATAATAACGTTCTTGCCTATCTGTAGAACTTTTTCTAGTGCTGGCAGCAAATCAGATACAGCCGAAACCTTCTTATCTGTGATGAGTATGTAAGGGTCCTCAATGGCTGATTCCATGCGGTCTTGATCCGTTATGAAGTAAGGGGATATATATCCCCGGTCAATCTGCATTCCTTCAACGAATTCCTGTTCGTAATCAAGGCCCTTCGATTCTTCAACGGTGATTACACCGTCTTTACCAACCTTCTCCATCACGTCAGCTATAAGATTTCCCATGTCGTCGTCGTGGGCAGACAAGGAGGCTACTTGGCCAATCTGTACTCTTCCTTCAACTGGGGTTGACATGCCTTGAACAGCAGTCCTCAACGTTTCAACACTCTTATCTATTCCTCTTTTAATAGCCATTGGATTCGCCCCAGCAGCTATGTTTTTAAAACCCTCATGGATGATAGCCTGTGCCAATACTGTGGCAGTTGTAGTTCCATCCCCTGCTACATCATTGGTTTTGCTAGCAGCTTCTTTGAGAAGTTGTGCGCCCATGTTTTCAAAGGCGTCTTCTAATTCGATTTCTTTCGCAATGGTCACCCCATCGCTACAAACCTGTGGTGGTCCAAACTTCTTATCCAAGACGACATTACGACCCCTTGGGCCCAAAGTAACCCCAACAGTATCCGCCATGGTATCGATACCACGTTTCATCGCAGCTCTGGCTTCTTCACTGAAAGTCAGCTGTTTTGCCATTACTCCCTCCTACTTTTTTCAGTTACAAATGTTAATTTCATTAATCATTCGTCTTATTATTTCTTAAATAAAATATCGTCTTCTCTAAGCACTAGGTATTCTATGTCTCCTTCTTTGTACTCTGTACCGGCGTACTTGGAATAAACGACATTATCGCCGACCTCCAATTCCATTGGCACTCTAGCCCCTTCGTCTGTAAGCCTTCCAGGCCCTACGGCAACAATTGTTCCTTCCTGTGGCTTTTCTTTAGCTGTATCGGGTATGTATATCCCTCCGGAGCTCATTTGCTCCTCGCCTTCCAAGGGTTCCACAACTACTCGGTTACCCAGCGGTTTGAAAGAAGTAGTCATGAAAATAAACCTCCTAGTCTACTTATTAAAACCTGTTTATATGAAATCCGGTCTGCTTCTTATTCCAACACTAAGACAGTCCATGAAAAAAAAAGCGCAGTTAATGGTAAGTCAGCTACAAAATCATTGTCAACAGCAACCTGCTCCCAGACTGATAAGCTAGGAATCTAGCGGTACCACGATACCTACTGCTATTGAGTAAGGGTCATCCATTTACCAGTGTAGAACAAAAGCGGAGATCCTTCAGATACTTCAATTTCCGAAACCTCACCAATGAAAACCGTATGATCTCCTTCCTTATGAGAACTAACAACCTGGCAATCCATTGAGGCAAGTGATCCTTCCAAAAAAGGAGTACCGGCCTCGGTGAACCTAAATATTGCAGGGCTGATAACGCCAGTTGGTGGATCTGACTTGGCATAATATTCGCCTATGGCTTTTTGGCTCTCAGCCAGTATATTAATGCCAAATTTGCCGGTTGATTCAAGTATAGGGTAGGTTTTCGCAGAATGGCCCACGCATACCATTGCTAACATAGGTTCAAGAGAAACCGAAGCGATTCCATTAGCAGTCATGCCATGAACAGATCCATTTTCCTCAACAGTGGTTATTAGAGAAACCCCTGTTGCAAAACTGCCCCACGCCTTCCTAAAAAGATCGGAATTGGACAAGAGAAAGCCTCCAAATCACCCTTATTTTTTCTTCTCAACTACGGTAAACAAACCGATTATATAAAACCGAACACTAATTTCCCATAAAGGTAGAAAATTGAAATCAAATTCACCTATTAATTGACACCGATTCTTCCAGCAAAATAGAATTCACTTATTGATATTCATATTGAAAAGAAATCATTCAAGGTGTTAAATTCTCGGCATGTCCACAACAGCTTACATTTTAATAGAGACTGCTGCAGGAAAAGCAGGAGATGTATCAAATGCCCTAATAGCACTCGACGAGGTGGTAACCGTGGATGCTGTGATTGGTCCTTATGACATCATTGCTGTCACAAACACGGAAGGCCAAAACACAGTAGGGGATTTGGTAATATCAAAAGTTCATGTGATTCCAGGAATAGTAAGGACTGTTACATGCCTCGCTGTGACCTCTAGTTAAAAGTGAATAAACCCCACATGCATGTTGAATATAAACCCATAAGCATAAATTTAAGGACTTAAAAGATGGACTTTGAGTTTTCAAATGAAGAACTTTCATTCAGAAAAGAATTATCGGCATGGTTAAAAGAGGAGCTAGCAAATAAGCCTCAAGAAGGTGGAAATGACGCAGATGCCGAATGGGCATTCGGTCTAGAAATGCGCAAGAAACTTGCGGACAAAGGATGGCTCACAATGGCGTGGCCGGAAGAGTATGGTGGGAAAGGAGTCTCCCACATGATGCAGGTGGTTTTCGCTGAAGAGATGTCGTACAACCGAGCGCCTGGAAGGGATGTCTTCGGAACCCGAATGATGGCACCTACCTTGATGATCCATGGAACAGAAGAACAAAAGAGAGAGTTTCTGCCACCGGTATCAAAAGGGGAAGTTCAGTGGTGCCAAGGCTATTCTGAACCAGAATCCGGATCTGACCTAGCCTCTCTTCAGACAAGGGCTGTAGAAGACGGAGATGATTTCATCATTAATGGTACTAAGATATGGACTTCTAGTGCTCATCGTGCTGATCATATTATGGTCCTTACACGAACAGATCCAGACGCCCCCAAACATAGGGGCATTAGCTTCCTTTTATGTGATATGAATACGCCTGGGCTAACTGTTAATCCGATAATCAATATGGCAGGTGACCATGGCTTCAATATGGTCACCTTCGACAACGTCAGAGTACCCAAAAAGAACCTTGTAGGTGAACAAAACAGGGGATGGTACGTTGGTGCTACTTTGCTCGATTTTGAAAGATCGGGAGTCGATTATTCAGCAGGAGGAAGAAGGATTCTTGAAGAGTTAATAGCATATGCGAAAGATAATGACCAAAATGGTTCGTTGATAGCCGATAATCCCGTAATGCGTAACCGGTTGGCCAATCTTGCTATTGAAGTCGATGTTAGCCGGTTAATTTCATACAACATTGCATGGATGCAAGGTGAGGGCCTTGTCCCAAACAAAGAATCATCAATGGGGAAAGTGGTCGGCACGGAGCTACAACAGCATTTAAGCGAAACGGGAATGCAAATGCTAGGATTACATGGTCAATTAGAACCAGGTTCAAAATACGCTCCTATGCAGGGAAGAATCGAGCATATGCATTTGACCAATGTTTCTGAAACAATACAGGCAGGCACTTCAGAAATTCAGAGAAATATAATAGCCACCCGGGGATTAGGGTTACCCCGAGGCTAACTAAAGTAGTAGAATCAGGAACCTTATGTCAAAGGAGAAACTATAAAATGGATTTTAAATTTGAAGGCATTGACGAAGATTTTCGTTCAGAGATCAAGGACTTCGTTGAAAAAGAACTCCCTTGGAACTGGAGAGAGCAGGACTTAGACCCAGAAGACGAGAAGGACTCCGTACTAGTAAGGAACTTCAAAAGGAAATTGGGAGACCAGGGCTGGCTTACTATGGCTTGGCCAAAGGAATACGGAGGACAAGCTGCCAGCCATATGAGGCAAGTTGTATTCAACGAGGAGATGGCATATAGGGGTATATCTGCCGGGGATGCCGGTATAAGAATGGTGGGACCTATCCTTATGCTTTATGGAACCGATGAACAGAAAGAGCAATTTTTGCCAAAAATTGCTAGTGCTGAGATCAACTGGTCTCAAGGGTATTCAGAACCTGATTCCGGGTCAGACCTCGCCTCACTTCAAACAAGGGCCGTTGAGGATGGAGACGATTTTGTTGTCAGCGGGTCGAAGATATGGAATTCCGCACATGCAGATTCTGATTGGATGTTCATGTTGGTTCGGACTGAACCGGATGCCCCAAAACACAGAGGAATAAGCTTTGTACTTACAGAATTGGAAGGTCAAGAAGGGGTAACCATAGAGAAAATTCCCATGATGTGGGATGCATATCGTGGACTAGTTACCTTCGATAATGTCAGGGTACCTAAGAAAAACCTCGTCGGCGAACAAAACAGGGGTTGGTACGTAGGAGCAGCCTTACTAGATTTTGAAAGATCTGGTGTTGACAGGCCAGCAAGGGCAAAAAGAGTCCTTGAAGATCTCGTCGAATTTTGTAAAGAGAATAAAAAGAATGGCAGGTTGTTGGCAGATGATCCAGTGATAAGAAACCAACTTGCAGAGCTAGCTGTCCAAGTCGAGACAACTCGCTTAATGTGCTACAACGTTGCCTGGATGCAAAGTCAAGACCTCATACCTAACAAGGAAGCTTCCATAACAAAAGTATATGGAACGGAAACGGTAAACAGGTTGTACGGACTTGGGGTAAAGATTATGGGGTTATACGGCCAGCTTGACCCAGATTCTAAGTGGGCACCTCTGAAAGGCAGGATCGAAAATGCCTGGCTCCGTTCATTCGGTGGCATGGTAGCTGCTGGTACCTCAGAAATACAAAGAAACGTTATTGCACAGAGGGGATTGGAATTACCTCGAGGTTAAACCCTCTTGTATTCTGATAAATCTTTAAATATCACAGGAGACAGGGAATGGATTTAGGATTAAATGAAGCGCAACAGATGCTTAAAACATCAGCTCAGGACTTTCTCTCGGCAGAATGTCCTGACACATATGTGAGGGAAATGGAAGAGGATGAACGAGGCTATACTCCTGAGCTATGGACCAAAATCGCGGAACAAGGGTGGCTGGGTCTTATAATTCCGGAACAATACGGTGGAGTGGAACTGGAATTTCAGGATTTAGTAGTCCTCCTAGAAGAAATGGGCCGTTACATGCTCCCTGGACCTTTTTTTTCAACGGTAGTCCTAGGTGGAATGTCCATCATGGATGCAGGCAACGAAGAACAGAAGCAGGAATATTTGCCAAGGATTGCTGAAGGTCAGATCATCATGACACTGGCATTGACTGAGCCGAGCGCAAGATGGGACGCCCCAGGGGTAGAGCTTACTGCAACGGCCAACGGTGACTCCTACACGCTCAACGGAACAAAATTATTTGTACAAAACGCCCATGTATCGGATTACATGGTAGTGGTAGCCAGAACAGGAAGCTCAGAGAAAGACATTAGCCTGTTTGTAGTTCCAACACAGTCCGACGGAATAAACCAGACCCTTCTCAAGACTATTGCTTCAGACAGACAATCTGAGGTTGTCTTTAGCGATGTACAGGTCCCTTCATCTGCCTTGTTAGGGGTAGAAAACAAAGGATGGGAAACAATCCAAAAAGTCATGCAATGGGGAGCTATCGGTAAATGTGCTGAGATGTCTGGCGGAGGCCAACAGGTACTAGACATGACTGTGGACTATGCCAAACAAAGAACCCAATTCGGACGGCCTATAGGAAGTTTTCAAGCGATACAACATCATTGCGCAAATATGGCCACGGATGTTGAAGGTTCTAAATTCATCACTTACCAAGCGGCCTGGCGTCTATCAGAAGGATTACCTGCAGATAGGGAAGTTGCTATGGCCAAAGCTTGGGTGAGCGATGCCTACAGGAGAGTATGCGCACTTGGCCACCAATCCCATGGGGCTATAGGGTTCACCAAAGAGCATAATATGCAGCTTTACTCCCGAAGGGCTAAAGCATCTGAAATTATGTTTGGGGACACAGACTTCCATTTAGAAAATGTTGCAAACATAATTGGCTTATAAAAACATTACTGTTAGTACCCTAAAAAAACCCTTGCCTGACCGGCAGGGGTTTTTTTATTTATAATGTCCACAATGAAGCCTCAAAATGAGCATGTCGTTTGTACAGATGTATTTAAGATTTTCAAAGTCGCAGACCTTGAAGTAGTAGCTTTACGCGGCTTAGATCTTACGGTGTACGAATCTGAGGTAGTGGCGCTAGTCGGGGCAAGTGGTAGTGGCAAAAGTACACTGCTCAATATACTGGCGGGGTACGACTCCCCTTCTGCCGGTCAAGTTACCATAGCCGGTAGAGATCTTATCAATATGAAATCCAGTGAAATTGAGAGATACCACAGAGAAGAAGTCGGGTTTGTATGGCAGCAAGCATCAAGAAATCTATTCCCATATTTAACGTCGTTAGAAAATGTAGCACTCCCAATGTTGCTTTCAACAACCTCTGATTCAGAGCGTAAAAACAGATCTGAACATCTATTAAACATGGTCGGCATGGAACATAGGTCAGATCACATTCCGGACCAACTTTCTGGAGGGGAACAACAGAGGGTAGCAATAGCTGTAGGAATGGCAAATGACCCGTCTCTGATCCTAGCTGATGAACCAACTGGGGAGCTAGATGACAGGACCGCATCAGAAATTTTGGATTTATTTGGAAAAGTAAACCAAGACAGCAAAGCAACAATTGTCATTGTTACTCATGACCCAGATATAGCCTATAAGGTGGGCAGAGTCGTTGTAATCAAGGATGGCAAAACTTCATCAGAAATCCGCCGCCGAGATTTAAATAGCCAAATCAGTGGCGAAATGGACAAAACAAAGCCCCTTGAAGAGTCTTTGTTGATAGATTCTAACGGGAGAGTTCAGCTACCCAGAGAATTGTTACAGACTACCGGTATCACCAATAAGGTCAAAGCGATTGCTGAAAATGCCTCGATAAAAATACAGCCTTCTGAAGAACTACCTACTGAATAGAATATCCAATGACTTATCAAAAACCACTCCTAGAATTAGTAAATTTATCCAAATCATACGTTTCGGAATCTGAAGAGATAAACCCTTTAAGAGACATTAATTTAAAGATCTATAAGGGCCAATTCATTGCCGTTGTGGGGAGGTCTGGATCAGGAAAAACAACCCTTTTGAATGTCATGGCAGGATTAGATAAACCTACGAGTGGAGATATTTTGGTTCAAGGATCAAATATAACTACAATGGATGAAAATTCCTTAACTGAAATTAGGAGAACTACCATTGGCTTCATATTCCAGTCCTTTGGATTACTTCCCCTACTTTCTGCCTTTGAAAACGTGGAGCTCCCATTGAGAATATCTGGAGTGGAGCACAATGAACGATTCAAAAGAACAAAAGAAGCCCTCGGCATAGTGGGGCTCAATCCCCGATCTAACCATAGGCCTTACGAGCTTTCTGGCGGTGAACAGCAAAGAGTATCAATTGCGAGGGCTATCGTAACCAAACCAGCCATAATTTTAGCCGATGAACCGACTGGAGAACTTGACTCAATAAACGCTAAATCCATATTTGGTTTATTTAAAGACATGGTGGTTGAGCAGGGAATGACTATCATTGCAGCAACACATGATTCTTCATTGCTGTCCATGGCGGATGAGGTAAAAGAAATAAGAGATGGAGCCTTGTATGAAGTTCAATCTACAGATCAAAGATATCGTTAAATAACAGCTATAACCGAATCTAAAAATATATCTTTGGCAACCTGTTTATTGTAGTATCAATATACCTCTCTGTATAAACGCTAAATCGATTTTCTGAAACTGCTGCTCTACATATTAGTTACCAATAAGAGTTGCATTTGAATAATAAAACCCGCGAGACTGAATTAAAAGGGCGACTTGATCAATATCTCTCCAACCCTCTATTAAACTCACGGGGTGACACCAATAAACGCCATCAAACTGTTATCACCTGCTATTCTTACCATTGTCCGTTTTCAAGAAAATGTAGCATCAAAACTCAAAGGTCTTCAAAGGTTCCTATAAGGAAATGCCTTAGATTTCTCCCTGAAGAAACCAAACCTTTCGGCACCTTATCTGAACTTGCCCTCGACTTATTATCTGCCACAGAACAGAGTGGAGGAAAAGTTAGTGAACGGACGAAATCAATACTTGATCAATACAGACCCTCCGGACCATTAAGACAACGGTTATAATCGCCAAATACATATTAACGCGAGGAGAAGTGATGTCGAATAACTTATTTGACTTACATGGTAAGACAGCTTTAATTACAGGTGGTAACGGTGGCATTGGATTAGGAATAGCTCAAGGTTTTGCTGAATCAGGTGCAAACATAGCCATAGCAGGAAGAAATACTACAAAAACGGAAAAAGTGCTTGCGAATTTCATTGAGCGAAATACCTGTGCAATTGGCATAGAAGTTGATGTAGCCGACCAAAAATCAGTAGAAGACATGGTTGCGAATACCTTAGAGGTTTTCGGGCAAATCGACATTTTAGTCAACAATGCTGGAATTGGAATCCGAAATTTACCTCACGAGTACAATCTGGAAGATTGGAACAAGGTAATTAATATAAATTTGACCGGCGCATTCCTATGCTCGAAAGCAGTTTATCCAAATATGAAAATGCGAGGTTCAGGGAAAATAATAAATATTGGGTCAATGACCTCGATATTTGGCTTAGACTGGGCCGTCGCATACGCCTCTAGTAAAGGAGGTATCGTGCAGCTTACAAAAACGTTGGCTGTATCGTGGGCAAAGGATGGGATACAGGCCAACTCTATATTACCTGGATGGATTCACACAGATCTTACACAAGGCATCAAGGATAATTTCCAAAATAGATATGACCACATACTGTCCCGAATTCCTGAAGGTCGTTGGGGAGAACCAGATGATTTATCAGGTACAGCAGTCTTTCTTGCAAGCGACGCTTCCAACTATGTAACAGGTGTCTCTATCCCAGTAGATGGTGGATATACATCTTTCTAACCCCTTTATAAAGGTAACCAATGTCAGAACCAATTAAATTTAATGTCGAAAATCAAATTGCTCGGGTGACTTTTAACAGACCCGAACAACATAACGCTATCAGCTATGACGGCTGGTTGAAATTAATAGAAATTGTTAACAAAATAGAAGAAGATTCATCAATCCGGTCAGTAGTATTCTCCGGTGGGGGAGAAAAGGCCTTTTCAGCCGGAGCTGATATCAAAGATTTTGAAACACATCGGAAGGATTCAAAAACCGCTAAAACCTATTCAACAGCTTTTGATGGAGCTCTCGATGCTATCGAAACTCTATCCGTGCCTACTATTTCCATGATTCGTGGTATATGTGTCGGTGGAGGCTGTGAGCTATCTATGGCAACTGACATCCGCATAGCATCTAATAGAAGCAGGTTTGGTATCCCTGTAGCGAAATTGGGTATATTGGTTGGCTATAAAGAAATGAAAAGACTTGTGAATCTGGTTGGACCTGGTAATGCCTCATATATTCTTCTGAGTGGAAGATTAATTGATAGCGTGGAAGCATTCCGTATGGGCTTGATAACACAGCTAGTAGAAGATTCTGAACTTGAGGAAACTGTCTTAAATTTGGCCAGCGAGATTACACCGCTTGCTCCTCTTTCTCAAAAGAGGCACAAAATCATTTTGCAAAATGTGATTAGTAACCAATCGTTAGATGGATTAGATCAAGAGCTCCCATTCACTAATTTTGATAGTGCCGATTTTCAAGAGGGCAAAGAGGCTTTCATATCTCGCAGACCCCCTAATTTCAAGGGTAGATAGACAAGATTATAGGCTGATATAAGTTTTAGACGTTATCCTGTAGAAACTCCAAAATACGCCTCTCCATGTATGCTCTGTCTTCAAGACGACGCGGCATATGTCTTTCCTCTGGAAAAACCAGCAGATCATAATCTTTACCGGCCTCATTAAGAGAATTTATTAGGCGAGCGGTATGCCTAAAATGAACATTCTCATCCACGAGACCATGAACCAGCAAAAGCTTTCCTTCAATTTCAGAGACATATGACATAACACTACTTTTGGTATAGCCTGCCATGTTCTCTTCAGGCAATCCCATATATCTTTCAGTGTAATGAGTATCATAGCCGTCCCAACTAGTCACCGGCGCCCCTGCGACTGCAGCTTTAAACAAATCTGGCCGCTTGGCTAAACACATTAAAGACATATACCCCCCATAACTCCACCCGTAGACTCCTAACCTTTCTTTATCCGCAATTCCTTTCTCTATTAGATAATTAAGTGCAAAGGATTGATCCTCAACTTCCACATTTCCCATCAAGTTTTTGATTGGAGATTCAAACTTTAACCCCCTTCTTGAACTACCTCTGCTATCAACTACCACAACCAAATATCCCTTATTCCTTAAATACTGAGCCCTTAATGAAGCCGTCATCATCCATGAATTAGTAACCACCTGAACACGTGGTCCACCATACACGCTTAACACCGTGGGATACGGGGCTTTAAATTCGCCTGAATTTGGATAATATATTGCCGCTGAAAGTTCGGTTCCATCTTGAAGGCTTAATCCAAAAATTTCCGGCGGTTCCAATTGATATCTTTCGATTCTTTCATCTTTAGATTCATGTATTAGCACTTCCACAGCATAGTTGTTTCCTAATGAGCGCAAAACAACTTTTGGCGGAGATGACAAAGAATGGAAAACATCTACGAACAAATTAGCCTTAACATTGATCAATACGTTATGAATACCGCTTTCAGATGTAACCTTTTCTACGGATTCTCCTTGCAGGGACATTTTATAAAGATGTTTTTCTGTGTGGCCGTCTTTGGTTCCCGTAAAAAAAATTGTACCTCCTGACTCATCCACAGATTCAATTGAATCCACTTGCCATTCCCCTTTGGTTAAAGCTTGTAGAACCCCTTCACAAAAAAGATAGATGTGATTGAATCCCGTTCTTTCACTAGCCCATAAGAACCTACCTGAGGATAGGGGTCTCAGCATATTATGTAAATTGATCCAGGTCTCTGAATTCTCCTCCAACACCGTAGTCAATGTAGAATCTCCAATTGAAAATTTACGGACTTTAAGATGCTGCTGGTCACGTGATTCAGTTTGAAGTGCCAATGAATTATCTGGGAACCAATCTACTCTGGCTATGTATTCATCTCCGGTGGATTCCACCCACACACTCTCTTTTGAATCTACTTCTGCAATACCAACCCTAACCTTAGGATTGTCCTGTCCCGCGAAGGGATATCGATGAGATTCGATTGCATTCGTTCCTACCAAATCAGAACCAACATGAGTTATAAGAAACTCAGGTATATGTTTCTCAGTAACTTCTGTGAATGCCACATAACAACTATCAGGAGACCACCAGTACCCAGTACTCCTACCCATCTCCTCTTGAGCTATATAGTCTGCCAAACCTCTAGTTGAATCATCCTCTCCATCAGTCAACTTAAAAGAGGTTCTGGATGTAACTTCTAGCAAATAAATATCACCATTACGGACAAAGGAAATAAAATTTCCATTTGGGGAAGCCTTAACATCTAAACATGGATGACCCGAAGCAGACATTAAGAGCTCTGGAGTTGAAAAAGGATCTTCCAGCCAATATATATTTCCTTGATGAGGTATTAATATTTTTGAATTTTTTGTCCAAAAATATTGCGAAATTCCGCCAGACATCTGACGCAACCGTTGTCTACGGAGCTGTTCTTCCAGAGTTTCTTTAGCAGAAGAGTCACCTAAATTATCAGCAATCAGAAATTCCGATTTATCAGTTAAATCTAACCCATATAAAGCTTTATATCCTGACGAATCTACTGATTTTAGATAGGTCAGATACTTTCCATCAGGGCTAAAGGAAAAACTGCTAGGAAAATCCAGTCCCGGCAGGGGAAATTTGGAAATCTCTTCAATAGGTATAGGCATTAACGTATTCGCTGAACTACCTTTCTTGCAGAGTTCACTAACTGGTTAACATGATTTTCATCAGAAAACACATTTAAGGCTCCTGCTGCTCCCGACTGCAACAAAATTCCTTCATTCAGCATACCTACGAAAAAAGCTCGCTTCATATCTGAATCGGTATTAACCACATCCCTATAATTGCGTATGCTATTCTGGGTGAAGTGTATGCCAAAAAGCGACCCAACCCCGGTCACCTGCGCATCCACTTCCAACTCATCAAATACAGCTCTAAGCTGATTTCTCAGTTTTTCGCCTAAGTTGTTCATAGCTTCATACACATCAGGCGTTAAAGCATTCATGACCACTTCACCTGCTCTCATAGTAACTGGATTGGCATTAAAAGTCCCAGCATGCGCTATGTCCGCTCCTCCATTTGTGGGATCAAACAGGTCCATTATGTCTCTCCGTCCTCCAAAGGCTCCCACAGGCATACCGCCACCTATTATTTTGCCCAAAGTGGTCATATCCGGAACAACTCCAAATAATTCCTGTGCTCCCCCCGGAGCGACCCTGAAGCTTTGTACTTCATCATAAATCAGTATAATACCTAGTCTCGTCGTAATTTCTCTGACAAACTCCAAGTAGTCTAAGTTCGCTGGAGTATACCCAAATGAGGAGACTATCGGTTCCATAATCACACATGCCACCGTTTCTGAATTTTCTTCAATCATCCGGGCTGTCTCTTCAATGTCGTTATATGGTACGACTATCACGTCCTCTAAAACTGAAGCAGGTTGCTTTGAATACTCTGGTATCGCAGTAGTTTTATCAGGGTCCAAACTATTCTTACTAGGATATACACTGACTGCGACATATTCATGTGACCCGTGGTATCCGCCTTCAATTTTTACGATTTTCTCTCTACCTGTAAATTGCCGCGCAGCCCTGATCGCCATCAAGGTACCTTCGGTACCGGAATTAGTGAATCGTATCGTGTCTACCGATGGTATGCGGTCTGTTAATATCTTAGCCAGGCTTATTTGCGAATCAGTGGGTCCGCTAAACGCTACGCCTTTGTCTGCTTGATCCTTGATTACATCAGCCACGTTGGCGTTTGCATGACCAAGAATTAGGCTCGTTGCATTAATCATAAAATCTAGATATTCATTGCCATCGACATCAACAATATAATGATCATGCCCACTTTCAATGAAATGAGGGTAGGGTTCAAAATAAGCAGTCCCTCTTGAACTGCCTCCTGGCAAAACCTTCTCTGCCTCTTTTTGTCTTTTGTAGGACCCCGGAGTCCTTGCCACATATTTTTCTATCTCTTTTTGGACGATACTAGACATGTTTATACCCTCGATAGCTAATGTTTTTGAGCGAGAAGATTTATCTCAATTGCCCCAGAAGTGGCTCAAGATACCTAGAACAGATTTATTTCTTTTTCTTAAAAGCGGTCAAAATCTCGTTAAGACTACCGGATCGAAACCCGTTCATATCCATTGTTACGTATGAATACCCAATTGATTTGAAATATTCTGTGATTTCATCTCTGACGGAATCATCTAGCAAGGCTAGAAAATCCTTAGGTTCGATTTCTATACGAGCTATAGTATCGTGATGCCTTACCCTCAATTGCTTAAAGCCTTTGGATCTGAGAAAGTGTTCGGCTTTCGCTATCCTGGTAAGAGCTTCCACCGTCACCATAGTTCCATACGGTATGCGCGAAGAAAGGCAAGCTTGTGCAGGCTTATCCCACGTAGATAATTCCATTTTTTTGGATAAATCTCTTATATCTTGTTTGGTAAGATCCGCCTCCACCAATGGGCTTCTCACACCATACTGCTTTGCAGCCTCCAGACCAGGTCTATAATCTCCCAAATCATCTACATTAGTCCCGTTGGTAATTACTGCGTAGCCTCGTTGATCTGCAAATTTGATTAGGTGAGAATACAACTCATCTTTACAAAAAAAACATCTATCCGGATTGTTAGCCTGATAGTCTTCACGCTCTGTTTCTTTTGTTTCAATAATTTCGTAATGAATTCCCAGGTTTGTAGCAAGAGCAATTGCATCTTCCAATTCACTTGGGGCTAAACTGGGAGAGTTGGCAGTGACTGCCAAAGCCTTTTCATTCAAAGCTTCATAGGCGACAGCAGCTAAAAAGGCACTATCCACGCCACCAGAATAAGCGACGATAACACTACCCATATCTTTTATGATGTCTACTAGTTGTTGTCTTTTTTCATCGACTGACTTCTCAGTTGCCTGCACCATACCAATCCCTCACTTTAATGGAAATATCACTCCGCCATCATTTCTTCAACAATCGCCTTCATCTCGCCAGAATAATAAGCATAAGATCTATTCTGATAGTTTAATATTTTTTGAGATTCCACAGTATCATACCAATCATTCCAGCCTGGTTTCTCTCTATATATAGCCATTTCTACCGGAGCGCCCATAAAATTAAAGAAATCTCTGACATAGTCTCTTCCCGTCAAACGCCAGGTGCTTCCTCCTGCGATATTAAAGACATTCCCAACAGCTTCCTCAGTATCCACGGCAGATTTTATGGCATCAGCAACATCATCTCGATGTACCATCTCTACCCTCTGGTCAGGGGTGAAAGGCCATGGTTCTGGAGGCTCTAAAAAAGCCGGTACCGCAATACTTGCTATCCGCAGTATCACAAAATTAACCCCTGACCTTATAAGAATCTGCTCGCCTGCAATCTTACTCTCAGCATAAATATCTATCGCGTTTTGAGGTTGGTTAATCTTGATCGAGTCCGGTTCTTTGGATGTATCTCCGTAGGTACTTATAGAAGATGTAAAGACTAATGTTGCACTGGATTGCTGCGACTTTAAAGATTCCGAGATGTTCCTCGTACCTTCAACATTCACAGCGAAGGTCTTATCCCTATCCCGCTCACTACTAGGAGGTAAAAGAGCTGCGAGATGAAGAACTCCTCCTACATTGTTCACAGCTTTTTCTACTGCGACCTTTTCTGTAATATCTCCCTTGACGACTTCAACATTCGCTTCCCCTTCCAAACCAGAAAAATCCATGAAAGGCAAATCAAATATGCGAACTGGGCGGCCCTCGGCCAGAAACATCCCAGCCAGTTGTCTGCCTACACTTCCCGCTCCCCCTGTTATCAAAATCGGCCTGTTCAAGTTAAGGTTGTCCCTTTCATACCAGCTTTCTCAATCAAATTTTGAGCACTGGTTATTAGAGTTTTAACTGCACCGTCCATGGCATCCCAATCGCTAGCGTTCTTCAACTCCAAAACGGAGGCCGCGTCTCGCATAGTAGTTCGCGTAACTGGAACACTTGGCATTGTTTTGAAAAAAAAAGTCTCACTGACCTCTTCAAATTTCTCTACTATCTCAACAATTGAATTTTCCCATGCTTGGTTCTGATCTACCAAACCATCTGCAATTGATTTGCATGTAGCTATGGTTTCGTCGAGCATCTCTTGTCCTGACTGCGGCATATCGGGAGTTCCTCCTAAGAAATTTTACGATCTAAACATTAAAGGGCGGCCACTAGGTGGTCGCCCTTTTTTTGTATCCAACTCTTAAAGAGAGTTACACACTTTAGTCATCGCCATCAGCATGAACCGATTCACTCACCTCTGTTATCTCTGGTGAGTCTTCATAGTGATGCTTCACTTTTTCCAAATCCACAACATCGAGTCGATTAAATCCTTTGCCGTCATGCTTGTCGTAAGGGAACACCTGGAACTTTTCAAATCTTTCGCCGAACCTTTGCCTACTTGGCCTTGTATCGTAAGGGAACCTGAAGCGCTCTGGGCTATCTGGTTCACATTCAATTAGTTCATATTCTCTACTACCTAGTCCTATCTCATGCCCCGTATTAATGCTGGTAACTTCACTTTGGCCATGGAATGTTGCAGCAGCAGCCTCAAATTTTTTATCTCCGGCATGATGAGCTTCCATCATTTCAGCCGCAGACCCCTTTATTCCTTCAGCTTCCCTAGCCTTGTCTACACAAGCCATATCTATTGCTACAGCATCCTTACTAGCGAAAACGCCAAGATGGGGAACAATAGGGACATCGGCATGATTTGCACAATCGCAGCGAGGCGATACATCCAAGGCCATATTTATATAACCTACTTTATCTCTACCTACTGCTTTCTCCACCCCTAGACAGGCATCAGCAATAGCTGCGTCAACAGCATCAAACTGAACAGGAGGAATATCCATCAATCCCCTAGGTCCCATAACTCCGAAACAGCCCAGGCAGTTTGCACACTTATCGCCTTCCCATTCCAATTCATCATTTTCGTTTATGTGATAGAGATTGAAAGGACAGCAATCTTCCAAAATTTCCCAATCTGGCGTATTTGCCTTTCCTTTGAAGTTCTCCGGATGGAAAACTCCAGCTGCCCCTAATCCATAGGTTGGATGGCCACCCATATGGACATTGAATTTACCTCTCTTGGATTGTGCCCCAATACCCAGATTCTTTAGGGCGCCACCAATGACTCCCATGCTATGTCCTTTGAAGTGGGTTAGTGCAATTAGCGCATCGGCAGCTGCGATGGCTTGTGCAACATAAGCCTCTTTAAGGAGGTAGCCCTCTGGTATATCAACGACAAAATCACTAGTACCGATAAAGCCATCGGCACATATGAAAGGGCAGCCTAATGTGGCTGAGCTATAACCGTTCCTTTCTGCTGTCAGCAATATATCTATCTCCGAAGTCCTCGAGCCCCATGGTGAGTAGGAGGAAGTAGTTGTGTCGCAGACAAATGGGCGACCACCCAACTCTTTTATCCTATCGGCCAACTGTCGAGCATAAAGAGGTCTCAAATATGCAGAGTTATTCCATTCTCCGCAGTGGACTTTTATAGCCACAATATCGTTTGGCTTTATCATCTCATCTAAACCCGCGGCATCAAAAACTGTTATCATTTTTGCTGCCAACGCAGTCTCAGTAGACTCTGAATGTGCGTCCATGTAATAAACTGTCGAATCAGACATATTTCCCTCCACTCCTTATTTTGAGCAAACAGGTACAATTTCCCTAGCTAATCATGTATGAGCTGAGATTAGCATTCCTTCCTATTCATGTCAATAATTTAACAAACTTTCTAATCAATACTAAAATACCCGATTAATTAGGAAGAAAACCGCATAAAATTCAAATCCATACTTAAAAAGGAGACACCAATGCTGGCAAAGGTAAAATGGATGCACCCTGGCCCTCAGCCAAATGGCTTACAAGCGGATTCTGATGGGCTTTGGGCAATCGATCAAGGTAACGACCATATCTATAAATTGTCCTATGTCGACGGTTCAGTCATAGAGGATTTGGATACTGAAACCTCTAAGTCCAGCGGAATAACAAAAGGAGGGGGATATCTTTGGGTTGCTTCTACATACACAGCTGAGCTTTATCAGTTGAATATGGACGGTAGTACAGCAGCTGTGTTTGATACACCTGGAAAAGGGGTAGTTACCCAATATGGCTCTTCAGAAAACCCCCAAATAACTGGAGCCCATGGCATGGAATGGGTAGATCAAAATAATATGTGGGTGGTTGTACCGCCAGCACAACAAGCATTCTTGTTGGATCCCGCCAACATGAAGGTGAAGCGGTCTATTCCTACCCCTGGAGTAAGACCTCACGGGCTGTTCATAAATAATGGAAATATGTGGCTTGCCGACACACAGGAATGCAAAATATATAAAATTAACCCGGACAATGGTGAAATTCAGAGCGAAATTCACATTCCTGAACCTGAAATACACGGTATGACTATATACGGCGGCGACATATGGTTCTGCTGCGCTGAAACTAGAAAGGTTTGTACTGTGGAATTACCAGGTTAGAAATAAAAGGACACAAAATGAAAATTACAGACAGAATAACCAAAATAGTAGTTGGCGAGAACGAGCCGGATCCCTTCAAATACGGAGGAGTATATCCTCCAAATGTATTTCTGGTAAGTGGGAAAAACAGGTCAGTCTATATAGATACCGCACATGGTACACCGGAAGAAATCCAAGAACATATTTCAGTTTGGGAATCACATGGTAAACCGGAAATAGCCGGAATAATATTAACCCATAGGCACAGTGACCACATTGGTGGGGCCCAAGAATTAGGTGAGCAAATGGGAGCCCCGGTAATATCTACTTCAGTAGAAAAAATTGCTATTGAAAAAGAATCGTCGGCTACAGTAGGCCTAACTCCCAAGGACGGAGAAAAACTGGATTTAGGCGATACCACCTTATATTTTATCCACACTCCTGGCCACACGATGGGAAGTCTGTGCATCTATCTGGAAGAAGATAAAGTCCTTTTCACAGGGGATAACATTTTAGGCCTAGGGACAACAGTCATTTCTCCCGACGAGGGAGATATGACCTCTTATATCGAATCCCTACACAAAATGTTGAATTATGACATTAAAAAAATATGTCCCGGGCATGGACCAGAGATAGATACCCCCATAGAAAAAATTCACGAATTAATTGAGCATAGACACCAACGTGAAATACAAATGTTAGAGTTAATTACTTCCGGAAAAGATTCTATGGACGACATCTTCAATGCAATATACAAAGACATACACCCCGGTCTTCATAATACAGCCAGGAGACAGATACAGGCCCATATAAATAAACTGGTCGAAGAGAAAAGAATCGAACAAACCGGTAACATTTACCGAATAGTTCAGTAAATCGGAGACACTCTATGGATTTCTCAAATATCGACGTTTTTCCTATGGACACAAAAATCAACTCTGAAGGAGTCCTTGAAGTAGGAGGGTGTGACGTGCTTTCTCTCGCAAAAGCTCACGGTACTCCACTCTATTTATACGACGAAAAAACAATAAGAAGCATGGCCCAAACCTTTGTCAGTGAATTTACTTCCCGGTACCCTAAAACCTCGGTTGCTTATGCCTCAAAAGCGTTTCTCAATCTTGCTATGGCAAAAATAGCCAATGAAGAAAATCTTTCCCTTGACGTGGTTTCTGGAGGAGAAATAGCAGTGGCTCAAGCTGCAGGATTCCCGAGCAACAAAATGTATTTCCATGGAAATAATAAAACTCCGCAAGAGCTTTCTGAAGCCATTGATTTAGGAGTAGGGACCATAGTGGTCGATGGGTTTCAAGAACTAGATATCTTAAATAATATCGCCAAATCTAAAAATACTAAACAAGGGATAATGCTCAGATTATCTCCTTCTGTTGATGCCCACACCCACGCACATACAACGACTGGTATATTGGACGTTAAATTCGGCTTCTCAATAGAGACCGGAGAAAGCAGTATAGCTATTAAACAGGCACTAGATTCCAGCAACCTTAAGCTTCAAGGAATCCATTTCCATCTTGGTTCGCCAATCTTCGCATTAGAACCGTATTCCACTGCTATAGACACAGTGTTTGATTACTTAAAACCGTTTTTTAAGCAAGGCCTGGATCTAAAAAAATTTAGCCCTGGCGGGGGCTTTGCCATTGGGTATTTACAGAAGCAATTGCCACCATCCGTTGGCGACTATGCGGAAGTTATTACATCCATGCTGAAAAACAAATGCGACGATTTAGAAATTGACTACCCCGAATTGATCATAGAACCTGGCAGGTCTATAGTCGGACGAGCCGGGGTAGCTATTTACACAGTGGGTGTAACAAAAGTAATTCCAAACGTTCGAACTTATGTGTCATTAGATGGCGGAATGGGCGATAACATCAGACCTGCTTTATATGATGCTCAATATGAAGCAGTTGCGGCAACCAAAATGTCTAATACTGACTTTGAAACTGTGACTTTAGCTGGGAAATATTGTGAAACAGGCGATATTCTCGTGAAAGACGTTTCTCTGCCGATACTGGATTCAGGAGACCTAGTAGCAATACCAGCTTCAGGGGCCTATTGCATAGCCATGTCGAGTAATTACAACATGAACCCTCGGCCTGAAATTGTAATGGTTTCAGATGGAGATTCCCGAATAATAAGAAAAAGGGAAACTTACCAAGACTTAATGGCTTTAGACTTGTCATAGTCAATCATAGTGCGACTAAACATAACAGGACCTCCCCGACAACCAGTTTTTGTCTACTCCATAGCATCTATCAATGTGATTCTTTGGATATTGCTAGAAGTATATGGGAACAGCACAAATCCCTCTAGTCTCCGCAAATTTGGAGCTATCGACTCCTATTTGATTTGGTCGGGTGAGTATTGGAGGCTGGTTAGTGCGATTTTTCTTCATGTTGGTGCCTCCCATTTAGCAATAAATTCAATAAGCCTAGTAATCATGGGAGGCCTGACGGAACGGTTGTACGGGCACCGCAACTTCATCTCCATTTTTCTAGTAACAGGAGTAATGGGTAGCGCAGTCAGCTATATAAACATTGAAAATGGGGTAGTCGGTGCTGGGGCGAGCGGTGCTATTTTTGGTTGCCTGGGAAGCTTAGTTTCTTTTTTTTACATACGTAAAAAGGCTTTGGGGAAATCTGGCAAGCAGACTCTAAATGGTCTAATAATATTGGCTCTAGTGAATCTAGCCTTTGGATTCGTAATCCCTGCTGTAGATAATTGGGCACACATTGGAGGATTTATTGCTGGGTTAAGTTCGGGGTACTTTTTGGCCTATCGTCCAAGAACAACCCAACCATCGCATAGACTTAAAATACCCGACATTGGCCAAAAGGTCAGGTTGCCCCTACTTATATTTTTTGCGGTTCCAATAACTATTTCCGTGCTGGCAATTGGCAATGCCATGTACGAACCAACCAAAGTGTTCCCTGTTTTTTAAGCAAATAACTTTGAAGGACTCTCAATCAAGCGCTGAAGCCTCCTGAAGAAACTCGCAGCCACTGCCCCGTCAACAACCTGATGGTCTCCGGTCAGGCTCAAAGTCATCATCTCCCTTATAACGACTTGACCATCTTTAACTACTGGCTTCTGGAGTGACCTACCTACACCGAGCAAACCTACCTGGGATTGATTCAATATAGGGGTAAACCCATCTACAGACCCGAGTATTGATATTGTGAAAGTTCCTCCCATGAAATCATCCGGTCCCAAAGTCCCGTTCTTTGCGGCTTCAGAAAGGGTTTTGATTTCCCCAGCTATTTCTCTGATATTTTTTGAGTTAGTTTCTCGAATCACTGGAACGACCAGCCCGTCATCCAATGCCACGGCGAAAGCTATATTCACCCTATCAAATTTCATAATTGCATCATTAACCAAAACGCTATTGAGGGCGGGAACTCGAATCAATGCCTCACTGGTGGCTTTTATCAAAACCTCAGCCATACCCAAATCCTGCTCACGTCTTATTTTTTGGGCCTCGGTCACATCTACCTCAAGAAAATAGGACAACTGGGCAGTATTTGCCAAACTGTTTTTCATATGTCCTGCAATAGTCTTTCTCATACCTTCCAAAAAGATTTCCGATATCGGTCTTGGCAATCCTGGAGGTAACAAAGGCTTTGATGAGGCAGACTTCTCTGCTATTGCTCTAACATCTGATTCGACGACCCGTCCTCTTGGACCAGTCGGCGTTATGTCGGCAAGGTCTATATCCAATTTAGCTGCAAGTTTCCGAGCGCCCGGAGTGGAGGGTACAGCATTCCCTTTTGTGTTTGATGTGCTTGGCCGGAGAGGGTCGGCATTTTGAGAAATAATTTTTGCCGTCGGCGACTTAATCGGTTCCTTCTCAGCTACAGGAGGGGTTTCCCCATCCTCGAGCAAATACCCCATGACATCGTCGACCAGTACTGTTGCCCCTTGATAAACAACTGGGTGAAAAACACCTGAATTGGTGGCTTCTAAATCATAATTTACTTTTTCAGTTTCTATCTCCGCTATAACCTCACCTTGAGATACGTTATCACCTGATGCTTTGGTAAATTTCGTCACGATGCCTTCTGTCATGAAGTCACCAAGCCTGGGCATAACTATCGGAATTGCCATATCGAATCTAGTCTCCTATTCCAGTACTTCCAATGCAGCAGCTAACACCTTCTCTTTCGTGGGTACAAATAAAGCTTCCAAGGGTCGACTGTAAGGAACTTGCGTATGGGGAGGAGTTACCCTCTTTGGTGGAGCATCCAAATAATCAAAAGCTTCTTCTGCCACTAAGGCAGATATATCGGTAGCAATACTACATCTTGGGTAATCTTCATCTACGATAACGATTTTTCTAGTCTTTTTTACTGAAGAAAGTATCGCATCTTCATCCATAGGGGAAAGAGATAGTAAATCTAGTACTTCAACTGAATAACCCCGCTCTTCCAACAGGGCCGCCGCCTCCATACATACTCGCGTAGTGTAACCAATACCCAACAGTGTTATATCTTCTCCTTGGGTTTTAAGTTCTGATTTGCCAATTTCGACAGTATAGGATTCCTCTGGAACATTGTCTTCAAATCTTAATCCCATAAGTTGTCTATTATTGAACACGATTACCGGGTCGTCATCCCTAATTGCTGCGGCCATCAGGCCTTTAGCATTGTAGGGATTTGAAGGCACCACACATTTAAGGCCTGGAAAATGAGTGAATATAGAATAGAGAGTTTCAGAATGCTGAGCGGCTGAATTCGTGCCAGCCCCTATTCCTGTCATTATCGTTAATGGAACCTTAACTTTCCCACCAAACATATAATGCATTTTAGCGGCATTATTAGTGATCTGGTCTGCGCATACACCGTAGAAACTTACGTACATTAAATCAACCACCGGTCTCAAGCCTGAAGCAGCAGCTCCGACTCCCGCTCCAACAAACCCTGCCTCAGATATTGGGGTATCTCTCACCCTCAAGCGACCAAAGTCGTTTACCAATCCTTTTGTTAATCTCATCGGTCCACCCCAAGCATCTTGGAAATCTTCCCGTTCTCCTCCCCCTGCAATATCCTCTCCCATTACAATCACATCTGGGTCTCTATGCATTTCTTGCCTTAGAGCCTCGTTAATGGCTTGTATGAAACTTATTTGTCTTACTGTTTGTGCCTGTGTCATTTAATTTATCTCCTATTTGACCTAATAGGTCACGTATACGTCTGTGATCAGTTCCTTAGGATCTGGAAATGGACTGTTATTAGCAAATTCCGTGGCTGTGTTAACCGCTTCTATACATTTCATATCTATCGCGGCCAGCTGGGTTTCATTGGCATAAGCGCCATCTAATATATGTTTCTGTAACATAAGAATACAGTCGCGTGACATATAGTATTCCTGCTCTTCTTTACTCCTATACCCAAGGGGGTCGTCGGCACCGAAATGCCCTTGATATCTGTAGGTTTGAGCCTCGATCAATGTGGGGCCTTCACCCATTCGAGCTCTTGACACCGCCTCCTTACTCACCTCAAAAACATCCAAAGCTGACTGGCCATCTATCGTCACCCCTGGAATCCCATATCCATCAGCCCGGTTGGCAACTGAGCCGCCTGCAACCGAATATTCAAATGGGGTTGCTTCAGCGTAACGATTATTTTCACATACGAAAATAACTGGTAATTTCCAAATGCCTGCGAGATTCATAGATTCATGTAAAACTCCTTGACTTGAAGCACCATCTCCAAAAAAAACAACGCTAACCTGATCTGTTCCTTTCACCTTTGCTGTTAATGCCACTCCTGTCGCCACAGGGATATTTGAACCAACAACACCATTGGCACCCAACATGCCCTTATTTATGTCTGCTATATGCATAGTACCGCCTTTCCCCTTCCCTGTGCCTGTAGACTTGCCTAGCAGTTCAGCCATCATTTCATTGATATCAAGGCCCTTGGCTATACAATGGTGATGGCTCCTGTGGGTGCCAAGGACATAATCTTTTTCATTCAGGTGAGCACATATGCCTGTTGGAACTGCTTCTTGCCCTATCGATGAGTGCATCCCTCGCAATTTTCCTGCATCAGCCTCTCTCCTGGATTGTTCCTCGAAACGGCGAATCGTCACCATCGTCTCATACATCCAAAGCAAAGATTCTTTGTTGAGTTCTTCGTAAGGCATTTCAACACCCCTTCTAAGCGCTGGTACAATCGCTGATATAGACTTTAAATTTGGCGCGATTATAACAGCATGCCAATTAAGTTTCTGGAAACCAAATTTGCCGAATTCCGCTGGTTGATTACTGAATCTTCCAAAGGTGATTGACATCAAATTAGTCACGTTGGTACGATTTAATTACTTGTACTGAAAAGGGGATATAGCTCAAACGGGAGAGCGCGGCGTTCGCAATGCCGAGGTTGGGGGTTCGAGTCCCCCTATCTCCACCAATAAACCATAGTTTCATCACCTGATTTGGAAGTTATTCCTTCAGCCATGATGAGAATCTTCCAGGAGTAATTCTTGCGAAACATACCTCATCTCGCCGCCTTGCGGCACAAAGATTATGCATATGCTTGGGGGGCCAGTGCCTTAGGGGGAGCAAGCGCATGGACTTTCCTCATCGCCAGCCAATGGTTTGTGCTAGAGCGATCCGATCAGAGTGCGATGGTTGGATGGTTCACTTTTGCCTCCATGATTCCTTTTTTGGTTGCCTCCCCGTTCGGGGGATTTTTAGCTGATAAGATCGAGAGAAAAAGACTCACAATCTACACTCAAGTCCTGGGAGTAGGCACTGTCACCTTTGCTGCCGCTCTGTCACTGTTAGGATGGCTTGAGTTGTGGCACCTATGTGCTCTTGCTTTTATTGCAGGGAGCTGCCGAACTACTCAAGAAGCTTCCATTGTTTCTTTAATAACAAATTTGGTACCGAGAGAAGATCTCCTTAACGCAATCACACTTAATTCAGCCACCAGGCATGGTTCAAGAGTAATAGGAATGTCGGTTTTGATAATTTCGGGGGTATCGCAGACCATTACTTTTGGAACTTCAGAATTTTTGATAGCTAGTATTATTTTTGGGATTGCTTCTATTTACCCAATCTTGAAAGTCAACCGCAGCTCTACCGGTGAAATTTCAAATCAAACAAATCTCTTTAAAGGAATTTGGGAAGGCATTAATTATGTCTACACCCGTAGAGTAGTTGCCATTTTTATAATACTTGTGGCTTTCCACTGTGCTCTTGCGATGTCTTTTGATTCTATCTTGCCCGGCTTTACAAAAAACCGTCTAGCATCAGTTGATGAAACTATGTTGGCCGTTCTCGTGGTGTCATTTGGGATCGGTTCGGCAGCAGGAACTTTTTTATTAGCCGGAGTCAGAAATGATCGGCAAAAAGGTTTGATATTGCTGACAATGGGTATCTTAAGCGGAATATCCCCTTTATTGCTTGGATTCTCCTTCAATATATCAATGGCATTCGCTTCCACACTAATAATGGGGGCAACTGAATCCGTTTTCATGGCGCTAACAGCAACCAATGTCCAACTCGTTACTCCAGACAGGTTAAGAGGGCGAGTTACGAGTTTGTACATACTTCATGCTGGAGGAATTATGGCATTTGCAAATTTAGGCTACGGATACCTAGCTGATATATACAATGCGCCTAATGTTCTCATCGTAACAGGTATCTTGTTTCTTGTTTTTTTTGCTGGTATAAGTTTTAGTGATCCAATATTAAAATCGATCTACAAAGGTAAAAATATCTCGACATTGGCAAATTAATTATTATTGAAAAGGCCTTCTTTATGAACATAGAAAAAGCCGTAATCCCAGTTGCAGGTCTAGGAACTCGGTTCTTACCGGCTACATTGTCGATCCCAAAAGTGATGATCCCTATCTTGGATCAACCCCCACTTCACTACTGTGTGGTAGAGGCCCTTAAGTCAGGTATAACAAAAATTATATTTGTGATATCTGAAAATCAAAAGGACATAATAAAAAACTACTTTAGTCACCATGATGTAATCATCGATGCCCTGAAAAGTAAGGGTGATATGGAATTACTAAATAGGGTAGAAGAAATTTCACATATGGTGGAAATGGATTTTGTTATTCAAAAAGCTCCTCTAGGGCTAGGCCACGCTGTCCTAATGGCGAAAAAAATGGTCGGAGACAATTCATTTGCAGTTTTGCTTCCCGATGATTTGATTCTAGGAAATAATCCGACCCTAAAAAAAATGTGCGCCATTCATGCCGATGGAAATGAGGTTGTATTAGCCATAAAGAAAGTGGCCCCTGAATCCATCCCCAACCTAGGTATTATTTCTACAGATGATCAGGAAGGTGAAATCCGTGATATCACTGGTGTGGTTGAAAAACCTTCTTTATCGAAAGCCCCTTCGAATTTAGCCATCGTCGGAAGATACATTCTGCCTCCTGAAATCTTTCAAGCAATAGAACATTTAAGCCAAGGTGCTTTAGGTGAAATACAACTCACAGATGCTATTGGGGCGTTAGTCCCACAAGTGGAATGTAAAGGATATTTATTTAAAGATAAACATTTTGACGTGGGTACTCCCATCGGCCTTTTGAAGGCATCAATTCGCCAGGCTCTAAAACGAGATGACACACACAACGACCTAGCAAATTGGTTAGACAATTTGTCGTTAGACAAGAAATAAATATCATCTAAATATAGCTAACAAGATCAGCACCAATAAAAGCCACGCCAAAACACATATTCTCAAAATAGAATCTTTTGTAATTATTTCCTCTGGCCTCTCCCCAAAGCCCCTTTGATTCACCAAAACCTGGTACCTGAGCATACCAAAAGCCACAAATGGAACCGTCAAAACCATCAACTTGTTCGATGGTAAATTATTAGCATTCACCGTATATAAACTATAGGCAATAATAGTCCCCATCAGAAAAATATATGTTGCACGTTCTAAAATTAATTTGGAATATAATGGCAATGATTGCCTAGTCAAAGAGCTTCCCTTCTCTAGAGCGAGGAATTCAGCATGCCTTTTTGACAATGCCATAAACATCGCTCCTAACGCCATGCAAATGTAAAGCCAAATGGAAACCGGAACATTTATTGCAATAGCACCTACTAAAACCCGTATCACGAACCCGGCAGAAATAGCTAATATGTCCACAACAATGGTGCTTCGTAAAAAAAATGAATATATGGCCATTAGAACAAGGTAGGCACAAATATAAATCACGGTATCGTACAAAAGGACAACACAAATTATTACTGCTATGGACGAAAACAAAAAAGAACACAGTAATGCTATTTTGAGAGACACCAATTTTGAAGCGATGGGCCTCAGTCTTTTTTCCGGATGGTAAATATCTTTATCTCTATCCAAAACATCGTTAAAAAGGTAAACAGACGAACTGGCAAACACAAAAGCAACGAAAATCACAGCTGAATTTAGCAAAAGCCCGTAGAAAGATTGGATATTATCAAAAGTCCATGACTCATTAGCTGAGAACAACAACGGCAGAAATACCATTAGATTTTTGATCCACTGGCGTGGCCTTGTAGATTTCAAAATGTTTAAGATCATAAGTGTGTCTGTAAGAATTATTTAATAAAAGACTATCGAATGTAAATTTATATCAATACCCTAATATAAAATAAAAACTGAGAAAATGCTGAGGAGTAAACAAATGGATTTGGTTGCCAATTACCAATGTGTCACCGGCGAAGCACCTCTGTGGCACCCTGACGAAGGGGTTTTATATTGGGTCGACATACCAAACGGGTGCCTTTACAACTATGATCCTCAGAATAAGGTAGCAAAAAAAGTTTTCCAATCTGGGCAGATAGGCGGCTTTACAATCCAAGAAGATGGAGGGTTGCTACTTTTTATGGAAAAAGGCGCGGTAAAATTTTTGAAAGATGGCAATTTATCAACTATTTTGGAAAGTATCGAAGGAGAAGAGCATTCCAGATTTAACGACGTTATTGCAACCCCAGATGGGAGTGTTCTCTGCGGAACTATGCCGAGTGGCAATAAACCAGGATCTTTGTACAAGTTAGATCGAGATAGAAAGATTTCATTAATGATCGAAGATGCCGGCATTAGCAATGGTCTCGGGTTTTCTAACAATCTTGGTTATGCCTATCATACCAACTCTACTAGAAGGACAATCACCAAATACGAATTTGACTCTGATACATCGAGGCTAGGAAAAGGGAAAATCATAGTTTCTACACCTGACGATGGCAGTGTGCCAGATGGCTTGACGGTAGATTCCGAAGATTGCATTTGGTCTGCGCGTTGGGACGGTTGGGCTCTCTATAGGTATAACAGCTTAGGAGGAGAAATAGCCAAGGTTATTTTTGAAGTGAGAAAAGTGTCTTGCCTCACTTTTGGAGGTGATGACTATGAGGACATTTTCGTCACTAGCGCGGGAGGAGACGATTTACCTATCAATGGATCCTTAGCAGGAGCTACGTTCAAGTTAAACCTTCAAGTAAAAGGGAAACCAGAATTTCGATCCAAGATAAAGATGTAAAGTCAATCTTAGTGATAAGATGCGAGAGTTACGGATAACAACAACTAAAGCTAAGAATTTGCAATAAAAATAACAGGGGTTGAGAGAAATGTCTGGGCATTCAAAATGGTCAACCATAAAACACAAAAAAGCTATCACCGACGCGAGACGAGGGAAACTTTTCACCAAACTATCCAAGGAAATCATAGTAGCTGCCAAACAAGGAGGCGGAGACTTAGAAATGAATTTCCGTCTGAGAATGGCAATTCAAATAGCCAAAGATAGCAATATGCCAGCAGACAATATTGATAGGGCGATAAAGCGTGGAACCGGAGAATCAAGTGATGGGGTCGCAATGGCCGAAATAATCTACGAAGGTTACGGTCCGGGAGGGATAGGAATAATGGTTGAGACACTTACCGATAACAAAAATAGAACTGTGTCAGATATTAGATCAACCCTTTCGAAAGCGGGCGGTAATATGGCCGAGAATGGAGCAGTAGCTTGGCAATTTGAACAGAAAGGCGTCATCATTGTGGATATTGAAGCCACTGATGCGGAAAATTTGGCATTAGCGGCCATTGATGCCGGAGCTGATGACTTCGAAACCTATGATGGAACATTACATGTCTATTCTGAACCAAACAGCCTGGAAAACATACGATCTACCTTAACGGACAGTGAGGCAAATGTCTCATCGACGGAGCTATCAATGATCCCAAACAACACAATAATGTTGGACAGTAAAAAAGCCATTCAAACACTCAGACTCCTTGACTCGCTTGAGGAGCTGGATGATGTGCAAAAAGTTTACTCAAATGCTGATTTTCCCGAAGATGCGTTGGACAATTTTAAAGCAAGTTGAACATTAGGATTTAAATGAGAGTTCTGGGTGTCGACCCTGGAACCATTAAAATGGGCCTAGGTGTCGTAGATTCAATTTCCGGGGACTTAATGTCGCCTTATCATGGTGTAATTGCCCCTAGGCGAAAAGATCCTCTCGAAAACCGATTGGCACATCTATTTGAAGCTACCAAAAAGGTGATAGAAGAAACCCAACCCGATGCAATTGCAATTGAAGAGCCTTTTATCTCTAAAAACCCTAAAACAGGGATTGCTATCGGTCAGGCGCAGGCAGTCGTATTTATTGCAGGAGCACAAAAGGATATTCCAGTGTTTCGGTATGCCCCGCAAGAGGTGAAGAAATCTGTAACCAATTACGGGGGCAGTTCCAAAGAACAAGTTAGTGAAATGGTGAGCTTACTGCTAGGTGGTAAAGACATCGAGGGACCTGATGATGTCACCGACGCGCTAGCCGTAGCAATATGCCATATTAATTCTCACATGCTAGATGATTTAATAGGGAGTTCCACATGGTGAACACACTAATATCGGCAGTAACAGGTCGACTAATTTCCAAAGGGAGTGAGTACGTAGACGTTGAGATATCAGGGATTAACTTAAGAATAAGTACCCCTATAACTACGGTGAAAAACATAGGGAATTTGGGGGATGAGGTAAAAATCCTAACTTCTTTACAGATGAGGCAAGATTCTATAACTCTGTATGGTTTCATAACAGAAAATGACAGAAATGCTTTCGATACTTTAATCACAATCAGTGGCGTGGGACCTAGATTAGCATTGGCAATTCTATCTACATTTGATGCGGCATCTCTAGCTGCGGCAGTCTCTTCGGAAGATGTTAATGCATTTAAATCGGTTTCAGGTGTTGGGAATAGAACTGCCAACCGAATTCTACTTGAACTGAAAGGGAAAATGGAGCAGACCTGGTCTATACCAAATGATCCAAGTGAACTGGATGATGTATTTGATTCTCTAACGGCGTTAGGTTACTCGATACAGGAAGCAAGAGCAGCCATCGGTTCCATCAATTCGGATAATTTAAGTACAGAAGAAAAAATCCGTATGGCTCTAGAGAATATCACCAATAGATGAACACAGATTATGACTCATGGGCTGACATCTATGACGAGGTGTATTCATTCTTGGACTATGACATCAATTTCTATCTCCAAAAAGCTTCCAATATCAAAGGTAATATTTTAGAAATTGGGTGCGGTACTGGAAGAATCACCATTCCCTTGATGGAGAATGGAGCAAACATCACAGGTATAGATTCTTCACAGAAAATGATTGACAGACTGAGGATCAAAGTCGCTAGTAACAAAGACGCAATCAAACTCATCAAACAAGATGTTCGAGCCTTGGAACTGTCCCAAAAATTCGACCTAGTAATTGTCCCATATAGAGGTTTCCAATCCCTTCTTACGGTAGAAGATCAGATCAACGCCTTAAACTCACTTAGAAATCATCTCAAACCGGGCGGTAATTTAATTATTACTCTTTTTGTACCTGGTAAGGATTTATTTGACCAGCGATCTGACATTTTTTACCACCTGAGGGATTCAAGATATACAGAAGGCAATGGTTACAGGTCTTTGCATCATCGAACTGAATTTGACCACCATAACCAATTGCTACATACTCAAATTTCTATGACTGAACATGTTGATGACTACTTGATATCTAAACGGTATGCAAATTTCACCTTGAGGTACTTGTATACGGATGAAGCGCGCTATCTTTTCAAATATTGTGGTTTCAGAATAGAGGAAATTACAGGAGATTACGACGGCACTCCATACGATCGAGATTCTGAGGAAACAATTTGGTCACTAGTAGTTAGGTAATTGGAAGGTGTATGCCAGAATTTAAATTATCGGCTGACTTTACTGCGAGTGGAGATCAGCCTACCGCTGTCTCTCAGCTTTCTGAAGGTATATCTAAGGGTTTTGGTAAACAAACATTATTAGGAGTTACAGGGAGCGGTAAAACATACACTATGGCCTGCATAGTGGAAAAAATTCAAAAACCCACCCTTGTGATCGCACATAACAAAACTTTGGCTGCACAACTGGCCACTGAATTCAAAGAATTTTTTCCTGAAAATGCCGTCGAATATTTCGTGAGCTACTACGACTACTACCAACCAGAAGCCTATGTACCCCGAACCGATACATACATTGAGAAAGATGCAGACATCAATGAAGAGCTTGATAAACTACGACATTCAGCGACACGCTCACTATTAACCAGAAAGGATGTGCTGATAGTTGCATCGGTTTCCTGCATATTTGGTCTGGGAGCTCCCGAAGAATATCAAGGGTTTGTAGCGTCTGTAAAAAAAGGAGAGTCTCAAAGCCAAAGAGATTTAATTAGAAAATTAGTTGATATGCAATATGAGAGAAATGACTATGATCTGGCAAGAGGTAGATTTCGAGTAAGAGGTGACACTTTAGAAATATTACCTGCCTACGAGCAACTTGGTATTAGGATTGAATTTTGGGGAGACGAGGTGGAAAAAATAACTCACTTAGATACGTTAACTGGAGAAATAATAGGTGACAAAGAGTCTGTGGAAATATATCCAGCAAAACATTTTGTGACTTCCAAAGAAAAGTTAAAAATGGCGATTAGGGATATCGGGGAGGAACTCGAGTCACACCTGAAACACCTCAAATCTTCAGATAAACTGCTGGAAGCTCAAAGGTTGGAATCTAGAACAAAATATGATCTCGAAATGTTAGAAATAGCAGGTTACTGCGCAGGGGTGGAAAACTATTCTAGGCATCTTGCCCAGAGAGCAGCGGGTAGCACACCCTACACTTTGTTAGATTATTTTCCTGATGATTTTCTTCTTTTTGTGGATGAATCTCACATGACTCTTCCGCAACTCAGAGCCATGTATCGTGGTGACCAATCTAGAAAAGAAACACTAGTCGAATATGGATTCAGACTGCCGTCTGCATTAGACAATAGACCCCTAAATTTTGGAGAATTCGAAAAAAGGGTAAACCAAGTGGTCTTTGTATCGGCTACCCCAGGCCCATATGAAATGGAAAACAGCTCGGTTACAGCCGAGCAGGTAATAAGGCCCACCGGACTTGTCGATCCTTTTATAGAAGTTAAACCGGTGACTGGCCAGATTGATGATCTGCTGGATCAAATTGACACCAGAGTGAAGAAAGGCGAAAGAATCCTAGTAACAACCTTAACAAAAAGAATGTCTGAGGAGTTATCGGATTACTTGAAGGAATCCGGGATAAGAACCCAATATTTACACTCTGAAATCGATACTCTTGAAAGAAGTGAAATACTAAGAGATTTGAGAATGGGTGTATACGATGTACTCGTGGGCATAAATCTACTGCGGGAAGGTCTAGATCTTCCTGAAGTAAGTTTGGTTGCCATACTTGATGCAGACAAGGAAGGTTTTTTAAGGTCTAGAACCTCTCTGATCCAAACTATCGGACGAGCCGCTAGGCATATCGATGGAAAAGTTATTATGTATGCCGATAAGATGACAGACTCTATGAAAAATGCCATAGAAGAAACTGACCGAAGGCGTCTCATTCAACAATCCTATAACGAAGAGAACGGAATTACTCCTCAAGGCATCCGCAAGACCATAAGAGATATTACTGAAAGAGTAAAATCAGTAGTAGAACCCTCACGGGACGATCTTATTAATGGTCTGGAGCTGCCCAAAGAAGATTTAATCAGATTGATAAAGGATCTTCAATTACAAATGAAATCTGCTTCGAAAGATTTGGAGTTTGAGAAAGCTGCTATCGTCAGGGACCAAATATTGGATTTAAGAAAAATAGTTGCTGAAGAACCAAGATAGAAAGAAATTTGTTGACACTGTAGGAAGTCAAAATATAAACTTTATTCTGGACCAAATAGGTCAACAAGAAAATACGCTAAATTAAGGGAAAAATATGCCTGATACAGAAACAGTCACAAAAGATGATGTATTAGAGGCCCTTCGAGATGTCTATGATCCGGAAATACCTGTGAACATTGTGGACTTGGGATTGGTATACGGAGTCGAGGTCGCGGATGGTGATGTCGACGTCAGTATGACATTAACCTTTGCTGGCTGTGGAATGGGACCTTATATAGCACAGCAGGCAGAGTGGAGACTAGCTGAGGTGGAAGGTATAGAAGATATTAATGTTGATCTTGTATTTGACCCTCCTTGGACGCCTGACATGATAACCGAAGAAGGAAAACGATTACTCGGACTCGATTAAAGACCCTCCTTGTCTCTAGTTGACCGGGTTCGGTAACAATCAGACTAGCGGAGAATTTCATGACGCAACAAAACCCAGCTCAGGCGCGTTCTCGCATTGAAGGAATGAAACGTCAATTTGAACAAAAACGTCAAATCGAGGAATCATTATCAGGAATCAAAAATAAAATCGGCGTGTACAGCGGAAAAGGTGGGGTAGGTAAAACTACCATTGCAGTCAATTTGGCCGCGACTCTAGCTAATGATGGTGCCACTGTTGGTATATTGGATGTTGATATCGATTGCCCTAATGTAGTACGAGCAATGAAAATTTCTGAGCATCCCACAGTCGGAGGGGAACAAAAGATGATTCCCCCTGAAAGATTCGGGGTCAAAGTTATGTCTATGTCATTTTTCCAGGAAAATGAGGATGAGGCGATAATTTGGCGGGGTCCGATGATACATAATGCAATAAACCAAATGCTACAAAGCACCGAATGGGGCGAACTTGACTATTTAGTTGTAGATATGCCTCCTGGCACTTCTGATGCTCCATTAACTGTAATGCAAGTTCTAACCATGGATGGATTCGTAGTTGTTACTACACCACAGGAGCTGGCCAAAATTGATGCTAAACGTTCCATAAACATGATTCGCAAACTAAAAGTCAATGTGTTAGGAGTAGTTGAAAACATGTCTGGTGGAATTTTTGGACAAGGCGCAGGAAAAGAAATATCAAAAGAATTGGATTTGGAATATCTTGGCGAAATAAATGTCAGGGCAGACTACCAAGATACATCAAGGCCGGCTTCCTTGTTAAATAACGAAATACTAGAGGAATATCGAAGCCTTACAGGGAAAACTCTTGAAGCCTTAAGCAGCAAATAGTCGTTCATTGTAGGTATAAAGTTTCAATTTGAACTATAAGGTTGCTTAACCCTTCAGCGATATTGGTTCCGAGGTCCACTCGACATACCGGACGGTTCAGGGACACCAATGATTCCATATCTCCATTTGCCTGAGCTGCCAGTAATGTTGAGAATCCATACTCCTCACCGGCAATCGGAATTTCATCCACATTATCTGAAAAAAGCTGTAGATACATCCCGGATACAGGACCCCCTTTATGCATCTGGCCTGTTGAATGCAAGTAGGATGGTCCTGTGGCTAGCGTCACATGCCTTTTTGTGAGATTTCGAATCCTATATGCCAAATTGAAAAGCAACTCCTGATCTCCATCTTCCAATTGTAGGAAAGGCAATACAGCTATGTAACTATCATTTTTTATTTGTGCTACCCATTCGGATAAAGTCAGAGTTGGACAAGTAGGCGGTAGTTTCCCATGATAGGTGAAATAATCAAGCATCTCGCTAGTTTTATCTTTAGAACTCTGCACCTGAGGTTGATCAAACGGGTTTATATTCATTGAAGATGCTATCAAAACTACCGACATTTTCCATCTAAAAAACTCCCCTCCAAGCGACTCTGGTTTGTCGACCTCTATATTAAATATGGGGATAGTATTGTCTTCAAAGTACTGCCTGAGAATTTGAGCTGATTCATCCCCCATTGATAAATCCTGATATATGACCGAACAGACATCCGTGGAGGGAGATACCAAATCAGAATCACCGACGATCGGAACGATCCCAACACCGTCTTTTCCCAAACTCTCAGATAGCAATTGTTCCAGCCACATAGCAAATTTACTTAGCGATTCAGGCAAATATACATAAAGCTTATCTCTGCCGTGTCTTAAGTTCTCAAGCAGGAATTCTACCAAAGGTATTGCAGCATTTTCTTCAAGGATAGCTGTACGGCACAAAGATGCCATTTCGTTAGCGGAGTCAATAACTTCTGATATATCTGTCTTATTAAGTAAAGCCGGAAACAAGCCGAAGGAAGATAGCTCTGAAAACCTGCCGCCAATGTCAGGTTTACCATGGATAATACTTCTAAAATTCTGTTTGATTGCCAATTTTTCAAGGAAAGTTCCAGGGTCCGTTATAGCAATCACATTCTTTTTACATTTCAACGAGCCCTGTGAATTTCCCAATTTATCCAAAAAATAATTGGCTAGTGTGATAGTTTCCAACGTTGTTCCTGATTTGGAAGAAATTACCAAAAGGGTTTTTTGGTTTCCAACCTCAGCTAATATTTTTTTGACAACAGAAGGAACCACTGAATCAGCAAAGATAAATTTGGGCCGATTTTTACCTAAAGAGACTATTGCTCGGGCACCTACACTACTACCTCCAACCCCGATCAACAATATGTAATGGAAATCCTCTTGGTGTATTTCGTTTGCAAGTTCTAGATATTGTCTTTTCTCGCCTGAAGTCCAGTCGCAGCCAACTGACCAACCTAACCAGTTCGATATGAAAGTGTCATCATCTTTCGGTCTTGATATTTCAGCAGATTCCCAAAACCTACCAATACTACCTATTAGTAGGTTTTCGTCCCAATTAGGAAAATCCTGTTTAAGGTGCATAATCCAAAATAATAATCAACTCACTGACAACATGGATCTCTTGTGCGATATATTTTGAAGGAGATTATCAAATGAATCTGCAAACGCTTTAACACCATCTTCAAGTAAAGTGTCAGTTATCTCTGCGAGGTCTATACCGGCTGAGGATAATTTTTCCATATGTGCATAGGAATCATTTACTTTTTCATTGATAGTAGCTTCAGCTATCCCATGGTCAATGAATGCGTTTAAAGTGACATCTGGCATAGTATTTACAGTATTTGGGCCTATTAAATTTTCAACATATAAAACATCTCGCATATCTGGATTCTTCATACTGGTACTGGCCCATAGAGGTCTCTGAATTCTGGCACCTGCATCCCGAAGTTTGAGGTATCGTTCGGAGGAAAAAGTCTTCTCAAATTCGCCATAGGCTATCTTGGCATTTGCGATTCCTGCACGACCTGAAAATTCCCCAGATACGAATCCATTTTCCAGTAATTTTTTATCGACCGCCGTATCTAGTCTACTAACAAAAAAAGAAGCCACTGAGGCGACTTTAGAAAGGTCGGCCGTATTTTTATGAAACTGCTCAAGACCGCTAATATAGGACTCTCTGACTAAATCATACATTTGTACAGAAAATATTAAGGTCACATTGACACTAATGCCAACGGATATCAGTTCATGTATAGCTGGAATCCCAGCTTTAGTGGCAGGCACTTTTATCATCAAATTTTGACGGTCAACTTCAGAATATAACCTTTTAGCCTCGCCTATTGTGCCCTTTGTATCATTTGCTAAATGTGGGTTTACTTCTAGGGAAACATAACCATTTTGACCTTCAGTTGATCTATATGTCTCGGATAGAAGATCAGCGGTGTTTTGTATGTCTTCGATTGCCAGTTTCTCAAATACTTCTAAGTCAGAATACTTTTTATCCTTCATATTTTGTATATCAGGGTCATATATATTTGAGGAAGAAATGGCCTTTTCAAATATACTAGGGTTGGACGTTAAACCAACAACTCCCCAATCTAATATCTCTTTCAGGCCACCAGACTGCAGAAGTTCTCTACTTATATTGTCATACCAAACTGACTGACCAAGTTTTTTCAGTTTTAGTAATCTTGAAGCCTCCGACATAGATTTCCTCCTTCAATAAAAATAGTAAATCAATTCTTCAATACCAAGTTGGGTTCAACTCTATCAAACAGGCGAACATGATATCACCACGCTCTTTTACGATCTAAGAAGAATTCTGAAACAATCAAATGGTTACAGTGCTAGTCTAGAGTTTCCAGATTATGGCATAGGGTTGGTTTTAGTAACTAGGCAGTCACATATATCTACATAGTCAATCGTCGGTACAGGACCAACAGGCGTTCAGGTAAGTCATTAATATCGTCCAATATTTCATATCCCATATCGGAACACATTGTCTTCAAGTAATCGTGCCCATTCTTATCAACAGTCAGACAAAAGGAGTTAATTCCTTGTCTTTTCGCTTCATCCAATGCCTTTTTGGTGTCGTGTACAGCATATTCTTTTTCCACCCCTTCCCTACTGTAGCCACGATCCTGAGGGCGACCATCACTAATCAAGAACAGTATTTTTGTCCTTGCGTCAGTCTTGTCCAGTTTGTATGCTGCGTGCCTTATTGCCGGGCCCATTCTTGTTGCATGCAAAGGAGCAATTCGATCAATCCTACGTTTGACTTTATCTGAAAAGTTCTCATGAAGATCTTTTATGGTATAAAACTCTACATTCTCCCTTCCATAGCCAGAAAAGCCATATATCCCATAGGTATCTCCTATTGCCTCCAAAGCATTTATGAGAAGCACCATAGATTCTTTTTCCATGTCAATGATCCTTTTATAGGATCTTCTCATCTGCTCCCCACGCCTAGTCCTCAGCCAAACCATATATTCTACCGGATCATCAGGAGCGTCCCAGTCATCTTGTTTGTTTTTACCTTCATCTATGGCCTCTGCCGTAGAGGCACTAGTATCTAAAAGGAAGGCAACCGCCACATCACGTTGGACTTTATTTCGTCGCCAATAAAATTTTTCATCGGGGCTGGACCCGGTTTTTATGTCCACCATATTCTCTATAACATCGTCGATATCTATATCTTCCCCGTCTATCAACTTTCTTTCTTTCCTAAACATTTCGGGGACCATCATCTCAAATTGTCTGCGGATCCTGGTGACTAAAGTACTATATTCGTTCAGAGTTGCTCCAAAGTATGCTGTATCACCCTCCTGCATCATCTTTTGTCTCACTACACACCATCTAGGTTTGTAATCTTCCGCCCTAAAATCCCATTCATCGTAGACAAATGTCTCGGGTTCAGCCGGTTCCAATTCTCCTCCCTCTTCATCCACATGAACAAAGGGTCCTTGTGAATCGTCAGGGGATTGGGGCATATTGGCCCCAGCTTCCTTCATAATATTATCTGCGAACATCCCACTTGATTCTTGAATTTCACCTTCCGTCGCCTGTAAATCAAGCTCGGCGCTATTCTCCAAAAGTTCCTGGAGCTGTTCTTGTGTCAAAGGTTCACCTTGAGATTGTCCCATCTCATCTTGCTGCTGCATTCTTAACTCAGTCATCAGTTGAGCCAATTCAGGTTTGAAGTCTCCACGGTATTCCACTTCCTGAATGGATTCGTATTCTTCTTCACCTTCAGGGCGGAGTTCCATTTCCATGCCCATCCCGATCTGCTGTAAAAGGTTCTCCATATCCTCAGGATCGACATAATCTTCATCATCTTCATCATCAAAATCCATATCGTTCCAGTCATCAGGAGGTATTTCTTCGTTTGGTACGGCAGAAATGATCGCGTATATCCTCAAGGTTGCTTCTGCGGTATCCTCAACAGTTGCATCAGACACTAAAACCCTGCGAGCAATTTGTGCTACCTGAGAAGCTTCTTTGTTGTATTTTGATGGTGCGACGACTCCCTCATACTGTTGAAGGCTCAGTCTCACCATAAATTCAACCATGGCCTCCCGGGCTGGAAGCTCCTTTATATCAGGTCGATTTTCATGCGAATCGCTTTGGACTTGATTGTACGAAGATTTGATCCCGGGGTATTCGTTCTTGACCCTTGCATCAAGGCGTCCGTCCTCCACCACTGTAAAAATATCAAGCGCTAATTTTCGATCTTCAAACAGATCGAAAAATCTTTGCATATCTGTTAGCCAAGCTCTCTCCAGCCCTGTATGTGATTCATTCAATTCATTACCAGGAGAATCCGAGTCAGCTATATCATCACCGACAACAGGTTCATTATTTTGATTTTCTCGCAGGGCCTTTATCCTTCTTGCTTCTAGGTCCAGACGAAGATTTTCAAAAAGCCCCGACTCTCTTTCAAATTCAAATATGAAGCTACCGAATTCCAAATGGGCTACTTGATGGGTGGAAACTACTTTGAACCAAGCATAATTTTCTTCCTTGGTCCCATATCTATCAACCAAAGTGGGGACAAATACGGTGGATCCTTCTGTGGTAGGTGATTCATTGGAAACCCAACCGATGTTTTTTTCAACCAGTGCATCAGTTGGGGATAATTTAATTTCCGCACCAGCTAAGGCCCTGCAGTACATTTCCATGACAGGCTTAATTCTGTCAAACTCTATACCGGACGATAGAGTCTCAATTACGGCCTCAGAATGGGAAGATTCGATTTTAAAAAAAGCTAAGCCTCCATCTCTGTTTTGCGATAGAGTATTCACTCCTTCCTGATACCAGCGTCCCAACTGAAGTATCGTAAGTTTTTCCAAAATTATGGGCGCTGATTTTATGAATTCAGGCATTGCTAAAGGCTCTTCATCAAGAAGGGCTTCCGCAAACCCCAGAACTATATGGTGATTATCTTCTTCTAATAAGGAAAGTGATTGAGATATGTCTAACATGGTTCCTGGTATGTTGGTTCCTCCATTATTTACCAAGCTTTCAGCTAGTTTTAAAAATCTCATCCTTTCTTCTGGATGAATCTTAGGTAGTGCCTTTGCCCCAGCCTCGAAAAAACTTTTAACCTCCCGCCAGCCAGTGTCGACCAAGGTGGTGGCTAAGGACAAAAAGGCATCTTTATCATCGCCGACTAATGGGAAAATCTGTTCGCCCAATGTCAAACATTCCGAGGACAAATCATAGGACCTATGGGAAAGAGCATCCAGAAAATTTGCGAAATTCTCTAGTTGCTGAAAAGAAAGACTTTCTAACAAGGTGGAGCTCTCAGCAAAAAATCTACACGCCAAAGTACTGGATTTCCAAGTCCCTTTATAAAGCCCGTCTCCCAACCCTGCCCAACTTTCTATATGTCGAGAGCGTAATTTGCTCATCGTTGCGGGACTTGCTTCAAAATACGCCGCCGCTAAGGTCGGAGATTCCTCACACAATGAGGCCCCGCACTCCATCCATCGTACAAAATAACTGTATGGCATTGAAGAAATCACATTAGGGCTTACTTGAAAAAAGTGAGCAGCTGCCTCCCATGAACGCACAGTTTGCCCTGCTATAGCAATCCCTCTTTTTAACCAATCTGACGTTTGCTCGTCAGAAAGCGCATCAGGCATTTCGACAATGGCCTTATTAAAATTATCCTTTACAGGAACTGGAAACTTTTCTAGCTCTGGCAGTAAATGTTTTAGTACTTTTAATTTATCAGTCACGCAGGCTCCTCCAAATTTCTTGAATCAATCAGCCAGGCAAAATTGTTAAGAATCCTAGCTGTCGCACCAAAAATCATATTATTTTCATAAAGATAGGCCGGCTGCATGATTACTTCGCCTTCTAATAATTTTGCCTCATCTCTCCTAGTGTCCTCTAAAAAGAGGCCCGACAGAGGCATCTCTATGACTTCTTCTACCTCGTCATTCTGGATGTTAAATTGATATGGGTAGGATATTAGCCCGACCGTAGGGGTTATTTCATACCCCGTTGTAGTTTCAGTTTTGCCCAAGGCTCCCAGAACTGAGACACATCTCGGATCGATTCCCATTTCTTCCCAAGTTTCTCTTAAGGCAGTCTCAGTCAAATCTTTGTCCAAACTATCTTTCCTACCTCCAGGGAAGCAAATTTCCCCTTTATGGTTTTCGACTTTTTGAGTTCTCCTATTTAAAATCACCCAATATTCACCATCCCTGTCAAAAAGCAGCAACAGCACACCCGCCGGTATGTGCTTTGCGGAAGGATTTTTCAGTTTTTCTATTCCATTCAATCTATTTTTTATAAAAGCGGGGAATAGTGTCATTGGAAATTTACTCAAAGATTGAGGAAATTATCTCTGTAATACTCTGCTGTAAAGAATGGTCATCTGTAATTGCCCAATTAACTGATACTTGGCAGGCCCTACGAGGTGCAATACCTTGAGCCATAAGTTGGCCAGCGTATATCAGAAGTCTCGTGCTTGCTCCTTCGCCGAGCCCATGCTCCTTTAAGTTCCTTACTTTTGCTCCTAATTTAGCAAGTTGGTATGCTGTATCTTTATCCACCCCTGCTTCATGCTCCACAATTTGGGCCTCTAAATCAATCGGTGGGTAATCAAACTCAATGGAAACAAATCTTTGCCTCGTGCTATGTTTCAGGTCTTTTAGAGCGCTTTGGTATCCGGGATTATAGGATAAAATCAGCAAGAACCCATCGGCAGCCTGCAAAAGCTCCCCTCTTTTTTCAATTGGTAAGATTCTCCGATGGTCGGTCAATGGGTGTATCAAGACTGTAGTATCTTTCCTGGCCTCGACTACTTCGTCCAGATAGCAGATTCCTCCCGCTTTTACAGCCCTAGTCAATGGTCCATCAAGCCAGACCGTCTGATCTCCTTCCAATAAGTATCTTCCGACGAGATCACTTCCGGTGAGGTCTTCATGGCAAGCTATTGTGACCAGAGGCAAATTCACAGCTGAATCATCCGCTTCATTCTTCAAAACCTTGGTCAACTCTGCGCCAAGCTTGTATGACATATATTCTACAAACCTAGTTTTCCCACATCCTGTGGGGCCTTTGAATATGAGCGGAAGCTTTTGCTTATAAGCTGCCTCAAACAATTCCACCTCATCCCCAATTGGCACGTAGTACGGCTCTTCTTCTAATTGATATTCTTCAATAATGAAGCTTTTATATAGTGATTTTGTTGTCATGTGCAGCTATTCCACTCCTAATTATTAACTACTCTAGTGTTCCAAGTCTTTTTTACAATCTCTGCTAATTCGCCTATCGTCCCATCGTTGGTTATAACAATATTTGAATGTTCAATTCTTTCATCTTGTGACATTTGAGAATCTATCCTAGCAATTGCTTCCTCCCGAGTCAGAGAATTTCTCTCCTTCAATCTTTCAATTACTGTTTCTTTTTCTGAGGTGACAACCCATATTTCATCAAACAGGGCCTCCCAGTTGGCTTCCATCAGGACTGCAGCTTCCACGACGACCACATCGGTTCCGTTGGAAGAGTATTCGTCCAACTGTGCCTGAATCATATCGTGGATCAATGGGTGCATGATCGAATTCAGCTTTGCCATATTTTCGGGGCTGGAGAAAACTATAGGGCCGAGTTTCTTCCTGTCGACGGTACCATCATCTCCCACTATCTTATTTCCAAACGCGTCAACAACCAAATCAAACCCAATCGTCCCTGGGAGGTATGCCTCATGCCCGAGCAAGTCGGCGTTCATCACCGTTGCACCAATATCATTCAATAGATTGGAAACTAGCGACTTGCCAGTCCCAATCCCTCCGGTAAGACCAATACTAAGCATATTACCTCGTCTAGGAAAAAGTCATTTGATCATTCTACAGGAGGAGATTTTCGAGGGTCAATTAAAATTATGTTATTAAGAAAAGCTGTTTGATCAGAAGTCGCTTTCTTTAACAATATATAATGGGACGCTAACTGATCAAACAGGCTCAAAAAAATGCAAGAAAAACTGCGACAAATCCCAAGCGTCAGTTCCGTGCTTTCAGACACGCGAATTTCCGAATTGATGACCGAATTTTCAACAGAAGCCGTTACAGATCTAATAAGAGAACAATTAAGTCAGATAAGGTCAACCGTTAATAGTGAATCAAAAGTTCCAACAGTATTGGAAATATCCGACCGAGTCTCAAATCACGTAAAGAGAAACTGGTCCAATTGGCCCAGAAACGTTATAAATGCAACCGGCGTAGTCATTCATACCAACCTCGGGCGTGCTCCTTTAAGTACTGAAAGTATGGCGGCAGCTGTTGATTCTTCTAAAGCCTACAGCGATTTGGAACTAGAACTAGGTTCTGGAAAGCGAGGATCTAGGCAAGCGAGAATTTCCCGACTGCTATCTAGTCTGACTGGAGCTGAGGCAGGGTTTGTGGTCAACAATAATGCTGCAGCTATAATGCTGGGGCTTTCAGCATTGGCGTTAGGGAAAGAGGTAGTAATTTCACGATCTGAAGCTGTGGAGATTGGTGGCGGTTTCCGAATACCAGATGTTTTAAAGCAAAGTGGCGCAATTCTGACTGAAGTCGGCACTACTAACAGAACCTATGTGATGGATTATGAAAGGGAATTAAATGAAAATACTGGAGCAATTCTCTCTATACACTCGAGCAATTTCAAGATAATTGGCTTCACTGCAACCCCTTCAATTTCAGACCTTTCAAACTTAGGAGTCAGCAAGGGAATTCCTGTTCTACACGATGTGGGTAGCGGCTCCTTATTGGATACAACCAAATATGGTCTAGCGCCAGAACCACGACCTCAGGAAAGCATAGCGGCAGGAGCTGATTTATGCTTCTTTTCAGGAGACAAATTATTAGGTGGGCCTCAGGCAGGAATAGTTATAGGTAGGAAAAATTATATAGAGAAACTATCGAATCATCCTTTAGCCAGAGCTTTTAGAATAGACAAAATGAATTTAGCTGCATTGACTACCACGTTGATTCACTATCTTAAGGAAGAGGCTCAAAACAAAATCCCTGTCTGGCAGATGATATCGGCTGAATTGGACGATCTCCGTACAAGGGCTCACAATATATCTACCAAAATCCCTAGCAGTGACCTGTATTCAGCAAAAGTAATTGGAACAAAGTCGACGATCGGCGGTGGTAGTTTACCGGGAGAAACGATGGATTCATTTGGAATTCAACTAACAGTAAATAATCCTGAGAATTTTGCACTGAAAATTAGAACTGCAAGCAGCCCTGTAGTTCCTAGAATCGAAGATGATGCGGTCATATTTGATCTTCGGACCGTACTGCAGTGTGACGATAATACTTTAATAGCCTCCATAGTACATAGCCTACAAAATTAGATGCCCTACCAAAACCCGCAGGAATCTACTCTTTTCAAAAAACTGTCTGTCCCAAGTGAAATCCATTTGCGAAGGGATAAAGTCATACCTGCCATTCAAAGATTGGAGTCTTATATCAAAGATGCTACGAAGGCCGGCATGAAAGAAATCAGGGTAATTCATGGGCGAACAGGAAGTGGAGATATGAGGAGAGCGGTGCATGAGCTCCTAACTGCACATCCGGATGTTGAAAGATACTACCCCGCTCCACCTGCAGAAGGAGGTCCAGGGGCCACAATAGCAGTTCTCGTATCATCTCTCTAATCATAAGTAGACTTGGAATTGGTGACAGCTCCCCACGTAGCAACACAAAATGGCACCAGGTATGTCAAGGGCACCTTCCAAACTAACCCTTTATAAAAGTCGCCAGCAAATATGAAATCCCCTTGGTTCAATAAAATCAAAATTGTCCCTACCAAACTGGCGGCCCAAAAAGAGCGTTTCAACATTGGAAAATATCTCAAAAGACAAAGAAGGTGGCGATGTTCAGGTACTCCATTCGGGCTAACCAGATAAGTAGAGTTGTTTATCGTTTCTTTACATCTGCTACAAATCAAGGATTTTTGCATTTTACTCTCCCATCAATAAATCGTTGATTCTTGTACACTATTGCATTACGTAAGCCAAACCATTTTTACACATCCATCGAGGCTAAAACGATGAACATGTTTGATTTTGAGGCGAGCCGACACCTATCCAATAGCGCACCTTTGGCCGCAAGAATGCGGCCGACAACTCTTGATGAAATAGTTGGTCAGGCCCATTTAACCGGCAAAACCAGCCCCCTACGGAGGAGTATCGACGCAGGACGAATCCCTTCGTTTATTTTGTGGGGGCCACCGGGGACAGGCAAAACTTCCCTAGCAAACCTTATAACTTCAACTTCGAATTTCCATCTCGAAAAAATCAGTGCTGTCACTTCTGGGGTGTCTGAGTTGAGAAAATTAATTGCTGAATCTAAATCCCGACTAGGGATGTCGGGGCAAAGGACTGCTCTTTTTATTGACGAAATTCATCGATTTAATAAAGCCCAACAAGATGCGATACTGCCACATGTAGAAGATGGCACTGTCACTTTCATAGGCGCCACCACAGAAAATCCGTCATTCGAAATAATTTCTCCACTTTTATCACGATGTAGAGTCTTCACATTAAATGGCCTGGAAAGGAAAGACATTGTCCGCATATTAACCAATGCTCTGAACGATTCTGAGAAAGGTTTAGAAAAAAGAAATCTTTCCATTGAAGACGGCGTGCTCCAAGATATAGCTGCATTGTCCGGTGGGGATGCCAGATGGGCGTTGAACACATTAGAACTGGCAGCAGACTCCGCCGATATCCAAGGCAATAAAATACTAATAAGTAAATCATTGTTGGATGAGGTGATAGAAACCAAAGCTCTCCCGCATGATAAAGCGGGAGACAAACACTTTGACACAATATCGGCGTTTATAAAATCCGTCCGAGCCTCAGACCCTGATGCTTCTGTGTATTGGTTAGCCAGGCTGCTCTTGGCCGGGGAAGACCTCATGTTCATAGCTAGAAGGCTTGTTATATTGGCTAGTGAGGACATAGGATTAGCTGATCCCAGAGCACTAACAATCGCTGTTTCAGCTCAACAGGCTGTCCATTTCGTGGGAATGCCGGAAGCTCGGATCATACTATCAGAGGCCACAATATACCTAGCCTCCGCTCCTAAAAGTAATTCTGCCTATAAAGCGATAAATTCTGCAATGTCTGAAATTAAATCTTCAGGAGAAAATCCAGTTCCACTTCATTTACGCAATCCTGTAACTGATTTAATGTCACAGGAAAAATACGGCCAAGGTTACAGGTATGCCCACGATTATCCGGACCATTTTGTCAGAACAGAAAACCTTCCCAAAAATCTTGGGACGAAGGATTTTTATTTTCCGGGAAATTTGGGTTATGAAAAATTTATAGCAGAACGGCTAAACAAATGGTGGAAAGAAGAATACAAGGAATAACGATTGATCACTTTCCCGAAGCCACTTTGGCTCCAATGGATATAATATTTTTTGCTATTCGGATACCATTAGATACGACCACCACACCACCTGCCGCGACTGCAATCGGAGCGCCTAATATGGCAGCAACCGCTCCTGCGTGGAATCCTGCAGCCCCGCTAAACCCCCAGCATAGAGATTGAAAACTTAGCACTCTTCCGCGCATCTCATCTGGAACCGAAATCTGAAGTAAGGTCGACAGACCGCTTTCATAAATCACTCCTGAGCCATAAGCAAGAGCCAACAAAATCATTGATAGAAGCAAATTATCTGAAAATGCAAATACGATTAATCCAAAACCAAATCCAAACAGTCCATAAATCACCAGCTTCCCCTTATTTTCTACATCTGGCATCGCAGTCATGATTACCGTAGATATTGCGGCTCCTAACGCCCCTACTGACATGAGAACCCCTAATCCTCGGGCATCTAATCCAAGTTCATCTCTTGCGATTACTGGCAACATCGATTCAACGGCCCATCCAAATATTTCCGTGACTAGTATTGCAAGTATCAAAGATCGAATTATTGAATTATTGACAACATATTTAGCACCATAAACTAAATCCTCCAGATGAGACGAGCCAGATATTTCTGGAGATTTTATATTCTTGAGATTTAAGAAAATTGAACTTGATACAAGCAAGGATACGAGCATTAAGACAAATCCCAAATAAATTTCCCGCTCGATAAGCCACCCGCCTGCCAGCGGTGCTAAAACTCCCATAACTGTCATAGAAAAGAAATTAGCTGCAGTCCCCTTAAGGAGATTTTTAGGTCCTACTAAATCTAAAGTCATAGCCATTTTGCAAGGAAGCCTTACAGCATGGAAAGCCCCTGCACAGAACCCATACCCCAACACGTGCCATACCTCTAGTAGTTCATAAAAAGCCGCTATCCCCAAAATGGCAACTAGAACTATTTGAATAGCTTGTGTAACCAACAACAATATTTTTCTGTTGTAACGGTCTATTAAAACTCCGGCCAGGGGGCTGAATAATGTCATCCCAACCCCTGAGACTCCGGCAGTAGCCCCAACCCAGAACGCAGAATCCGTCTGAATTAAAACAATCCAGCCTTGGAGCATAGGGCTTACCATCATGGCGGCGTCGTCGAACAAGAGACCATAGAAAAAACGACGAAAAGTCTGATTTTTAAACAGGGCTAGCATAAGTAAACCGCGCCTAGTAACGCTATGGGGTCAATATTAAAGGCATTGGTATGATGCCAGCACAAGCGATGAGGTTATGACGCCATAGCATTGGCCATAACTTCTAAAACATAATCTATATCTTCGGAATCCACCCCGTAGTGGGTCACGAATCTCCACCGGGAATAAGGTGAAGCTCCTTTTATTCCTTCCGACTCTAATTTTTTCATCAATTCATTCTTATTAGGGTGTTTCACTTCAAAGAAAACTAAATTCGTATCAACCGAGTCAGGGTCTATAGTTACCCCTTCTATTTTAGATAACCCTTCTGCCAATTTCTTTGCGTTAGCATGGTCCTCAGCCAAACGATCAACCATCTGGTCTAAAGCAACGATACCGGCCGCAGCAAGAAAGCCGGCTTGCCTCATCCCTCCACCCACCATTTTCCTCCATCTTCTAGCCTCTTCGACGAATTCATGCGTGCCTGCCACGATTGAGCCTACTGGGCAACTAAGTCCCTTTGACAAACAAAAACTAACTGTGTCGGCTTCCTTCAACATTTCATCAACAGGGGTTTCCAATTTGACTGCCGCATTGAATATCCTAGCCCCGTCCACATGAAGTGGCAATTCATGATTGTGAGCCACATCTGCGATCAATTTGGTATCTTGCGGAGTAAGTACTCTACCTCCACAGTTGTTTTGTGTGTTCTCAATAGCTATAACTGCAGTGTGAGGATTATGATCATTTGTTGAGTCCCTTATAGCCTCTTCGACTTCTGAAGGATCAAGCATACCTCGAGCGTCATTCCTGACCGTATGGTAAGAAACCCCTCCGAGAGCTGCGGCTCCACCCGCTTCCGAACGGAAAATGTGTGCCTTGTCACCAAGGATTATTTCATCACCACGCCCACAATGAGACAACACAGAAATCAAGTTGCCCATTGTCCCGCTAGCTACAAACACTGATGCCTCTTTACCTATTTTCGCCGCCGCTATTTCTTCCAGTTTATTAACTGAGGGATCGTCATTAAAGACATCATCACCGATTTCCGCATTGGCTATGGCTTCCCGCATTTCTGGGGATGGGTGAGTAACTGTATCGCTTCTAAGGTCAACTTTCGTCATATAATTTTCACCAGGTTAAATTCATTCTGATTTTTACTTTTACCTATTGATTTTAGCAACGGTTTTTCTTAATTACTATACTTATGCTTATTCTTAAATTTGAATTGTGGGCCATTCTTAACCATTATCAATTTTCCGGGGTAACTATATGACTGATGGAACCAAACAATTAACGACTTTATCAACCGGAACCTCAGAGCTTGAAGCTCTTTTAGAAACGCCCGACCAAGTCAAAAGACCTCCATGCGTTATCCTTTGCCATCCACATTCCCGATATGGGGGTAATATGTTCGATGCTTTACTAAACCAAATTTCCAGCTATTTATTGAGTAGTGGAATAGCTACCTTACGGTTTAACCAAAGAGGTGTGGGAATGAGTAGCGGAGAAAGTGGCGATGGCGCCAATGAATTGATAGATACAGAAGCGGTAGTTAATCTGACAAGTTCTAACCCAAAGATAGACGGCAGTCGTCTAGGAATTATTGGATATTCTTTTGGCGCCTGGATGGCATTAGAATCAGCCCTCAGGACCAATTTAATTAAATCTCTTGTGTCAATTGCATGCCCACAAAATAAGTTTGCCCAATATGGTACCGTCCAAATAACTCAACCAAAATTACTGATACTTGGCGACAGAGATCACGATTTTACTCTTGGACAGTTTAAGTTTTTAGCTAACAGAATGTCAGAACCAAAGAGAACAGAGGTGGTGACTGGGGCCGACCATTTTTTCAGAGAACACAGCGATTTAGTCGGTAAGTTGAGCTGCGAATTTATTAAGGAAACTTTATAAGCTAATATAGGTATGCAGAGGTTTATGAATTGTCATTTTCTTAATGATCTTGTGGAAATTAAGAAAAAGTCGCCTGAAATTTCAAACAGTAAACTTTGGAGTAGTAAATTGTCAGAGAACCAAGCATTTAGAAAAGAACGAGACTCGATGGGAGAATTCCAAGTCCCGTCGGAAGCATATTATGGCGCTAACACAATGAGAGCAGTGCTCAATTTTCCAATAAGCGATCTACGTTTCTCCCGGTCTTTTATTGAAGCAATATCGATGGTCAAACTAGCTGCTGCCGAAACGAATATTGAACTCGGATTGTTAGATTCACAATTGGGAGACGCAATCATAAAATCTGCAACAGAGGTATCGGAGGGCAAATTTGATGACCAATTTGTCGTGGACATTTTTCAAACTGGTTCGGGAACTTCCACAAATATGAATGCCAATGAAGTCATTTCAAATAGGGCAATTGAAATACTTGGCGGTGAATTGGGTTCTCGAGATCCCGTTCACCCTAACGATCACGTAAATACTGGTCAGTCTTCAAACGATGTCATACCAACATCGATACACTTGGCTGCTGCCAAAGCTATAACAAATGATTTAATTCCTTCTTTAAAAAAATTATCGGCCTCCCTCAATGTCAAATCCCAAGAATTCATGCCGATTATTAAAACGGGAAGAACACATCTACAGGACGCGACCCCTGTTCGTCTTGGTCAAGAATTTTGCGGACATGCAGGACAAATAAATAGAGGAATTCGCCGAGCAGAACATGCAGTTCAAGAACTCGGTGAAGTCGCCTTAGGAGGCACAGCAGTTGGTACAGGAGTAAACACACATCCAGAATTTGCTAAAAGGGTTTGTGAAAAATTAACAAGAGCAGCTGGGCTAGAAATCAGAGAAACATCCAATCATTTTCAAGCTCAAAGTACTTTAGATAATATAGTAGAAGCCAGTGGTGCGATGAAAACAATCGCGGTGAGTTTGATGAAAATAGCCAACGATGTGAGGTGGATGGGATCTGGACCGCGGGGAGGATTTGGTGAAATCGAACTTCCTGAAGTACAACCGGGAAGTTCTATAATGCCAGGGAAAGTAAACCCTGTCATACCTGAGTCAGTGTGCCAAGTGTCAGCGCAGGTTATAGGAAACGACACCACCGTCGCAATAGCTGGCCAATCAGGAAACTTTGAAATCAACGTAATGATGCCTGTGGCAGCCTATAATCTTTTACAATCTATTGATCTCTTAGCAACAGCGTCGTCAAACTTAGCCAGCCAATGCATTGACGGCCTTAACTCAACTTCAAAAGGCCCTGAGATGGTTGAGAAAGGTCTCGCGATAGTGACTACTTTAGTCCCACATATTGGATATGATAAATCCGCAGAATTGGCGCATAAAGCCCAACAAACCGGTCAGACTATCTTCGAAGTGGCTCTTGCTGAAACGGATTTAAGTAAACAAGAGTTGGAAAAAATACTTGACCCGGAATCCATGACAGAACCAGGAATTTCAGGGGCATCTTTGGGTTAGGAATCGCAGAAAAACTTCTTAGCCATACGAATCTGACCGGACTTGGACTGAGGCCCAGAGTCAACCATATACGTAAGAATTTTGGACAAGATATCCCCGATCTTGGGACCCTGAGGTATACCAATAGCCATAAGGTCTTCGCCGTCGATGCACAAACTAATAGTTTTTAGTTCATTTACAAATAGTTCTAAATTGCTTCTAACCTCTTTTGGGGCATATGATTCAGCCACTGATATTGCAATTTCGGAGACCTCTGTGAGTTGTTTGAAAATTTCGCTGCGCGAGGAATTTACTTCGAGACGTTCGATGCGATTTAAATCTGCCCCGAATTTTGACAATTTATTTCCTAAATCAAGTCTTTTAATTAAATCCGACCTTTGATCGGATTCAATTAATGAAATCAGTACGTAGAAAACAAATTCTGGGGTAGGGATTCTGATATTTTTCAAAAGGCTTTTTCTCTCGGAAAACTCTGATTCTTTCGGAAATCCAGAGTGAATATGCCCCAAAACCTTAAATTGATCCATTAGATCCAAAATAGAGTTTACGTTCTTTTCAGAAAAAACCTTTACTAGTTCGTTGGTTATACGTACTCCACTTAGCTGAGCAAGATAGGTTAAGTCGTTCAGTAATTGGGTTTTCGTATCATCTTCAACAGAAAATTCCAGCCTCCCGGAATACCGTATGCACCTAAATATACGTGTTGGATCATCTTTAAAAGATCCAGCGTGCAAGATTCTCACATGTTTTGATTGTAAGTCCTCTAACCCCCTATACAAATCAAGTACCTCCCCCCAATTTGGAGGGTTAATGCAAGCTGCCAAAGCATTTATTGAAAAATCCCTCCTCCCCAAATCATCTTCAATCGAGGCTGAAGTTACTACAGGTAATGCACCCGAGGCTGGATATATCTCTTTCCTAGCCATTGCCAGATCCACTGCTTGGTTTAAAAATTTTATCTTACAGGTGTTGAACTGAGAGTTAGAAATCAAATCTAACTGATATTTTGGATCAAATTTATGCATTAGGTTCCAAGGATCTGCCTCCACAATAATGTCGATATCTGAGACTTCCCTTTCTAGAAGCATATCCCTTATGGTTCCCCCAACCAAGAAAGCACGTGTTCCCATTTTATGAAACTGGCCTCCCAGTATTTTTATCGCTTCGTACTGAGGTTTTGTAAGTGTTTTTTCTAAAAGATTTTCTATATTCATAAATCTTTCGACTTCACTCTTGGTTCTTTACAGTAAAATTTCAGGTCTTATACTTTGAAATTATACAGAGTACTAAATATTGCCTCATATTTTAAAAATGTGAGAACTTTTCAGTGAATATGGTTGAACAAATTAAATACTGCCAATTTTGCGGTACACATTTGGTGAGAAAATACGATCGCAGCAAGACGAGACCATTCTGTGAGGCCTGTAATGTTTTCAAATATGTAGACCCTAAAGTCGCAGTAGTAGCGATAGTTCGATCAAACAACACAATATTGCTAATAAGGCGGGCCATAGAACCCCATTTAGGGCAGTGGAGTCTGCCGTCAGGCTATGTAGATCGCGGTGAATCTATCGAAAATGCATTAGTTCGAGAAGTCTTCGAAGAAACAACAATCTGTGTCAGTCCACATCATTTTCTAGGGGTATTTTCAGGGAAGGGACCGGTTGTAGTCCATGTATATGTAGCAACTCACAAATCAGGTACAGCCAAAGCCGCTGAAGAGGTAAGCGAGGTAAAATGGTTTGAATTAGGCATAATACCTGAACTCCCATTCCCTTATGATCAAGAAATAATGTCAGCCTATAAAACCTATCTGCACAGCTTATGAATCATCTTCGTCACCATGGCCTTCCTCCCATACCCTTTTAAAAATACCGTACCGTGGGCCATCCTTATCACCTAACGGAGTAATATTCACCAATTCCCAACCCTTGTCTCCCATACGCTTTAGAAGACCTGTTGTGTAGCGTAGTCCGCCTTCTTCTGTGTCGGTTTTCAGCTTTACCGCATCGTATTCCCAAGTCGATATACCATGCGGAAGATCAAAATCTTCCACGTACTCCAGCTGTTGAAGTTCTTCCTCAGTTATCTCTGCCCAAGAATCTTCCGGTAGGTCTGTTTGGCATTCATCACATGATGTTGCCGGCCCTAATGAGTAACCGCCACACTCGGGACAAAAATAAATTCTCATAGACTATTATTTAAATATTTCTTTTTCGTAAATTCAAAAACACTTTCAAATTGAAGTGATTATATGTCCACTATAAGAAAAATAGATACCATGCGGGCATTTTAATGAAAATAAACGCTACAACAAAAATTTTTAAAAAGTCCCCCAGGAGATATAATCGTATACTCTGATACCAATAATTGTTGCCCCTCTGGGAAGATAATTTTGATCCCGGTATTGTACGTATCGATCTTCAAGTAATTTCGCAGCCAGTAGGTTTTCCTGTTCATCACGCACAACTTTGGCCTTACCTTTAGCCATCACATATGCCAACTCATTCCAATTTTCTGAATATCTGTCAAATAAAACAACAACTCCATCGTTATTTGCTATGTTGATAACTCTTTCAAGAGGTTTGTCTATATATTTTTTTGGCTTTGCATCAATTGGCGTATAGATCGTGTCGTTACCAGACAAAGCAAAGCAGATAGGTACTGAATGAGGAACCCCGGAAGGGGTCACAGTAGATAACCTAGCTACCCGTAAGGAAAGTATAAATTCTTCTACGCTTACAAGCATTAAACTCCAAATCGGGTTAGACACAAGTGTTTCTTAAGAAGCTTTTACCTTATTACAAATCCTCAATCGACTGAAAATTCATATTGTAGAGATGAGCGTAGAGACCGTCTTTATCCATTAATTCTCGGTGATTGCCCTCCTCCACTACCTCACCTGACTCTAACACCACTATTTTATCTGCTCCACGTATCGTGGACAGTCGATGAGCTATAACGATCGCGGTACGTCCTTCTAATAGCTTCCTCAAGGCAGTCTGAATAACTAATTCAGTATGGCTATCAATACTTGCAGTAGCCTCATCCAGGATAAGTATTTTGGGATCATCGACGATGGCTCTCGCAAAACTTATCAATTGGCGCTGGCCTAAACTAATGTTGGCCCCTCTTTCTGACAGAAAAGTGTCATATCCGCCCTCAAGCTGCATAATAAATTCGTGTGCACCAACTACTTTTGCCGAAGAGATGGCTTTTTCATCAGTTACATCCACGTGGTTATATTTAATATTTCCCATCACCGTTCCGGAAAAAAGGTATGGTTCTTGTAAAACCATACTCATTTGGCCTACGACTGAAGCTCTCTTGACGTCTCTGATATCGATCCCATCTATCAATATCTCACCTTCGTCCCGCTTAACTGGGTAGAATCGCGACAAAATAGATACAATGCTAGTTTTCCCTGCACCGGTTGGTCCGACGACAGCAACGGTTTCACCAGCATTCACTGTCAAATTTATCCCTTTTAGTACATCCTCACCTTCCACATATCTGAAGCTGACGTTTTTAAATTCAACATTCCCCTTTATTTCGGGCATCTCGATAGCATCGTCTATATCTACTAACTCCGGCTCCCTATCCATCAAATCAAAAATTCTCGCCCCCGAAGCCATGGATCTTTGCAACTGAGTATATTGCTGAGTCAAATTGCGAATGGGATCAAAAAACCTTTGCACATACATGACAAAGGCGACTAACACTCCTGGCAGTAACTGACCTTCATCTAATCCAACCAATTTGGAACCGAAATACAAGGCAAGCCCAATTGCAACAGCAGTAAGAATATCAACTGCCGGCAGAAGGCCTGCAGCATATCTACCTGCTATTACGTTGGACCACCTATGAGCTGTATTTTTTTCATCAAATATTTCTAGATTTCTTTCCTGTCTATTAAGGCTTTGAACTACCCTTACCCCTGAAATATTTTCGTTGAACGCGGCGTTTACTATCGCAATTCGCCGTCTGATTTCACTAAAGGCCTTTTTAGCATATTTTTGCCAAATGACCGTAATAATCATCAAAACAGGCAATACCCCCATCGTAATAAGGCCTAATTCTAGGTCCATCACCAAAAGGGCAATGACAATGCCTACAAGGCTCAGTAATTCACCTAGGCTCATTACTACTAAAGCTGCAAACTCCTGCAGTTGACCAACATCTCCTTGTACACGGGACATCAGTCTTCCCACTTCTGTCTTGTCAAAATAGGAGAGGGATTGCTTTTGCACATGACCAAACAAGGCTCTTCTCAATCTATACAGGACACCTTGACCCACTTTCTGCATTGCATATTGTTGAAGGTAATTCGTACCCCAGTTGGTAAACGCATTGATTATGAAAACAACGAAAAGAATGTTTAGTATTTTAATATGAGGAGAAAGGAGTTCTTTGAGTTGTGCTAGATTAGTCTCCTCTCCTGCTTGGTTTACACTTGCTTTATAGTCAGTTGCCGTTTGCAGACCATCCTTAATGGGGTTATCAATCCCCCAATGTATGAGCCAAGGAACGGCTACCAAAGTAAAGGTATAAATCAGCATCGAAGCGAAGGAGGCAATTACCAAAGGGGTAAAGGGTTTGATATAAGGAAGTAACCTCAGAATAACCTTTTGATCATATACGGATCCGAAAAATTCCTCGTCTGCTTGGCCTCTAGAGGCAGACATACCGCCTAAACCGAGATTCATTTACTCACCTCAGAGCTTAATTCATCCTGCGGGCGAAGTTGCAGTTCATAAATTTCATTATAAAGGCCGCCTTTCTCTAGCAACTCGTCATGAGAACCTTCTTCTATGATCCTTCCATCCTTCAAAACCACTATCTTATCCGCGCTATGTACAGTACTAAGTCTATTCGCGATGATGAACGTCGTTCTTCCCTTCATCGAATTATCCATCGCGGCCTTTATCCTATCTTCGGTGTTTGCATCCACACTGGAAGTTGAATCATCCATTATTAATATTGGGGGGTCTAGCAGAATCGCTCGAGCTATCGACATTCGCTGACGTTGGCCTCCCGATAAAGTGGAACCCCTTTCCCCAACGTAAGTATCATAGCCTTCTTCAAGACCCTCAATAAAATCTGACAATTGAGCGATTGAAGAGGCGTTTTCCATCTGCTCATCGCTAGAATTCTCCTTACCATATTTAATATTTTCCTTTAAGGAGGTAGTGAATAAGAAGACATCCTGCTGGACCATTCCAATGTTCTCCCTTAAGGAGCGCAGAGTGAACTCTTTCACATCTATCCCATCGACTTTTATTGCCCCTGCAGAAACGTCGTAAAATCTTGGGAGAAGGTTGGCAATAGTCGACTTACCGCTCCCTGGGGGTCCAACCAATGCGATTATCTCACCAGGCTTTGCCTCCAAATTTATATTCCTGAGAACAGGTTTACCGCCATCGTAGGCAAAAGACACATTCTCAAATCTAACGTGCCCTTTAGATTTTTCAAGTGTGACTGGGTTTGATGTTTCTTTGACCGGAGATGGAGCATCAAGTATCTCGAACATCCTTTCTCCTGCAGAAGCGGCTCTGGCATACGCATTTACTACCCACCCTGCCATCCTAACCGGCAAGGCCAGTATTTGGAGATAAAAAACAAAGGCTGCTAATTCGCCAGGGGTCATAGTCCCATTCATAACTTGTCGCCCCCCGTACCAAATTATCAAGGCCATGGCCACCATGAAAGTAAACATCATGAAAGACATGCTAGAAGCGCGTAACTTCTCTGCTTCCACATAAATATTCGAGACTTCGGCATTTTTTATTTCAAATTTATTCTCTTCATGGTCCTCTGAAGCAAAAGCCTTAACTACTCGTTGACCGGAGAAATTTTCCTGCAGAATAATACTTAGCTCTGCCATTTTTTGTTGTACTAAAAGCCATAATGCCCTCATCCTAAGTCGAACTGAGCTAGTATAAATGGCAACTATAGGCATAAAACTAGCGCTTAAAAGCCCTAATTTCCAGTTCATGGAAATCAAAATAGCAGCTACTATTATGAACAAAGCGATGAAATATGGGGCCCTGACAAGTCCCATATTTATGAACATCCGTATATTTTCCACATCTGTGATGGCTCGGGACATCAGATTACCGGTGTGGTGCTTATCATGAAAAGCAAAACTCTGATGCTGCACATGATCATAGAAAGAATTTCTTAGGTCGTAAGAAACATATTGCGACAATGTCTCTGCCAAATAAGTTTGGAAATACGACATACTTCCACGAATCACGCTCAACCCCAAAATAATTAATATGCATGGGTAAAGGATTCCTGTGTCCACTGCCTGCCCGGCTAAGATAGGTTCTGCAACAGAGTCGATTGCCTGTCCGAATAGTTTAGGGAGAAATATGTAAGCAGCTATAGCCCCTATCGTGGATAGGTAAGCAAAAGTTAATCTGTATTTGTACCTCAGAGCAATTTTTATTATTCTAAGGATATGCTGCATAGATTCCTTGAAACTTGGTCCAAAAATTGTGGTTACCGCTGCAAAACGCCGCGAAATCCACAGGGACTCTCTATTCTACATGGAGATGTGATCTAAATATCAAGTGTTTTGAAAACAATTTCTTAACAGTTTATTCATGTAATCGATTGCATGACTTTAAGAGCCGTAGCCAAAACCAAAAAGACTTCACAAGGATTATCCTTTCAAAATGGAGAAATCTAAAGGCCATAACCAATCCATACGAAAAATGAAGGTAGAGGATATTTCCCAAGTTTCATTTATTGAATCAGATGCTTTTCCTCAATTGTTTCCTCCTACTTCATTTCGAAGAGAGTTCCAAAGAAAGATTTCGACTATTCTAGTTGCAGTATCTAACTCACAAATGGTGGAGAAAGAGGAATTTTCACCTTATTCCAAAACTACCAGAAACCCTTTGAACTATCGTTCCGGAAATACAGGATGGAAACCTGGGATGGACTTCCTTACCGGATTTATTTTTCTTTGGGATACGACTATTGAAGAATCTCATGTCATGTCCATATGTACGAGGAGGTCTCATAGAAGGAAGGGGATTGGAGAATTCCTTCTATATTCAGCTTTAATAAATTCGATAAAAAAAGGAGCTAGGTCGTTAACCCTCGAAGTTAGAGTCTCAAACGTACCGGCTATATCACTATATAAAAAATATGGACTGGCTACACAAGGGTTAAGAAAATCCTACTACGCTGACAATCATGAGGATGCCAAAATCATGACTGTATACGATATTCAGTCCTTGGATTACAGAAATTCGCTGAATGACAAACTGGTACGGCTACAAGAGCGTCTCAATAACTAAATCTTATTTTTTCTAAATACGCTTTTACTGTGGAAGTAGTGTCATGTTATACTTTCCCGGCGTTTTTTCAGTTGAAAAACATGGTTAGATAATCACGGTTTAAGGGCTTCAAAATAGTCGGATAACCTATCACATTGAAAGGAAAATACATGGTCGAAGAGGCTGTTGAGGTAGATACAATCCAAGATCAGGATACTGCACCAATAACGATGAAATCTCTTTTAGAGGCTGGAGTTCATTTTGGCCACCAAAAAAGGCGATGGAATCCAAAGATGGACAGGTATATCTTCACTCACAGAAATGGTATTCACATAATTGACCTGGCGAAGACTTTAAATTTGGTAGAAGAAGCCGCAGCATTTCTGAGTGAAGTAGCTGCGAGTGGAAGAAAGATTCTGATGGTAGGTACAAAAAAACAAGCCCAAGATACGATAGTGACTGAAGCTGAAAGAAGTAATTCTTTGCACATATCTAATAGGTGGCTAGGAGGAACCCTAACCAATTTCAAAACTATTCAGAAAAGAATTGACTATCTGATTGATTTGGAAACTCGGCGTGATCAAGGGGACTTTGAAAATTTGACAAAAAAAGAGTCTTTGAAAATTGACGAGAAGATAAATAAATTAAATAGAAACCTCTCCGGAATAAAGGAAATGACCGAAATGCCGGGGGCAATGTTCATAATCGACGTTGGAAGGGAAGAGATAGCTGTAGCGGAAGCTAACCGGGTTGGAATCCCGATAGTCGCATTGGTAGATTCCGATTGTGATCCCGATCTTATTGACCACCCAATCCCAGGAAACGATGATGCAATAAGATCTGTCAGATTAATCACAGGAAGAATGTCTGATGCCATCATAGATGGATACCACCGAAGGAACGCTGAGCAATCTGATGATCATACAGATCCAAATCAGGCATCGAGTCCTAGAATGGTCACATATTCCACAGTTACCATAGAAGAGTCGGTTTCTGAGGAAACTGAAGAAACACCTGAAAGTGATGATTCAGGATCTGAGCCTTCACAAAGCGACCAGGAGGTAGTTTCTGAGGAAACTGAAGAAACACCTGAAAGTGATGATTCAGGATCCGAGCCTTCACAAAGCGACAAGGAAGTAATTCCTGCTGGAACTGAAGAAAACGTACCCAGTTCTGAAAATTCTGTGAGTCTGGATCTTATTGAAAAAGAATCTGAGCCTGGCGAAAATACCAACTGACCGTAAGAATCCCATTTAACGAAATTTCAAGGGAGAAACCGTGCCTGCTAGTACTACTCAACTAATCAAGGAGTTGCGCGCCCGAACAAGTGCCGGCGTTATGGATTGCAAAAAGGCTTTGGAAGAAAGTAAAGGGGATGTAGACAAAGCTGAATCCTTCCTCAAAGAAAAAGGGGTTGCATCAGCTGCCCAAAAAGCAGATAGGGAAACAGATCAAGGGCTAATCGATACCTACATCCACAGCGGCGGTAGGATAGGGGCCATGATAGAGATCAACTGCGAAACTGATTTTGTGGCTCGAACCGATGATTTCACATCTCTAGCCCACGATATAGCAATGCAAGTTGCAGCTATGTCACCGGAATTCCTTACCGTGGAAGATTCAGTGAAAAATGCCACAGTGACTGAGGATAAATGCTTGCTATCACAGCCATTTATCAAAGATCCCTCAAAAACGATCCAAGATCTCATCAATGAAGCTGTTGGAAAGCTTGGGGAAAACATTAGGGTCCGGAGATTCCAAAGATTTTCCTTGGGTGAATGAGGCAAATATGCCAGACAAACCATTCAAACGGATTCTGCTAAAGCTAAGTGGGGAATCACTAAAAGGAAAACGAAGTCACGGAATAGATCCTGACTCTCTGGACTATATGGCTCAAGAGATAAAATCAGTCACTTCAAAGGGCATTGAATTAGGAATTGTTGTCGGTGGCGGAAATATCTGGAGAGGTTCTGAAGCAGAGATTGAAGGTATGGAAAGAGCCTCTGCCGATTATGCAGGAATGCTTGCAACTGTAATAAGCGCATTAGCGCTGCAGGATTCGCTAGAGAGAAAACATAAACTTGAAACAAGAACTCTGAGTGCAATAAACATCCAACAAGTGGCCGAACCATACATAAGGAGAAGGGCAATACGTCACCTAGAGAAAGGCCGTATTGTATTGTTCGCAGCAGGCACAGGTAACCCCTTCGTGACCACTGACACAGGATCTGCCTTAAGAGCTTTAGAGATAGAAGCAGATGTGTTGCTAATGGCAAAAAATGATGTAGATGGCGTTTATGATAAAGATCCTAAATTAGATGATTCTGCAGTTCGTTACGAGAGTATTACTTATTTAGATGCCATAGAAAAACGCCTTAGAGTAATGGATAGCACGGCTCTGTCGTTATGTATGGAGTACAGTATCCCAATAGTTGTTTTTGACCTTTTTGAGACAGGGAACCTAAACCGTATAGTCTCCGGTGAAAAAGTCGGGACTTTGGTCACAGAGGAGGAGTAAAAAACATGGAAGGCATTGAAGAAATATTCAAAAATACTAAAGAGAGAATGAGCAAAAGTGTTGATTCTTTACAAAGAGATTTATCTGCAGTGCGAACGGGACGGGCTTCAACTAATCTAGTTGAAAATATTGATGTTGAGTATTATGGTAATTCCACACCTTTAAACCAATTATCCTCGATATCAGTGCCTGAGGCCCGTACTATAGTCATCCAGCCTTGGGACAAGGAAGCTCTTCAAGAAATAGAGAAAAGTATACTGAAATCAGATCTTGGACTGACTCCTAATTCTGATGGTGTAATCATAAGAATAAACGTACCTGAATTAACTGAAGAGCGAAGACGAGAGATGGTTAAACTGGTTGGAAACCTGGTTGAAGAAGGGCATGTAGCAATAAGAAATATACGCAGAGATAGTTTGGAAAAAATAAGAACCTTAGATAAAGACAAAGAGATATCTCAAGATGATGGTAGAAGGGCTCAACAGGAGCTTCAGAATGTCACCGACTCCTTCGTATCTGAAATGGATTCAATTAAGTCCAAAAAGGAAAAAGAGGTGATGGAGGTGTGACCCAATTGTGCTATGGGTAATAATAAAGGTCCACGCCATGTAGCCATCATTATGGACGGCAATGGAAGATGGGCGACCTCCCAAGGACTAGATAGAAGCTCTGGCCACGAAAAAGGAACACTAAATATCCAGAGAGTGCTCCAAGCATTTTCAGCTCACGGCGTGAAGTATATTACCCTATACGCCTTCTCCACAGAGAATTGGAACCGCCCAAAGACCGAAGTAGATAACCTTATGAGGCTAACAGTATCTTCCATTGCTGACCAGCTAGCATTTCTGCACACCGAAGGAATAAGAATTACCCACCTGGGAGAAAAATCTTCCTTGCCTCCTGAAGTGATGGAAGCAATAAAAGAATGCGAAAAAACAACCTTCCGCAACGATAAATTAACCCTCAATCTTGCCTTCAATTACGGTGGCAGATCAGAAATTGTGAAAGCAGTAAAAAAACTGGTTGAAGACAAGGTGAGCCCCTCGGAAATTAATGAATCCCAGATCGAGACCAGGCTATATACCAAGGGAATCCCAGACCCAGACATGATAATACGTACAGCAGGAGAAAAGAGATTAAGTAATTTCCTAATATGGCAATCGGCATATTCAGAATACTATTCAACTGAAACTCTTTGGCCTGATTTTAATGAATCCGATGTTTCAAAAGCTATAAGTGTATATCGAAGTAGAAATCGTAAATTTGGTGAGTTATGACGGTGCATGGAGCCTATAGGTATATTAGGTTTCCGGAAAATATACAGTGAAATCCCGATTAATCAGTTCAGCTATAGCACTTCCTTTAGTGCTTGCAGGAATATTTATGGGAGGAATATGGTTTTCCCTCATAATTATATTTGGGGCAGTGGTTTCCGCACATGAATTGGCAAAAATTACTGGTGGAAATCTCCAAAATGAACCACTTATATCAGCCATTCTATCTGGGTTGTTAGTTGCGTTTGTGCAAATGTACGATAGTTATCTATTGGGCCTTCCCCGTTTTAACATCGAACTTAGTTCCATCATATTACCGGTAGTTCTTCTGTCGTTCATATGCATATCCATCTTAATACTTTTGATATGGGGTAGAGATAGAAAGCTAGGAATTCTTACTTGTGTGGTCTCTTCAGTATCATATACGGGAGGATTGCTCTCGTTCGCTGTTCTTGTCCGAAATAGCGAGCATGGCCTCGGTTGGATTGTATTATTATCATTAATAGTTTGGGCCAACGACACAGGGTCATACATAACGGGAAAAGCCGTCGGGAAAACCCCGTTTTTCCCCACAATAAGCCCCAACAAAACACTAGAAGGCGCTATAGGGGGATATGTTTGTGGTTTGGCAACCGCCATAGCTGGCGGCCTATTGCTTACTCATTTCGGATTTACCGCATTAGGGCTATATTCACTAATGACGCTAGGTATCATATTTGTTGTATTGGCCCAAACAGGAGATTTATTTGAGTCAGCTCTTAAAAGGAGAGCAAACATAAAAGATTCAGGCTCAATAATGCCAGGACATGGAGGGGCTTTGGACAGGTTAGACTCGATTGTATTGGCTTTTCCAGTACTATATTATTTTGCACAATGAACAGGAGAAAAAAAAATCTATCCATCCTCGGTTCTACAGGCTCAGTGGGTGCTCAAACATTGGAAGTGGCGCGAAGTTACCCTGAGGATTTCAATGTAGCTTGCCTTGGGGCCAATAAAAATACACAAATATTGGAACAACAAATTCTTGAATTTCAACCTCAAGCAATATCCTGCGATTACTATAAAGAATTGAATACCAATGGCGAAATAGCAGAAAAGGTAATGTCCCTTTCTGACATAGCTACCCACGAAAGGGTCGATACCGTTGTAGTAGCAACATCCGGAAATGTAGCTTTGATTCCCACTTTTGAAGCAATCAAAAAGGGAAAGAATATAGCGATCGCAAATAAAGAAACGATCATAATGGCAGGGGAGCAATTAATCTCCTTGGCAGAGTCCAACTCCGTTCATTTGATGCCGATTGACAGCGAACCGAGTGCAATCTGGCAGTGCTTACGGGGAGAAGACAGCAATATTTCCAAATTGATAATAACCGCATCGGGAGGGCCATTCAGAAACACTCCTGTAGGGTCTTTATCAGACGCCACTCCAAGTGATGCATTAAAACACCCTACTTGGAAAATGGGTCCAAAGATTAGTGTTGACTCTGCCACCATGATGAATAAAGCGTTCGAGGTGATTGAAGCTAAGTGGTTATTCAATGTGCCGTGGGAAAATATAGAAGTTATTGTGCACCCTGAAAGCATAATACATTCGATGGTTGAATTTTCAGACGGTTCAACAAAAGCTCAATTAAGTTATCCAGATATGAGGATACCAATAGAGCATGCCTTGTTTTTTCCAGCTCGGGCCCCAAAGCCACCAACAACCCCTTTTGATCCAAAGAAAACTAGATCACTTAATTTTGAAATTCTTGATCAAGATCGGTATCCCTGTTTTGAGATTGCTTTGAAAATTGCCAAGCGAGGAGGTACCTGGCCTTCAGCTCTTAGCGGAGCCGATGAAGCCGCGGTAGAGGCATTTCTGGATAGCAGAATCAAATTCACTGAAATACACACTCTTATCGAACAGGCAATACAAGACCACGAATCTATAATAAGCCCTACTACCACTGAGATGTTGAAAGCATCCCAGTGGGCCTATGAACGGGTGTCCAAACTGGCCTCAGGCAAATGATACCCATGCCAGGTTGGTTACTAGTTATTCCAGTATTATCAATACTAGTTTTTGTACATGAACTTGGCCATTTTTTGACAGCTAAGCGTTTTGGAATCAAAGTAACCGAGTTTGGGTTTGGCTTCCCGCCCCGGTTGTGGGGAATATCTATTGGGGAAACCCTATACTCCATCAATCTGATTCCTCTTGGTGGGTTTGTCAAAATGGTTGGTGAGGAAGACCCCACCGAACCCCGAAGTTTTGCTAGGCAATCAATCCTAAAACGGTCAATTGTCTTAATGGCTGGTTCATTTGTGAACTTACTATTACCATTATTTATATTTTCAATCGTCCTTTCCCTACCTCATGACACATTGGTTGGTACCGTTACCATCAGCGGGGTAGCACCAAATTCACCTGCCGAAGAATCTGGGCTTCAAGAAGGCGACTCAATCCTAGAAATAAACTCCTTAGGAATCTCTAACCATATGGATCTTGTTAAGGAAGTAGAAAGCAAGCAAGGAATTGAAGTCGAGCTGTTAATAAAAAAAGGCAATTCAAGTTTAGGATTCCCTGGGTCTCCCGAATTTGCGACTTCTGAATATATACGCCTAACACCTCGAGAAACCCCCCCTTCATACAGGGTAGTAGAAATAGTCTCGGAATCTGCAAAAGAAATAGCTATTTCTGAAGCAAAACAATACGACCCATCGTTAGAAGTCGGAGACGTTTTACGTCAAGGCTCTATTGGAGTTTTAATCGGAACTGCTAATGGTAGAGTGGTTAAAAATCGACTTCCTTTACACGAAGCCATACCCACAGCATTTAGCCATATAGGTGAAGTTATCTCATTTTCTGCACAAGGGATTGGTAGTTTCGTAAGTAGCGGTGAAAACCCTGGGTTGACCGGACCAATCGGGATTGCTCAAGTCACGGGAGAAGTCGCTAAGGTAGGAATTGCCCCTATATTTGAGCTCGCCGCCTTAATCAGTATCAGCTTAGGAATCGTTAACCTATTACCGATTCCTGCTCTGGATGGGGGTCGATTAATGTTCGTATTGGTTGAAGGAATCAGAGGTGGCAAGAAGATTTCCCCTCAAAGGGAAGGGTTTATCCACATGATGGGATTCATTGTACTAATAGGTCTAGCGGTGGTGATGAGTTATTTTGACATAATCCGAATTTTAAGTGGGGATAGTTTTTTTAGGTAATTATTAATCAATGAGCTGCCGGGAATTTCAAATGCGTAGAGTAACAAAACCGATTTTTGTGGGTGATGTAAAGGTCGGTGGAAACGCGCCCATATCGGTGCAATCCATGACAAAAACTGACACCAGGGATGTGAAATCTACACTTACTGAAATAAAGGAACTAGAAAATGCAGGCTGCGAGATAATTCGGTGTGCCGTGCCTGACATGGAAGCAGCAAAGGCATTAAAAGAAATAAAAAAAGGCGCAAGTATTCCGGTCATTGCAGACATCCATTTTCATCATGAACTAGCTATAGAATCATTAAAAAGTGGTGTCGACTGCCTAAGGCTTAACCCTGGAAACATAAGAGACGAGGGAAAGGTTAAAGAGGTGGTCCAATTGGCCAAGCAACGAGAAGTGCCAATCAGGATAGGGGTAAATTTCGGAAGCCTACCTCCCGTAGGAGCTATAGGAAAAACCCGTGGCTTGAACAGACATGATGACGGGGTCAACTTACTAACTAAGGGTGGGATCCCTAGTTCAGACTATACGGCAGTGGATCATATGGTTGCTACTGGTTTATGGGAAATTGACCTGCTTGAAAATTTGGATTTCGATCTAATTAAAATATCCCTGAAGGCCTTCGATATAGATACAACAGTAGAGGCCTACAGAAGAATGTCAAAATTGATCCCATATCCTCTTCACCTAGGTATCACTGAGGCTGGTACAGCAAGATCTGGGAGTATTAGAAGTGCAATAGGGTTGGGTATATTACTATATGAAGGTATTGGAGACACAATACGCGTAAGCCTTAGTGATAATTCGACTGAAGAGGTGATTACTGGCTTTGAAGTATTAAAGGCATTAGGCCTAAGAAAAGAAGGAGCTGTTCTTGTCGCGTGTCCGAGTTGTGGCAGGGCTGATGTAGATGTAAGGGGCTTAGCCAACCAAGTGGACCAACTACTGAAGGACACAAAAACGCACATCAAGGTCGCTGTTATGGGATGTGAGGTCAATGGTCCGGGAGAAGCCAAGGATGCTGATATTGGAATTGCCGCCGGTGTAGGGAAAGCAGTGATTTTCCGTAAAGGGAAAAAGTCAAAAATCGTGAGTGAATCTAGCATGCTTACCGAACTGATGGCAGAAATCAAACAAGTTGAAAAAGAATTATCGCCACCAACAAAAAACTCTGTTAGTTGATTCTTAGAAGGCATTTATCATATGAAATTATCCCGCTTATTCGTGAGGACATTGAGAGATGCTCCTAGTGACACTGAATTAATAAGCCACAAGTTATTACTGCAGGCCGGAATGGTGCACCAAGTTTCTTCTGGTGTATACAGCTACTTACCACTCGCGTGGAGATCGTTGCGTAAAATAGAGCAGATCATCAGAGAAGAAATGGATAATTCAGGGGCCCAAGAGGTAAAACTAGGTTTATTACAGCCAAGGGAGATTTGGCAAAAGTCTGGAAGAGATGAAATTTACGGACCGGATATGATCAGACTTCAAGACCGCAGAGGAAGGCATCTAGTCCTGCCCCCGACCAACGAAGAGTTAATGACCGAAACAGTGAAAAGTGTCATTCAAAGCTACAGAGACCTTCCGTTTAATTTATACCACATCCAAACAAAATTTAGGGATGAACCTAGATCCAGAGGTGGCCTGATAAGAGTCAGAGAGTTTGACATGATGGATGCGTACAGTTTTGACATGAATGAGGAAGGGTTAGACTTAAGTTATGATTCGATGATCAATGCCTATATCAACATTTTCAAGCGCTGTGGAATTGAAACCGTAATAGTGGAAGCGGACAGTGGTGCAATCGGGGGCAAAGATTCTAAAGAATTTATTCTTCTATCGGATTCCGGTGAGGACACCATAGTAATGTGTGACCACTGTTCCTATTCGGCTAATGGAGAAAAATCAGAATTCACCAAGCCATCTATTCCCATTGAGCCTCCAAGCAGCCAAAAAGAAGTGCCTACTCCTGGGGTAAAAACCATAACCCAACTCTGCGAGTATCTCTCAGTGAGCCCAGAAAAAACTCTCAAATCAGTCTTCTATAAATCGGACCGAGAGATCATTACAGCGGTGATTCGTGGTGATTTGGAAATTAACGAAGTAAAGTTGAAAAACAGTATTGGCGGCGGTGCTTTAAGGTTGGCCACCAGAGAAGAAGTTGCCCAACAAGGATTAATATCAGGTTCCGCTTCACCGGTAGGAATGGAAGGAATTAAGGTGATTGCAGATGACTCTGTCAACTTAGGCAACAATTTTTTGGCAGGTGCGAATAAAGAAGGGTACCACTTATCGGGTGTAAATTATCCGAGAGATTTCCAGGCGGAAATACTAACTGATATTGCCTTAGCAGAAGATGGGTTTCGGTGCCCGAATTGCGCTGGAACCTTGCATACAAAAAAAGGGATCGAAATTGGACACGTGTTTAAATTAGGCACCCGGTATTCTGAGTCAATGGAGGCCAAGTTCCCAGACCAAGACGGAAATCTACAATCCGTAGTCATGGGATGTTATGGAATTGGGGTTGGGCGCATTCTCGCTGGGGCAATAGAACAACATGCCGATGATAGAGGAATAATATTCCCTAAAACTATTTCTCCATACGAAGTGATACTTACGTCTCTGAACACAGATAATGTCAAGGTCATGGAGGCTTCAGAGGAAATGTACACTGAAATGTCACAAGCAGGTATTGAGGTGCTTTGGGACGACAGACAAGAATCAGCTGGAGTCAAATTCAATGATGCGGACCTACTCGGCATGCCGTTGAGAGTGGTTGTAAGCAGCCGAAACATGGAAAACAATGTAGTCGAAGTTAAGATCCGAAGTGAACAGCAGGGATACACTATCCCAATTCAAAATTGCATTGAAGAAGTATCCAAACTGCTGGAAAAATAAACGAACTTAAAATGGTAACTTGGCCTAACAAAATAGTTTGCCCGATAGTAATAAGTTTCGATCTTGACGGCATCAGTGGAACCATTAACAGGAATCCAGCATCCAAAAGTTTACCTACTTTAATGTCTATGAGAGAGTATGGTCCTTCAATCGCAACGCCGAGAATTCTAGATCTATTGGATTCACACAAAATAAAGTCTTCATTTTTCATACCAGGTTTCATAGCCGAAACACATCCAGAATTGGTATTGGACATTCATCGAAGAGGTCATGAGATAGGGAACCACGGTTATATGCATGAACCTCCTGCCACATTGAACTCACAAGAAGAGGAAAACGTACTACAGCAGGGTTCGGAAATACTAAAAGACATAACAGGGCAGTCTCCCGTAGGGTATAGGTCTCCTAGCTGGGAACTAAGTCCAGATTCATTGGAAATATTGAAAAGAAATCATTTTTTATATGACTCCAGTATGATGGGAAATGACGTTCCTTATCTTATCCATACCAAAGAAGCTCCTATGATTGAAATTCCCATACACTGGGAATTAGATGATCACCCATTTTTCAATTACACTCCTTTCCTGAATCAAACTAATGTCATGGCGAGCCCTCAACATGTATATTCAGTATGGTCTGCAGCATTTGAGGGTTTATATAAATATAAAAGAACCTTTGTTTTAACTATGCACCCATGGATTATAGGAAGACCAGGCAGGCTCAACATGTTGGATAAATTGATAACCATGATAAAAAGTTTTCAAGGAACTTCTTTCATGGCATGTAAAGATCTTGCGGTTCTAAAAAAGCACGAATACATCTAGAAAGGTTTGAAGAAGAGCTAGGCCTGATGATAACATTTCAAGGTTTAATCCCTGCCTTATTTCCATAGGTGGTTTGCAATTACAACTAGGAGGAAAAAAACCAAATGACCTTGCCAAACCGAATGAAGTTTGGGATTTTCCTAGCACCTTTTCACTCGCTAGGAGACAACCCAACTCTCGCCCTGGAAAGGGATCTAGAGACGATACAGTGGTTGGACCATCTAGGCTTTGACGAGGCTTGGATAGGTGAGCACCACAGCGCAGGATGGGAAACTATATCTTCTCCAGAGGTATTTATGGGAGTCGCAGCGGAAAGAACCAAGCACATCAAACTAGGCACGGGAGTTGCCAGTTTGCCGTATCACCATCCACTAATGCTTACAAATCGTATGGTTCTATTAGATCACCTGACCCGAGGGAGGGTGATGCTGGGTGTAGGTCCAGGCGCTTTGGTTTCCGATGCCTATGCACTTGGCATCGAACCATCTTTACAAAGACCTCGGATGGACGAAGCAATAGGTATAATAAAAAGGCTTCTTACAGAAACAGAGCCTATAACCTATGAATCTGACTGGTTCACTTTGAGGGAAGCATTAATACACTTGAGACCTTACACAGAACCACATTTTCCGATGGCCGTTGCAGCAGCACAGTCACCTTCAGGAATGGTTGCAGCTGGAAAGCATGGTCTAGGAGTACTTTCTGTTAGCGTAGTGAGAGGTGGAAGCATAGCATCTAATTTGGGAGACTTCTGGAAAATCGCAGAAGATACAGCGGAAGAATACGGTCAAACCGTAAACAGGAGTGACTGGAGGATCGTCTTACACGTTCACTTGGCTGACACCAAAAAAGAAGCCATGGACCAAGCAAGAGAAAAATCAGCCGCATACCAATATGACTATTTCCACCAAACTATGGGAACACCTTTTGATTACGACGGACCCAGGGACAAAATAATAGACTACATGGTCGATAACGGGGCATGGTGTGTAGGAACACCAGATGATCTAATAGAAAAAATCAAAGACCTAGGTGAACAGAGCGGAGGATTTGGCGGTTTTATGATTCAGGCCACAGAATGGGGCACCAGGGAACAAGTGAGGCACAGTTACGAATTGATAGCCCGATACGTTATGCCCCATTTCCAAGGCTCACTTACTAATTTGGTAACATCTCAGAAATGGTCTGAAGACAATAGAGATAACTTACAAGCCTTGAAAACAATCTCTCTCAGCAAGGCAACAGAAAGCTACAAAAACAGAACTTAGAGTTAGGAGAAACATTCATGACAAAAATGACCGGAGGCGAAGCTCTCGCGAAATCACTTTACCGAGAAGGAGTGAGAGTCATTTTTGGTTTGCCGGGAGTACAGCTTTACCATCTCCTTGATGGGTTGGCAAAAGAACCAGGGATACGGTTTATTAATACCAGGCATGAACAGGCTACAACCTATATGGCTGATGGATATTCCCGGGCAGGAGGAGGAATAGGTACAGCATTGGTTGTGCCAGGACCAGGGCTTCAAAACGCCAGTGCAGGGATAGGTACAGCATATTCAGCATCATCTCCAATATTAGTTGTCTCGGGTCAAATTGAGAGAGACCACATTGGCCTTGAAAGAGGAATGCTCCACGAAATAAAAGGTCAAATTGAAACAATAAAACCCATTACTAAACATCAAAAACTAATACTGGATCCCGTTGAGATACCAGAGGCCGTACATGAAGCCTTTGAGCAACTTCAAACAGGCAGGCCAAGACCGGTTCATATAGAAATACCCCCAGAAACCCTTTCCGACACAGCTGACATTGAGTTATTGGAAGCTGGAAAATATGAGAGACCTGCTGCCAGTAAAGAAAGCATAAGTCGGGGAATTGATCTTATTTCCAATGCAAAAAATCCTCTTATATGGGCCGGGGGTGGGGTAATATCTGGAGAAGCATCAAAGGAACTGACATCTTTAGCGGAATTTCTACAAGCCCCTGTTATAGCAACCGGTGAAGGTAGAGGAGCTATCTCAGACAGAAGCTACCTGTCGATTGGTAGTTTCCGGTTCAAAAACGACACCTTTTTTGAAAACAAAATCCAAGACTACGACTTGGTCGTAGCGGTCGGAACCAGGTTACTAAACAACCAACAATTGACAGGACAAAAAGTCCTGCAAATCGACATAGACGATGAGGAAATCGGTCGTAATTATGACAACACAGAAGGAATCAATGGCGACGCTAAAAAGACTCTCACAGAGATTCTAAATGGACTGAAAAGCGTGATGCCACCTCGTGAAAGCAGAGAAGAAGAACTCACAAAGATAAAGGCCGAACGATTTAATCCTGGCACTGTAATTGAGCCGCAAGAATCTTTTACCAAAGTCATTCGAAGTGTCATGCCAGATGATGGAATATTCATCTCCGGTATGACGCAAATTGGATATTACAGTAGAAATAAATTTGAAGTTTATGAACCTAGGACCTACATTACCTCCTCCTATTACGGTAACCTTGGATATGCTTATCCAACCGCATTAGGCGCTAAAGTTGCACAACCAGATAAGGCAGTCGTTGCTGTTTGTGGGGATGGTGGATTTATGTTCAATGTACAAGAATTGGCCACGGCTGCAAAACACCACATTAACGTGGTTGCTGTTGTGTTTAACGATAGCGCTTACGGAAATGTAATGAGAGATCAGGTCAACATGTTTGATGGAAGAGAATATGGGGCTGAAGTTCATAACCCCGATTTCATGAAACTCGCTGAAGCTTTTGGTGTGAGAGGTGTAAGGGTTGAAGGCGGAGCACCTGAACTAGGGAAAGCCGTGCAAGAGTCGCTGAGTATAGAAGCTCCGACATTGATAGAAGTACCAGTTGGGCCAATGCCTAATCCTTTCAGGGATTATTAAAACATTCTCGTCAGGGCTTGTTTATCAAGCTCTGACGAGGGTATCTGCACTAAACCAGGGAAAACGGAATAGACAATTCTCCGCATATATCTTTAAACCAGTCTATAACCTCATAATGTAGAGGTATACCTTTTTCGGTTCTTTCGATAACAGCCTCATGCTCCGGTTGGCCGGGATACATAACTCGATCATGGCCGGGTGCTGGTTTGGAAGAATTCAACATGTTAATCCATTCATCCATGGTTCTTTTAAATTCTTTCGTGTCCATGAAAGCTTCGATGTTGTAGGCGGCTACATAATGTCCAAAATTTGGTCGGCCAGGGCTCATGCCATACCCGCCTCCTGTCAAAATGCCTCCTAATATGTCGACGAGACACATCATCCCATACCCTTTATGCGATCCTAATTCCCGTGTCCCTCCAACGGGAAGCAAATAGGATGAAGCAGAACCTTCATAGCCCGGGGTTGGAGGATCCACTTCTTCCATAATTGGGCTACCATCATGATCGGCCACCCATCCCGCTAATAATTGCGTCCCGTTTCTTCTAGCAAGGCCTAGTTTATTACCGGCAACAGCGCTCATGGCAGCATCAAACACAAAGGGAGCCTCTTTATCAGCAGGAGCCGCAATCGCTATGGGATTCGTACCCAAAACGGGTTCTGCTCCGAAGGTTGGTAAAACCCCTGGAGGGCACGATGTCATACACATGCCTATCATGTCGTTTTCTACTGCCTTCAAAGCGTGATATGAAGCCATACCAAGGTGCCTTGAATTATGAATAGTCACAACTCCCATACCCACATTCTTGGCCTTTTCAATCGCTATATCCATTGCTTTCGGGGTTACAATTATCCCCAAGCCTCTATCGCCATCTATATTTGCGGTGGCTGGGGTTTCTCTTGTTATAGTCCAGTTTGGATGAGAATTAAGTTCCCCATTCCCATACCCTGTGACATAAGACCGCAACATATTGGAGACACCGTGAGTGTCCACACCTCTCATATCTGCCTTTACCAAAACATCAGCTCCTAACGCTGAATCAGAGTCGTCGAGCCCCATCTTTGAAAATACAGCCTCCACCGTTTTTCTAAGATTTTCTTCAGTTACTCTCACTTCGTCTTCCGGTTGCACTTTGAACTGTTCTAACAACTTAGTCCCCCTTCGATGCATTCTATTTGAGAGCGCATTCTACGTTCAGTAGAAAAAAACAGCAATTCAGTACAGGAAGAATTAACGGTATGCCCAGTGAAACTATATTTGTTAGTTCATACTTTCTTACAAAATTAGACTATACTTATTAGAACATTTTCATGGTTTTTCAATCCTAATATTGGCACTTCAATTATTACTAGACCCTCAAGGAAAATCAGTAAACATTGACTTTAATAAAACCAATACCTTTCAACACTTCAATGTGGGTTCTAATACCATCGTTAATTACGGCAGCGGTATGTATAACTCCACTAATTTATCTCATAATTCGGGTTGCGGGATCGAACCCTGATATATGGGTCTGGCTAATGAGGCCCAAAACGATCATGATCGTTGCTAGGTCTATGTTTTTAGCTATCACCGTTACCATGTTATCCGTCGTTATAGCCGTGCCAATTGCGTGGCTAACAATTCGCACTAATTTACCATACCGCAAGCTGTGGTCGGTTCTTACTTTTCTACCGCTCGTGATACCCAGTTATGTCGGGGCATACATTCTCATATCCTTCAGTGGAAATGGGGGTATTTTGCATGAAATAACAAGGACTTTATTCGGGGTTGGGCGTGTCCCCGCTATGTACGGATATTATGGAAGCCTTTTAACCTTAAGCCTACTCAATTACCCCTACATAATACTTACAATTAGGTCAAATTTATCAAATATGGACGTGTCGGGAGAAGAAACTGCGAGAATGATGGGGTTGAGTCCCCTTCAAACTCTAATCAAGGTGACCATACCTTCAATCAAACCTGCCATCCTATCAGGGTCACTGCTAGTGTCTTTATATACACTGAGTGATTTTGGAGCTGTTTCTTTACTTCGTTACAAAACTTTCACCTGGTCAATTTATACCCAATATGAAGCTGGATTTGATAGAAATGCGGCTGCATTGTTATCTCTAACATTGTTTATGGTGGCTACCGGATTTATGTGCTTTGAACTTCTAGTTAGAGGAAACAAAAGGTACTATAAAAATTCAAGTAGCTCATCAAAAAAACTCCCCTCGATAGATATAGGGAAATGGCGATGGCCGGCTGCTGGGGTGTGTGCTTTGGTATCTCTGATATCCGTCGCAATTCCAATATGTGTTCTTCTGTATTGGGTGGCTAGGGGGTTGTATCATGGGGAGACCGTCTCTATTTTAGGTGCAGAATCCAATCATGTTTTGGCTCTAAATTCCATCATACTCTCTGTACTCACAGCAGCTGTAGTAGTTACCTTATCGCTACCGGTGGGTTATTTAGCAATCAGACATTCTGGGTTTTTAACAAATGTCATCGAAAAAATGTGTTACACCGGATATGCATTACCAAGCATCGCAGTTTCTTTAGCGCTCGTATTTTTCGGATCGAAAATAGGGTCCCCCATCTACCAGTCACTATATCTATTGGTGGTGGCCTGTGCTGTGCTGTGCATGCCTACGGGACTAAGTGCAATAAGGTCATCAATGACCCAAATAAGCCCCAGATATGAGGAGTCGTCAATGACCCTAGGCAAAAGTCGTATCAAATCTGTGATTGCGACTAATCTGCCCCTTCTGAAATCTGGACTTACCATGGCCGCTGCGACTGTCTTCTTAATAACAATGAAGGAGTTACCAGCAGTTCTTCTACTTGCACCATTGGATTTCCATACTCTCACTACTGCAATTTGGTCGTTTACTTCAGAAGCGTTTTTCGCAAGAGCCGCTATACCTTCACTTTTACTAATCTTACTGTCATCCATACCACTTACTATAATAGTTTTGAAAAACAACATTTTTAATAATTCGTGGGGTGAATAGATAATTGGGTGACTTTCTTTTGGAATGTAGCAATCTGAATATCAAGTTCGGGCAGAATCACGTTATAAAAAACCTGAATATGCACTTATTAGCTGGTGAAATACTTTCTATTCTTGGCCCTAGTGGGTGCGGCAAAACTACCCTTCTCAGGATAATCGCGGGGCTAGAAAATCCCAGCCAAGGAAACATTTATCTCAAAAGCCATGAAATTTTTGGCCCGAATATTAACTTACAACCATCAAACAGAAACATAGGGATGATATTCCAAGATTACGCCCTATTTCCCCATCTAACGGTGGAAAAAAATATCCTATTTGGGATTTCAAATCTTGAAAAGAAAATGCAGGATGAGAATTTAGAAAGGGTGCAGCAGTTAACCAGGCTTGAAGGACTAAAAGATAGGTATCCACATGAACTATCGGGTGGTCAACAACAAAGAGTCGCCATTGCCAGGACTCTGGCAACCAACCCTACCGTTCTACTGATGGATGAGCCATTCTCTAATCTTGATGCTTCCTTGCGGTTATCGGTCAGAATGGAAATGGAGCAAATCTTAAAATCAAGTAACACAACTACAATATTCGTAACCCACGATAGGGAAGAGGCTTTTTCTATTTCAGATCGGGTTGCTATTATGGTGGAGGGAGCCATCCAGCAAGTTGGACCTCCTGATCAAATATACTTCTGGCCTAATAGTAAAGAGTCTGCATTGATGAGTGGAAGTTGTGATTTTATAAAAGGCTCCGTCGCTGGAAAGTCTGTCAACACAAGTATTGGTCCACTGCCCATAAGAGTGCCTGAAACATTTTCCGATGGGGATCAAGTTGAGGTTGCGATAAGACAAACAGATCTTTTTATGGAACCAACACCAACCGGCAAAAACATAGTCGTACGAAAAGATTTCAGAGGCGACGAAACAATATTCTGGGTCAAAACCCCTCACGGAGAGGTTATTCAATGTAAGCACAAAATACACACAACTCTCTTCCCTGGATTAAAAGTAAATCTTTCCCCAGTACAATATACAAAATTCAATATTTTTAGCGTACCGAACTACTGAAGTGTAATATCACATTAGATTTAATATTGATACCTTTATAAGAATTTCAGTTACATTATAAAATATATATACGTTTAATTAGGGCTGGTATACACAAATTATGACTGACAGCTATGAAACGGTAATTGGTCTGGAGGTTCATTCTCAACTCCTAACTTCGAGCAAAATGTTCTGCCCTTGCGGTGCCGATTACCAAGATTCAGAACCGAATACTCGAGTCTGCCCTGTTTGCATGGGTATGCCTGGAGTTCTACCTGTGGTAAACAAGAAAGCAGTTGATCTAGTAATTAAAACAGGGCTGGCTTTAGAATGCGAGATTTCGCCAGAAACAAAATTTGACCGAAAAAACTACCCGTATCCTGACCTTATGAAGGGATACCAAATATCTCAGTTTGATATTCCGATAGCCCTTAACGGGAGGCTGTCTATAAAAAGCCCAGATACCGGGGAAAAGTACATTCGAATTACCCGAGTACATTTAGAAGAAGATGTGGCTAAACTGATACACCGAAAAGAACTCTATGGAGAATCATACAGCCTGCTTGATATTAACAGAGCAGGGGTTCCTTTGATGGAAATTGTAAGTGAACCAGATATGAATAGCCCTGAAGAGGCAAACCAGTATTTAACTAATTTACACTCAATAATAAGGTTCTTGGAGACAAGCACTGCGAATATGGAAGAGGGTAGCTTTAGATGTGACGCCAACATTAGTGTGAGACCTCTTGGTTCAAAGGAACTGGGTTCTAAAGTGGAAATAAAAAATATCAACAGTTTCAGATCTGTATTTAGGGCTTTGAAATATGAGGAGATTAGACAGCGAAAATTGTTAGATGAGGGCCAAAATATTGAACAAGAGACTCGAGGATGGTCAGACGGTAGAGGTACAACCCTAAGCCAACGTACCAAAGAATACGCTGCCGACTACAGATATTTTCCTGAGCCTGATTTGCCTCCGATAATAATCTCGCATAAATGGGTAAATAAGATGCGGTCCGAAATACCTGAACTTCCCGCCGAAAAAAAAGAGCGCTATATCGAGATATTTGGACTATCCAATTATGATGCCTCGGTCATGATTGGTGATAAGGAATCAACGCTGTTATTTGAAAACGTTTTACTGTACCTCTCTGAATCAATGGATCAAAGGGATGCGGCAAAGGCCGCAGCCAATTGGATAAATGTTGATTTAAATAGAATGAAAAATGAACTCAAATCTAGCTGGTCCGAAATAAAGGTAGAACCAAGAGAACTTGCCAAATTAATTATGCTTGTGACCGATGGCAAAATAAGTAATTCAATGGCGAAAACAATATTTGACGAGATGTTTATTAATGGTGGTGATCCAACAAAAATTTCAGAGGAGAAGGGTCTATCTCAAATAAATGACACCTCCTCCATACAAAATGTAGTTACAGAAACACTTCTTGAAAACCAAAGTGCTGTGGGCGATTATCTGAACGGGAAAGATTCTGCTGTGAGGTATTTAGTAGGCCAAGTCATGAAAAAAACCAAAGGCCAAGCTAACCCACAGGTAGCCTCAGACATGGTCACCTTAGAACTCAATAAACAAAAAATTCAATAGTTTTATTATTCCGATCTTAATTCAAAATTAGTTATGAACGAAAGTTTCAAAAACAAGGCCCCTCGTATAGTTGCAATAGGCGGCGGGACAGGACTATCAGTATTACTGAGGGGGCTCAAACAACACACCAGACGAATAACAGCAGTAATCGGGGTTGCAGATGATGGCGGCAGTTCAGGTAGATTACGTCGAGAAATGGGCATTATCCCCCCCGGTGACTTCAGGAACTGCATCGTTGCGTTATCAGACGAAGATTCCTTGCTAAAAGAATTATTCCAATACCGATTCCCAGAAGGATCTGAACTTCAAGGGCATAGTTTTGGCAATCTTTTTATAGCAGCGATGACAGATGTGACAAATAGTTTTGAAGATGCTCTCACCGAATCTAGTAGAATATTATCCGTTACAGGACGGGTAGTCCCCGCAACAATAGAAAACATAAATTTATCCGTGGAATTAGCTGATGGCCAATTTATAAAAGGGGAGTCAAACGTCAAGGAAAGTTCATCCGAAATCAAAGAATTATTTATAGATCCACCCGATGCAGAAGCCTCACCGACAGCTATTAAAGCTATCTCCAATGCAGATTTGATAGTAATAGGCCCAGGAAGTTTATATACCAGCATATTGCCCGTTTTGATGGTAGGAGGAATCGTTGATGCAATTGCCGAATCAAAAGGTCTTAAGTACTACATTTGCAACGTGGCGACCGAAATCGGGGAAACTCAGCATTTCAACGTTGTAAGGCACATAGAGGTGCTGGAACGTTACCTAGGGTCGGAAATTTTGGATATGATAATAGCCAATGATAATATTACTGACATCGGTGAACAATTCCATGGCGAAGCTGTTGATCCGAGTACAGGGTCAACGAAACATATAATCGCAACTTCCGATTTGTTGGACGAAGAACATAAAGTTCGACACGATTCAGGTAAATTAGCCAAATTCATAATGGAAAATTACCTTGGGTAATATCCTCACAACATCGTAAAAAAATAGGAGTATAATTACTGTGTGGATACTGCAATAAACATAACTATGATTTTTATATCTCTTCTGCTGATTGCTGTGATACTCATGCAGGTGAAAGGGCAGGGTACCGCCTTATTCGGAGCTGCCGAATCTTCTTTCAGGACAAGAAGAGGCATAGAACTAGCATTATTTCGATTTACTATAGCGCTAGTTGTGGTCTTTATCCTTGTTTCTATCATCAGCGCTAGCAGTTGGTTCTAATACCTTAAACTGCCTCCAGATCTAATCCATTTTCCATCGAGCTCCGGTTACCGTATCTTCTATTGATACCCCTAGATCATCTAACCTATCTCTAATCCGGTCCGATAATTCAAACTGTTTTTCTTTTCTAAGTCCTTCGCGAATATCCAGCAACAAATCGATGAACGGTGCTAAATTTCCATCAAAGCCTACATCATCGTTTTTTAAGATCAGCCCCAAAACTTCACCTAAGTCATAAAGTAATTTCTGGGCCGCCTTGACATTCAATCCATTAGTAGATTCCCTATTAATATCTCTGGCAAGATCAAAAATCACTGATAGTGCAATGGGGGTGTTGAAATCCTCATCCATCGCCGATTCAAACCTATCTCGGTAACCCGCTGTCTCAAGGGCAGCTCCATCACCTGAGGAGGATGCCAACGCAGATTTCAACCTTTCTATGGCGCGTTGTTGCCCTTTGACGGATTCGTCGCTGAACACTAATGGTGTCCTGTAGTGCGAGCTTAGAAAAAACATCCTAAGGGCGTCAGAAGAGAACTCTTCTAGAGCTTTCCCAATGGAAAATACATTTCCCAAGGATTTGCTCATTTTTTCTTCCCCGTAGCCCAAAGTGCCATTGTGCATCCAATATCGTGCAAAAGGCTCAATCCCAGTGTAAGACTCTGATTGAGCAATTTCATTTTCATGATGTGGAAACACTAAATCTTGACCACCACCATGAATATCAACTCTATTATTAAGGTACGTTAACGACATAGCGGTACATTCTATGTGCCACCCTGGACGTCCTTGCCCCCAAGGGCTATCCCAAGCCGGTTCTCCTGGTTTTTGGCTTTTCCACAGGGCGAAATCTGCAGGGTTTTCCTTAGTCTCCTCTATTTCCAACCTCGCACCAGCCAGCAATTCGTCGACATTCCTTCTGCTTAATTTCCCATAGTCCTTATCTTTCTTTACCCTGAAATAAACATCGCCAGAAGTTGCATAAGCATAGTTTTTCTCAATCAAATCGGAAATGACGGCTACTATAGAACTAATTTCTTGGGTTGCTCTTGGGTAACCTGAAGCCTGAAGCACGTTCAACTGTCTCAATTCTGAAAGGTAAGCCTGGATGTTTCGTTCTGCCAATTCTGACACTTCAATTCCTTCGTCATTGGCAGCGGTTATCATCTTGTCATCTATATCGGTAAAGTTTTGTATGAAATGGACTTTATATCCTTTGTATTTCAAATATCGTCTGATGACATCAAAAACTATCGCGCACATGGCGTGGCCCAAATGAGAAGGTGCGTAAGGAGTTATGCCGCACACATACATGTTGATAGTGTTGTCTTCTACAACAAGTTCCTCTACTACTCTGTTTAGTGTGTTGTACAGTCTCATTCTGGTTTTTGGATAGTGACTATAGCCTGGCAGGAAATACCCTCTCCCCTACCGATATATCCCAACCCGTCAGCGGTAGTTGCCTTAATACTGATATCTCTTTGTGTTAAATTGATGGCATGCGCTATGTTAAATGTCATTTGTGGTATAAATTCTGCAAGCAGTGGTTTTTCGGCCACAATTGTAGCATCCACAAACACAGGCTTCCATCCTTCAGCTACAACCCTATTTAAAGAAATTTCTAGTAATTTTCCACTGCTTATCCCTTTATATTCTGGATTGTTCGAAGGAAAATACCTGCCTATATCACCTAAATTTGCCGCGCCTAGAAACCCGTCTATAATCGCATGTATCAGGACGTCACCGTCGCTATGTCCCAGCAAGCCATATTGAGAAGGGATTTCCGCTCCCCCCAAAATCAAAGTCTCGCCTTTTTGCAACCTGTGTATATCTATCCCAATACCAGTGCGAATTATATTCATAGATTTCTACGTCTCTGCAAAATAGTTTCCGCAATTTCAATATCTATCGGATTTGTTATTTTTATATTTTCAGGATCTCCAGCAAAGGTAGAAACATCACCACCAGAGATCTCCACAAGTGATGAGTCATCTGTTACATCGTCGGTAAAAATTTTGTGAAATTTAGCTATACTAGAATATTTAAAGACCTGAGGCGTTTGGGTCGAAAAGAGATTGGATCTATCCACATTTGACACAACCTTGAACTCTCTTACTATTTTTATTGTGTCTGTAACTGGAAGCACAGGTATCGCTGCATCTGAGTTTTGAGTCGCCTTAACAGCGCGGCCTATAAGATCAGAAGATACGCAAGGCCTAGCACCATCATGAATCACCACATAGTCGATAGCATCAATAGTGGCCAGAGCATTTTTTACGGAATCTTGTCTCCTAATACCTCCTAGAATCACCTGAACCCTGTGATATTCGGGACTAGACATCAAATGTTCAAGCTTTGAAATATTGTGAGTATTTGCAACTACTGTCATTGTTTCAAAAATCCCCGTTCGAAGAAATGCGTTTACAGAATGTAGTATCGTAGGCAGTCCACAAATAGTGGTCATTATTTTATCGATGCCACGCATTCTTTCTCCAGTACCTGCACCTAAAATTATCGCTGAAAAGCCGCTCATGAAATTAGCCAATCTAACCTGTTTAGATATTAATAACCACCACAACTCAGCAGTCATTTTATACGTTCATCATACAAGCTCGCACCCTTTAAAAAGATACCCTGCGAAACAGATGTACAATGTTGTGGAAATTACTCTCATTGCTAAAACTAACCTAGCAATCTCAAAGTCGAGAAAATAAGGGGAAAAGATGGGGTCCAATTACTGGATGTTTGTGGACAACGGCGAAAATTCTGCCATTACACGGGAGAAAGGCTATAAGGTATTTGGTATGAGCGCCAAATATAAAAGACGGGCCCAAAGAATGCATTCAAAAGATCGCGTTATATTTTTTGACAGGAATAAAAAATGCTGGACCGCCTCGGCCACCATAATCTCCGACTATTTTGAGGACGCATCTCCAATTTGGGTCCCTATAGATAAACCTGGCGAATATAAATTCAGAATTACATTGAAACCCGACTATGTTTTAGATGAAGGACAATACATAGACGGTCTTCAATTAGGGCCAAGTCTAGAGTACGTGAAGAGATGGGCTCCAGAAGATTGGCCTCTAGCATTTTGGGATCGCATACATTTACTACCCAGTAGAGACTTCAAGTTGATTGAGGATGAAATGAAAAGGGCCAAAAAGCAAAAACAAACTAGCTAACAAAACCTTGCTGGCGTTTATTCATTTTCCTCTTTTTGCCCACTTTGTTTCTGCTCTTGAAATACGTCACTTATCATTTGCATAAGTTCGCCATCCAAATCCGGTTTATCGGCCGATAAACAGTAGTCAGATAAGTTATCAATATCATTAATATTTGGGAGTGCCGAAGCAATACCTTGATTTGTTATCGTGAACCTCAAGGCAATATCTGAAATATTCTCTTCAAAAATATCCGAGACGAAATCGTAATATGGTCGCCTTGCTAAAATATTGCTAAATACGAGGTGATCTTGTTGTTGGCCAAGGTTAGAGTCTTGGAAGATTTTTGGATCGTAAGAATCGTCTAGCAGACCGAATGCGTGTACTCTTCTGGCTATAACAGATAAGTCGTCGCTTATCTCGGAAAGACTTAAAACTAAGTCCTGTTCCAGCAAACTAAAAGGTGCATGAATTAAATCTAACTTTCTTTCTGAAACAAGAAGTCTAGCTATTTCCGTTGCTTCCGGTCGGTCATCGATTGCTAGTCCGAATCTCAAGATCTTTCCTGCGTCTACAAGTTTCTCAAGCATCTCGTATAAATCATCATTTTCGACCTCATCATAAGATGGATAATGAACAAGATACATATCAATGTAGTCAGTTCCAAGGCGGCGTAAAGATTGTTCACAGGCATAAGAAACATATTCAGGGTTAAATTTTTTACTGCCCCCACCTTCATTGTTTAGTTGGGGCGAATAAAAGTCGAACCCAAATTTAGTGGATATAACAATTTCTTTTCTTATTGGAGAGAGTGCTTCTCGAAGTAATTCTTCCCCGTACCCGTTACCGTAAGAATCCGCGGTATCAAAAAAATTTATACCTTGGTTAAACGCCTGCTGCAATAAATAATTGGCAACGCTGGGATCCTTTCTCTCCCAGCCTCTGGTTGCCAAAGTCCACAAAGGAAATCCGATAACGGACAAATTAATATCATTAACCGAAAAATCAGAGTATCTCATCTGTAAAATAAAAACCTTTTTACTTACTCAAAAAATGATGCCACCTAATGATATCCGAATAGTGAATATCTGCTTTGTGCTATATAGCAACCGGGATACAGATATAATAGTTAATAATTTTATCAGCTAGGATACTAAGAATGCAGCATCAACATGAAAAAATTAGGCTCACAGAACTTGCATCGTGTGCAGGTTGAGCCTCTAAACTAAGTCCAGACGACCTGGCTCAGGTTCTGAGCCAGTTGCCAGATATGACCCATCCAAACCTACTAGTTGGAACAAAGACTAGTGATGACGCCGCCGTTTACAAGTTAAGCGATGATTTGGCTGTCGTTTTAACAGTCGATTTTTTTCCCCCGATTGTAGATGACCCATTTATCTTCGGACAAATAGCTGCTGCTAACTCCCTAAGTGACGTCTATGCAATGGGTGCCAAACCCATTGCGGCACTAAACGTGGTTGGTTTCCCTTCAGATTTAGACATGTCGATTCTGGGGGAAATCCTTAAAGGTGGCGCCTCAAAAGCACTCGAAGCCGGCATAGTAATAGCCGGAGGACACAGTGTGGTGGATGCTGAACCAAAATACGGGCTTTCAGTAACAGGAATAGTAAATCCTGGCTCACAAACGGCAAACAGCACCTCCAAATCTGGAGATCTTTTGCTGCTAACAAAGCCTATAGGTACTGGGATAATAACTACTGCCGGAAAACAAGAAAAAGTAGCTGCTGAGGTTCTTGAAAATGCTGTTGCAATTATGGCTGCGCTTAACAAATCCGCCTCCGAATCTATGATTTCAGTCGGCGTAAACGCTTGCTCTGACGTTACAGGTTTTGGATTGTTGGGGCATCTGAGAGAGATGATGGAGGGCAGTGGGCTAGGTGCCCGGATTTATAAGTCCAAAGTACCGGTGATAGAGGGCACAACGGATCTATTGGAACAAGGGATAGCACCGGGAGGGACTATGCGGAATCTTGATTCTCTAAAGTCGACGGTGTTGTGGGATAAAGAAATCTCAGAAAACGATAAAATCCTTTTATCTGATGCCCAGACCTCTGGAGGCCTATTGATTTCAGTCAATCCAGATAAGGCAGATAAATTACAACAGTCGCTGTCTGAGGCAGGCACATTAAGTAACCAAATAATCGGGGAAGTTTACACTCCTTCAGACACTGACCCTACAATACACGTCGCTGGATAGCGAAGATCAAGGTTTATCGGAGTTGCAACATTGACAACTATTCCTGAGATTCTCAGCGCTTCGATTCAAAAAGCCTTTGAAGAGGCCCAACAGGACAACCTTATACCTGCCGCTGAAATCGGAGACATCGCGGTTGAAAGACCACAAAACCCCGAGCACGGTGACTATGCTTCAAGTCTTCCGCTGAAGCTAGCAAAACCATTGAAGAAAAACCCTATAGAAATAGCCAATGTGCTTGCTAAATACCTGAAAAAAGATGGTCTTCTAGAAGATGTAGTGGTGGCCAACCCAGGCTTCCTTAACTTTGTGCTAAGCAGAAAATGGTTGCAAGACCAGGTTGATCAAATGCTGTCAGATCCAAAAAGTTACGGAGTTACTAATGCTGGGGAAGGCAAAAAAATTCAAGTTGAATATATAAGTGCCAACCCGACTGGAAGATTACACGTAGCACATGCCAGAGGGGCTGTGATCGGTAGTACGCTTGCCAATGTATTAAAGTCCGCTGGATTCGAAGTTCAACAAGAATACTATCTGAATGATGCCGGAGCCCAAATAGATAAATTCAATCGATCCTTGGTTGCTAGATATATGCAATCACTCGGGAATGATGTCGAACTACCGAAAGACTCATATCCTGGTGAAGATGTAATAGCTGTTGCTGAAAAAATAAGGGATTTAGATAGTGCTAACTATGACACTGATGACCCTGGAGCATTGTCAGACCTAGGCAAAGCTGGCATCCGACTAATGATAGAGGGCATTAAGGAGGATATTGAATCGCTGCACATCGATTTCGACAATTGGTTCAGTGAAAAAAGTCTTTTTGAAGACGGTCAATTTGAGAAATGCATAGGCCTGCTCAAAGAGATGGGTTATGTGTCCGATAAAGACGGTGCGACATGGCTACTAAATAGCAACTTAGGGGAAGAAAAAGATAACGTTCTGATACGAACTAATGGGACCCCCACTTACTTTTCTACTGACATTGCATATCATTACAATAAATTTATTCATAGAAAATTCGATATTGTTATTGACGTCTGGGGTGCGGATCATCAGGGTCAGGTACTAAGACTCAAATCCGCTATGAAAATGCTCGGCTGCGACCCTGACAATCTGGAAATGATTCTGGTTCAAATGGTCCGGTTCAAAAAAGGAGAAACCACCGAAAAACTTTCCAAGCGAGAAGGTAACGTTGTTCCACTGATAGAACTAGTAAATGAAATTGGAGCCGACGCTTGCAGGTTTATGTTTTTATCCCGCGCCCATGAAACTCAGCTTGATTTTGACCTGGATCTGGCTAAAAGCCAGTCTTCTGAAAACCCCGTTTATTACATTCAGTATGGCCATGCTAGAATATGCAGCATCTTGGATCTAGCTGTTGAAAAGAAGATAAACTTTTCAAACGGTTCGGTTTCTATGTTGAGTCATGAATCTGAGATTCAGCTAATCAATAAAATCTTGGAATTGCCTTCAATAATTAATGCTATTGCAGTTACTTATGAAGTTCACCACCTCCCACACTATTCTTTGGAACTGGCGACAGCTTTTCATAACTTTTATCAGAATTGCAGAGTCATTTCAGAAAATGAAAAAGACCTTGGGTTGAGTAAGGCTAGGTTAAAATTATGTGCTGCAACGAAACTGGCGCTCGTCAACTGCCTAGAATTGATGGGCATGAGCAAACCTGAAAAAATGTAGATTCATCAATTTGCTAAAGGGACCAGAATGAAAATAACAGACGTAACCGCAATTCAACTTCACAACCCAGAAGGACATCCGATACAGGACGCCACCATACCGACCCCAAAGGAGGGATCAGGAGGAAGAGGGCAAATCTTCGTTCACATCAAGACGGATGAAAATATTGAGGGTCTTGGAATGACATACGCCTCCCCAGGGGTAATAGATGTAATCGAAAATTCCCTTAAATCAGAGTTGGTAGGAAAAGACCCGCTGGATATAGAACGATTATGGAACGACATGTACTGGAAAGTACGAGGCTACGGTAGGAAGGGAATAGCCTTCTGCGCAATTTCAGCCATTGATATAGGCCTATGGGACCTCAAGGGAAAATATGTGAATCTTCCCTTATACAAATTGCTTGGAGCATATACAGATTCCGTTCCTGTTTATGGGAGTGGTGGTTGGACCAACTTCTCAGAAAAAGAGCTTCTTGAGGAAATGACAAGGTATGTGTCGGACGGAATACCAAGGGTCAAAATGAAAGTGGGAAAGGATTTTGGATCATCAGAAAGAGAAGATATTAAAAGGGTCGCTGCAGTGAGGAAGGCTGTTGGCGACGACGTCAGCATCTACATTGATGCAAACAACGGTTATTACAGGAAACAGGCGATCTACATGGCTAAGGAATTTGAACAGTTTCAGGTCGGTTGGTTTGAGGAACCCTTGATACCAGATGACATAGATGGGATGGCCGAAATATCCAAAGCCACTAGTATCCCTATAGCTACCGGGGAGCACGAATACACAAAATATGGCTTTAGAGACCTCATCGGTCGTGGAGGAGCCGATATTGTTCAGCCCGATATTGGACGAGTTGGAGGTGTCACAGAATGGATGAAAATAGCCCATCTGGCGCATTCTTTTAACCTGCCGGTAGCTCCACATGCACTTCAATTAGCCCATCTCCACGTAGCATGCGCAACGCCAAATCTGAAAGTCGTTGAGTATATGAATGTGTCTTTGGAGGGAGATAGGTTATGGTACGTAGATTTCCCAAAACAGAAGGATGGTTACTGGTCTCCATTCCATGACAAACCAGGCCTTGGGCTGGAGCTCGATCATTATTCGGTAGTCAAGTACCAGATCTGATTTTGAAATCCGTTTTTTCAACAAAAATTTGATCAGAATTTTACAGCATGGATAAAAATGATAGGCAGCGTGCCGGCGATGCTACCGTGACGTGCCGGGAAATTATTTAGTACTGTGGTGGTTTTGGAGGAAGTTCAGATAACAAATACTTCTTGCTGTCTCTCGCATTTCGGCTGTCCCGTTCCGACCGGGAACCCAACCATCGACTCAAAATTCTGTTAGGTTAAAGATCCTTCTGCCTCACCCTGACCGCGTGGTCCCCAGTAGGAGGCCCCTGAATGATTGATAAATTCAGTTACAGACGTATTAAACAACTGTGGCTCTTCTAGGTTAATTGCATGTCCGGATCTTGGAAACATTATTAGGCCTGCACCAGGTATAGATTCTTTGATAAAAAGGGATGGTTTAATACAGGGGTCGTCCTCATCCCCGGTCATCACTAAAACCGGAATTTTTATGTTTGAAAGTTGGTTCTTTAAATCGAAAATAGGCGGCCTTTTGGTCATAATGCCGTAGAAGGTATTTGCAGAACCTATGTTGGAATGTTCCAAGAATTGTTCACAGAAAAGTTGATAGCCTCTAGGGTCTTTCAACTGGTGCTGAACCCTTTGGGGACCTTTAAGGTAATCTGACATAAAAGCCATACCTTCTGACCTCATTCCATCTGAAAACTTTAAAATGCGTTCCCGAAAAAGGTCAGGATTATCTGACCCAGTCCCCGTCCCTGCTATTGTTAATGTTTTGGCTTGTTCCGGGTATTTAATACCAAAATTTAGGGCAACATTTCCTCCCATTGAAAGACCAACTATATGAGCTTTATCAATTTTCAAAAAATCCATCAACCCTTTAAGGTCATCAATAACCAGATCTTGGCTGTATAATTCTGGATTTTCAGGTACTGAAGTCGGAGAATAGCCTCTAGCACAGTAAGTGATTACTTGGAAATTTCTGGAAAAGTGATTTACTTGCAAGTCCCACGATCTAATATCTCCTGCAAATTCATGGCAAAATATAATCGTGTCACCTGTACCGTAGGCCTCGTAATAAATGTCTATTCCGTTGATCGGTGCATGTGGCATAGCCCTCTCCTTTAGAACCCTGTTAAGAATTATTGAGTTATAACACACCAATCAGCAATAGGCATGTGGAAGCCGTAACTTCTGTATGTCTGCCTATGGAACTATAATGGCTGTAATTATATTCTTCTAGGATTAGAACTTTGAAAGTACGATTAATGTACTGGAAAGAAATTCCAGTACAGGTGCAGGCAACCAATAACTCTGAGACTCAATCTCTACCGCTGGATTCGAGATTCCAAGAGGCTGTAGATGCAATTTCTATGATGGAAGGAAGCTATGGTTCGGATGAATATCTTGACGCATGGGAATGGGGCGAATATTTTGAAATGTTTGGAGAGTTGGATGATGTCTTGAAATCCGTAGTAGATCGTTACAATAAAGGAATGCCGCAGAATTTTGTGGCCAAGTTGAGGGATTTACATAAAAATGGGTCTAGAACCCACAGTGCAGGATCCATCGACGGATGGATAGAATCGAATTAGAAGGTCAAAAACAAAATGAATTTAAAATCCCGAGGCATACTCGACCGAGTATCGAATGGAGAGGTGTTGGTTTCAGATGGAGCGACCGGAACTTTTTTGCAACAAAACGGCCTGGAACCGGGTGGATGTCCTGAAGAGTTCAATGTAAGTCACCCTGAAATTGTCCGAAAAATGGCAAAATCCTACTTTGATGCGGGATCTGACATGGTTCTCACTAATTCTTTTGGTGGCACCAAATTTCGGCAAAGCCATTACGGATTTGGAGACAAAGTAGACGAATTTAACAGGCTCGCAGCTGAGCATGCAAAAAGCCAATCGAAGCCAGGGACCTTTGTATGTGGCTCTGTGGGCCCAAGTGGTGAATTCTTAGAACCTTTGGGGGCTGTCTCAAAAGAAGATCTGTATCAGGCCTTTTGTAGTCAGATGACTTCCTTAGAGCAAGGCGGGGCTGATGGAGTAGTTATAGAAACTATGACAGCTCTCGATGAAGCGTCCATAGCTATCAGAGCGGCTAAAGAAAACACCAATCTAACTGTAATATCCACTATGACCTTTGATAAAGGTCCAAGAGGGTATTTTACAATGATGGGCGTAACACCTGAACAGGCCGCAGTCGAATTGGTCAAATCTGGGGCCGATATTGTGGGAACCAATTGCGGAAACGGAATAGATAACATGATAGAGATAGCATCCATGATGAGAGATGCTACCGACTCTCCACTATTGGTTCATTCAAACGCTGGTATCCCGTCCCTTAAAGCTGGAGAAATAGTCTACCCTGAACCGCCAAACTACATGGCGGAGAGATTCATGAAGCTAAAGGAAATTGGAGTCAATATCATTGGGGGGTGTTGTGGAACCGGACCAGATCATATTTCCGCATTTTCAAAATTATTGGAAGAAAATCAAGGAGTATAAACATGAAACTTGTCTCCTACGATGGCCCTAGACCAAAAGATGTCATAGCAAAATATGGCCACTGTCTGGAACTAATTCCTACAGACAAAAGATTCAATGAAATATCTATAGGCCTATATGTGAAAAATGCTATCTTCACAGTGTGGTCCTTCAGCACCAAACCTGGAGTGGAAAAACGGGTCGAAGAAATTCGAGGTCTATTAGTATCCCTGGGAGGCATGATTCCAGTGCCTGAGACGCATAACCAAGCCAAATTCGAGTGCGGTTTAATTCATAGTAGGCCAGTCCGATTTCTATTATCCCAAGCCGTTGGAAAAGATCCGGAATATGCCACAAGCACTGCCGCAATGGAGATAAAGGATAGTAAATCCAATTTAATCATCAAAGCAGAAAGGTTTGATAGAGACAACACTCGGTGCTACCAGATATCTGCTAGTGGAGAAGCGAAAAATCCAGCTATGCGCCTGAGGATGATTATCGCAGGGTTTTCCAAATACGGTGAAATGGACAAAATAGGAGATCAGGAAGTAGCTTTCGAGTGCCGCCGTAATCACGATGCATTGTTAAGGATTCTGCTACCGTATTCCAGGAATGTAAGTAGCGTAGAAACGATGATGCAAGCAGAATCCATGAGAGGCCAAATGACCACTAGTACCTTAGGTTTCAGTCAAACATAAATCAAGGAGCGTTTGAGAAATGTCTTATCAAGAAACGATGTCGCCCAAAGAACGGGTGATGAACGCTTTAGCCGGTAAACTTGTCGACAGAACCCCGGCTGTGAATCCAACCAATGTCGCAACAGTGGAATTAATGGATCTGGTAGATGCTCCTTTCCCTTACGCTTGCCAGGATGGAGAAATGGCAGCCAGGTTAGCTGCTACTGGGTATACGGAATTAGGTTTCGATTCTGTTTCGCCCTATTTCAGCATAATACAAGAGTCATCCGCTCTAGGATGTGAAATGCAATGGGAAGAAAAAGACAACTGGCCCACGGTGCGAATGTATAACCCCATTTGGAAGTCTGCTGATGATGTAAAGATACCGGCAGGCATACTCGAACACCGAGACATGAAGGCTATAACTGACTCAATCAGAATGCTGAAGGATGAGCTGGGGGATGAAGTAGCTATTATTGGAAAAACGATGGGTCCATGGACTCTCGCCTATCATGTCTTTGGGGTGGAGAGCTTTTTGCTGGGCACAGTGGACAATCCAGATGAAACAAAGAGGGCTTTAGAAAAATTAAAGGAGATTTCCGTACTTTTCGGACAAGCCCAAATAGATGCAGGAGCTGATGCGCTGACATTCCCTGATCACGCCACAGGTGATCTAGTAAGTGGGGAATATTACAAAGAATTTTTGCAAGATATTCACACGGAAATGGTAGATGCATTGGAAGCACCTCTCATTTTGCACATATGCGGGAAAACCATCGACAGAATGCCCTATATTGCCAAAACAGGGATGGCCTCTTTTCATTTTGATTCGAAAAATGACCCTCAAGCAGCTATGGATGCTGTAAATGGAGGCATCACCCTTGTAGGAAATATTAATAATCCGGAAACTTTGTACGCCAGAGGTCCTGAGGAAGTAAGGCAAGAGGTTTATAAATGTTTGGAGGCTGGAATCCAGATGATTGGGCCAGAATGCGCAGTGCCATTAGCAACCAAAATAGAAAACCTCATGGAGATTCCTTTGGCAATTAAAGATTGGACCGCTGAAAGGCATGGGTAACCTATGTCTGATAATAATTTAGTCGTATAATTGCTTCTCTCGGATGCGCATTTATGTTTACTTTCTAATGAAACATAATCCAATAAATATCAGAGGTTCGTTTACCATATGCCAGTAATTAATGAAGATTTGGAGGCGGAGTTAGGGTATGTAACCAGCCCCGCAGAACAGCAACACATTAGAAACCTGTGGGACGAAGCAGACCCCCTAATGCAAGATATATCGGTTTCTTTGATAAAAGGAGACAATAACAGAGTTGACCAATTGACCAAGGAGGCCTTAGAAGCTGGGTTTTCAGCCAATACAATTCTAGATGATGGGCTTATAGCAGGAATGGCGATTGTAGGTGTGAAATTCAGAGACAATCTGATCTTCGTACCAGAAGTGCTTGTTGCTGCAAGGGCAATGAAAGCCGGTATGGCTCACGTCGAACCAATCCTATCTGCTTCAGGCATAGAGCCTGTTGGTACTGTGATAATGGGAACAGTGAAAGGGGATCTACATGATATCGGGAAGAATCTTTGTATCATGATGCTGAGTGGAGCCGGTTTTACTGTTATAGATTTGGGTGTAGACACATCCCCAGAGGAATTCATAGAAGCAGTTGAGGAGAATGAAGCTGGGGTTTTAGGAATGTCTGCATTATTAACAACCACTATGCCTAATATGGGTAGAACCATCGACGCAATCGAAGAAGCTGAGATGCGAGAGGTGGTGAAAATTATGGTTGGAGGGGCCCCCCTTTCCCAGGAATTTGCCGATGACATGGGTGCGGATGGTTACGGAAAGGATGCTATGTCCTGTGTGGAATTAGCCAAAACTTTTATGCGCCCCGACGCGGAACCTTCAATAAATCCGGTTAGCTAAAGCCTATCAAATATTTTGTGGCCAATGAGACAAAAATATGGAACCAGTCGACCAAAAAAAATATAGAGAGAGTTTAGGAAAGCTTGAATCAATTTTCAAGTCTATCTCAGATACAGTCTCGGAAGTGTCCACATGGAGATGCCCGTACAAAAATTTTGAGGACAGGTGCACCGCGAAATTTAGTTGCCGCAACCAAGATAGACCAGGCACCGTTGGGGAATTGTACCTTTGTCTCGGAAGTGATGACCTAGATTATCGTTCGGCGTGGGAGCCCAGCAATTAACCTGAAGGCTAACAGCACAATCTTTTTTTGCGCACTGTAGAATTCACTTAACCAAATACAGTTTGAAGGTATAGCCAATGTCTCCAGTTTTTGCCGACGGCAAAGAATTTCCAATAGGCCCTCATAAAACGATATTTGATTACGCCGATGACCTTGAGGTTAGAGTTCCGACTGCATGTGGTAGAAACGGAGAATGCCATGAGTGTGTGGTGGAAATAAAAAAGGGGATGGAATCTCTAAACCAACAAACCCAAGAGGAAACTTTCTTAAGAGGTAATTATAGGTTGGCCTGCCAAGCTGTAGTCGAAGATTTAGCATCAAATGTTGAATTCAGCACACTAAGAAGGCAACCAAAAATTTTAACCTCAGGAGTGAAGAGGCCTGTTAAATTAGATAGCGTTGCTACCAAAAGAGGTGACAGGGTCTTCATAGAGGAAATGGATGCAGGCAGATATCAGGGGCACATTTTAGGGTTGGCGGGGGATATTGGGACCACCACCATAGTGTTAAGCATCGTAGATCTTGAAAGTGGCAACATATTAAACACTTCCTCTTTTGAAAATCCACAAAGATTTGGGGGATCTGATGTAATGAACAGGATTTCCTATGATGGTGGGCCAAATAAAGGTGAATTGCAAAAGGTATTGCTGTCATCGATCAATTACGAAATAGGTGAAATGCTTAGAGAACATAAAATTCATCGAAGGAGAATTTATGACGCTGTACTAGTCGGAAACACTACAATGAGGGACATACTTTTTGGTGTAAATGTACAATCCGTGGGTGAAAAACCATACAAATCGATTATCCAACATGATATGGAATCCGGTTCACGAGAATCCACTGCTATTAATATAAGTGCAAAAGAACTTGGTCTACGAATATTCCCTCAGGCTCGAATCTATAGTGGACCTATAATTGGGTCTCACGTAGGTGCGGATGTAGCAGCGGACTTACTGGCGATAACGGCTGAAGAATCCGAAAATCCTATAATGCTAGTGGATATAGGAACCAACACTGAAGTTGTGATAGGAACTCGACATAAAATGGTCGCAGCCTCCTGCCCTGCTGGACCAGCCTTTGAGGGTGGTGAGATAACTTACGGTATGCCTGGGTATGAAGGGGCTATTGAATCCGTGAAAATTCAAGACGGTATTTTGGAGATTGACACTATAGGAGGTGCCGGTATCCAAGGGATCTGTGGATCAGGGTTGATTGATTTATTAGCCGAACTGAGAAAATCTAATTTGATGACCGAACTTGGAGTTTACTCAAATGGAGATAATGCCTACATATTTTCCGAAGAAGCAAATATGGCTCTGTACCGATCCGACATTAGTGCCCTGGCTCAGGCGAAATCTGCCAACTATTGTGGCCAATATTTGGCGTTGCGGCATTTCGGTGCACCGATTGGTGAAATATCCAAACTGTACCTGGCCGGAGGCTTCGCAAACTACATAAATTCATCAAATGCTAGGGACATCGGCTTTATAGCCAATTTTCCCCTAAAAAAGATCGTAAAGGTAGGAAATGCTTCACTCGAAGGTGCAATATTAATGCTTAAATCAATCAAAATGAGAACGGAAATAGAAAAGTTAGTATTGGGCATAGACCATTTGGAATTGGAAACTGTTCCGGATTTCTTCGAAGTTTTTGTCGAAGGGTGCATGTTTAATCCAATGCCGAGAGATTTAACATCAATTTAATTGTTAAGTAACCTTAATGAAAAGGAGAACTAAATGGGTTGGAAAGTCCTTATCACTGATCATGCATGGCCGACAATAGAGCCAGAGAGGGCTGTTTTGGAAGCTGCAGGAGCGGAGGTCATAGTAGCGCCTGATGGGGAGGAAGATACTCTGATTGAGTTAGCTAGGGACGTGGATGCAATCATGACATGTTTTGCAAAAGTCACCGGGAATGTGATTAGGGCCGCCGAAAATTGTGTGTCGATAGGAAGATTCGGGGTTGGCGTTGACAATATAGATGTGGGTACGGCAAGCGAGCTCGGCATACCGGTGACCTACGTTCCTGATTATTGCGTAGATGAAGTGTCTGACCACGTTTTAGCAATGCTACACACCTGGAATAGAAAAATAGCCCTATTCGACCGATCAGTAAAATCCAATGGCTGGGGTCATTTGGGTTTAACGATGCGTATCAAAAGACTGAGAGGTAAAACTATTGGCATTGTAGGATTTGGCCGGATCGGACAAGCAGTAGCAGAAAAAGCCTCCGTTTTCGGCTTAAATATATTGGCCTCTGACCCATTCACTCCTAAAGAAATAGTGGAATCTTCAGGCGGAAAATTGGTAAGTCTTGAGGAACTACTGGAGAATTCGGATTTTGTGTCACTTCATGCACCATTAACTCCAAGCACCGAAAAAATGATCGGACCGAAACAATTTGATTTAATGAAAGATGATGCCTTCCTAATCAACGCAGCGCGAGGCCCTTTGATCGACGAAGAAGCCTTGTACGAGGCTCTATCGGAGGGGAAAATAGGTGGCGCAGGTTTAGATGTCATGGTGGATAATGAACCATCAAAGGATCATCCCTTGATGCAACTGGAAAACATACTAATAACCCCTCACACAGCTTTCTTCTCTCAGGAATCCACACTTGAGCTAGAAGAACGAGCAGCAAGCGAAGTCGTCAGAGTATACCAAAATAGCATGCCTGAGAACTTAGTCAACCCTGAAGTATTAGAGCATCCTAACCCCAAAAGATCCTTGAAAAACTAAATTCTAGATCATCGATACGCTCTGACCACCATCGATTACGATACATGAACCGGTGATTAGTCCAGATCTATCAGAGGCAAGATAGGCAACCAAATCACCAAGTGGTTCAGGCCAGCCAAACCTGCCGAGAGGCAGATTTTCCTGTATAAATTTTTCTACAACTTCGGCTGAATTGTCATTTTGAAAACGTTCCCATGAACCTCCAGGGTGTTCAATTGAACCAGGAGCGATGGAATTAACCAATATTCCGTCTTTAGCCAAGGAAATTGCCGAATGCTTAGAGGCAGCAATTAATGCCGCTTTTGCTGACATATAAGCTATATTCCCACCGTATTCTCGTCCCCAGATAGAAGCAATATTAATAATTCTGCCCCAACCATTACTTCTCATAGACGGTATAACATGTTGCATTAACTCAAAAGCTCCAAAAACATTTAAATCAAAAGTGCCTTTAAAATCTTCTAGAGAGGTTCCGTTAATGTCATCTCTGGATCTAGTTCCACCGGCATTATTCACAAGTATATCTATCGGCCCCAGAGCCTCAACGACGGAAGTATGCAAATCCCCCATCATCCCAGTATCAGATACATCAGCAACTATACCCACACAGGTTGCTCCAGTTTCCTCAATCTCCTTTACCGTCGTCTCTAACACCTTTTCCCTTCTACCACATATAGCGATACTCGCGCCTTCTCTGGCTAAGGACAATGCGCTTTCCCTTCCCAAACCTCTACTACCACCAGTTATTAAAGCAATTTTTCCAGTCAGCCCTAAATCCATATTAATCACCCACTTTATTGTGTTCTGCATCTTCTTGATGCAATTTGCTTAAGTTTAATACATTTATTTCTTGACTACAGGAAGGTGCTAACCTAACATTCAATCCTGTTATGCTCCTTGATTTACACACTCACTCAGTTGCATCGGACGATTCCAGAGCAACGGTAGAACAATACATAAAATGGGTTAATGTGCTGCGAAGAAAAGGCAAATCGATAGATGGATTTGTTTTAACAGAGCACAGACAATTCGACCATGATGTGAACTACGCTAGTTTAGCCTCAGATGACGGAATAATCATTTTAAAAGGCGCTGAATTAGACACAGACACAGGGCATTTCCTCGTTTACGGAATTTCAGAAGAAATTACCGGTGAGTTGGATTTCTCAGATGTTAACATGAGTGCACAAAACTTGGTTGATATTTGTGACACCTATGGAGGAATAGCAATTCCAGCCCACCCAGGCCGAGCAGGAATTGGATTTGCTGAATATTTAGATAGAGGTGTAACCGGTTTTGAAACAGTTAAATCGGTCGAGCAACTCAACGGGTCCAACAGGCCAGGAGAAGGAGAAAAAGCCGAATCCTTGATTAAGGCAAAAGGATATTTAGGAACAGGAGGAAGTGACGCTCACATAGTGAGTGCAATAGGTACCTGTATGACAAGTTTTGAAAAAGAAATAAAGAATGAATCTGATTTAGTGCAGGAACTAAGAAGTGGCCGTTTTACCGCTGTAAGACTTGAATCCTGATCGCAGATTTTGGAGTAGCTAATGACAACAGATGAAGGAATCGTATACGACAGAAGTTTGCTTGGGGTGGAAACACATATTGGAACTTTTAAGCTTACTAGAGAAATGTTATTAGGTTTTGCAAAATCGACCGGAGAAACGAATCCAAGGTACGTGGGGGATAATAATGGCGACGGGGATATAGCAGCCCCGCCAACAATCTGCAATGTTTTTGTTTCGGGAGTGTCCAGACCTGATATAAAACTTGAATTTGGGGAAATAAGCTTTTTCGCTGGTCAGTCTATTGAATGTAAAGCAGAAATTCGACCTGGCGATGTTCTTTCAGCTAGTACCAAACTGGACAATGTTTATGCCAAAACAGGTAGATCTGGGAAAATGGTTTTTGCTGTTTGGGAGACAAAATTTAGAAACCAGGATGATGCGACCGTTGCTTTAGTAACAGAATCTTTTGTTAGAAGGAATAAAAATAGATGAAAAAGAATCTGTATTTTGAAGATGTTGAAATCGGAGACGATATTGGTCCCATAAAAAGATCTGTCACCGACGAAGATGTAATCGAATTCGTTTCTGTCAGAGAAAAGAAAATCATCCCTTCAAGATTTACCTCCAAGGAAGTAGCCAACAGCGAAGGGCTGCCGGAAGCCATCGTGCCAGGCCCAATGAATATAGCGCTGATGGCACAAGTTTTAACTGACTGGTCAGACACAGTTTGTCTCCTCAAAATAGACGTGGTTTTCCGACAGACAGTTCCTCACAACAAAGACCTGATATTCAGTGGAATAGTGACAGATAAAGATGAGACCGGGGGCAGTACAAAATTAGAATGTGATGTAGTTATGGAAAATTCTGATGAAGTGAAACTTGTCATAGGAACAGGAGTAATAGCACTCCCTAACAAGCCGTAGAACATGATATCGATACCTTTCGAAAAGCATACTCTCCAAAATGGTCTAGAGATCATCACCCATGTTGATAAAACAGTCCCAAGCGTAGCCGTGAATGTTTGGTATCACGTGGGATCAAAGAACGAGGTACCTGGTAAAACAGGGTTCGCGCATTTATTTGAACACGTAATGTTTGAAGGATCCCAAAATCATGATAAGGATTATTTTGGCCCCCTCCAGGAGATAGGGGCTATGGTAAACGGGTCTACAACAAATGATAGAACAAATTATTGGGAGAATTTGCCTTCAAACTACTTGGAGTTGGCATTATGGCTAGAATCGGATCGAATGGGATTCTTACTAGAGGCCCTGGACCAGGACAGATTCGATTTGCAAAGAGAAGTGGTGAAAAACGAAAGAAGGCAAAGTTATGAAAATCGGCCATACGGAATGGCTTATTTGAAACTTCAAGAACTTCTTTTCCCACCTCCACATCCTTATAACTGGCCCACTATCGGATCTCAGGAAGATTTGGATAGAGCAGGAATAGAAGACGTAAAGGAATTCTTCCGCAATTTCTATCATCCTTCCAATGCAAGTATTTCCGTGGTTGGAGACATAGATCCGGATTCAACCTTTGAACTTGTAGATAAATATTTCGGGAATTTACTACCGGGACCTACAATCAACAGATTTCGCAAAATGGATTCTGCCCTAAAAGGGCAAACTTGGGTCACTTTAGAAGACTCTGTGCATCTTCCTAGGCTTTATCTAGCATGGCCAACGACCCCTGAATTTACCCAGGAGCAAGCGGCTTTGGACGTATTATCTGTCATTATGGCCGATGGAAGAAGTTCAAGGCTGGAACGAAATCTTGTCTATGAAAAACAACTTGCTAGGGACATCCGTGCTTACCATCATGGACAAGAGATATCAGGTGAGTTCCATATAATCGCCACAGCAAATCCCGGACAAACCACAGAAGAAATCTATAAAGAAATCCGAGAATCGTTGGATGAGATATCACATACACCACCATCCGACGAAGAAATGGAAAGGGCCCATAACAGAATAAGCTCCTATCATATTAGGCAACTGGAAAAAATAGGTGGATTTGGAGGTAAAGCCGACCAATTAAACCATTTCAATGTGATGGCTGGGAATCCTGGTCTTATAGAAACCGACGTAGAAAGGTACATAAAGGTATCGGCTCGTGATGTTTCAACAGCGGCAAAGTTGCTCAACAACAATTTTGTAGGCCTTACTGTTAATCCACTTAAAGACACAAACCCTTCTTCAAGACAAGTTGATAGAACTAATATACCAAAAGCCACGATACCCACTACATTTTCAGCTCCTCAACCAAAGGACATATTTCTGGAAAATGGAACAAGGCTGCTAGTCATTCAGCGCTCCCAATTGCCGCTGACCACGGTTGGACTATTTTTTGACACCGGGTCCGCGGAAGACCTAAAGGGAAAGCCTGGCCTCTCTCAGTTTGCAACGGATATGTTATCTGAAGGAACACATAGCAGAAGTAGTTCTCAAATCGCTGATGAAATGGAATTCCTTGGCTCTCAAGTGACCAAAGATGTATCAAGAGAGCACACCTTTATAGCTGTTTCTGGAATATCCGACAACACGAACCAAGAACTTAACATCTTGTCAGACATGATATTAAACCCAAATTTCCCGGAAGCTGAAATGGAACGAATACGAAAAGAGAAATTATCTGATCTCCGTTCCATCCAGGATAGTGCGGATGCTACTGCAGCTGTTGCTGTGAGATCTATTTTATTAGGACCCACCACACCCTACGGCCATACTATTAGTGGGAATGAAATTAGTGTTTCCGCAATGAAAACAAATGATCTTCAAAAACACTATCAAAAAACTCTACTCCCATCTAAAAAGACATTCATTGTAGTGGGCAATATTTCACCAGATCTTGCGGCCGAATTAATAACCGAAAAATTTGGCACCTTAGCAAATCACCAAAAGTCCAAAGAAAATCAGTTTGCCTCAGAGTCTCCCGCTGGTAAAGGCCCAATTATATATCTGGTTGATAGACCTGGTTCAGCTCAATCAATATTACGAGCAGGCCATATATCAATACCAAGAGAACATCAAGATTACCATTCCCTTGCCTTTGTAAATTACATACTTGGTGGCGATTATTCAAGTCGCCTAAACATGAATTTAAGACAAGACAAAGGATACAGTTACGGGTTCCATTCATCCATTGAATGGATGAAACCTCTTTCTATTTTAGTCGCTAGAGGAAGTGTACAAACAGACGTTACGAAAGAATCAGTCTTTGAAACATTGAAAGAATTAACTGAAATTGTCGAATTAAACCCGATTGGCCTTGAGGAATTTAGAAAGGCAAAAGAAGGTTTACTGAAAAGCGTGCCTTCTCAATTCGAGTCCAATCAACAAATTACAAATCAATTACTAAACATGGCCGCATTTGATCTGCCTTTGGATTATTTTGAGACCAATATTGAAAAAATTTCGAATTTGACACTCGATGATGTTAGAGAATCAGCTATGAAGCACATATCACCAACCGAAATAAAAATGATTGTCGTCGGTGACAGAGATAAAATTCAAAAAAAATTAGAAGAGTTAGGATACCCACTCTTCGTCATTGATATGTACGGCAACAACACATAAAGAGATGGAACCCTGCAAAAGTTGCAATTTCGAAAATACCGCAGGTAGCCTGTTTTGTGGTGGTTGCGGAAACGATATGGGAATTAAATGCGACCGCTGTGGAGAAATAAACAGAAATCAGGCTTTCTGTACAAATTGTGGGCAAGTTGTTTCCAGTGATCTCGAGACAAGATACGAATCCCAAAATCTAAGTGATACTGAAAATATCCAATATGAACCGCACCAACCTGTAAATTCCGAGGACCAGTTATTGCCAAAACCCGGACAACTGGTCGACTTAATTACAGTCTCAGTTTCCGCCTACAAACAGAATTTTAAAAGCTTCCTAATATTGGCGTTAGTAAATGGGGTCCCAGCCCTTCTGATCGGCATAATCGTTCGTGCTCTCCTCGAGACAGAAACGATTTCATTCCAAGATTTGCAGCAATATGGTGACAGTCAGCTTTCAGAAAATTTTTTATCGGAATTAAAAACTATCCCAACATGGAAAATATTTACAGTATTAATTTTTATCTTAATTAGCCCCATTGCAAAACTAATCTCGGCAACTGCAATTATTGTTGGTGCTGCCCAATTCGCTAACTCCCAAAAAGTTTCTCCAATCGTTTGCCTCAATTATTCTATGTCCCGGCTAGGAAGACTAATAATACTTTCATTATTTCTGATCGGACTATTGATAATTCCTATCGCATTAAGTCTTATATGGATAGGTATCCCAATCCTTATATTCCTGTTGGTACGCTGGTTGTTCGCATGGTCATCAATGGTGCTAGATAACACAGGTGTTACAAGATCCATTCAGGCTAGCTGGGAATTAGTGGAAAAAAGATGGTGGACAACTTTTGGCGTATTTCTCTCCATTCTTATCCTTACGATGCTACCAATCATTCTATTAACCTTGCTTTCATCCAACCTGAAGTCAGATCTTATTCTACTTATCCTCGACGTTTTCGTTGGCACTCTTATATCGCCATTTCAATTCATCGTAACGGGGATTTATTTTCTGTCACTAAAAAAGTTCCCCAAGAGTTAAGCGTCACCGAACATAAAATCCAAACCCTGTGTTTATTTTTGGGTAGATATCCTTTTATAATTGACCCGACTGGACACAACGTTAGAATCAAAAACACAAAATGATTCGACAGCTTTCTAAAATTTTTAAAAGAGGACGGTTGCGAAATGGGAAATAGATTAGACGGAAAAATAGCGGTGGTTACCGGTGGGGGAAGAGGGATTGGTAGAGGTATTACCAAGCTGCTTGCAGAGGAAGGGGCTTCAATAGTCGTTAACGACAAAGGTACCGAAGTCGACGGAACCGGGGCATCCAACATCCCAGCCGATGCGGTTGTTGACGAAATTAAATCTTCTGGCGGCAATGCTATAGCCAATTATGCAGACGTATCAACAATGGAAGGTGGAGAGAATTTAATCCAATCTTGCGTCGATAACTATGGTCAAATTGACATTCTTATAAATTCTGCAGGGTCATTAAAAGATCGCATGATTTATCAGATGACTGAATCAGATTTTGACCAGGTAGTCCGCAATAATTCTAAAAGTGTATTTACGACCACCAAATTTGCGGGAATCTTGTTTCGGCAACAGAGGTCTGGAAGGATCGTAAATATGGTGGCTGATGCCGGCTTAGGTGATGTAGGACGGTCAAATTATGCCGCAGCTACTGAAGGAATTATTGGATTAACCAGAACTACTGCGAAAGATTTGGGGAAATATGGTGTTACTGCCAACGCAATATCCCCTATGGCTGAAACCAGATTATTCCCTGGTGCCGTAGATCAACACAGACTACCAGACGTATCTGCACCTTCTCGGGATGAAAGGGCCGGAATTGGGCCATCACCAGAAATACCGGCATGGTCAGGAGTGGGATCTCCAGATGAGCCTGAAAATATCGCCCCATTAGCTGTTTATCTATGCACAAATGCAGCTCCCAATATCAATGGATATGTGTTAGGCGTACGTGGAGGAAGCCTGTACGTTTATTCCAACCCCGACATTGAAAATGTAGTGAACAAATGGGGTAATTTCACAATGGAAGAGATGGATGTTTTATTTCCCAAAATGATGGGATATGGATTCTGATATCAATTTCTTCCAAACAAATTTTAATACAAATGAAAATAAAGCAAACGAAGAGGTGAAAAGGTGACTAAGAGGGTTGAAGGAAAAGTAGCAATAGTAACGGGGGCCGGTCGTGGTATAGGAAGAGAAGTCGCACTTTGGTTAGCAAGAGATGGTGCCAAAGTCGTAGTTAACGACCTTGGAGGATCAGTTGATGGTACAGGCGATTCTTCCACTCCTGCAGATTTAGTAGCTGATGAAATAAAGGCTGCAGGTGGAGAAGCTGTTGCCTCATATGACTCAGTAGCAGATTTCGATAGTGCCGCCAAAATTGTTCAAAAAGCGGTAGATACCTTTGGGGCAGTGGACATACTTTGTCATCCAGCAGGCATCTTGAGGGACAGAATGATATTTAATATGACTGAGGAAGAATGGGACCTAGTATTGCAGGTCCATCTGTACGGTGCCTTTAATATGGTGAGGAATGCGGTTCCTCATATGATCAACAACAAATATGGCAGAATCGTGTTATTCTCCTCTGGATCCGGATTAGGTGCCTCGGGCCAAGGTAATTATGCTGCGGCCAAGGAAGGTATGGTTGGATTCACAAGGGCTGTGTCAAAGGAACTTGAACCCTATAACATAATGGTGAATGCAGTCTATCCTGGAGGGTCTACTAGGATGACAGATACAGTGCCACAATCGACAACGCAACTGAGACAGGATCAGAGAGAAGCCGTCGGGTTAGCAACGGCAAACCCATCAGAACCGCCTCCAGAATATAGAGACCCCGGTAACAATGCACCTAAGGTTGTCTATCTCTGTTCTGAAGCCGCAGATGGCATTACAGGACAAGTTTTTGGCACCAGTGGTTGGGCTTTATCGCTTTACTCTCCACGGCACGTAATAAAAAGCATCCATAAAGATGGAAAATGGACTTTGGATGAGTTGGATCAGTTGATACCGATCTCCCTAGGAAGTGGCCTCATAAACCCCGTACCTGTTGAGCCTCCACGAAATTAGCTAATCCAATATTTAACAGACCATATGCTAAACTGAACCTACTTCCTTGGAAAGTCTAATTTTGAGAAGGTAAGAATATGAACTGGCTAGATTTTGTCATACTAGGCATCCTTATTGTATCCATGTTTTGGGGGCTCAAAACTGGAATATTCGTGGCTGGCATTTATGGAGTCGGGATACTGGTGGGCTGGAGAATTTCGGGTGAGGTGTCCCAGGCTGTTGGAGAACTTATCGGAAAGGCCCTCGGACTAGAATCTTCTTCAGCAAAGGCTCTCAGTGAACTAAGTGGAATTAATCTCAGTGTAGATACGTTTACAACTGTTGTAGCTTTTGTAGTTGTACTCATTCTTATACTCATCATCACCAAAATAGCCTTAAAATTTATCAGCCCTTTCCTCACAGTTATAGACGTTGCAACTCTTGGATTGAATAGACTAGCTGGCATAATTCTTGGATTGGTAATAGGTGTGATTATTTCTTCTGTAACTATTTCAGGTCTTACGAGGCTGGCATATGATTTCCATGAAATTGCCAAAATACCCGGTTCGTCTGTCATTTCAAATGGAGAAATAATCGCCATAGATGGTATTGACGCCAAGATTGAAAATACCAGAATCTCAATAGAAACGGCCCTACTAAGCTCCAAAACGGCACCTGTTTTTGTAAAAATTCTACGAATTACCCCAGATAATGCTTTCGGAATTATCCCCACTGACTATATGACTGCGATAAAAATACTTGATTCCAAGTTAGATTAAACAAAGATGGCTACAGCTACATCTTCTACAATAGAATCACCAGTATTAGTTCTAAACCAAAATTATCAGCCATTAAACATTTGCAGTGTCAGAAGAGCAATCGTATTAATGGGGAGAGGAAAAGCAGAGCTCATAATAAACGGTCGGGGTGAAATAAGGAGTTCCAGCGCAGCATTTCCAATGCCGTCGGTGGTGAGACTCTACTATATGGTTAAAAAGCCAATGGTAGAAAGAAGGTTATCTCGGCAAGCACTATTTTATAGAGATAATTTCACATGCCAATACTGCGGAATCTCAACTAGGAAGCTGACTATTGACCATATTCAACCCCGTTCAAGAAACGGTAAACATATATGGGAAAATGTGGTGAGTGCATGTATGACCTGTAATCACAACAAAGCTGAGAAAACACCAATAGAAGCCCAAATGACTCTATTGAGGACCCCTTCAGCTCCGAAACCAAATCCGTATTATATTTTCTATCATAGGAAGTTAGAGGATGAGTGGTCTCCATTTATACCTTGGAAAAATTAATCTATCAATTGGATATTTATCAGTTTATGGATGTGGCGACTGGAAGCTTTAGCATAAAATTGTCCAAAACAAGGCTTGGGGTAACGTTTTTCCTCAAATGACCGAAAGTGATTCTGATAAGTTTTAAAATATTCAGAATATCTGTGGTTGATAGCATTCTAGAAAACTCATGAATCCGTTCTTTTTGGGAAATATTCACTATCTCTCCTCTTCTCTCACCACCAGAGAGCATTACATCCCTAGTCCAGGTCATTGCTGTATCCAAAAACTCGTATACTTCATCTCGATCGCGAAAAAATTGAGCGGACAAATCCCTCGATAGTTTGAACCTTTGTTCCAAACTATCCGTTAGGCACCCCATAAACTGATTTAATTTTTCTTCCAGCGTATGTAATATTTCAGGGTTAATAGCTGCTTGATAAGCCCATTCCGGTCTCCCGCGAGAAAGCTTTGCGATCTCCCGTATAGGGACATCGGCTCCTAATCCACATTCGTTTAAATATTCCAGTATTTCTAATTCACCAACCGGCTCCAAATTAAAAATCTGACATCGCGACACAATAGTACTCAGAAGGTTAGATGCATCACGCGCCAACAATATAATTACAACATCATCAGGAGGTTCTTCTAACGTTTTAAGAAGAATATTGGATTGTTCTGATCTCATACTTTCAATGGATGCGATAATAAAAATGCGAGTGCGGCCTTCATATGGTTTACGGTGAACCTGCCTTAGAAAATCTTCTCTTAATTGGTCGATAGTGACCATTGTAGAAGTTCGGCCCACACCATCCAAATCTTTTTTTACATCATAAATAAATACATCCGTGTGATTATAGGAATCGATACGTATGCATTGATTACATGATCCGCAAGGCCCGGAAGAGTTAGGCATTTCAAGACAGTTCGCAACTTTTGCTATATCTCGTGCAAAAGTGACCTTCCCAATCCCATCCATGCCACAAATCAAATACGCATGTGAAAGTCTATCTAACGAGGCAGCTCTTGAAATACGATCTATGGAACTAGATTGACCAATAGTTTTCCAGGCCACTTTATCTTCCTTAACCAAGTCCGTTTTTTTTATCGAGGGGGGCCAGTTGTCTAGGCCATCCGGCAATGATTCATTTCTGAAAATGGCACAAGCCAACTTAGCTACTATAATATAATCTATAGTGTAAATTTAATCACCCACAGGTTGCTAACTACGATGCAGCGAAATTCTATCCGTAAAGACCATCAGCTAACAGTTAGAATGCTAATAATTGGATTGATGCTGATAATGGCCTATTTAGCTCTTTTTGGATTACTTCTAATTTCAGGTATGAATCCTATTTTTGTGTTTGTGATTGGGATTGGGATGGTACTTTTCCAATATTTTATGTCCGATAAACTTGTTCTGAAAACAACTGGAGCCAAACCTGTTACGAAAGAAGAGCAACCCAAGTTACATGAAATTATAGAAAGACTATCAAAAATAGGCGGCATTCCAAAACCACGTACAATCGCCGTAATGGACACGGAAGCACCAAACGCATTCGCTACCGGCAGAAGCCCAAAGCATGCCACTGTTGCTGTCACACAAGGGCTGTTGAATAAGCTGAATGATGAAGAATTAGAAGGGGTGATAGGTCATGAGTTAGCCCACATTAAGAATCGGGATATGATGGTTATGACTTGGGCAAGTTTGATAGTAGTGGTAGCTGGGTTTTTAATGCAAATGCTCTTCTGGATGAGTCTATTCGGGGGTTTTGGAGGTCATAGACGACAAGGCAATGGCGGCCAAACTATGGCTATGATGATGGTCCTATACATTGGAGTAATAATAATCTACTTCATCAGCCAATTGCTGATAAGCACCCTTTCAAGGTATAGGGAGCTCGCAGCTGACAGGGAAGGTGCAATCATAACTGGTAGTCCCACCAATCTTGCATCTGCTCTCAAAAAAATTAGCGGGCAGATAGCACAAATTCCAGAAAAAGATCTCCGCCGAGTGGAACACGCCAACGCATTTTTCATAATCCCCGCATTACAAGGAAATACGATTGCATCCTTGATGTCCTCCCACCCACCTACAGAAATGAGGGTGGCACGATTAATAGAAATGCAAAGGCAGAATTGGCATCTTCTCAGGTAGTAGGGAAAACGTGAGATTATTCAGAACTCTTTTTAAAAAATCGAATAGACTTGGGTCCGATGAATCTGACATCCTTTCTGCGATCCTGCGGATCACAAATCAACCTGCCGGCGGTGAAACAGATATAAATCTGTCAGGGGCAGCGACGTTGCTGTTAAACACTAACGAACATCCTTTTTTCACCGATATAAATTCATCCTTAAAAGAGTTGGACAAAGAATTATTTATATCAACAATAAGAACACCCCTGCGGGGTTTAAAATCCGACATGTACAATAGTTGCTGGATAATATTCGAAAATTCTAATAATCAAAAAATGGTTGATGATATAAATTCTGTTAGCTCTCATATAGCCAACCTGGGGTTGGGTAATAATATGACAGCCGCAATTTTTAAAGGCACCATAAGAGATCAATCATTTTATTGGATATGCAACTACCGGACATCAAAATTCTATCCCCTAGCACCGTTGGAAAATAGCATAAGAGACAATGAATTGGAAATGAAAGTCGGAAGCCTGCTAGCTTCAATGGGAATCCCATTGGAACCACATGAAAATTGGTATTCTCTATCTGATATACCTATTTAGTATCTCAAATTTGTTAGAAAAATAATTTATATGCTGCCACAATCCCCAAAGGTACCGTAAGAATCAGTAAAAAGAGCACCAGTAAAGCTAAAGTAGAATCCCCACCGACCAAATGTTTTATCGTATCTATTAACCAACCCATTAGCTCAGGGTCTCCTGGCTCTGAATGGTGACTCAAAATCGTAAACAAAAAAGGCATATCCAACCCACCCAAACTTTTATTTTAACTATAGAATAAGAAGCACTGTCGAAAACTTAATTATATTTTATTACTAATTCCATGATATTGAAGATTATTTCAGTGAATTTATGTCATTATTAGGGGCCTCACAACTAAATCTACATTATGCAGATATTGAAATTTTCTCTGATGTTACTTTGCAGGTAAATGAAAAGGCCCATATCGGTATAGTCGGGCCAAATGGAAGCGGAAAGACTTCTCTGATTCGGGTTTTGTTGGGAATGCAGGATTTCGATGGAGGAGATATTTTCAAATCTGACTCTCTTCGGGTGGGTTATGTCCCACAAACAGCATTACAATCTGGGACTGGTACTTTAAAAGATCAAATCAGTCAGGCTTTCCAACATTTAATTCAATTAGAAAAAGATATGGAAGCCAGCGCTTTCGCCATACAAGACTCAGAAGGAGCCTCCAGAACACAAGCTGGAAAAAAATATTCAACTCTTTTGGATGAATATGAGTCGCTGGGTGGTTATGATTACCAAAATCGAATGGACAGGGTCGTAGATGGAGTTGGTTTAAGTGACACCATTCTTGACACCTTAGTATCAGATGCAAGTGGAGGTGAGAGAACACGAGCTGCTTTAGCGACTGCACTATTAGCAGACCCAGACCTTTTGGTTCTAGATGAGCCGACAAACTATTTGGATTTTAAAGGACTCGAATGGCTTGAGGATTTTTTAAACAGATCAACCAATGCATTTATGGTTGTTTCACACGATAGATTTTTCCTTGACCGTGTAGCTTCAGAAATCTGGGAAATAGATAATTGTCGCCTAAAAACGTACCGTGGAAATTATTCGAAATACAAGCTCCTTAAATCTGAAGAGGATGCCAGATTTGCCAAGGAGTATATCCGGCAACAAGAATATATAAAAAGAGAGCAGAATTTCATTGCTCGATATCATGCTGGTCAAAGATCTAAAGAAGCCCGAGGAAGAGCAAAAAGACTCGGAAAAATAGAAAGAATAGAAGCCCCGTCTAATGAGCAAAACGTGTCCATTACCTCGGGATTTGCAACTCGTACAGGCCAAACTGTAATTAGCACCAATGGACTAAAAGTCGGGTTTTCAACCGAGCAACACAGCGTCAAATTATTTGAAGTCCCTGACATCGAAATAGAACGGGGAACTACCACAGCAATAATCGGAAATAATGGCATAGGTAAAACCACATTATTAAAAACAATTATCGGAAGCACCCCGGCTTTGTCTGGTTCATCAAATCTAGGCCATAACGTAAAGGTAGGCTATTTCCGTCAAGGCTCCGATGAGATATCTAGTCATATGACTGTGCTCGAGGCATTGTTAGAAATTAAAAATTTGTCTATAGGTGAAGCAAGAAGCTTCCTTGCCCGATTCCTTTTCACAGGAGAAGAGATTTACGACCAAGTATCTTCTTTAAGCGGAGGAGAAAGAGGAAGATTAGCTTTAAGCAGACTACTCATAACTGAACCAAATGTTCTTGTGTTAGACGAACCAACTACGCATCTCGACATATTAAGTCGCGAAGCACTAGAAGTGATGCTGCAGGCATTTGGTGGGACTACCATATTTGTGTCACATGATCGTCACCTCATATCTCTTTTGGCCAACAATCTTTTAATAATAGCTGAGGGGTCTGTGCGGCATTTTTCAGGCTCTTACCAAGATTTACTAAAGGAATCTAATTCCAACAGTTCAACAAAAGAAGAAGAAAAAGAAAAACCTGCCCAACTGCCTCCATCCAAGAAAACGTCGAAGACGAAATCTACACCAAAATTAAATGGCACCACCTTCAACCGTAAACCTGCTTCACGGAAAGAAGATCATGAGAAGCTGATATCTGATTTAGAATCTCAAATTGAGAGTTTGGAAAGGGAGCTTCAAAAGGCATCTAACACTGGCAATATGGATAGTATAACTGTGATAGGTAAAGAACACGCAAAATTGAACCTCAAACTAGATAGAGCTATAAGTAGATGGATCGAATGAAATCAGTCTAAACGGGATTCATGTCTTATTGCCGAACAACTCATAGCTGTGAGTATAGGATTGATAGTCGTTTATATCCAATCGAACTTGACCAGTTTCAAAATCAATTCGGTTTAAACGAGACCTGTAGTTTTCAAAAACAGGTTTCAACCCTAATGTATCATCACTAATCTCTAGCAACTCACCTTTCAATGTGTTTGAAAATAAAACTGGATGCCCCCCTTTGTTCTTATATCTAGGCGAACTTATCAGCATTCCAGTTGCCTCATGTTCTTTTATAATCCGGGCGACAATATGACCTTCAGTTGGTTGATCAACACCTATCAACAGAAAACCATTTGAATTTTTTGGTGCCGAGAGAATACCCTGTTTTATAGTTGAAGCTCGGCCTGTCTTATAGTCTATGTTACAGGTTAAAGTGATTGATAAATTTTCAGGAAATGTCTTCTGAATCTCATCCGATATTCTGGCACATTCATAACCAAGAACGATCACCACATGGCCACAGCCTCCGTTAAGCAAAGCTCTTACTTGATGACAAATTAAGCTAGTATTTCGCCACGGTAAAAGCGCCTTGGTCCTACCCATCCTTGTGGACAAACCTGCAGAAGTCACGATACCTGTAATTGACAAATTTAATGACCTATGTTGCCTCTACAAAGGTCTTTGAATCTCGATTCACTTTTACTTTGATTCGATCAATCTGTTTTTTATCCAGTTTCATCGGTACTCCAGAACCTCCCAATCTGAACATAAGGATCTCCGACATTATACTGACTGCAATTTCTTCCGGCGTACGAGCCTTTATGTCTAATCCGATTGGGGAACGTATCTCATTGAGGCGATCATATTCCAATCCTGCTCGAATAAGGTCCTCATAAATCAATATAGTTTTTCTTTTGCTGCCCATCAATCCTACATATTTTGCGGATGTTTTGGCAGCCGCCAATAGAGCTACGTTATCGTACCTATGACCCCGAGTAGCAACTACAATGAAAGTATTGGGGTTAATTGGCAGTTTTGGTAAAGCTTGTTCGGGAGTCTCAGAGATTATTATATCTGCCTCTGGAAAACGGTCGTCATTTGCAAATTCTTCTCTATCATCGGTAATGAAAAGTCTAAACTCCAAAGGTTTCGCCAAAGAAGCAAGTGCTCGAGCAACATGACCTCCACCGCAAATAACCAGTTGCGGCGGCGTTGTATAAGCTTCAATGAAATACTCAGTCCCTGATTTTGTCGTAACATAGTCGTTTCTACCATGTGCCATGAGTGCAAAGGCTTTATTCCTAGCCTGATCATTTTCTTCATCATCACCAATAGAACCTTCATTTTCCCCGTTTTCCCGGACAAATAATTTATCTCCTATTTTTGAATGGCCTTTTTCTCCACTCCTCACCACAGTAGCCAAAGCCACTGCGCCAGACCCAGAATAAGCCTTGTCTATTTCAGCGGCGTAAGGAAGATAGGTATCTGGTGAATAAATCGGGTCTATTAAAAAATACATGGTCCCACCACAGATTAGCCCATCTTCTGCAGCTAAATCCTCGTTTAACTCATACTCCCGGTATTCCGTTCCTCCACCTTCCTGCATCAATTGTTTCGCAGCGAACCAAATGTCACCCTCCACACATCCTCCACCTAGTGTTCCCGTCCCAGAACCGTCTTCTCGCACTAGTAATTTTGCCCCAGATTTTTGTGGGGTAGACCCTTTTGTCCGGACAACTGTAGCCACAACAACTTTTTCTCCGCTACCTAATCTTTCAATCGCATCACTAAATACTTCGTGCATCTGGCCTCCAGGTTCTATTGAAAATAGATCTAAAGTTTTTCGTAAATCCACCGGTGATAAGCCTATCAAGCACTGATATTAAGATCAAACTTACCAGCATAGAAATAATACAACTATAATACCTTTGAGCAACAACGTTTCCGGATCAATAAACGTGAGGATTTAATGGTAAACAAGGAAACACATAAGATACCTCTATTTCCCCTTAGTACAGTCCTTTTCCCGGGTGGCACTATTCCACTTCAAATTTTTGAAGATAGGTACCATTCCATGGTGCAAGACTGTCTAGATACTGACTCTAAATTCGGAATTGTACTTATTAAAGAGGGTCAGGAAGTCGGAGGTAACGCCGTACCTCACAAGGTCGGAACTTTAGCCAAAATCACCAAAATAAGAAAACTTTCCCAAAACCGTCTCTATTTAACTGCGGTGGGAGAAACACGTTTCAACATAATTGAATTAATCCAAGATAAAGCTTACCTAGAAGGGTTGGTAGAAATACATAATCCCTCTACTGAGGAAAACATAGAAGAGCAATCATTGAAAGAAGCAGAAACTGCTGCTTCCAGGCATTTGAAGGCGATCGTATCCATGAATGGGGGGTGGGTTAAGAAAGCACAAACGCCCCTCCCAACAGATCCCGATCAGCTATCTTTTTTCCTGGCACAACTAATTCAGGGTTCTAACAAAGTCCGCCAGACGATACTTGAGGAAACATCCATAGAAAAAAGAATTGAGATATGCCTATTTCACCTACTAACCGAATCGAAAAGCATATTCCGCACCCTTAACATAGATTTGCTGTTCAAATTTAGCAGAAATTAGCCAATAGGGCTCACCGGACTGTTAAGAGTCTAGCGCTCCTTCCTTAGACAAGAAATTCGCGAGTCGGCTAATACCTTCAGTTATTTCGTCAGGTTGATTGTAGCCAAAACATAGCCGTATGTGATCCTTACCTGAAGTTCCATCTGGCGAATAGTTGATGCCAGGATGAAATCCTACATCTATCTCCTCGACTGATCTCTTGTTCAGAGCAGCCATATCAGAACCTTCTTTCAATTTTACCCAGATGTAGAGTCCGCCATCAGGATCACTCCATTTTGCGCCTGTACCAAAGTTTTCGCCCAAAGCCGAAAGCATGGCATCTCTTTTTGTCCTCTGAATATTATTAATTTCCTCTATATGGGCATCCAAATATTTTCTTGCATATTTCTCAACAGCCATCGCTGTGAATTCACTCACACGGCCACTTTTAACACCCATTGCTCTATCCAAAATTAATTGTGGAGCAGTCATGTATCCCAGACTCATGCCAGGAGCAATGGTTTTTGAGAAAGACCCGACGTACATCACACTGTTTGTATCATCAAGATTAAGAATAGATGTGGGGAGATCACCGTCGTATCTATTATCTGCATAGCAATCATCCTCTAATATCGGCACCCCATATTTTTGAGTTACTGCCAATAGTTGTTTTCGCCTACTCTCAGGTATCGTCCATCCTTGTGGATTTTGAAAAGTAGGAATTAGATAAACGAATTTCGGTTTGTGGCCAGCCTTGATAGCTTTCTCAATTTCTTTATCTAATGCCTCAGGGTCCATACCATTTTCATCAGAGGCAACCCCTCTTATATCTGTCAAATGTCTCCTCAAGGTGTTCAAAGTCCCGCCATATACAAAACTATCTGTTATAACGACGTCTCCGGGATTCAAAAGTACCGCGCAAATCATGTCTATAGGTTGGCCCGAACCATTCCCTAAAATAATGTCGTTTTCTGTTACTTGTATGTCTCGATCTCTCCCGATTTTTTCAGCAACGTATTGCCTGAGTGGAGTGTTCCCTTGTGGATGAGGATAAACAGCCAGTTCTGAACCAGATTCTGCCAAAGCCTCTTTAAGGCATTCTAAAATTTCAGCGTGAGGCAAAGACACAGGATCTGGGTATGCAACAGCAAAATCGTATTTCCCTTTTTTTGCCGGGGTAACTCGAATTGTCTCTGGGACATGAGTTGCCAATATATTTTGAAAATCAAATGCCATTATTCTTCTCCTGATATACATTAAGTGCTATAGCCATCAATGGAAGGGAATACATTTCTGTCCAAAGATACTAGCTTTTTAAGCCAAACTGTTCAACTTGATTCAGTCTTCTACGACAATACGCAACCTTTTGTTAATTCGCCCTTTGCTTTCATGACCCACTACTCTTATCTTCCCTACCTCCCCCGTATTACGAACATGAGTACCACCATCTGCCTGCAGATCTAAACCGGAAATGTTTACTATTCGGATTTCTGAAATAGTAGGAGGCAACTTATTTATTTTCATTCTGATTAGATCTGGAATTTTGAAAGCCTCTTCTCTAGGAAGATTAAATACGTCTATGTTTCTTTCTGCCAAAACCTCTTTATTAATAAGCATTTCGATATCAGACGCAAATCCTGACGACATTTCTTTAAGTTCAAAATCCATACGCGCATGAAGTGGAGTCATGTTGCCTCCAGTTACTTGGGCTCCAAAATCTCTCCACACGACTCCGCATAAAATATGCAAAGCTGTGTGTGTTCTCATTAGCTGATATCGTTTTACCCAATCGATCCTACCTATGATAGGGGTTCTGAGATCAGGGATGGGGCCTTCAACTTTATGGACCAATTTACCTTCAATTCTCGATACTTGGAAAATATGAGAAGATTGACCGTCCCATTCAATTACTCCCGTGTCGCAAGGCTGTCCGCCCCCCCCGGGATAAAAACTCGTTCTGTCTAATACGATTCCTGATTCTATTACGTCTGTTACAGTGGCCCCAAATTCCTGCAAATAGCTATCTTCGTAGCATAAAATTTCAGTCATGTGGACTATATAACTCCCTTATCTATGAGGTTCCTCATTGGTAAATACAAGACTCCCGGCTGCCATAAACATTCCACCAACTCCCTGACAAAATGAAGTTCTTACCCCATCGACTTGGTGAGCTGCCTCCCCTCTCACCTGCCTTACAGATTCCTGTATGGCATACATTCCATACATGCCGGAATGAGTGTAAGAAAGTCCTCCCCCATTTGTATTCATAGGTAGTTTACCTCCCGGAGAAGTATTACCTTCTTCAATAAAAGATCCTGCCTCGCCTCTTTTTACAAAACCTAAATCTTCAAGGCCATATATAGGCAAATGGGCAAAGGCGTCGTACACCATTAAATGATCTACATCATCGTGTGTAACACCTGCTTCTTCAAAGGCCTTTTTGCTCGAAGTTTTAAAAGCTGCCGAAGTGGTCATATCATACATTTGACTTATAACAGGACTTTCAACAGATTCCCCGGTGCCTATTATGTACACCGGTTTAGTAGGGAAATCCTTGGCTCTGTCAGCACTAGTAATTATTAATGCACCACCTCCATCAGTGACTAAACAACATTCGAGCAGGTGAAATGGATAGCAAATAATCCTGCTATTGATTACATCCTCGATTGTGATAATCTCACCGTACATGGCTCGAGGAACTTTGTTGGCCCATTTGCGCTGTGCAACAGGAACTGATGCTAGTTGTTCGTGTGTTAGACCTGTTTCTTTCATGTAACGAAGCACACCCATGCCAAATTGAGTGGTAGGACCTGCTACGCCATATATTGACTCAAACTGACCTGGAAACGAGCTATCTCTTCTGCCCCCAGACATGGAAGCAACATCTCCTATACGTCCTGTCTGTTCCCCAACTCTATTTCGCCCGCTCTCCGCCATCGCCACTAATACTGTTTCACATAAACCGCTTGCGATAGCTGCTGCTGCATGGCGAACATGCACCAAAAATGAAGTACCTCCGACTTGGGTGTTATCTATCCATTTAGGTACGATGCCCAGGTAATGAGCTAAAGCAGCAGGACTCATAGTTGTGGCAATTCCGTCGATTTCATTTTTGTCTATGCCGCAGTCGTTAATAGCATTGACTGATGCATCAACATGAAGTTGAAACGCTGTTTTATCCGGTATGGAGCCTAACTCTGTCGTCTCCGAAGCCCCAACTATCGCGGCTTTATATCGTAATGAATCCATTTTTACCTTCCTGTTTTTCAGTTCAAATAATGCTGGCTACACTTAAGCTGGCTCCCACTTAGGAATCGCAATTTCATCACTAACATCATCAAACACAACTTTTAATTTCATATCTAGAATAAGATTTTCTGGGGTGTTTTCTATTCCTACTATATTGGTCATCATCCTAGGGCCTTCATCAAGCTGAACAATTGCTATCGCATAAGGAGCATCTTCTTCAAACCCCGGAACCGGACGGTGATTGATCATATAAGAGTAAAGGGTTCCCATGCCTGCTGTTTTGAACCACTCAAGATTGTCTGATAAACAATTAGGACAATTCATTCGGGGGTAAAAAAACGGCTTATTACAGTTCAAACATTTCTGTATCCAAAGCTCATGTTGCTTTGCCTTTTCCCAAAAAACATCCGATTCGGGTGTTGGCACCGGAATTGGTTTGTTGTAACCACTACTCATATCTTTAATACTCCTTTTTATAAATGCTACGAATTTAAAGGTTAAATAATTTATGTGGAAAGCAATATTCCGATTGTATTGACGGTAAGCATTCTAGGTCAATAAACACTGACAGATTAATAAAATTTCAGCATCAACATCAACCAGTGAAATGTTAGAATCAGAGGATAACCCTTTTAAGACAACCAATTTAAGAGTGTGCGATGTCACCTAAATCCGGTCCCATAAAAAATATAGTGGTGAAAGGTGCTAGAGAACACAATTTAAAAAATGTGGATGTCACTATTCCCAGAAATAAACTTGTTGTTATAACAGGGGTATCCGGATCAGGAAAAAGCTCTTTAGCGTTTGACACGATTTACGCAGAAGGTCAACGCAGGTATGTGGAGTCATTATCCGCCTATGCCCGTCAATTTCTTGGCCGGATGGACAAGCCAGACGTTGATTATATTGAGGGACTTTCACCGGCAATATCAATAGACCAAAAGGGAACATCGCATAATCCTCGTTCTACAGTAGGAACAGTTACCGAAATATTCGATTATCTCCGGTTATTATTTGCGCGAGTAGGTAAACCTCACTGCTACAAATGCGGAAGACCAGTACAAAGACAAACCGTTCAACAAATAGTTGATTCCATCACTGGATTACCCGTCTCTAGCCGGATACAAATATTATCTCCGGTTGTAAGAAGAAGAAAAGGGGAACACAAGGAAGTGTTTGAATCGGCAAGAAAATCAGGATTTGTACGAGTACGTGTTGACGGTGAAATAAGAGACCTTAGTGACAATTTTGAGTTAGACAAACAAAAATGGCACAACATCGACATTGTTGTTGATCGACTTGTAATCACTGAAAAGATGGACATGGTAAGAATAAGTGATTCCACCGAGGCAGCACTAAGACAAGCCGAAGGAATTGTACTTGTAGATATTTCCGGAAAGGAGGAAATGATATTTTCGGAAGAATTTTCTTGTGTTTATTGCAATGTGAGCCTTGGCGAGATTGAACCTAGAACTTTTAGTTTTAATAACCCACATGGAGCTTGTTCTACATGTACAGGCCTAGGGTTCAAAATGGTTGTCGATCCTGATCTAGTAATTCCTGACAAAACAAAAACTATTGAAGAGGGCGCCATAGAAGGTTGGTCAAAGGGAGGGTCACTGTCTTCTTGGCACATGAGCCAATTGAATTCTTTGTCCGAAATAGATAGTTTCCGAATCGATATTCCGGTTCAGGAACTTGAGCCTCAAACAATGGACATGATTCTAAATGGTACCAAGACCAAAATTAAGATGTCTTATCGAAGTAGAAGAGGCAGAACATTCCGATGGAACCGCCGCTTTGAAGGAGTTATTGGAAATTTAGAGCGGAGATATACAGAAACAGAATCGGAAAATGTGCGGAAGGACATAGAGAGGTATATGACATCCCTTCCTTGCCAGGGATGTTCAGGGCAACGTTTGAAACCGGAGTCATTGGCGGTCACGATCGGAAATGAAACAATTATGAGTGTGTCGGACAAATCCATTTCAGAAGCGGCTGATTGGATTGCCTTACTTGAAAACCCAAGAACTCTTTCAATGAGAGACAAATCAATAGCCTCACAAATTTTGAAAGAATTATCTGGCAGGCTGCAGTTTCTACTCAATGTAGGCCTTGACTACCTAACACTTTCACGCACTGCTTCCACTTTGAGTGGTGGGGAAGCTCAAAGGATACGACTCGCAACGCAGATAGGATCCGGTCTAATGGGAGTGTTATATGTTTGCGATGAGCCATCTATTGGTCTGCATCCTGCAGATGATTATAGGCTCATAAACACACTAAAAGGGCTTAGAGACGTTGGTAACACCGTCTTAATTGTGGAACATGATGAGGCAATTATGCGAGCAGCTGACCATATAGTGGATCTTGGGCCGGGTGCGGGGGAACATGGCGGTGAGATAGTCGCCTCAGGGAGTGTTAGCAAGATTATGGCCTCCAAGAATTCGCTCACCGGACAGTATTTATCTGGTAGAAAAGTAATCGAAACACCCCAGACTAGAAGATTATTTAATGGGAAATATCTAGAAATTGAAGGTGCTGAACAAAACAATTTGAATTCGATAGATGTAACAATTCCCCTCGGCATTTTGGTATGTATCACCGGTGTTTCAGGGTCGGGTAAAAGCACCTTGATTAACGAAATATTATACAAACGCTTATCACAGCACTTCTACCGAGCTAAGGATCGACCAGGTAAATTCAGAAGTATTAAAGGTCTTGAGAACATAGACAAAGTTGTGAATATTGACCAATCACCGATCGGAAGAACTCCGAGGAGTAATCCTGCTACATACACAGGTACGTTTACCCCTATACGAGAGCTTTTCGCACAAGTACCTGAAGCAAGAAGTAGAGGTTACAAACCTGGTAGATTCTCATTTAACGTCAAAGGAGGAAGATGTGAAGCCTGCTCCGGCGACGGTTATATCAACATAGAGATGCAATTCTTACCTGACGTTTCTGTTCCTTGTGAAGAGTGCCAGGCAAGCAGGTATAACAGGGAAGCGTTAGAGATAGAATACAGAGGCTTGAGCATCTCGGATGTCTTGCAATCAACGGTAACCGAAGCACTGACCATTTTTTCTAACATACCCAGAATAAAGACAAAATTACAGACCTTACAGGATGTAGGGCTTGGCTACATCAAATTGGGGCAACCGGCCACACAGTTGAGTGGCGGTGAAGCTCAAAGAGTCAAGTTAGCAACAGAGCTTTCAAAAAGAGCTACTGGACAAACCTTGTACATTCTGGATGAGCCGACAACGGGGCTTTCTTTCGAAGACTGTTCTCAATTATTAAAAGTGCTACAGCGACTTGTTGACACAGGGAATTCAGTTGTTTTAATTGAGCACCATCTCGATCTAATAAAAAGTGCCGATTGGATAATAGATCTTGGCCCGGGGGCAGGGGATAAAGGGGGAAATCTAGTCTATGAAGGAACTCCTGAAAATGCCACCCAACACGAAGGTTCGTATACAGGAAAATATCTCAAAAACATACTGCCATAAATATATCTGTGATGGAAAGGGTAAATCTTATTCCATTATTGTTTATAGGCAGTTAATCCCTCGGTAGTGAAACCCTCGTAATATAAATTGCCCTAACCGCAAAAAGTGATGAATATATGATAAATATACTCGGTATATTGATAGGGGTACGTTGAAGATTGTTAGCCTGAAATCCATATGTTAGACTTGAGCCGAATTTCGGCCCCATCTTGAATGGGCAAAGTAACCGAAAATAAAGCTAACAACAAAGGGTAAAGCTGACAAAGGGTGCTGGATAAAAAGGTGCCCCGGCAAAGGAGGAAATCTCTTGAAGTGGATTGATTATGAAAATGCCAAAACGGTGGATGAGGCTATAAAGATCCTCTCCCAGTCAGGCGGAAAAGCTCGTCCTATGGCGGGTGGCACAGATTTGATTGTTCAATTGAGGGTTAAAGACCCAAGGGTGGACGCAGATATTGTTGTAAATATTAAAGACATACCAGAACTAAACGAGCTTAGCTATAGCGCAGAGAAAGGGTTGACCATTGGTGCAGCTGTTCCCTGTTACAAAATTTATAACGATGACAATGTTATAAATCACTATCCTGCATTAATTGATTCCGCCTCATTAATTGGTGGTACTCAAATACAAGGTAGAGCCTCTCTAGGAGGCAACCTGTGTAATGCAGCCCCAAGCGGGGACTCAATCCCCAACCTTGTGGCACATAACGGGGTAGCCACCCTAGCAGGTCCGAATGGCACACGTGAAGTTGCAGTGGAGGACATTTGCACTGGGCCACGACAAACATGTATCGAAAAAGATGAGATATTGGTTTCTATTAACCTTCCTAACCCAGGCGAAGGATTCGGTGCCAACTACATCAGATTTATACCTAGAAATGAAATGGATATAGCTGTTGTAGGTGCTGGTGTTTCGGTAAATATTGCTTCTGGGAAATTCACTGCAGCCAAGGTCAGTTTGGCATCGGTCGCCCCTACTCCAATTTCGGTACCAGACGCAATTAGTGCGCTAGTAGGTCAATCAGTAGGAGAAGGTCCGATACAAAATGCAGCCAACGCGGCAAAGGCAGCAGCAAAACCGATTTCTGATATGAGAGGAACGATAGAATACAGAAAACATTTATGCGAAGTTCTTACCCGCCGGGCTCTTAATACGGCAGTAGACCGCGCACAGGGAGGCAAATAATGCCAGGAAAGACTCACATACAAACCACAATAAATGGGGAGCAAGTCGACTTTTTGTGTGAACCTCGTCAGAGTCTACTTGAATGCCTTAGGGACGTTATAGGTCTGACAGGAACAAAAGAAGGTTGTAATGATGGTAACTGTGGTGCCTGCACCATCAACATGGACGGCAGGGTAGTAACTTCGTGTCTAGTCCTTGGCGTTGAGGCCGAAGGAGCTAATATAGAGACAATTGAGGGAGTTGCGGATGGGAGCAATTTACACCCATTGCAACTTGCATTCTTGGAAAATGCCGCCCTCCAATGTGGCATTTGCACCCCTGGGTTTATCGTGTCCTCAAAAGCTCTGTTAGAACAAAACCCCGACCCGTCAGAGCATGAAATCCGCTTTTGGCTAGCCAACAATCTTTGCAGATGTACCGGCTACGACAAAATAGTAAGAGCTGTACAAGATGCGGCAAAAAAAATGCAGGAGGCCTAATTAAAATGACGACTGCAGACTACGAAAGAAACATGATTCTATCCAACGTGGACTATAAAGTCATAGGAACCAGGCCAATCCGGCATGACGGAGCGGACAAAGTCACTGGGAGAGCAATTTACGGAGCCGATTTTGATGCCTCTGGGCTTCTACATGGCAAAATTCTAAGAAGCCCTCACGCTCACGCTAGGATTGTGTCCATAGACACAACCAAAGCGGAGGCACTTGAAGGTGTGAAAGCTGTTGCTACTGCAGCAGACTTCCCTCAAACAGATGGCAAAAAGTGGCTTAGAGACAACATACTGGCAAGCGATAAGGTCCTTTATGCGGGCCATGCAATTGCTGGAGTTGCTGCGGCAAATCCTCATGTTGCGGAAGAAGCCCTGGCACTCATAGACGTAAAATACGAAGTTCTGGAACCCGTTTTAACCATTCAAGAAGCTATGTCAGAAGGCGCGCCTATCTTGCATGAAGGTTTGACAACCCAAGAATTGGGAGAGGATTCCGGCGTTGTTAGTAATACCGCTGATCATTTTCAGCATGTAAAAGGTGATGTGAAAAAGGGATTTTCAGAAGCGGATGTCATAGTGGAGAGGGAATACAACACTGCAATGGTGCACCAAGGTTACATCGAGCCTCACAACGGAACAGCACTATGGAACACGGACGGTCGACTCCACGTCTGGTGCAGTACACAAGGCTCCTTTGTTGTGAGGGACAGCCTAGCTGATATTCTAGACATTCCTGTTTCAAAAATACGCGTAACCCCAACTGAAATTGGCGGGGGATTCGGAGGCAAAATACCTATTTATGTAGAGCCGGTAGCCGCAATTTTGTCCAAGAAAACGGGTGCTCCAGTGAAAATAGTTATGAGCCGGAAAGACACATTTGAAGGATCAGGTCCTACCCCAGGCTCAAACATAAAGATCAAACTGGGGGCAAAATCGGATGGCACTATCACTGCAGCTCATGCATGGATGGCTATGGAAGCTGGTGGTTATCCCGGCTCGCCAGTAGGTGCAGCGGCCCAATGTGTCTTTGCAGCATACGACATTGAAAATGGTCTAATCGACGGGTACGACGTGGTCGTCAATAAACCAAAAACGGCCCCCTATAGAGCACCTGGCGCTCCAAATGCTGCTTTTGGAATGGAACAGGCTATTAATGAACTTGCCAACAAGCTAAACATGGACCCTATTGATTTAAGACTCAAAAATGTGGCGGTTGAGGGAACTCGAAGAGTCGACGGACCCACCTTTAGAAGAATAGGTGCTAAGGAGGTCTTAGAAGCCATGAAGGACCACCCGCACTATAAAGCTGCCAAGGCAGCAGGACATGGTAGAGGCGTCTCCATTGGTTTTTGGTTCAATATTGGCTTCGACTCCGCCTGCAATATAGCAGTAAATTCTGACGGTTCGATAAATCTGACGGAAGGTTCCACTGACATAGGGGGATCTAGAACGTCCATTGCTATGCATGCAGCCGAGGTATTAGGAATCTCAGTCGAAGATGTCAGACCATCAGTTGTTGATACCGACACCATAGGATTTACAGCCGTAACAGGGGGAAGTAGAACCACCTTTGCAACAGGCTGGGCGGCATATGAAGCAGCTCAAGACGTGAAAAAACAATCCATCGAGAGGGCAGGATCCATTTGGGATGTAGACCCAGATTCTCTTCAAATGGAAGATGGTGTCATTAGTTCAAAGACGGACTCTGAGCTAAATATGACTTTCAAGGAACTAGCATCTCAAATGAGTGACACCGGTGGTGGGATAACTGGAAGAGCGGCTGTTAACCCAAAAGGTGTTGGGGGGTCCTTTGCGGGCAATATGGTTGATGTATCTGTTGATGACGAAACTGGAAAGGTTTCTATTGAAAGATTTACTTGTGTACAGGACGTAGGAAAAGCCATCCACCCCAGCTATGTTGAAGGACAGATGCAGGGAGGCAGCGTCCAAGGAATCGGTTGGGCCCTTAATGAAGAATATTTCATGAACGATCAAGGAAATATGGCAAACTCAAGTTTGCTAGACTACCGGATGCCAACCTCACTGGACTTACCTATGATTGATACAGTCATAGTTGAAGTAGCAAACCCTGGACACCCATTTGGTGTAAGAGGTGTAGGAGAAGCAAACATAGTCCCCCCAACGCCAGCGATTGCAAATGCAGTGTCTGACGCCACCGGGAATATTATGACCCAACTCCCACTTACCCCTGGAGCCGTGTTGGAATCCGGAAAATAAGGTCATGCCTATAGTTTTCGTGCCTTCTCTCATGCAAAATCTATGCGATGGAGAACAAAAGTTAGTGATTGAAGGCACGAACCTTAGGCAAGTCATAGACAATCTGGACTCGCAATACACGGGTTTCAAAGACCGGCTGGTAAATGACGGAAAACTAAAGCCAAATATATCAGTAGCAGTAGACGGAGAAATAACGCCTTTAGGAATGATCCAGAAAGTTGCCACCGATAGTGAAATTCATTTCTTACCGGCAATTTCTGGCGGATAAAATCTAAAATACTGAATTAACATGACTAGTACTAATAAAGTAGGACTAGTCTTTTTTATTGCAAAACATGAAATCTAACTCAGCTAGCCCTAAAAGCCGATTCGTAGATAACAAAACAAATTCCACACATTACATTGACTGGCAAGGTGAAGGGCCAACCACTGTTTTAATTCATGGTGACATGAGAACAAGTAGAAGTTTCGATGCGGTCTCCAAAAATTTGTCCAAGGATAGCCACGTCTTAGCGATGGACCTGTTAGGACACGGTGATAGTAGCTGGATAGAAAAGGGGTACAGGTTCACCGATAAATCAGATGACATTGAAAATTTTGTCACTAAAACGAATCTTAATGAAATTCACGCTGTAGCCCATTCCGCAGGAGCAGTAGCTCTGGCAATGCACGTTGCTGATAATCCCAGCAGGTTCAAAAATTTGGTCCTTATGGAACCAATGATGATTGTAGACGAAAAATTTCAACGGATGGTATCTGATCGAGGCAACAGGCCAAGGACTACTTGGAAGGATCATGATCAACTCAAGGATCTTCTGGGCAAACATGAGGTTACAAGCAAATGGCATCCAGCAGTTATAGACGATGTTGTTAGGCATGAAACTTTTTTGGACAAAGACGGCAGGGTCGATATGAAATGGTCCCCTGCTACCTTAGCGTGGGATGAAAGAGAAAATGACTACTTAGATTTAGAACCCTCACTCAGAGCCATATCTATACCAATACTCTTTGTAGTAGGTGGCAATCGTATTGACGGGTTTAGAAAAGCTTTTGAATTCGAAAATGCACTACCAAACCTGCAGACGGTAATTATTTCAGACGCGGGCCACAATATGTACATGGAACGTCCTGAGGCTGTTGCAGACGTTATTCGGAAATTCAGAAATTCCTCTCCTATACCTGAAAAGGTTTAGAAATCAGACCGTCTTTTTTTTAAAAGCTAGGCAGTCCGAACGTCCATTCTGAAGGTGATGCGGCATCAGAACCATAGCTACCTCTGTGGCCTTCCCACGGATGAGCCCTTGCAACCTCCTCGTTAATGTCGGTACCCCAACCTGGTCCGGATGGTATTGTCATATACCCGTCTATGATTTCAGGCTTATTGGTCACCAAATCGTCTTTCCAGGGAACATCGTCAATATCAATTTCCATTATTCTTATGTTTGCAAGCGAAGCACATAGTGAAGCACTAACAAAAGTGGACAAATGGCTATAGTAGTTATGGGGAGCAACATTGTGCTGAAATACTTCAGCTAAATCACCTACTTTCTTGGACTGGCTGAATCCGTTCCAAGGAACATCGATCATGAACATATCAGCAGCATGCTGTTGGAAATAAGGAAGGTAATCCCGCATATAAAATAAATTTTCCCCCGTGCAAATCCTGGTGGTTGTGGAGTCTTTTATTTGCCTTATACTCTCAGGTTGATACATGTCTATTTCGAGCCACAGCATATCGAACTGCTCCAAGACTTGGGCAATCCGAAGGCAAGCCTCGGTTTTAAAGTGAAAGTTGAGGTCCAAATTAATATCTACATCAGGTCCAACAGCGTCTCGAAATGTACCAATTAGTTTCTCAATGTGCCTCAAAACCCCTTTGGTAACCACCTGGTCAGTTGATCCTCTACCTCCACCAAATCCACCGCCAAAATGCTGAGCAGGGTCACCTGGCCCAATGATATTTGTCTTTAAAGCAGTAAATCCTCGGTCGACTACTTCCTTTCCGAGAGTTGTTATATCATCCCATGTCTTAAGCGGCGGAACACCAATTAATTCATGATTTCTTGTTCTGGATGTGCCACAATGAGACCAGTAAACACGAACTCTATCACGAGTCGGTCCCCCAAACAGTTCAGGCACTGAAATACCTAAACTTTTTGCTTTTATATCAATAAAAGCACAATCCAACCCTGCCAATGCCTTTGCAGCAATCCCCCCTGGGCTTTGACGTGTACCTCTGTACATATCCCAAAACCGATTTTCAAATTCCCTAGGATCCGTACCAATAAGTAACGGTTTCAAATCCTCAATAGTCCCCTGTACGCCTCGAGGGGACCTACCATCGCTGCACTCTCCCCAACCAGTAATACCCTCATCGGTTTCAACCTTAACAAAACCCCAAGGCCTCCAACCTGCATCAACAATGAAGGTTTCTATGTTTGTGATTTTCACGTTAAATTATCCTCACTTCCCGCTAGTCTTCCAGCGGATAACTGAATTCTTCCCTTAAAACTCTTTTTAGAACTTTACCTAAAGGATTTCGGGGCAACTCTTCTACCACCACAACTGATTCCGGCTTCTTGAAACTAGCCATTCTGTCTTTGCAGTAGGCCATCACTTCTTCTTTGTCTATGGTGACACCTATCTTGGCTACAACTATTGCCCTAACGCGTTCTCCCCAATCTACATCAGGCACACCGATAATAGCTGCCTCATCAATGGAGGGGTGTGAATGTAGCACTTGCTCCACTTCTTCAGGCGAAACCATCTCACCAGCTCTCTTTATGAAATCTTTAGCTCTGCCTGACAGAAATATATATCCGTCCTCATCGAAATATCCCAAATCGCCAGTGTACAGCCAGCCACCTCGTAAAGCCTCAGCTGTTGCCTCCTTTTGGTTCCAATACCCTTTCATTAGCCTAGGACCCTGAGCGACTATTTCGCCAGTTTCACCTACTTCCACTTCACCCCCATCTTCATTTACAATCCTCACTTCAACATCACTCAGAGGTTTCCCTATCGATGTCAATCTGCTTAATTTTTTTTCGATTACTTCTTCTGAACCTTCCAAAATATGGTCTTCTGGCGGCAGCATAGTTATGGTTGCTGCTGTCTCGGTCTGGCCGAAAGCATTTATGAAAAAGGTTCCTGGAAATTTCGATATGGCCCTTTTTATCACTTCAAGCGGCATTGGGGCAGCCCCGTAAGTGATCACCTCTAAGGTTGAAAGGTCGAATTTTTCAAATTCCTGATGATCCATCAACATTTTAAGCATGGTTGGAACCATCATGGCTCGATTAACTTTTTCTTCTTGTACCAATGTCATCCATTCAACTGGCTCAAATTGACGTTGAATGATTAAAGTCCGCCCTCCATAAATTCCAGCCATAACAGCCTGTATACCAGCAATATGGTAGAGAGGTACTGTCAGAATGTTTTTCTCCTCCGATTCAAGGTCGGGGGGAGAAACATTTGCCAATAAATATGACGCGAAGCTGTCATGGCTCAACATGACCCCTTTGGGAGAACCTGTGGTCCCTGCTGTAAACATGACCATGGTCAAATCGTCTTCGTCCCCCATTGGATACATGTCTTCGCCAGATGACGCAGCCAACAGTTGTTCGTATGACTCCCACCCTTCCACGGATGCGTCATCCATCACTACAAACCCGTCGACGCTGGGCAAATTTTCTTTAATGCCATCTACCATGGAAACGTAACGTTCACCGGTGATAAGAATCTTCGGCTTGGAATCGTTTATCATATATTCGATTTCTTCTGGGCTGGAACGAAAATTGAGCGGCACGTACACTGCGTCCAATTTGGCTGCTGCAAAGTAGGTCTCTATATTTTCGTTACAGTTGACCTGCATGCTGGCTATCCTATCCCCTGCTCTGACCCCCATGCCTACAAAGGCATTTGCCAGTTTCTTCACCCTTTCTTCCAATTCTTGGAAAGAAAACCTTTTCCCATCAAAAACTATAGCGGTCCTTTCTGGAACAATCAGAGAGGTTATATTTAAAAATTCTGTAGTGTTCATTAATCGTGTAATACTCCTAGGCCCTTAGAATCCAAGAGGTAATTTAACACCATGGAATACTAATATCCAAATCTATCTGGGCAATTAGGTATGAGAGAGTATGGAAACCAAGATGATTTCACTAATTTTGTTAATAGCCACCAACCTCTGATAGAATTATAAGTCCGTTAACATAAGATAATTTTTAGAGTAGTGTCTTAAAAAAGGGAGATTTCCTTGGCCTCGAACAACGAAATGAACCTGCTGGAGGCAGTCGGTGAATACACCGTAAGCCTTAAAGACAAAGATAAGTCTCAGGCAGCCATAAGAGAGATAAACCGCTTCGTTAAACATTTCCAAGGAGATCGCCTCCTAGCATCTATAACACCATCTCAGATAGGTGGATATGCCGAACAAGTTGCCAAAAACACGATGTCGGAAGAGGCAGTAGAAGGTCTACAGGCTGTTCGTAAGTTCCTAGCTTATATGCACAAACAAGAAATAACGGGCATGAATCTAGCCACCCATTTCCGGGTCAGAAAGTCGAAAGGCAATTCTAGGACTGGAAGGGGAAGGTCCATGTCACAAAGGGGTGGTCAGGAAATGACTCAGGAAGGGCACGACCAACTTACATCTGAGAAGGAGTTGCTAGAATCAAATAGAATATCCATCAGCGAATCCATCCAAACCGCCGCTGAAGATGGCGATGTTAGGGAAAATGCACCTCTCGAAGCAGCTCGTGAGCAACAGGGAAGAGAGGAAGCCCGAATCAAGGAAATCGAGGGCATGCTTAGATCCGCAATAATTGTTGATTCTTCAGGCAAAGGTGCGAAAACAGTGCGGGTTGGAACCACTATCGTAATTGAAGATGTGGACAAAAAAAAGAAGAGCAAATACACTCTCGTTAGCCCTTCAGAAGCTAATCCTCTTGAAGGTAAAATATCCGATGCCTCACCATTAGGAAAGGCACTGATAGGAAAAAGATCCGGTCAAAAGGCTGTGGCAGTCACTCCAAAAGGTCAGGCGAACCTCAAAATACTTGATATAAACTAGCGATCCTTGCTATAAACTAAACCGCTGGTGAGTTTTGAGACCGGAGTCACAAACCCATATACTAATGCAGGTCCCTTCCCATGGTAATTACCTCCAAAGCTTCTGACACGCAAGAACTTGTTGCAGAGTTACAAAAACATGTTTCAGGAGAGGTGCGTTTCGACAAAATGTCACGTGCTCTATGGAGCACCGATGCTAGCATCTACCAAATCGAACCAGTGGGCGTCGTTTTGCCTCGAAATGAGGAAGACGTCATAGCGGTCATTGAAACAGCTCACAAGTACGATGTCACGGTTTTACCTAGAGGCGGTGGTACCAGTCTAGCAGGGCAAACCGTAGGAGAATCAGTAGTCGTAGATTTCTCAAGATATATGAAAAATATGGGAGAAGTGAATACTGAGGAAGGATGGGTAAAAACACAACCTGGAATAATTCTTGATGAACTAAATGCCCAACTATCACCTCACGACGTCATGTTCGCACCTGATCCCAGCACAAGCAGTCGAGGAAATGTTGGGGGAGCACTAGGTAACAATTCGTGTGGAGCTCATTCAATCCTATGGGGTAAGACTGTCGATAACGTGTACGACCTTAATGTGGTTCTCTCAAATGGTGACAAAGCGCAATTTGAACATTTGGCCGGGGATACCCTTGAAGAAAAGTTGAGGATATCAGGACTAGAAGGCGATATTTACAGAAATCTCTTCGCCATTGGAGAAAAAAACAGGGATGAAATTTTGGCACGGTATCCCAAAATACAGCGAAGGGTGTCTGGATATAACTTAGACGAGTTTGTTAGTGGAAGTAACTTTAATATGGCCAGGTTTGTAGTTGGTTCAGAAGGTACTCTTCTTACCATTACAGAGGCAAAGTTGAAAGTGGTCCCGGTCCCCAAAATAAAGGGATTGGGAGTCCTGCATTGCAATGATTTGAATGAATCCATGGAAGCAACAGTGGCAGCAATAGAAATGGAACCAGCTGCTGTTGAATTAATTGGAAGCATGATAATAAAACAAGCTCAATCCAATCTGGCATATTCCAGGCTTACCAGTTTTATAGAAGGATCACCCGAAGCTCTTTTAGTAATTGAATTGATAGCTGACACAGACTTAGAACTTCAGTCCAAGTTTGACGAGTTGGAAACGCGAATGCAAAAAGGTCGTTGGGGATACAAACTTTTGAGAATGTCCGATCCAACAGATCAACAAAAGGTTTGGGATGTGAGAAAGGCCGGGTTGGGGTTGATGATGAATGTGCCAGGTGATGCCAAACCTCTTCCGTTTGTGGAAGACACCGCAGTATCTCCGGAAGTTCTACCTGAATTTGTTAAAAAATTTGATCAGATAATAAAAAAGAACGGCACAGAAGCCGGGTACTATGGCCATGCCAGTGTGGGATGCCTTCATATTAGACCTTTAGTAAACCTAAAAAACCAAGAAGGCATAGACCGAATGGTGGCCATTTCGGAAGAGATAAGTGATCTGGTGCTTGAATATGGTGGATCACTAAGCGGTGAGCATGGTGACGGTTTAGTTCGAAGTGGATTTAATCGCAAGATGTTTGGCGATCAGTTGTACGAGGCATTTAGAGAGGTCAAATCGACCTTCGACCCGCAAGGCATCATGAACCCAGGCAAGATAGTTGATTCCCAGCCAATGACTGATAATTTACGATATGGTACTAACTACCACACCTTAAACCCCGAGACAGGATTTGCATACAGAACAGAAGGAGGAAGTTTTGCCAGTGCAATTGAAATGTGCAACGGGCAAGGTGCTTGCAGGAAAGTTATAGGAGGCACTATGTGCCCTTCCTATATGGCGACTAGAGATGAAGAGCACTCAACAAGAGGTCGGGCCAACGCACTGAGAGCCACCATATCAGGAGCATTGCCCCCAGAGGCAATCACTCAGGAACGTATGTATGAAGTGATGGACCTTTGCCTAGAATGCAAAGGTTGCAAAGCTGAATGTCCCTCCAACGTGGATATGGCAAAATTGAAATATGAATTCCTCAACATTTATCATAAAGAGAATGGCTACGATATAAAAAATAGGTTCTTTGGCAATATATCTGCGCTTAGTAAATTGGGTTCCTTTCTTGCCCCATTATCAAATTGGATGATGTCGATTCCGGGTTCGAAGCAACTACTTGAACAATACGTTGGGATTGATTCGAGAAGACCGCTACCAAAATTCGCCTCTCAAACTTTCACCCAATGGTTCAAAGCGAGGGGAGGATCACCTGCTGCGGCGGCTACTAAGGGACAAGTTCTCCTCTTTCCAGATACTACAACAAACTTCAACCATCCAGAGTTGGGAATAGCCGCGGTGGAAGTAATAGAAAAGCTAGGTTACCAAGTTATCCTACCGAACGTGAAATGCTGTGGGAGGCCAATGCTTTCAAACGGTATGATAGACGTTGCCAAAGAAAATATTTCATTCAACATTGACCAAATCTACCCCTATATAGAAAACGGGGCCAAACTGGTGGGGATCGAACCAAGCTGTGTCCTTGGATTTTTAGGAGACTTTGGTGACCTAGTGGATGATCCGGGAAAAACGGACGCGATAGCTGAGAATACTATGCTTATAGAGGAATTTTTCTTATACGCCATTGAAAATGACTCAGAGATACTATTTCAGCACGCTCCAAAAAATCAAACTGCAGTACTTCACGGGCATTGTCACCAAAAAGCACTAGTCGGAACCTCTGCAGCTATGCAGGTTTTAGAACACATCCCCGGACTTAATGCATCTGAAGTAAAATCAGGTTGCTGTGGGATGGCAGGATCATTTGGCTATCTTAAGGACCACTATGAAATCTCTATGCAAATCGGCGAAGAAACACTATTCCCAAAATTAAGGAACGAGGATGAAGACACTTTAGTCATCACAGAAGGAGTATCGTGCCGTGAACAAATAGAGCAAGGTACTGGGAAAAAATCGAAACATCTTGTACAGGTGCTTGCTGAATACCTTTAATCTGTTCTCATTCCACAAACGTATTTTATTTTAGTTAGGTTTTGAAAATTGAAACATTCTCGGGTATACCGTGCTACAAAATTTAATTTTGAAATGCATGTATGCATTTTATGTTAACAGTTAGGGAGAGCTACAGATGAAGGTAGGATTTATAGGAATTGGGTTGATGGGGCAACATATGGTCAAGCACATCATAAAAGCCGGGCACGACCTAGTGGTATATGACATAAACAAGAATGCCGCCAGTGAGATTATTTCCATGGGCGCTACTTTTGCTGATAATCCAGCACAGGTGGCTATGTCCAGTGAAGTTGTGTTCACCTCTTTACCTAGGCCGCAGGATGTGGAAGAAGTCACTTTAGGTGAGGGCGGGATACTGGCTGGAGCCTCGGTGAATACCACACACTTTGATCTCAGCACTACTGATCCAGAAACCATTAACCATGTGTCATCTCTTTATGTTCAAAAAGGCGCCAGTATCCTCGATGCTCCCGTCAGCGGCGGTACGGTAGGAGCTGAAAAAGGAACGCTATGCATCATGGTGGGCGGAGATTTAGAAAAATATAATGAGTACAAATCCATATTGGACGCTATGGGATCACAGGTAATGTACTGCGGAGATATTGGTTCCGGTGCTGTTTGCAAGATAGCAAACAACTTAATAGGAATGACCCTGGGAGTTGTGTTATCCGAAGCCCTAAGCATGGGGGTTAAAGCGGGAGTCGACCCTATGACTCTTTATGACGCCATATCGGCTAGCACCGGAAATACGGCCCACATGAAATCCTACCCAGAGACACTTTTTAAAGGCAATTTCGAACCTGGTTTCAAACTAGATCTAGCTGCCAAGGATGTGGGACTCGCCACAGATATGGGCAGAAAATTACGAGTACCAATGAAAGTATCAAATTTAGTTCAACAATGCTACATAGATGCACAAAACAAAGGTTGGGGTCAAGAGTCCACTCTGGCAATAGCCAAGCTCCAAGAGGAAATATCTGGCGTGGAAATACGGTCTGAAATCAAGTGACATATTGGTATTCCATTGGCTAGACACCAAAAAGCTATATTGGAATCTGGATTAAGAGTTGTATCTCAGCAACTGCCCAGTTCCGAGTCCGTTTCAATCCTAATTTCTGTGCAGACAGGTTCTAGAAATGAACAAAAAGGACTGTATGGAGTGGCACATTTCGCAGAGCATATGCTCTTCAAAGGCACGGGTAAAAGACCATCCCCGCTATCAGTCAGTTCCCCCATTGAATCAACTGGTGGGTTTCTAAATGCAAGCACTGGATATGAATCCACAAACTACTGGTGCAAGGTACCCGAAAATCATTTTCACACCGGGATAGAAATCTTGCAAGATATGATGCAAAACTCACTATTGAATGAAGAGGAAATCAATTCTGAACGTGGGGTAATAATTGAAGAGATAAAAACAATTGAAGACTATCCAGATTCCAAAACGGCTTTAAATCTGGATAAATTAATGTGGCCTGGCAGTGCGTTAGGACGTGACATCGCTGGATCTATACAAAGTGTTGAAAATATCACTCAAAAAACCATTAGAGCGTTTATTAATAATTTCTACCTCCCCGCTAGCACTGTAATCAGCATCGCTGGAAACGTAGATCATGACACGTCAATACAATCAGTTGACCCATTATTTTTAACTCGCCCATTTCCCGGTAGCCAGCCAAAAACCAGTCCCATTAAGATTGTCCAAGATTCCGTGAGATTGGATGTAGAAAAAAGAGATATCGAACAAGTTCATATTCATCTCGGATATCCCGGAGTATCTATAACCCATCCTGATAGATATGCACTAGACCTATTGAATGTCATTTTAGGAGATGGAATGAGCAGCAGGCTATTCCAAGAAATAAGAGAACGGCTCGGTTTGGTCTATGATATAGAGTCAGGAGTCACACATTTGCACGATATCGGAGACTTCAGGATAACTTTGGCGGTTGATAAGAATAAATACATTGATGCCATAAAAGCTATTTTGACAGAGGTAGAAAACTTAAAAACAAGACTAGAGAATTCTGAGGTCGTTCGTGCCAAACAAATCTTAAAAGGGAGAATGCAGTTAAGAATGGATGATTCACAGGCCGTCGCTGCATGGAATGCTCATCAGGAGTTATTCAATAACCAGATAGAGTGTGAGAGTGTCATTAAAGAGTCTATAGATAAAAATGACAAATTGAAATTACAAACAGCCGCTTTCCAATATTTGGATGTCTCAAAACTAAATATAGCTATCGTTGGGGACATAAGGTCAAAAGGACCAATATTGAATGCAATAGCAAATTTATAGATGAATAAGCTTAAAATTGTTTCTTATTTCCTTGACACTGAATTCACTAGATTGCTAATATTTCCTGCCTGATCCTTATTTCAATTGGTGTCCCAAGTTGTGCAGTCTTAAGCAACTGCATTGAGAAAACCAAGGAGCAAAAGGTTGCCGCACGTAAAATGCCTACAATGTAGAGAATGCAAAAGCGAATATCCCATAGAGCCATTAAATGCCTGTGAGTTCTGTTTTGGACCTTTGGAAGTCTCCTATGATTATGATTCTGTAGCTAAATCAGTCTCGAGGAAAAGCATTGAATCTGGGCCAAATACTATGTGGAGATACCATGATTTCTTGCCAGTGGACAGGGAATCTGCAGTTGATATATCAACTGGGTTTACTCCTCTAATTCATGCGAAAAACCTAGGGCGTCAGATAGGCTTGGATCACCTTTACATAAAAAACGACAGCGTAAATCCCACTTTCTCTTTCAAGGATCGTCCCGTGTCTGTCACAACAACAAAGGCTCTTGAATTTGAGTTTGAAGTTCTAGCATGCGTTTCTACTGGTAATTTAATGGGGTCAGTTGCAGCCCACGGAGCAAAGGCAGGGATGGAGACAATGGTGTTTTATCCAGCTGATCTTGAACAAGGAAAAATTCTAGGAGCAGCTGTTTATGGCCCTACTATGGTAGCGGTAGAGGGCACATACGATCAGGCTAACAGGTTCTGCAGTGAACTCGCAGACGCCCACAGGTGGGCGTTTGTAAATATAAACATGCGCCCATATTATGCAGAAGGGAGCAAAACTCTAGGATATGAGGTCGCTGAACAATTAGGTTGGAAAGCTCCTGACCACTGTGTAGTCCCGGGGGCATCAGGCGAGCTACATACGAAAATTTGGAAAGGTTTGGAAGAATTCGAAGCGATCGGGTTAATTGACAAAGCCAAGACAAAAATGCACCTTGCCCAAGCAGAAGGATGTGCACCTATTGTTGAGGCATTTGAATCTGGCAATAACCAAGTCAAGCCCGTTAGACCTAAAACGATTGCAAAATCTTTGGCCATTGGCAACCCTGCCGCAGGACCATATTCGCTTGAAGTTCTTCGCGATACCGGGGGTACCGGGGTTTTTGCCTACGAAAATTCGATAGTCGATGGTATCCGTCTGCTTGCGGAAACAGAAGGAATATTTACGGAAACAGCAGGTGGAGTGGTAATATCCAGCCTAAAAAGACTGGTTAGACAAGGTAAGATTAAAAAAGACGAAGTCACTGTGGCCTTCGTCACAGGAAATGGCCTAAAAACTTTAGAGGCAATGGGAGATTTTGTGGCCCCAATTGAAACCAAACCTGATTTGGACACTTTTCAAACGAAGCTTTCTAATCGAAGAGATTAAGGTGGTATAGGATTATGGTGACAAAACGTGTCAAATTTACTTTTCCACAAGAACTTATAAAGGAACCAGTAATATATAAACTTGGTGTTGATTTCGGTATAGTAACCAACATCAGAAGAGCCGATATAAGAGACGACATGGGGTGGGTTGTATTGGAATTAGAAGGAGAAGGTGACGTGGTAGATAAAGGGCTGGAATGGGTAATTTCCACAGGAGTGAGAGTCGACCCAATAGCCGGTGACATCATCGAAGGCTAAGTGGTCTAACCCAGACGATTTAAAAATCAAGGAGAATATAGATGAGTGTCAGCGTAAGAATCCCTACGCCTTTGAGGAAAGTAACCAACGGAGAAGATAAAGCAGATGCAGATGGGGATACAGTAAGTGCAATAATTGCATCGCTGGACTCTCAGTTCCCTGGCATTAAAAGCCGGCTATGCGATGATAATGGGGAATTGCGAAGCTTTGTAAACATTTACGTCAATGGGGAAGATATTAGATTCATGGATGGTATAGAAAGTGGTGTGAAATCTGGAGATGAAATAAGCATTGTTCCAGCAGTAGCCGGAGGCAGGTAGTCTGGGCTTATTATTCGAACCGCTTTATATGACGGAGTGCTTGATTAGTCCTTGCTGATTGATCTGAGGGTTGGTAATTTTCCCAAAATTGTTCTCTGTACTCCTTTACTAATCCCCGCTGGATTGCCTTTCGTAAATCAGCCATAGTTCGCATAAAGAACCTCAGGTTGTGTATTGAGGCCAGCCGATAAGCTAAGTATTCCTTCGCCTTGAACAAATGATGGATATATCCCGCAGAAAAATTAGTGCACGCGTAACAATCACATTCTTTGTCAAAAGAACTGTCGCTTTTTTTGTATTCGGATCTCGTTACATTACGCCTACCAAATTTGGTGTACATTGCGCCTTTTCTTGCAACTCGTGTCGGAAGTACGCAGTCAAACATATCGATACCCCGTAGAACACACTCCACCAAGTCCTCTGGCGATCCTACACCCATAAGATATCTCGGTTTGCCTGCTGGCAGCAATTTAGAAGTAATTTCAACTGTTGGGTACATTTTTTCCTTTGTCTCCCCCACACTTAATCCACCAATTGCATATCCAGGCAGATCAAGGCTTGAAAGGAAATCAGCAGATTTCTGTCTAAGGTCAGCATGTAGTCCGCCTTGCACAATACCAAACAGGGATTGGTCCGATTTACGATCCAGCGAGCGAAGCGATCGGCCCAACCAGTTAGAAGTCAAGTTCATCGCCTCTGATAAATCAGTTTTAGATGCCTCAGTTGGGAGGCATACATCCAGAGGCATAATAATATCGGATCCAATATCCGTTTGTATTTCAACTACGGATTCCGGTGTTAATTCATGGGTTGAACCGTCAATATGAGATTTGAATGTAATGCCGTCGTCAGTTATTTTTCTTAGATGTTGCAGGCTAAAACCTTGAAATCCTCCGCTATCAGTCAAGATAGGCCTGGTCCAGTTCATAAATGAGTGCAAGCCTCCCGATTCTTTTATGATTTTGGCCCCAGGTCGCAAGTACAAATGATAGGCATTGCCAAGAATTATTTGCGTTCCCAAACATTCCAAATCGACCCTATCTAGAGCCTTAACGGATCCTTGGGTGGCAACAGGCATGAATACTGGGGTAAGTATCTCCCCATGGGGAGTGCTAATACACCCTGCCCGAGCAAGTCCATCTTTATGTTCCAAAGTAAAATTAAACATTTCTGTTTTCTTTAATGCGCCGATGGCAGTTTTAATAACCCTGGCCATAACCCTTCCAGAAGTAACTGCAACCCCAAAAATAAAACTACTAAAAGAAGTAATTTCAGAATCCAAAAACTCTTGATTCTTTGCGTTAATCTTGCACCAATCTGCCCTCCAAGAACCAATCCTAATCCACCCCAAACTAACGTTGGATACCACTCTATATTATGATTGAAAGCGTGGGCGGCGGCACCTATCGTGGCATAAAACGAGAGCGAAAAAATAGAAGTAGCCACTGCCACTTTTACTGGGAAGGAAAAAGCAGACACCAATATAGGGGTCCTCAAGAACCCGCCGCCTGTTCCAAAAAAGCTAGATACAAACCCAAGGGCCAAATTGAATGTAGTTGCTATAGATTCATTGAAGCTATACTTGAATATTGTCCCATCAAACGCTGTGATTTTCCTTTCTCTAACAGTAAATGATTTCCATTTAGGAAGAGCAGGTTTTAAGGTTATTTCATTTGATATACGGTTGGAATCATCCCCTGCTTTGCTGCCTCGAAAAAACATGTGTGTAGCCAAGCCCAATAGTAAAACCCCAAAAAGTGTTCTAAAAATGTTGCCTGGCATTACATCTAATATGAACGGGGCTAGCACGGAACCGGGAACAGCAGCAATAGCAAATAAAATCCCACTTCTCACGTCAATAAAGCCAGATTTCCTATAGGCTATAAATCCGGAAATACTATTGATCGATACTAATGCCAAAGAAGTGCCAGCAGCTATTTCTGGGTCTTTTGAAAAAAACAGTATCAATACTGGAGCTAAAATGAATCCTCCTCCAGCCCCCACCAAAACCCCGTAAATTCCAGTAGATACACCAAGTACAAAAAGAATTATTTCAATCAAGTGTGTATCTCGCTAAACAAGTTTTATCTCCTTAAATTTGAAAGAGCCTCCAACAAAAAAGTTTCTGGAACTTCATTGTTAGTTACAGCCTTACCAATCTTACTCAAAAGTACCCAGTTGACTGAACCGCCAACCGTTTTTTTATCTGATTTTATGGCTTCGATAATTTTTTCAGATTCAATAGCATTTGAGGTTGTGGGTAAATCATATTGATTCAATACAAACTCCTGCCTTTGCACTTCTTCATCAGACATCATTCCCATCGAATTCGACAGGAACGCCGCCGCCATCATACCTATACTAACGGCTTCTCCATGTAAATATTTTGAATAACCAGTTGTAGATTCTATAGCGTGGCCAACTGTATGACCGTAATTGAGTAGGATTCTGATCCCTAACGTTTCTTTCTCATCCTTGGAAACCACTCCTGCTTTAATTGCGACACTTTTCCTTATGATTTCAGTGGCTATTTCAGGGTCTAAGGAAGTTATTGCGCTATGTTTTTCTTCAAATACATTCAACAATGATTCGTCCAGAATTAACCCGTGTTTTATAGCCTCCGCCCAACCTGAAGTCAGTTCTCTAGCAGGCAGTGTATTTAAAGTCTCTACGTCAGATAGTACAAATTTTGGTTGGTAAAAAGAGCCAACCAGATTTTTACCTTGTTCCATATCAACGGCAACTTTTCCCCCAATGGAGGCATCCATCATCGAAAGCAGGGTTGTCGGCACTTGTGAAAAGGGCATCCCTCTCAAATATGTGGCAGCTACAAATCCAGCCAAATCTCCAATTACTCCTCCACCCACTGCTATTATCATATGCCCCCTTTCAGCTTTGTGATCAGCTAGCCAAGAATAGATATGCTTAACTGTGTCTAGGTTCTTGTGATTTTCACCCGATGGGACGAAAAATAGGTATGTTGGAATACCGGCCGATTCCATTGAAATCTGCACTCTTCTAGCTTGGCTGTTGACACCTTCATCAGCCACAATGTATGCGACTTTAGTATCACAAACAGTTTTAACTCTTTCTCCAATTTTATCAATTATGCTCCACCCTACCCATACAGGATATTTGGCATCAGAGGTGATCACCTCTGATGCCAAATCATCATAATTTTCTTTTACCAACTCACAAATCTCCTATGAATTTCTTCAGCCACGGCTTCAACATTTCTCCCGTCTGTTTCCACAATAGCATGAGATGTTTTATAAGCATTCTTTCTACTATCTAACAATTTTTTAATTCGCTCCAGAGGTTCCTCAGAAATAAGCATAGGCCTATCGTTCTCAACTCCTGTGCTTTCAATCTGTAAATTTAGCCGTTCAAGGATCGTCTCCGGAGAAGCTTTTAACCAGATAACACAACCAGAATTCTCCATTATTCCAACATTCACCGGATCAACAGGGACTCCTCCTCCTGTAGATACAATTATGTTAGTACGAATTGATATTTTTTTTAAGCACGCCGTTTCAAGTGATCTAAAATATCCCTCACCCTCACAACAAAAAATATCTGATATGGATTTTTGCTCGATTTCCTCTATCATCAAGTCTATATCTACGAATTCTTTCCCCGTTAGAAAGGAAAGAGTTTTCCCTACTGTAGATTTACCTGAACCAGAAAAGCCTGTCAGATATATATTGCCCTTCATAGATCGAACCCTACCTCATTCCCGACAAAAACATTCATCCAGTCTACAACAGAAGCAAAAGTAGAGATAACTCTAAAAACCAAAGACGTGTCATTTTTTCCTTATCCCTCTAAATTTTGGCTTTAAAAATCTTCCTAACCGTTTAGTGACAATATAAAATCAACTGAAATATATATTGGACTTTACAAAGGTATACAACTTGAGGCTAGACAATAGATCCGACTACCAACTTAGGTGTGTGAATTTTGAAAAAAATCCCCTCAGGTTTTCACAAGGATCTGTGCTTATTTCCACAGGTTTAACTAAAGTTATATGTACCGCCACTGTCGAAGAAAAAACTCCTAATTTTTTAGCAGGCACGGGCAAAGGCTGGGTCACTGCGGAATATTCTATGCTACCAGGCTCTACTTCTCCACGAGTGCCGCGCGACAATCAAAAAAAAGGAAGATCTCAGGAAATATCCAGATTGATAGGAAGATCTCTTAGAGCATCCATCGATTTAGGAGGACTCGGAGAGGTCACTATTACGATCGATTGCGATGTCATTCAAGCTGACGGAGGGACCAGAACAGCCTCAATTACAGGCGGGTTTGTGGCATTAAATTTAGCGGTGAAGCAAATGTTAGATTCAGGATCTCTTGATGTTTTGCCTACGGTAACGCCGGTAGCAGCTACAAGTGTGGGTATATTTGGAGATAAAGTGTTGGTGGATTTGTGCTACGAGGAGGATTCCAAGGCCGATGCCGATTTTAATATGGTGATGGCCTCGGATGGAGGCATAGTTGAAATCCAAGGATCAGCGGAAGGAAACAGGTTTTCAAGAAAACTGGTTGACCAAGTCCTTGATGCAGGGGTTGAGGCAATATCAAAGCTTTTCGAGCTGCAAATTAAAGCATTAGAATAACCGTAAAATGAACAAGGCATCCATTTTAGTTTGCACCGTCATAGGTTTCATTTTAGTTGTTTCAATTATTGCTTTAAACATTGGTAACAAACCGTCGAATATGCCAGAAGGCTCTCCGGCGAGAACAGTACAGATTTTCCTAGAGCATGTTTCCAGGGGAAATTATGATTCTGCGCACAATTCCTTGTCTACTGAACTCAAGAAAACATGTGCTATCACCGACTTTGTCGTTGCTAACTATAACGAAAAATCCAGGTACTCCCGGTCGACTTTCAAACACCTAACTACACAGTTGGACAATTTGGAATCCGTGGTGTTAGTGGAAGTATTTGAAGTGGAGCCAGCCTTCCCAATAGGAACGTCGGAAAATTCCTACCAAGAACAATTCAATCTTGTGAAAGAGAATGGAAATTGGAAGATTAGCCAAATACCATCTCCAATTAATTGCCTTATGAAACTGGAAAACCCTCGCAAATCCGATGATTGAAGCAGTGGATGTTCTGATTTTCCTCCCCTTAGTTATATTAATAAATCTTTGTATTTATCAGTTAATCGCTTTCAGAAAAGGTAGTAATACCGGTCAATCATTGGCTGACCCTGCGAAGCGGCTATATTTATACATAATTTCCGGGGTTGGCCTATTGATGCTTGTGAATGGATTGGAACAATCATCAGTTCACTTAATAGGTTTTTTAGTTTCTCCCTCTCTCTTGGAGACAGGTCCAGAGCGAGCCGCTTTAGGAATATCATTGCTGGTGATAGGAGGGCCTCTGTGGATACTTTATTGGCAAAAAGTTAACCAGGAGGTATTGAAAAATTCAGATGGGATCACGTCAGGCATAAGAATTGCATATTTTCTTTTGTGTTTGTCGGTATCTTTCGCCATATCAATAAGTTGTATTTCTGACATTATTTCGGATATCGTTCAAGCCTCCGAGTTTAACTGGCCTCGAATACCGACACTAATATTATGGTTATTAGTTTGGGGTTACCATTTAAAGGTGCTGTTGCAAGCCAAACCTTCTGCTCGTGTAAATAGTCAAAGTCTACGCAATACTTTTGTTTACAGTTTCAGTTTTATTGGATTATTCATACTGGCTTCAAGTTTAATCAGTTTAATTTACCTCACAATCTTCAGCATTATCCAAAGTATTTTGGATAATGGGGAAATTTTGATCTCCAACGGTGGCCTCAGCTCGTTAAGGTTAACTGTGTCAGTACTACTAGGCTTTGCGACATGGTCCGTCCATTGGCTGCTTCTAAGGAACAAACTGGCAAAACAGGAATATGAACCGTTCTACCTCTACCTAGTTTACATAGTTACGATAGTGTCCTGCATGGTATCAAGCACAATGTTGCTAATGACCCTATTCGGTAAAGTCTTCCAAATTGAGGAAATGGATGGTTGGCGATTTATACTGATCTCCTCAATAAGTACTTTGAGCATCAGCACCGCTGTCTTGCTTTATCACACAAAGCAAGACCCCAATAACCACCAAATGACTGATTTATTAAAAAAACCTAATGCTGCTTTAATATTCTCTTTGGCGTTTTTAGGGTTGGGGTTCTTGTCTTCAGGATTTTCAGTGCTAATACACTCAATGATGATCTCTCTACTACAACTAACCTGGACTGACGTGGTTCAACCAGGTGATTCTTGGAAAGATTCTTTATCCGGAGGTGTAAGTTTAGTGATAGTTGGCTGCCTTGTGTGGTACATATCTTGGAGAAGATTAACTACACAGACCGCCAATTTTAACGAAAACATCATCTATGCCCGAATCTATTTCATGGTGGTCCTTGGAATAAGTATTATCTTCACGGCAGGCGCCATGGCGGGTATTTTATTTATCCTGCTGAAGGATTTTCTTGCCAACGATCTCGGCTCCCAGACAATTGAATCTTTAATCGTACCCCTGTCCATTGGAATGGTTTTAGGAATCGTTGTAATCTATCACCGTCGAATATTCAAAGGTATACGTTCGGAATCTGAACCAAAAACCCAACCTCAATTACAGGGCTCACAAACTGCAAGAAAAAGTGTCACTATATTTAGTCGGGCCGGTAATCGTGAATTAATCAAAACCTTGCAAACCCGTTTAGGCTACGATGCGAAAGAAATCATATGGACCGCCGAATCAAATTTTGATGGAACAGGCATCAAAGCAGATATAGATGATTTATACAATTCAATAATCAGTTTAGAGGCAAGCAATATACTTTTAATACAAGCCGGCGAGGAATACAAAATCTATACTTACACCGAGAATTCATTGGAAGGCTAATACCAAATGGCAACAGTACACATTTTAGGAGCAGGTACCCCGACTCCGACACCTGACAGATTTGGATCATCATTTGCACTTGAAATAGGCGGAGACCAAATAATGATTGACTGTGGCCCAGCTGCCACGCATAAATTAGTTAAAGCTGGTTTATGGCCCACAAATATAGACTATTTGTTTTTCACCCACCACCATTTTGATCACGATATTGATTATCCATGCTTCCTGCTATGCAGATGGGACCAAAGTGTAGGAAATGAAAATACCCTGAAGGTATTTGGCCCCGATTTAACTGAAAAAATAACTAAAGGAATTCTTGATGAATCTACAGGATTGTTCGCTCATGATTGGATAGCACGGGTCAGCCATCCGTTGAGCCAAAAAATTCATGTCAACAGAGGTGGGACACTTCCAAGGAAACCTCCACAGGTAGAAGCATTTGATATCGGGGTCGGCCCAGTATTTAAAACATCCAACTGGAGTGTCATCAGTGCCCCCGCAAAGCACGTGCAACCATATTTAGATTCCCTCGCATATCGGTTTGACACGCCAGATGGAAGCATTGTCTTCACTGGTGATACTGAACCTTGCAGTTCAGTCATAGAATTAGCCAAAGATGCGGATTTAATGATCTGTATGTGCTGGGATGAACAATCCAACATGAACGGCAGTGGAGAAAGCGAAGGGCAATGTGGCACAGTTGGTGCAGCAGAAATGGCCAAGGCCGCCAATGTGAAAAAATTGGCTTTGGTGCACATAGGCCCAAATTTATCTGACCCCACGGTGATGAATTCAGCCAGATCTGATATTAGTGATGTTTTTTCAGGCAAAATTATTTTTGCCAATGAATTGGATAAGTTAGATCTTTAGATTAATTTGAATATGATTCTTCCCAATCAGATCGCAAAACCTCCATTAAAATGAAGTCTTGGCTGCCCCTTTTGACGTTACGGACCAATTTGAAACCAGATTTGGTAAAAGATGCCTGGGCTCTGTAATTCCAAGAAAGAGTGTGAAGATAAACTCTATCTAATTCCAAAATAGCGAACAAATGTTGCAATAATGTATCAACTGTATCGGTGCCATACCCGCTACTCCAGTAATCCTTATCACCAATCATTATCCCTAATTCAGCCTGACGATTCTGCATATTTAGATCGTAATACATAATATTCCCAATATGAATGCCCTTCAAGGTTTCAACTGCCAGCCTTTTTGAGCGATAGTTTGGAAATTGCATCTCTTCTTTCGAATATCTAAAAAAGTCTTCATAAGACATAGTCATTGGTCTGGTTGCGTCTAATCGAGACAGCTCCGGGTCCACCCTCCACGAATATTCGTTTCGGATATCTTCCACACGCTTTTCTCGTACACGCACTTTTTTTCCCTCTTCATTAACAAGAGGGAGTTCCTTATTATCGCCTCTCGACCAAGGAAATGCCCTTCTGAACAATTTGTACCTCGTTTTCAAATGAAAGGGTATTTGATATTTCACGAACATCTACCCAATCCACAGTATCGAATTCTCCATCATGCCTAGAGAAATCTCCACCTATTGGTTCCATCAAATAATAATAGACCGTCTTATACAGTTGCTGATCTGGATAATCGGTATGGTTAGTCACCCAATAGTTTACCGAGCCAATGTATTTACCAAGTTTGACTTTTAATCCCGTCTCTTCTTCAACCTCCCGCAAAGCGGTCTGCCCCCTTGTCTCATAGGGTTCCGGGGTACCTTTGGGCAAATTGAAGGAGGTAGGACAAGTCCTACCACAAACCACTACAAAGATAGAGTCAGCGCTTTTCCGATAAACTATTCCGCCTGCTGATACCAAATTCATTCTAAGTACATTGTAAACCAAAGGGTCGGAGGAGATAACACCCTTCATGTATCTGTAAACCTATCACTAGTCAACCCACGCATGTAACTTTAATTTTCGCGATTATGAGTGTATATTTAATATAGCGTGAGTAGCTTTACTCACTGCACCCTTTAAATCAGTCCAGAGAGTCTGCCAAGGGAGCGAAAACTTCGCGTTACCTACTCGGGTAGCTCGTTTGTTAAATGCCTCTTGCCGATCTGGGTGGAGGTTTTTTTTTGGAAAAACTAGTCTCATATCCAACCCAAGTTCGACATCGGCCAGCATGTCTGTAAAGAAGATACAAACAGACGTGCAAATGAAACGGGCTTTAACAAGAATTTCCCATGAAATACTTGAAAGAAACTCAGGGGCAAAAGATTTAATCCTTGTTGGTATGCATTCTAGAGGAGTGCCTTTAGCCTTCAGAATTAGGAAGTTAATATCCAGCTATGAAGGCCAAACGGTAGATGTTGGCTCATTAGACATTGGTTTATACAGGGACGACATTTCCGAAAAACCCCAGGCAACTATGAAACCGACTGATATATCCGTTGATATTAATGGACGAATAGTTGTGCTAGTTGACGATGTTTTATACACCGGCCGGTCAATAAGAGCTGCGATGGATGCGATCAACGATTTAGGTAGACCGAGTCAAATACAATTGGCCGTCCTAATAGATAGAGGGCACAGAGAGCTTCCAATACGAGCTGATTATGTAGGCAAAAATGTACCGACATCCAAAGAAGAAGATGTGAAGGTGAAGCTTGCGGAAGTTGACGGCCTTGATGAAGTAGTTATCTCAAGCCCAATAACATAGGCGAGGACGAAGTTGACAACAAACGAAACCAATACCAGAAACTCCATTAGACATAAGCATATCTTGGATTTGGATGAATTAAATCGGTCAGATATAGAGCTTATTTTCGAAAACACAGATTCGATGATGGAAGTGCTAAACAGGGGCATTAGAAAAGTCCCTGCTCTCAGAGGGAAAACAATCATTACACTTTTCTACGAATCCAGCACTCGCACTAGAGTATCTTTTGAACAAGCCGGAAAGATATTGAGCGCAGATGTCATAAATGTGTCCAGTGACGGTAGTAGTAGCAAAAAAGGGGAGTCCCTATACAACACCGCGCTAACACTCCAAGCTATGAAGGCAGATGCAATTGTCATAAGACACCCGCATTCCGGTGCAGGATATTTCCTAGCACAGCAAATGGATTCAACAAGCATCATCAACGCTGGAGATGGAATGCATGCACATCCCACACAAAGTTTACTGGACTTGTACACTATCAAAAAGCATCTCGGCACTATATCTTCTAAAAAGGTCGTCATAGTTGGCGATTTACTCTATAGCAGGGTCGCTAGATCAAACTTATGGGGCTTGACCACTATGGGAGCAAATATTGTCCTATGTGGACCAAAAACCTTACTACCTCAAGATTTCCTAGATAGCCGCCTCTGTGAGACTAACCACCCATTTCGAGATATACAAATCGAAGAAAATATAGATACTGCCCTAGAAGATGCTGATGTGATAATGACATTGAGACTACAGTCTGAAAGACAAAAGGCAGGCCATTTACCTTCATTGCGAGAGTATTCCAGAAGATTTGGAGTAACCTCTGAGCGTCTAAAGATTGCTAAGCCTAACGCCATCATTATGCACCCAGGGCCCATGAACGAAGGGATCGAAATTGAATCTGATGTTGCACATGGGCCTCAATCAGTTATTGAAAGTCAGGTTACAACAGGAGTGGCAATCCGCATGGCAGTCCTCTATGACCTGATTACTGGAAATCATTCTGAAAAGGAGTCATAACTTGGCGTTAAATGTCTTGATAAAAGGTGGGAGAATTATTGATCCTTCACAGTCAGTTGACGAAATTTCTGACTTACTGGTGACAGACGGAATAATAACGGAAATTAAAACCTCCATAGATAGACCGAGAAACTCTGAGTTTTTTGACGCCCAAGGGAAAATAGTTTGCCCGGGGTTTATAGACCTACATTGTCATCTTAGAGAACCCGGAGAAGAATACAAAGAGACAATTGAAACAGGAACTGCTGCTGCTGCTGCCGGTGGATTCACCACCGTATGTGCTATGCCCAATACTGTTCCAGCAATGGACAACCAATCCGTAGTTGAATATGTAATTAAGAAAGCAAAGGAAACTGCTCAAATAAGAGTGCTTCCCATTGGTTCTGTAACTATAGGCCGTAAAGGCAAACAACTCAGTGAAATGTCGGAACTAGCCGAGCTAGGAGTCATAGGTTTTAGCGATGATGGTGACCCGGTAGAAGACCCCAACATAATGAGGCAAGCTCTCAGTTATAGTGCCGGTCTAAATCTTCCAATCATCAATCATTGTGAGGTCCCCGCCCTAGCCGATGGGGCTTCGATGAACGAAGGGTGGGTGTCCAACAGATTGGGTTTAAAAGGAATGCCTAACTCAGCAGAGGAGGTTATGGTGGCACGGGATCTCTCTTTAGCAGAATTAACGGGAGGCCATATTCACATAGCCCATGCTAGTACGATGGGGACACTCAACCTAATTAAGGCTGCAAAAGCCAGAGGAATTAGAGGAACCTGTGAGGTCACTCCTCATCACTTGACACTCTCAGAAACGCTTGTAATGGGACCAAATGAAGATTCCTTTGTTCCGTTATCACCTGACGCTTATGACACCAATGCAAAGGTGAACCCACCACTCAGAAATCAATCTGACGTCAGGTCGATGGTAGAAGGGCTTCGGGACGGCACAATAGACGTGATCGCCACCGACCATGCTCCCCATAACCAGGTGGACAAAACGACTACATTTCAAGACGCAGCATTTGGAATTAGCGTCTTAGAGACCGCTTTCGGGTCTCTCATGACATTAGTTGATAATGGTCATATAGATATAAACACTCTTATTAAAAAACTTACCGCAGATCCGGCGAAATTTTTGGGTATGGGCATCGGAAGTTTGAAAAAGGGTAGTAGTGCAGACATCACGGTTTTTGACCCTTCTGAAACTTGGATTGTCAACCCACAAACTTTTTTATCTAAAGGTAAAAACACGCCAATAGAAGGAACCTTGCTTAAAGGAAAAATTAAAGCCACCTTTTTTAAAGGTAGGAAAATTTATTAATCAATACTGGTGATTGAACATTGACAAAAAAAGCTTTTCTAGTACTTGAAGACGGATCTATTTACCCAGGTGAGTCATTTGGCTACGAAGGTGAGGCCTACGGTGAAATAGTCTTTAACACCTCAATGACAGGGTATCAGGAAATACTCACAGACCCTTCATATACCGGCCAGATAGTAGTTCCCACATATCCGCTTCTAGGTAACTACGGCATTACCAGCTCAGATATAGAATCGTCACAAATTCAGGTCTCGGGATTTGTCGTAAGACAATATTGTGAAGAGCCGAGTCATACCGAGGTAACCGGAACCATAAATGAATATCTTACCTCCCAGGAAATTGTTGGGATATCTGAAATTGACACCCGTGCTGTTACACGAAAAATAAGGTCAAAAGGTGTAATGATGGGAGTCATTACAGTCAATATTTCCCCCGAACAGGCCCTGCAACAGCTAAAGAACAAACCTTCATATGACGAACAAAATTTTGTACAAAAAGTGACAACTAATGAACGCTATCAGTGGACAGAATCAGGACTAGGATACGATCATATCGCCGACAACCTGCGAATTCTTGTCTCAGATTATGGTCTTAAATACAACATTCTCAGGATATTGAAAGGTAAAGGTTGCGATGTGGAAGTATTTCCTTCATCAGCTACTTCTAATGACCTGCTCGCTCAAAACCCTGACGGCATATTGCTCTCTCCTGGACCTGGAGACCCAGAACTTCTGGATCATTTAGTAACCACTACTGAGGATATTTTGGGTAAGGTACCTGTGATGGGAATTTGCCTCGGAAACCAGATACTCGCAAAATCTCTCGGTGCTAAAACTTACAAGCTTAAGTTTGGCCATAGAGGAGCCAACCATCCGGTCAAAGATACCGCTTCCGGAAGAATTTACATAACTGCTCAAAATCATGGCTATTCAATTGATCCCGAATCTTTGCCATCAGACGTCACCGTCACTCATATCAGCATGAATGACTACACAGTGGAAGGGATACGCCATAGATCTCTTCCTGCCCTTAGTATTCAATACCACTCTGAAGCCTCACCTGGCCCAAAGGACAATGAATACATATTTGACGATTTCATAGAGATGGTTAAGGAGACTAAATAGTTATGCAACGAAAAATCACTAATATAGCCCATCGGGGAGCCTCCTCCTATGCTCCCGAAAATACGCGTGCAGCATTCGATATGGCGATCAATATGGGAGTTAAACATATAGAACTTGATGTCCATTCTTCAAAAGATGGTCGGCTAGTTGTGATCCATGACGATACGCTCAATCGGACAACAAATGGAAAAGGAAACGTAGCCGACCGCACATTAAAAGAACTAAAGGCACTGGATGCCGGTTCCTGGTTTGATCATAAATATTCTGGGGAAAAATTATGCACCCTGGAAGAAATCCTCGTTGAATACAAATCGGCAGTCTACTTACACGTGGAGATTAAAGGAAATACACCTAAGCTAGCACAAAAGACCTGTGACATGATCAGAGATTTTAACGCAATTGAGAAGACAATAATAACCTCATTTTGGAAGCCATGGCTAATCGAAACCAGACAATATGCACCAGAAATAAAAACTGGATGGCTGGTCCCCATGGGACCTGGTAGTGAGTGGAATGACTCGATAATATCGGATTCTTTAAACCATAGATTCAATCAGATATGCCCGAGGGCCGATCTGGTGACCCCATCTCTTGTTACTAAGTTACATGACAACGGATTTGAGGTTAGATGCCATGGAGTTTTTACTGAGGCGCTTATGGAAAATGTAGTTGAATGTGGCGCTGATGGTATGACGATAAACTTCCCGGACAAGTTAATTTCTTATTTAAAGAAGAAAGGATTAGCAATTGACTGAAAAACCTAAAAGGATTCTTGTAATAGGTTCAGGGCCAATTGTGATTGGCCAAGCAGCTGAATTTGATTATGCCGGAACACAGGCGTGCAAGTCGTTAAGGGAAGAAGGAGTTGAAACCATCTTAGTGAATTCAAATCCTGCAACAATTATGACTGACGAAGATGTAGCAGACTTTGTATACATAGAGCCTTTAACCGTTCCGGTTATAACAAGGATTATAGAAAGAGAACAGCCGGATGCTCTATTACCTACTTTAGGTGGTCAGACAGGCCTAAACTTGGCAGTTGAACTCGCCGAAGCAGGTGTTCTTGAGAAGTATGGTGTCCAGTTATTAGGAAGCAGTGTCGACTCTATAAAAAAAGCAGAAGATCGGCAGTTGTTCAGAGAATTGCTCACTGATATTGGAGAACCAACTCCTCCCAGCTTTGTAGTAAACAGCTACGAAGAGGCAACAGAGGCAAAAAATACGATCGGCCTACCGGTCGTCATCAGGCCAGCCTACACTTTGGGGGGAACTGGTGGAGGTATAGCTAAAGATGATGATGATTTCATCGAGATAGTCAAATCAGGATTGAGTGCAAGCCCTATCCATCAAGTACTGGTTGAAAAATCAATAGTTGGATGGAAGGAGCTTGAGTATGAGGTGATGAGAGATGGTTCTGATAATTGTATAACTATATGTAACATGGAAAATATCGATCCAATGGGGGTTCATACCGGTGACAGCATTGTAGTAGCCCCAAGCCAGACTCTTTCTGACAATGAATATCAGATGTTGAGAACAGCAAGCCTGAAAATCATAAGGAAACTGGGTATTGAAGGTGGTTGCAACGTGCAATTTGCTTTGGCACCAGGAAATGTAGTCGCTGAAACATTGCCTGACGCCGGAAGAATCGGACCTTCCTATTATGTAATTGAAGTAAACCCACGAGTCAGTAGGAGTTCAGCTCTAGCTAGCAAAGCCACCGGATACCCCATAGCGAGGGTTGCTGCAAAAGTTGCTATAGGTATGACCCTTGATGAGATTCAAAACGCAGTAACTCAAAGAACAGTAGCCGCTTTCGAGCCTGCATTAGACTATTGTGTAGTGAAAATACCAAGATGGCCTTTCGATAAATTCCCTTCTGGAGAAAGAACCCTCGGAACCCAAATGAAGGCAACGGGAGAGGTGATGGCCATCGATAGAACTTTCGAAGCTGCTTTTCAGAAGGCGGTCCGGTCACTTGAGATAACAAACAGATCAATAGAATGGGAAGACCCTTCATGGTTTTCCAATGAAGAATCGGTATTGAATAATTTACCTATCTATCCAAATGACCAAAGATTATGGGCTCTACTAGCCGGCCTCAGAAGAAACGTAAGTCCTGACGAGCTTTCCAGACGTACAGGGATAGATCCTTGGTTTACACGATCGTTTTCCAGAATTATCGCCATGGAAAGAACCATAGAATCCAATGATCTTTCTTACGATTTATTACGTAAAGCAAAAAGATTAGGATTCACGGATCAACGAATTGGAGAATTAGTGAATCAATCCGCCAAAGATATTCGAAAATTACGCAAAAGACTCAATATTAAACCGGTATACAAAATGGTAGACACATGTGCCGCTGAGTTCGAAGCCCAAACCCCCTATTTTTACAGCACATATGAAACTGAAAATGAAGCGGAACCACTTCAGGGCAAAAGGGCTTTGGTGCTTGGCAGCGGACCCATAAGAATCGGGCAGGGAATTGAGTTCGACTATTGTTCTGTACATGCAGCGTGGGCCCTTCAGGAAGAAGGGGTGAAAAGTATACTAGTGAACTCCAATCCCGAAACAGTGTCAACAGATTTTGATACTAGTGATAGGTTGTATTTTGAACCTCTCGATGAGGAATCGATATTTGACATAATCGACAATGAAAGATTAGCCACTGATCCAGAGCAAGATGGTAATCCACCTTCAATTGTCCAGTTTGGGGGGCAAACAGCAATAAATCTATCTCAAAACCTGGCCAAAGAATCTATGCCTATATTAGGCTCTACTGCACACACTATCGATGTTGCTTCTGATCGGCATCTATTCGAAGAATTCTTACGCGGAATAAATATACCAAACCCACCTGGGGGATCAGTATCTAACATTGAAGAGGCCCTTCAAGTAGCAAACGAAATAAAATATCCGGTCCTGGTTCGGCCTAGCTATGTTTTGGGGGGCAGAGCAATGGAAATTGTACAAACCCCAGAGGAATTGCAACGCTATATGGGTGATGCTTTGGAGGCTGGTGAAGGAAGAAAAGTCTTAATTGACAAATATTTCGTCGGCAAGGAAGTCGAGGTAGATGCCGTATGCGACGGAGAGTCAGTCTTGATTCCCGGAATAATGGAACATGTAGAAAGAGCTGGAGTCCACAGTGGTGACTCAATGGCAATTTATCCTGGCCTGACGCTAACAAAGCAGGAGATAGCCACAATTACTGACTACACAACTCGAATCGGCAGATCTTTAAATATTAAAGGACTCATGAACATTCAGTACGTTATTGTTGGCGGCAACACTTACAGAAGCCCGGGATCCATAACGGAAGGTATTTCCGAATACGAAAAAACTGAAGTATTTGTCATTGAAGTCAATCCTCGGTCAAGCAGAACCATACCATTCATATCCAAAATGACTGGAGTCCCTATGGTAAATCTGGCGGTAAAGGCGATGTTAGGCAAGAAGCTAACAGGTATGGGATATGGAACAGGCCTATTTCCAGCTCCTGAAATAGTCGGGGTAAAAGCTCCAGTATTCTCAATGTCTAAGTTAACGGGAGTAGATACATATCTAGGGCCCGAAATGAAATCGACAGGAGAGGTAATGGGAATAGATTATAACTTTGAATCAGCAATAAGCAAAGCTTTGATTGCTGCCAATTTAAGACTTCCCGAAAAAGGCTCTATACTTTTAAGCATCTCTGATGAGGACAAAAAACAGTCAGACCGGCTAATTCAGAATCTGGTTGACGCAGGATATGACTTATTCGCCACAGAAGGTACTGCCTCTCTTATAAGCGAATTGGGGGAAAAGGTGGTTGCAATACCAAAACGGCTCAATGAAGGACATCCCAATGTGGTAGATATAATTGTTAACGGAACAGTAAACGCCGTGGTTAATACAATTACCGGTAATGGAAGTGCTGTACAAGACGGCTTCCATATCAGAAGGGCAGCAGTGGAGAAAAGAATACCTTGTTTCACTTCAATTGACACTGCAACAGCTGCCGCCGAAAGCCTAACTTCAGAAGGTCCAAATTATAACGTCAAATCAATGTTGGAATATATTCGTACACCCCAAGGAGAATCCCACAATGCCAAGTGACATACCACAATCTACAGTCGGGTCCGAACTACCGAAAGATGTTTTTAAATCGACAGTGTCTGTTGAGTGCGAACATCTTGAAAAAATGCTTCATATGGGTACGAGAGATAAATTTACATTCTATTGTGATGAGCCACCCCGATTGGGGGGGGATGACAATTACCCTTCTCCACTCACATACATAGTCGGGGGAATAGGGTTTTGACTATTAACTAATTTGAAGCGGTACGCTTCGATGAAAGAGATAGGAATACGCTCAGCGAAGGTCCATGTTGAAATGGATTACTATTTAAAAGGCTCGGTGGCCGATAACACAGTCGAAAACGGAGTAACTGAAGTTAGAAGTTTTTTCGATGTTGAATCTGAGCAACAGGAGGAAGACTTAATTGAAGTCATCCGACTGGCAAAAAAAGGTTGTTTCGCTGAAAATTTAGTGAAAACCGCAGTACCCCTAAAAAGTGTATGCACCCTAAATGGAACAGAGGTAAATATAGACTAAGGTAAATTACAAGCCAGCGGATTAAATATGATCCCACTATTATTAACGATCGAAAATTTTATGTGCTATGGAGAAGATGTTCCTTCTCTAAATCTTGAGCCAGTCCACATCGCCTGCATTTCCGGAGATAACGGTTATGGTAAAACCGCTTTACTTGACGCGATAACATGGGCGATATGGGGAAAATCAAGAGCGAAAACCCAAGATGAACTGGTCAATATCACTCGAAACACTATGTTTGTAGAACTAGATTTTTTCGCGGACGAAAGCAGGTACAGAGTTACTCGCACCTATACAAAAGGCAGAGGCGCCTCATCAGGGAAATCAGAACTAAACCTCTCCGTTATCATTGGTGACACCGTATCCTCCCTAATGGCGAATACCATAAGAGAAACTGAGGAAAAAATAGTCAACTTACTCAACATGGACTATGAAACCTTCATAAACACTTCTTATCTAAAGCAAGGGGATTCCAATCGCTTCACATCTTCTAGGCCAACCGACAGGAAAAAAATTTTAGCCGACTTACTTGACCTCTCATATTACGAACGCTTGGAATCAGCATCGAAACAAAATTCCCGCCAACTACAAAATGATGTTGAAGTGCAACAATCCATGATAGAGAACAAATCTTCAGTTGTTCGACCAAAAGAATTAGTCCTTGAAAAATTGGAAACGTATGAAAAAGAATATGAGGATTTATTATCTGAGGAACAAAGTCTTAGTAAAAAATTGGAAGATCTAAACCTAAAACGTCAAACTTTATTAGTCGCAACCTCCAATAAAAAAACCATGGCTGGCCAAATTGAGACATCAAAAAAAGAAATCGACATGATGTTGGTTCAAGAAATGCGATGGAGGGAGGAATTAGGTGAATTGAAAACTTTGCTCAATCGCTCTGCAGAGATTCAATCAACCTATAACGAATATCAAAATTTACGATCGGAGTATGGCAGATCTTCCACATTGATATCTGCTTTTCATAAAATAAACGAGGAAAAAAATGTAATAGAAAAGACAATCGCTATTGAGAAACTGAAATTGGAATCTCAAATTTCCAATAAATCAAATCGAATCGAAACAGATCTGCAACCACTCGTAGATAACATTCCAAACTTGCTACATGAAATCAACCTCGCAAACACCACTCTTCAAAATTTGCAGACCGGAATTGGCGAAACGGAACACCTATTAGATAAAGCAAACGCCATGTCTGAGAAGGTAACCATTTTACAAATCTCCAATAAAACTTTATTGACACAGATGTCTGATAGCCGAAATAGGTTTGACTTGATAAATCATGCCGAGGCAACCTGCCCGCTTTGCCTTCAATCTATTTCAACCGGCAACAAACATCACATAAGGAACGGGCTTCAACGTGAAGGTAAAACTAGCAAAGTTGAATACGAATCCAATTTGAAAAAAATCCAAACTCTTACTGCTATGAAAAAAGAAGTAGTTACTCAAAATGAATTACGACAAACCAATTTGGTGCAAAAAAAGACCAAAACGGAAAAAACAAAACTTGACCTGATTAATCAATTGGGGAAAAGTGAAGATTCTTCCATTGAACTCGGCTCCATTAAACTGAATTTGGTCCAAATGGAAGAAGAACTTAATTCTGAAAAGTTTTGCTCTGAAGAATTAAGCCAGCTGAAAATCCTGGATTCTAAGCTCAAAAAATTAGAGGCCACTGAAATAAATCATAGCTACCTGGAATCTAAACTTGAAAAACTGAGCCCCTATTTGGAACTTCACGTACAACTGCAAGGATCGCAAGACAGACTTCTATCAATAACTCAATCTATCGAGGACACCAAATCCATTAGAGAAGCCAGACAATTGCAAACAGAAACCTGGAAATTGGAACTAGTAAAAATTGAGAAAATGTTGGCTGAAGAGTGGAATTTGGATCAAAATATCAATTCGACTCAATCAAAAATCAAGAAGGTGAAGGGACAAAGTCTTAATGCTGTGACAATGCGGGAGCAGGCCCGCTACCAAATTGAAGAGATCGTTAAAGCTGAAGAAGACATAAAATCAATGGAATTAGAAATATTTAAAACCAATGAAGATGTTCAATTATACGAAGAATTAGCTTCCGCTTTTGGTCGCAATGGGATCCAAGCGTTAATGATAGAAAGAGCTGTTCCAATTCTAGAAAATACCGCTAAAGAGCTTCTGGCTCGTCTTAGCGACAATAAAATGACCATAAAATTGGAATTGAAAGAGGGCAGAATAGATAGGGCCACAGGACTCCCCTCAGAAGAACTAAACATAACTATATCTGATGAACAGGGTGCTAGAAGTTATGAAACATTCAGTGGAGGAGAAACTTTTCGAATCGATTTTGCACTCAGAATAGCAATGTCAAAATTACTTGCATCCAGATCAGGGGCGCCGTTACCAATATTATTTATTGATGAAGGGTTTGGTTCTCAGGACACGATAGGACAAGAGAGGCTTATCGAAGTCATACAATCCATCAGCGAAGATTTTGAAAAAATCATGGTCATAACTCATGTAGAGTCAATGAAAGAAAATTTCGATCAACAGATTGAAATTTCAAAAACGGAATCCGGTTCAGTTTTTACATTACAGTATTAGCTATAAGCTTATTTCCTTCAAATCATTGGCCGGAATTAGCTCAGCTTCAGTCTCGTTTTGAACATCTTCCAATCCCCAACCAGGAGCAGTTTCTCTTAGAATTAGGCCTTCTTGTTCCACAGAAATAACAGCAATATCTGTAACAATTAAGCTAACGCATGTAGGGCTAGTCAAAGGAAAACTACATTCAGAGACTACTTTAGGTTCCCCATCTCTTCCTTTATGTTCCATCGCAACAATTACTCTTTTCGCACCAACAGCTAGGTCCATGGCGCCACCGACATTACCGATCCCTCTAGATGGAAGCATCCAATTTGATAAATCTCCCTTTTTTGAAACCTGTAAGGCGCCCAAAACAGTAACATCAATGTGGCCTCCCCTTATCATTCCAAAGGCGTCAGCAGAATGGAAAAAAGACATGCCGGGAGTAGGTTCAAGAAACTGTCCGCTAGCATTAATTAAATCGTCATCTTCTTCCCCTTGCTCTGCCATAGGCCCATAATTAAGTACCCCACTTTCGCTGTGATATAGAATAGTTTTTCCTTCCGAAACATATTGAGAGCAAAGCGAAGGTATACCCAATCCCAGATTGACTACATCTCCATCCTTTAATTCCTTAGCTACTCTCATCGCTATAACTTCTCTTGGCAACCTATCAAGCATAGTTCTTAACCTTCTCAGAAATATATTGAGTTCGCTTCATCTTTTCACTATCCTATCGACGAATAAAGCTGGAGTATTTATCAAATGTGATTCGATTTGACCAGGGCTCACTATCTCATCCACCTCTACGATAGAAATACCAGAAGATCTGACCATGACAGCACCAAAATTCTGGGAAGTGCCCTTATATGAAAGATTTCCCAAGGTATCCGCTTTATGCGCTTTAACTAATGCGAAATCTGCTTTCAAAGCAGTTTCCAGTATATGACGGCGACCATCAAATTCCCTCACTTCTTTTCCTTCCGCCAGCTGGGTTCCTACTCCAGTGGGAGTAAAAAACGCGGGTATCCCAGCACCGCCCGCTCTTATCCGTTCAGCCAAAGTACCTTGTGGTACCAATTCCAAACCTATTTCCCCTTCCCGAAAATGAGATTCAAATGAATTTATCTTAGAAGGAGAAGGGGAAACTGGATAGGAGGCTATGAGTTTGCCTACTTGGTCATTATCGATCAACATTCCGCAGTCAACAGCCGTGTGTCCTGGTAAAGTACCAAACCCCATAAGGCTTGCGAGGCCTGCCGTATTGCTTATGATGGTCAGGTTCGAAGCGCCGTGATCTCTCAGAGCAACAATAAGGTTTTGGGCTGTCCCACCCGTACCCCCAAACCCGGAAACCATAATGACGGCACCATCAAAAATATCTGCCACCGCTTCATCAAATGAACTGAATACTTTTTCCACCTATCGTATACTCCTAGAAGGTTTGATTTTCGGAAAACCCATGATGATCACATCCAATATACAGGTTCAAAAAGAGAGGTCAATAATGAACCAAATTTCAATAAGAGAGGGAAGTATATCTGATACTCCAACCATATCTAAATTTCAACAGCAAATGGCCTTAGAGACAGAATCTAAAATTTTGAATAAATGGATCGTTCAACAAGGGGTCGAATCAGTTTTGAAATGTCCCAATAAAGGCTTCTATATAATCGCGGAGGCAGATTCAAACATCATTGGTAGCTTATTGGTAACGTTTGAGTGGAGTGACTGGAGGAATGGTTGGTTCTTTTGGATACAGAGTGTGTTCGTCGATGCGGCGTATCGAAAACGAGGAGTATACCGACTTATGCATAGTGAAGTGATTCGACGTACTCAAGCAAGTGGAAATTGTTGTGGGATCAGATTATATGTTGAAAAAGATAATAGAAACGCTCAGAAAGTATACAGAAATCTGGGTATGCATGAAACCGATTATTACCTATACGAAGAAGAATTTTAATCATGCTAAGGAGCTAGGATAATGGCTATAAGTAGCAGTGGGGCAGAACATTTCCTTACCCACAACCACGACGCAGTCCTTTCAACAATACGATCGAACGGTGCAACTCAACTCAGTGCTGTCACAGTTGGATTCTATAAAGGAGGCGCGATATTCACCACCACAAAAGCTAGAGCCAAATTTGTCAATTTAAACAGGACTCCTGAGTGCTCCCTACTTATTTCGAATTCGAATTGGAGACCATATCTAGTCCTGGAAGGTAAAGCTCTTATTTTTTCTGCTGATACAACAAAACCAAACATTTTAAAGGGTATTCTTCGCACAGCCTACAGATCAGCAGCAGGGAAAGAACACCCAAATTGGGCAGATTACGATGAAGCCATGAAAAAAGATGATAGGGTGGCTATATTCGTGAGTGGAGAAAATATTTATGGCACTATAGAAAATTAAGGAAGCCTAAACTGTTTTTTCCAAGCAAGCCGAATTACCCGAGGTAATAAACTCAAGATCCCACCTTCTAACAAAGTGAGGCAGGCAATAGCAACCGTACAGTCAAAGAAGAATCCTTGTGGAAACATGGCTATCAAATAGTCGCGTCTTGGGTCCAAAACCCATAAATCATTACTAAAGCTAACCAAATGGAAAAACAAAAATAGCCTGTCAAATCCAATAATAGCCAAAATAGAAATTGCTATCACCAAGCTAAAAGTAAACACTCCTCCTCTACCCAGATACTTCAAAGCCAAAATCCATCCATTAATTGAAGGATTAAAAAGCATAAAAATACAACCCATTGAAAGCAATATCGCGGAACATAACTGCCCCACGTAAACCATTTTCACAAGCTGTTTAACATCATACATGTGAAGAATTTCTCTCTCATTAAATAAATTTGGGACATTGTCTCCGTGTAACGAGATGTTTATTGTGATTCGGTCCAAATCATTATTGAAATAATCCCTTATTTGTTGCCCAGCTATTTGCAATTGTTCGAGTTCTATACCTGTATATTTCTCAATTTTGTATTTGCTGAATCCATAGTCATACATTGTGGCTGAATTCAATACTATTCTGACATTGGTGGTTATGAGTAACAGCGGGACGCAAATAATAAACAAGGCCTGTAGAATGATATTGAAAATTCTAGTGTACATACCTTACTAAGCTTATTGACCTGCCCTAAAGAGTGTCAACAAAGGTCCTAGAGGATAGAAAAATGGCTACATCACTACCTTTCCCTGACTCCTTTGACGGGATTCTCCAACTAGTGGCTCAACTCCGTTCCAAGGATGGGTGTCCCTGGGACAAAGAGCAAACCTTACAAACGTTATCTCCACTGTTGCTGGAGGAATGTTACGAATTAGTAGAGGCCACGGAAAATGAACAAGACTCTGAGAGGCTGGAAGAAATAGGTGATCTTCTTTTGCATATCGCATTCCAAATTCTACTTTCGGAAGAGTCAGGTACATTCTTCCGGTCAGACGTTTTCGAATCAACGCTGAAAAAGTACATTCGCCGACACCCTCATGTTTTTTCCGATCAAACAGTGGATTCTATTGAAGAGTTAAAGAGCAACTGGGAAAAAATAAAACGAGAAGAAAAGGGAGAATCCAGACACTATGAAATGGATGGCATACCCAGCAATTTACCTGCCCTCTCCTGTGCACTGAAGATACAACAAAAGGCAGCAAGGTGCGGTTTTGATTGGGATGATTCTAATGAAATTCGTCAGAAAATATTGGAAGAATTATCTGAATTCGAGGCTGCTAATAACTGTGATCAACAACAAGAAGAAGTCGGAGACTTGTTATTTACGGTCGCTAATATGGCTCGCCATAATGGTATAGACCCGGAACAAGCGTTAAGAAATGCCAATAGGAAATTTATTTCCAGATTCACAAACATGGAAAAATTATCTGAGCAGGCAGGGCAAAAATTTTCTGATTTGACATTGAAAAATCAGGATGATTTATGGCAACAGGTGAAGTTAAAGGAAAGGCAACCATGAAATCAAATGACCATGAGCGCGAAAAAGAAATCATGTGGGACTTGGTGAATCTACATTTCACTAACATGATTTCTGACGATCAAGTTGAGAAGGTTAAGGAATCTATAGCAGGGATACTTACCGACGCCAATGAGATTAGGTCCACCACATTGGATGATAGCTTTCCGCTGTTAAATTCGTACCAGCCATTCAAAGGCGACGCAAATGAATAAGACTCCTTTGTTTAAAAATTTACGATTTGTAGCAAAAGAACTAGAAAACAAGAAAATCTCCCCTACAGAAATAACAAAATACTACCTAGCCCGTCTAAATGAACTGGGCCCGGAATATAATTCCGTAATCACTGTTACAAATGAACGGGCTCTGAGGCAGGCAGAGGTTGCTGAGAGAGAAATTATGTCCGGTGTATATAGGGGAACATTACATGGCATTCCCTTTGGAGCGAAAGATTTACTGGCCACAGACGGAGGAATTCCAACAACTTGGGGTGCGGAACCCTTCCGACATCAAACCTTTCCATACAACGCTACCGTTATAAATAAATTGTGCTCTTCAGGGGCAATATTAGTTTCTAAGTTAGCTATGATAGAGCTCGCTGGTGGAATGGGTTACAGGCAACCAAATGCCTCTCTTACAGGACCGTGCAAAAGCCCTTGGGACAAAAATACGTGGGCCGGAGGTTCCTCCAGTGGGTCTGGTTCAGCAGTCGGAACAGGCCTGGTACCTTTCGCCATAGGCTCAGAAACTTGGGGGTCCATATTGTCACCAGCCAACAATTGTGGAGTGTCAGGCCTAAGGCCCACTTTTGGCCGAGTGAGTAGATATGGGGCAATGGCTCTTAGCTGGTCGCTAGACAAAATAGGTCCACTATGTTTATCTGCCGATGACTGCGGCATTGTGCTAAATGAAATCGCGGGACCAGACCCCAAAGATCCTTCATCCAGCGATAAGCTCTATGAATATAGTGTTGATTCTAATCAACGTAAATTCAAACTGGCAGTATTAGCTGGTGCTACTACCAACATAGATGAAGAAGTAGCAGACAGTTTCAAAGAAAGTTTAGATACTCTTAGCCAGTTTTGTGAGATAGAAGAAATAAATTTTCCGGAATACCCTTATGAAGCAGTAACTAGAACGATAATGTTAGCAGAATCTGGTACCATTTTTGAAGAATTTTCTAGTAGCGGAACTGCAGCCCTCCTTACAGCACCGGAAGATAAATATGGACCTTACGCCCGAACCGCTGTGCTTGCCAAGGATTATTTAAAGGCACTACGACTAAGAGACGAAATATCCCAGAAAATTGATCCCATAATGTCAAAATATGATGCTGTATGTGGGCCAACTAAGGGAACACCGGCATCAAACTTGGAAGACGAGTTCAGGGGTGCCATCCGGGGCAACGCAAAAGATACCCTTGGCGCCCTAGGAAATTCAGTCGGGTTGCCTGCTATCTCAGTCCCAAACGGGTTCACTAAAGCCAATTTGCCTACAGGTATTCAGTTTGTTGGACAGGTATATGCTGAAAATTCAATTTTGAACTTAGCAAATCGGTTTCAACAGCAAACTGATTGGCATTTAAGACATCCTGCAGAACTCTTAGAAGAAATTTAGGCTAATTTAAGCTACAAGTAGCAAGGATTAGACGGGGCTCGCTGATATAATCTAGTTGATTAAAACTACCCGGGCCCACCAAAGCCCACAATTACACCGAGGGAAATTATGATTTCAATATTTGTCACGATACAAGTAAAAGATGGGTATGCAGAGCAATTTACTGAAGCCAGCTTCGGTGACAGTCAAGGGTCTGTTCGAGACGAAACAGGGTGCTACAGATTCGATATCCTTCGAAATGCTGAAGACATGAATAAATTCCATTTATACGAAGTTTATGAAACCCAGTCTGCGCTGGAGGCCCATAGAAATTCTCCTCACTATAAAAAATGGCGGTCGACGGTAGAAGCCTGGTTTGATGGAGACGTTGAAAGAGTAATGATGAACACTGTCTTTCCTTCTGATCAAGGTTGGAAAGATCAAAAACCTTGCCTTCTGAATTGGTAGTCCTTCTACCTATTCCCTCCGTTTCTAACTAACGTACAACATAGGGAGTAATAAAATTTCTACTTATTTTTTATTGATGACTCTTACTCAGGAAGGAAGACGCCTAGTTAACGATGACCCAGAAGTAGTTCTGCACGCCGCTCATTCTAGTGACTTACTTGAAGTTCATTGCATGGGATTATATGCAGTTCTAGGGGATCACGATTTTATAACCATTCTTGAAGCTCCTGACAATGAAACCGCAGCGAGATTTTCTCTCGAATTAGGGGTTAAAGTTGGGGTTGAGATACAAACAGTACCAGCTATACCTATATCTAGACTCGATCACAAAATGGAATGGCCCCCCAGCAACCAGGACATGCCCAGCCCATCGGAGCCAGACGAAGGCGAGATTTAGAGGTTGGTATGAATTCCATAATAACCGATGCTCCCTTAGAAATTACAGATTTTTCCAAGACCTACGGAACTAAAATTGCGGTTGACGGGCTAGACCTGACAGTGGAGAAAGGTGAAGTGTTTGGTTTTCTTGGTCCCAATGGAGCAGGGAAAAGCACCACAATAAAATCCATACTAAATTTCCTAACGCCCTCCGGCGGTAAAATCAGGATATTTGGTCTAGACAGCGTAAAAAGCAGTGTTGCAATCAAGAATCATATTGGATATTTGGCAGGTGATATTTCGCTTTATGACTCCATGTCTGGTTATCAACTTTTTAAATACCTCACCGGGTTAGGAAAACACACTAATTGGGATTATGTTAATGATCTGGGCAACCGGTTACAGGTATCCCTGCAATCAAAAATAGGAACACTATCGAAGGGAAATAAACAGAAAATTGGTTTAATCCAAGCGTTTATGCACCAACCAAAATTGCTGATATTAGATGAACCTACCAGTGGGTTAGATCCTTTGATGAAACAGATTTTCTATGAAATGGTTCTTGAGATGAAACGCCTTGGGAATAGTATTTTCGTGTCATCTCATGACCTCAATGAAGTCCAACATATTTGCGATAAAGCAGCATTCATTAAGTCAGGCAGACTTATAGCAACTGAAAGCATTAGGGAAAATTTCGAATTTAGCCTCAGGAGATATACCGTTACATTTTCAAAATCCCCTAACGTAACCGATTTTGAGAAAATATATTCAGTATCTGAAATAACCCAAGATGAGAACAAATTAACTTTGACGGTGAAAGGAGACGTTTCAGAATTTATCAGAAAGCTTTCTAATCACGATCCAATAGATCTTTCTGAAGAGGAAACCAGTCTCGAAGATATATTTATGAAGTACTACGAGGATTGACCTTATGGTTAATTACATATTCTCTATTCATATAATCTCAAAATGGAAAAGCATCGTGGTTTGGTCGGCCTCAATGTTTCTTTTAGCCTTAATGTTCACAGGCCTTTACGACTCTTTTAAAGGTGAAATCACCGATGTGATAGGCAACGCGCCCAAACTAATGGAGGCCATGCTGGGACCAATCCCTGAAGGCGCTGTCACACCTGAAGGTTGGTTAGGAATAGAACTTTACGGACTATTATTCCCTATCCTGCTAGCAGTAATCGCAGTATCAGCAGGAGCCTCGGCAATCGGTACAGAAGAAGAATCAGGCACTATTGAACTTATCTTAGCCAGCCCTATAAGCAGAGGCAGAGTGGTATTGGAGAAATCGCTAGGAGTAATGGTCCAGCTGGCGATTATCAGCGGATCTCTATGGGCAGGCATTGCGATCGGATCTATCCTTTTCCCATTCGATGTGTCTTTAACCAACGTGTTTTCCGCAACTGGTATGGGATGGATTTTTGGTACGACTGTGGCTTATATAACTATGTCCATCCAGGCACTTACCGGGAGAAAGGGACTCGCATTGGGCGTAGGGGGCGGGTTTGTCGGACTTAGTTATGTGATGATGGTAATATCAGGGTTGATCTATGGTTTGAATTCCCTGAAATATATCTCGCTTTTTAATTATTATGATGGCCCTTCCGTACTGGTAAGCGGACTGAATGAAACAAGTTTCTCCGTAATGCTAGGATTATCGGTTTTATGTTTTGCAGTCTCATTGTACGGTTTTTATAATAGAGATGTAGGTATTTGATTAAAACCGTTAGCCTAACTCCTAGAAAATTCCCGCTCTAAATGATTCTTGTTCATGTTGATCATAGTGGGGCGACCGTGCGGGCAATTATTGGGTTGCAAACAGGATTCTAATTGCTTCACAAGAAGGGTCATTTCGCGATAAGACATCTTTTTGCCAGCTCTGATGGCTGCGTGGCATGCTAGTGAATAAGCAGCTTTGTCTTCCCAGAACTTAAATTCAACCTGTTCATTTAAAGCAGATAACATTTTATGGAATGAATCTCTTGGATCAGCCTCCGCTAACACTTTAGGTACATTTCGTATTAAATAGGAGTTGGGCCCAAATGGCTCTGGAATCATTCCGAAGGCATCAAAAATATCTTTATTTTCCTCAATTAATATTTCTTGATTCGAATCCAATTCCAGATTGATAGGTTCAAGCAGCATTTGTGTCTCAATTGTTCTCCCTTTGGCATCCGCCGCAATTTTCTCAAAAATTATCCTCTCATGCGCAGCATGTTGATCAATCATATAAATACCGTCAGGTCCCTCGCACACAATATATGTGTCAGACACTTGTCCCAAAACACGGAGCAATGGAAGCACTTCTTGGTATCGGCTAATAGTATTTTGTTCTGAAAAAGCATTTAAAACAGGAGTTCCCCCAGCTTCAAACCCGCCGGTACTAAGAGCTGTTGGCCAAAATGCAGAAGGCTCTGAACCTTCGATAAATTTGGGGTTTTTCTGGCTGTAATTTACTATGGACTGCACAGGCGATTCCTTCAGAAGGGTACTCTTAATCCCCCCTTGAACGATGGAAAAGACCTGACTTTCATTTTTGAAACGTACTTCAGTTTTAGCAGGGTGAACATTCACATCCACTTCATCCAAAGGTACCCGAAGTGCGATTGCACCGATAGGAAATTTATTATCCGAAGAAAATCCTTTATACGCTTGCTCAAATGCAAAGGAAAGGGTTCTACTCTGTACTAATCTTTCATTAACAAATAGGAAAATACGAGATCTATTAGATCGCTTTTGTTCTGGAGTGCCTATGATTCCAGATATTATAGGTCCTTGCCAATCTTGGTCATAATCCTCTGATATTTCAATCATTTTGGAGGCCTCAGATATACCTAATATTGCAACCATGACATCTCTCAAAACTCCGGAACCTGATGTCCTCAATGGCCTAGATGAACCCTGATTTAATTCAAAAGCCACCCTCGGATTACATATAGCAAACTTTTGTATCAGAGAATGAATTCGGTTTCCCTCAGCAGACTCAGATTTGAAGAATTTCTTTCGGGCCGGAAATTTCGAGAAAAGTTCAGAAACAGAAATCGTTGTACCGTAATCAATGCCTGCGAATGATTTGGTGACGAGAACATGGTTATCCAAACCTATGCGCACACCTTTTACTTCCCCTCTCGCCCTAGTTGCGAGTTCCACTTGGGACACTGAAGATATGCTATAAAGTGCCTCTCCTCTAAACCCTAAAGTAGATATAGAATCCAGATCTGATTGGGTATATATCTTACTCGTCGAGTGTCTTTCAAAAGCAACTTCTACTTCCTCTGGATTGATACCCATACCATTGTCAGACACAACAATTGAATCGATTCCACCTCCGGACGTAGAAATATATATCCTGTCTGCACCCGCATCCAGAGAATTTTCCACTAACTCTTTCACCACTGAAGCAGGCCGTTCAATCACCTCTCCGGCTGCTATCAAGGCGGAAATTTCGGGAGTAAGTTTCCTTATAACAGGCATAGGTAATTTCACTCTTTTTCTGAAACTGGTTTGAATCCCCTATGATTTGAAGTACCAGTTGATATGAAATCTTTTATCGCCTTGTACAATTCCGGCATATGTCCATCTTCCGCAGACCTAAAATAGTAGGGCTCTACGTGTACTCCCCCAAACACCTCTACGATCTCTCTATGATCATCAATTACAAAATCAGGCCTTGGGGAGACTGAAAACCTTTTTAATCCAACTTCATATTCCGTAATAGGCTTTACAAAAATACTCGAAACAAATTTTGAAAGTCCTAATCTTTCTATGTCATCTGTCCTCATGCCAACTCCAGACCAAATGTATATCGAATGGCCATCATTAATCAATTTTTCAAACACTTCAGTAGTCCCTGGCCTAAGGCTGCCATCCATAGCTATTAGAGTGTAATCAACATCAAAATATATATTCATGAATACTAATCGATCCTATTTAAATTATTACTATATTGCGAATATATTTTGGGAAAATAGGGATTTCGCAATTTTTTTTATCGGATTTTGTTTAAGTTGTATGTTCGTGGCCAAAGTGTTGATAATATCTGACTGAGCCAAAAGCAGTGGGGACATCCCGCGCCTAAGATCGCTGACTTTCGTTATGCCAGATTCCCAACTCTCAATAACCGGTCCAAACTCAGACCACACACCAGTATCACTTTTCACAGAATTACTGGGATTTTGCATCAAAGATCTTCCCCCAGATTCATTCACCAGAATTATTCCTGCTAAAACATCCCACAAATGCGACCCAGATATAACAGCGTACTCTGTTATCCCAAGGGCCACCAACGACATTTCATAAGCTATACTCCCCCCCATGCGAGGCTCCCCTGATCTATGGGTAAACTCACTATCAAATTTGAACCTACTGGCAAAGGAACCAGGAAGGGTATTTATTGCGTTTGGATCGATTTCTTTAATTACCGGAGCCTTCAGTCGTTTGTCGTTTACTTTACAACCATTCCCATAGCTTGCATGAATAACAATACCTGGATTCTGGTTGGGCCAGGGTATAAATATTGCACCAGCAATTGGCAACCCTTTGTACATAATTCCAATAGAAGAGGCATAGCATGGAAAACCGTGCATAAAATTACGGGTACCATCTAAAGGGTCTAGTACCCAAACAATATCAGGAAGAGAGTCTTCAGTTGAATCTTCCTCTTCACCAACAACCCCATGACCGGGGTACCTTTTGATTATCTCTTCAGATAGAAAATTCTGTACATCTTTATCAGCCCTAGTCACTGGGTCTCTTCCTTTTGAGTCCTTGTAACTGACCTTCAAATCCTGTGATTCTGATAGAGGGTCTCGAAAGTACATTTGGAGCAATTTGCCAGCTGACATAGCCAGTTCATAGGCGTCGTTTTGAATGCCTATAATAAAATTTTCTTCTAGCGGAATATCCATATTCAAAAAATGTTTATTTTATCTAACGCTTCATTCAAGGTTTTTTATCAAGTTCACTAAAGTCCGGGACGCACTAATAGGGTCTATTTGTCCGAGCTCCACGTCCTTTTTCAGTTTCATGACTTCCAAGTTAGCTCTAGGATTTTCTTCATCAAGAATCATGTCTAATTTAGACTCTATCTCCAATAAAGTAGTGCTTCGCAACGCCTCCAATCTTCTCCTTGACTTATGGCCAGCGAGGGAGTTGTAGGACTCGTGATCTGAATGTATACGCTCAATCTCAAAAAGAAGTTCTAGCACACCATCTCCTACATCAGCTCTAGTTTTGAGGACCGGTGGTAAATCCACGACATGCTTGTCGGAAAGCTGTAAGGCACCCCTGACATCCTTGACCATTCTATCAGCGCCGACTCGATCAGATTTATTAACAACAAATATATCGGCTATCTCCATCAGTCCAGCTTTCATTGCTTGTATGGAATCCCCTGATTCAGGGACGATGACAACAATAACTGTGTCCGAAATCTTCATCACATCCAGTTCAGTCTGTCCCACTCCTACAGTTTCTACCAAAACAATATCGAAGCCAAATGCATCAAGTAAGGTAGTGATTCCATAAGTTGAAGTGGACAGTCCACCGCTCGATCCTCGGCTGCTTATGCTTCTGATAAACACTCCTGGGTCAGTGTAATGCGATTGCATCCTTACCCTATCACCGAGAATAGATCCCCCGGTAAACGGACTACTTGGATCACATGCAAGTATTGCAACTGTCCGGCCGGTGTCTCTAATAATGGAAGCCAAAGCTGAAGAAAGAGTACTTTTGCCTGCTCCTGGAGGGCCTGTTATGCCGACAATATGGCTCCTCCCACTGAAATCCTTTATTTCAGGGTAGACAGAAGTTAGTACCTGTGGGTCTGACTCGATTAATGTGATTAATTTGGAGAGAGCTCTTATACTGCCATCAAGTAATCGAACAATCTCTTTATGTGGGTTATCAATACTAGACATATTATCTGAGTTCCATTTCATTAAAAGGGGCTATCAAAGGAAATGATCTAAAATACTGTCGGATAATTCAGCCGGTATTATTTATCTGGTTAAGCACATTTACTGTTTTGATCGCTGAGATCGCACAACTTTCACCCTCATTACCCTTGCGGCCACCACATCTATCCAAGGCTTGTTCTACATTGTGAGTCGTCAAAACTCCAAACATTACGGGGATCTGATTATCTAGGGCCACCCTGGAAATGCCTTCCGCTGCCCCTTGTGAAACATATTCATAATGATCTGTTTCACCCTTAATTACTGCTCCTAGACATATAACAGCATCATGATTTCCAGAGGATGCCATGCCATCGGCCACAACAGGAATCTCAAATGATCCGGGTACCTTGGCGACGGTTATATCACTCTCTAATACCCCATTTTCTAACAAAGCTGATTTGGCACCATCCAACAATTTTAGTGTAATGAAATCATTAAACTCGGCAACGACAATACCAAATCGCATGCCGATTCCGTTCAAGTCACCCTCAATCACCGGAGTCGTCTCCCGAGGCATCCGGAATGGGATCCAAAATATGTCCCATCCTTTGTCTTTTTGTTTCCATATATTTCACATTTTCATCAGTGGGGGGGGCTATTATCGGTACCCGCTCCACAACCTCCAAACCGAATCCTTCCAAACCAACTCTTTTGGTGGGATTATTTGTCAAAAGTCTCATTTTTTTTACGCCAAGATCCTCCAAAATTTGGGCACCTATTCCATACTGCCTAGGATCAGGTGCAAATCCCAGCATCACATTAGCCTCCACGGTATCGTAACCTTTGTCTTGCAGGGCGTAGGCCTTTAATTTATTGTGAATCCCTATGCCCCTACCTTCCTGTCGCATGTAAAGCAGCACTCCACTTCCATATTTTTCAATCGCCTCAAGAGCCAATTGAACTTGGTATCCACAGTCACACCTTTTACTTCCAAACACATCCCCCGTCAAACATTCACTGTGAACTCTCACTAATACTGGAACGTTTTGATTGATGTCTCCTTTTACAAAAGCGACATGCTCCTGCACATCTACCACACTGCTATACGACACTGCTGTAAATTCCCCATACTCTGTTGGCACTCTTGCTTCTGCTACCCTTTCAATTAACCTCTCGTGCAGTCGACGATAAGAGATCAAATCCTCTACGCTGACAATCTTTATATCGTGTTGTTGAGCAAATTTTTCTAATTGAGGCATTCTCGCCATATGGCCATCATCTGCCATTATTTCGCAAATTACCGCAGCTTCTCGTAGCCCACCCAACCTGCAAAGATCTATAGAGGCTTCAGTCTGTCCAGTTCGTTTTAAAACCCCTCCCTCAACATACCGCAGCGGGAAAATATGTCCAGGTCGGCCCAAATCTTCTGGTTTTGTTTCATCATCTACAAGAGTCCTAATAGTATTAGATCTATCCGATGCAGAAATCCCAGTGGTAGTTCCTATTAACGAATCTACAGATACCGTAAAGGCAGTACTTAATCTTGCTGTGTTGCTGGAAACCATGGGCGGTAAATTTAATTTATCTAAGCGTTCTCCCAGCATCGGCACACATATTAAACCTCTGCCATATGTAGCCATGAAATTAATAGCTTCCGGAGTCACCATTTCGGCAGCCATCGTTAGATCGCCTTCATTCTCACGATCTTCATCATCGATAACGATGACCATCTTGCCGTTTTTTATGTCATCTATGGCTTCTTCTATCTTGGATAATGGCATGGATATGTACCTTCCCAAATAAGATCAATCCAAGTCAATACTGGGTTGATTCCCGATTGAGAGTTTTTCTATATATTTCCCTATTATGTCAGTCTCTATATTTACAGAGCTACCTACTCCTTTGGTTCCCAAAACTGTATTATCTCGAGTGTAGGGTATCAAAGCTATGGTAAATGTATTTTCGTCACAGTTTACAACCGTGAGACTAGCACCGTCCACGCAAACAAACCCTTTTTCCACTATATACTTGGATAAATTCTTTGATATTTCAAATTCTATAAGCCATGCACTTCCCTCTTGTACGTATGCAGTTATTTGAGCAGTTCCATCCACATGACCTTGAACAATGTGTCCTCCAAGACGCCCTCCAAGTTGAGCCGATCTTTCCAAATTAACCTTGTCTCCTACTGAAAGGTCTCCTAAATCAGTACGGCGTAGAGTTTCAGGTACAACATTGACTTTAAATAAATTTTTTTCAATGCTGACTACTGTAAGGCAAGCACCATTCACAGAAATACTGTCCTTAACACCAAGATCATCCATAACAATCGAGGATTCAATCCATATATCAGTCTGGCTGATAGATGAAATAATTCCAAGTTCTTCAACTAGACCGGTAAACATCAATCTCCTTTTTCACAGTATCCTGATATTAAAACATCAGGCCCAATGAATTCTCTCGAGACATCAACGAGTGAATACTTTTCTGACATTACATTTGCTCCTCTCCCTCCCACTGCGCTTAAACTCAATCTTCCTCCAATAATGCTAGGAGAAATAAAAGCCACCACCTTATCTACTAAACCTTCGTCAAATAAGGATCCAAGCAATTCCGACCCCCCCTCCACTAATACGGAGGAAACAGGAATATTCCCTAAGTATTTAAAAACCGAGGTAAGATCCACTCTTGCTTCCTTACTAGGAAAGGCCTTGGTTGTGACATTTTGCAGATTATCTGGAAGCTTGAGGTCTTGGGTCGAGGCAACGAAAGTAGTTCCTTTTTCCAAAAACAAGGCACTCTTCTCAGGAATACGCCCAGACGAATCAATTACCACTCTCAATGGTTGTCTCTCAATCTTTTTACCATTCAACCTAACTGTCAACTGAGGGTCATCGGCTATCACAGTGTTCACTCCAACCATAATAGCGTCCGACTCAAATCGCATAAAATGAGCTCGTGCCCTAGATTCTTCACTGGTTATCCACTTAGCGTCTCCCGATGAAGTTGCTATCTTGCCGTCTAAACTAACAGCAAATTTTGCAGTAATAAAAGGAGACCCTGTCTTCGACAATTTAATATGGGCCTCCAAATCAACCTCAGCTGTTTTTTCCCCAAGACCCAAAACAACTTCTATACCTGCTTCTTGTAATCGATCAATACCCTTGCCCGACACCCTGTTATCCGGGTCTTGAATGGCAATATAGACTTTTGATATTCCTGATTCGATAATTGCTTCGGTGCATGGGGGGGTTCTACCAAAATGACAGCAAGGCTCCAAAGTAACATATAGAGCGGCCTTTTTTGCACCATCTCCTGCTGCAGTTATCGCCATCACTTCAGCGTGTGGAGACCCAGGGCGTCCCGTAAACCCCTCTGATAATACCTGTTCGTTTTTTACTAGGACAGCCCCAACAGGGGGGTTAGGGTTAGATACGCCTCGAGCCTTTTTACCAGCAGCTAAAGCGGTGTCCATATATGACATGGATCACCTTCTTTGGAAATCCTGATGCACTTTGCTTGCAGTCGGATCTGATTGCCCTTGATATTTGCTGCCCAACTCTGGCGAACCATAGGGATATTCCGCCGGAGTGGTTAGGCGCACATAAGACAGCTGGCCTATTTTCATACCGTAATACAAGGTTATTGGCAAATTAGAGACATTACTCAGTTCAAGTGTTAGATGTCCTTTAAAACCAGGATCTACATAGCCGGCCGTAGAATGTATCAATAATCCCAATCTACCGAGCGAACTCTTGCCTTCCACCCTTGACACAAGGTCGTTAGGCAATTCTATATGTTCAAGGGTACTACCCAGTACAAATTCTCCTGGATGAAGCATAAATGGTATATCGCCTTCGATCTCCAATTTTTCTGTCAACTCCTCAGAACTCTGCCTAACATCTATATAAGGCAATCTAGAATTCCGAAAAACAAGAAAGGTTTTGTCGAGATGAACATCAATACTTGCAGGCTGAATAGCATTTTCGCCCAAAGGGTCAACAATAATCCTGCCAGCAGCAATCTCCTCCCTTATTGTTCGATCGCTAAGTACCATTGTTGGTCTCCGTAGTCTTAAATTCTGATCCTATCAATAGCTCAAGAAATTTTTCGGAAAGACATTCTATTCAGAGTCACTGCAGGAATCACTTAATCGCAAACAAAGTATTAACAGTCAGGCTAATATCCAACTGACCGCTATTAATAGAGGTAGTCGGTGCAGCAGCCATCATCATCCTCATACCATAATCAGCCTCATATGGAGACTGAATAGAGCCGGATCCCATCTCCTCTAATGAGATTATGGGGCCCAATTCTACATTGGTCAAAAGAGCATATTCTTGAGCTTTGTTGACCGCGTCTTCCACTGCCATCTTTCTAATCGTTGTCTTGTACGGATTTGGATCATCAATAGTGAAGTCAACACCATTAATCCGAACATAATCCCCTCCTGCCTCCGCTGCACTGTCAATTATTTCCCCCACTTTATCCACTTCAAAAACCTTAGCTTTTACAGTGTTACTTACAGTGTAGCCCGTAAGTACTTGGGTATTGATTCGGTTACCGTTAATTATCGCTTCCTCGTAGTCATATCTAGGGTAAATGGTAAAACTGGTTGTCTGGATATCCTTCTCTTCGACACCAAGTTTTTTTATGGTTGAGATTACCAAATCCATAGCTATAGATGCTTCAGACCTAGCCTTACTAACCTTACCTGCAAACACTTCAACTCCAATCTCAAGTACTGCAACGTCGGGTTCCACAGATACCGTCCCCGTACCGGAAACTCTTATCCCGCCCTGAACGTCATTCACGCTTAAAGACTCTGAATTGGCAACACCTTTTACAGTTCCTCCATCTGCAAATGTGGAAGAGGAAGCATAAACCGGCGACAAGGCTGTTGGTTCTAGGCGCGCAACATTCTCATCGGTGATTGGTTCGTTGTTGGAGCAAGCCAAACTCATGCTTATTATTAGTAATGTCGAAACAATCAGCTTGTTCATCTGATCACCTATAAATAGTACATTTGGGGCAAATATTAACTTCTTAAAGGATACAACTATCCGGATTCAAAAAACCTGTTTTGGCACCGGCTTCTTGTATTAAAAGATATAATTAGATGCTATGTACATTTATGAGAGAAAAATTCAAAGGGCAATTCGCGAAATTATTGAAACATCAATACTGGCTTTGTTCGTCTTTTCTATTATGTATATTACGATTCAAAATTACCAAGTCGAAGGCTCCAGCATGACCCCAAATATCAACCAAGGCGATTGTGTCATAGCTAATAAAGCTGCCTACTGGAAAATATCAGAAACTCGCTTTGGAATTTTCTTAGACAACAATACTCCCATCTTAAAAAGCAGCTATTTATTTGGAGATCCCGATATAGGCGATGTCATAGTGTTCACCTATCCGAAAGATCCGAGTCGCCATTTTATAAAAAGAGTGATAGGTAAGGAGGGAGATAACATCCATATCAATGATGGTGAGGTTTTTTTAAATAGTGTTTTATTGGAGGAACCATACCTCGATCCCTCGTTAACCGATAGTTCCAATTGGGGTCCAAATGTTGTAGGAATAGGAGAATATTTCGTCCTAGGTGATAACAGAAGAGCAAGCAATGACTCCAGAGCTTGGGGAACAATTTCGGCCGAGCACATAATAGGAAAATACCTCGGACGATATCCTTCCTCAGTGTGTTCTTTATCACCTATCACACAAGAAACCTACGATAATTAACATATTTTTCTTGAAGACAGGAAATTCTATATATAGAATTGATGTTTAGTGAAACTAAAATGGGCCGGTAGCTCAGTTGGCAGAGCATCGGACTTTTAATCCGAGTGTCGTGAGTTCGAATCTCACCCGGCTCACCATTTTGCAATCACGAAAACAGTGAATTTGCGTCCCGTTGATGTTACCCGAGTTCCCATCTTGCCGACATTCTGCCGACCGGATTCCCGACACGGGCTGATATCAGGCAGAAAATATTGAGGTCAAGATTTTAGTTCAACCGTGCCCTCAGCTGAGAAAATAGAGCGTCACACTATAACCCCTTCTTCCTTCAAGTAAGATATATCTTCGCGGACCATACCAACTATGTTAGTTAGTATTTCCTCTGTGTGCTCCGAATACATTGGGGCTCTCGTGACTTCTACAGGAGAGCGACTAAGTTTAACCGGGCACCCAATCATTTTATAATCGCCTCTCACATCATCGGTGACATCCACAACCATTTCTCTCGCTATCAAATGCTCGTTTGTAATAACCTCTTCTGGGCTTATTACAGCCCCGCACCATACCCCGGCGGCGGCCATCTCATGAAATACTTCGTATTTAGACTTGGTGGAAGTCCAGGATGTGATTATGTCAACAACTTCTTTTGGTCTCTTGTCTCGAGCCTGCTCGTCTATATAACGTTCATCCCCTATCAGGTCCTCCTTACCCATAACGGCTAGTACCGTTTCCCACATATATCCTCTCAAATGAATCATTACATAGTCATCATATCCACCAGGACTACAGGCAAATGTATGCGGGATGTTAGTTTTTCCTAAGACAACTCCTCTCACGTTAGGCTCGGAAGTACTAAGGCTTCTGATTAAACGGATTCTCATTAAATTGACTACCCCATCTTGCATAGCCACCTCCACACGTTGTCCTTCTCCGTCTTTATCTCTCTGTCTCAGGGCAGCAAGAATACCTATAGCCATGTGGAGGCCAGTACCAGAGTCACCGATACCAGCCGCAGTTCCCATCGGTGGACCGTCAGGCAAACCATTTGCCGCCATTAATCCTCCCATGGCTTGTGCCGTATATTCAAAAGCCTTGTAGGAGCTGTATGGGCCGTAGTCCCCATATCCTTTGATACTAGCATAGATTATTCCAGGATTAATTTCCCTTAATCTCTCATAACCAAATCCCAGTCGATCCATAACGCCTGAAGAAAAGTTCTCTAAAATAATGTCTGCCCATTTGACAAGCTTATCCATTATCTCGGTACCTTCAGGGGATTTGAGATTCAATGTCATGGCACGCTTATTACCGTTAAAGATCGTGTAATAAACACTGTCAACACCTTTAATGTGAGCCATGTCAACGCGTGTGTTATCTCCACCAGCTGTGTCTTCGAGTTTTATTACATCGGCTCCAAGAAAACCCATAAGCTGGGCACACGACGGGCCGGCTTGTACTCGACTCATATCGATAATTTTCACGCCTTTTAGTGCTTTGTCCATCTTAATCTCCTAACCTGCTGTCGATAATTTTTCCGTTGGTGCACTTAATGTTTTTCAGTTATTTTGGATAGTGTGTTGACATATTGTCGGCCATAAATTCATCCCTTTTTAAAAGGCACTCAGTCACGAGGTTTCCAAAAAATGCCTCCTCCGCTTAAACACTGAAAGGTTTGTTTGTACTCTATATCATCTAAGCATTTAAAAACTGCTTAGCTGATATAGAGCAACAGAACGTGGCTAGAATCCCTCCTTCGGCACCAATCACCAAGAATCGTCCAAAGACCCCACTCACTCTCCCTTTGCGCCTGAGAGGTCCCTACGTTGGAAAAGCCATATTGAAGCCACGAGCATTACTAAAGAGTAAGCAAGTATCACTAAAAACGCCTGGAAGGTATCGGGTGTCTCTGCACCTTTCAAGGCCACGGCTGCTTTTGAGTCTCCTAAAGAAATCCATTCTCTAACATTCGAGCTCAGAAGACCCTCATTGATTCTTTCAAGTTTTTCGGAAATAGCCAGCAACGCGGGTATCACCATAGCTTCCGCCACATATGTCATGACCGACAGGGAAATCCCTTGAGCTGTTGATTGAGTTAAGACGACAAAGAAGGTTCCAAGACATATATATGGGACGGTCGCGTAGAGAGCTTTACCAATAAACTTACCAAACGTTGACAGGACTGATGGCCACGTATCTCCCTCGGGCAATATTATTAGTGATACTCCCTCGTCAGGAGGAATTATCCCAGCCAAAATACTGGACACAATGTTAAGTAGCACCATAACGGCCAACCACCCAAAAGCTACCAGAACACACAAAATCAGCTTGGCAGATATAAGCTGCCATCGCCCCAGTCCTCTCGAGACAACAACCCGCAGGGTTCCCCATCCGTACTCTGACCCCAGCAAGGATGCCGATAGGATCATGATTAGCATAAAGGGCAATCCGGTCAGAAATACTAGGTAGATACTTCCCACAATACTCGTTGGTAACACGAACATGAAAAATTTTTCGGGTTCATAAGCGTAGTCTGAACACTCTTTCGGTCCCCATTCAGCTATTTCTCCCTCAACTATCAAACGTTCTTCTATTGAAAGAGGTTGGATTCTTTCTTGGAGACGTCCATCGAGCAGGTCGGAACAGGACACCTGTAAGGTGGCCGTATCACCGGAATACTGGTAATCAGAGAGGAAAGTGTTGGTCCCTTCACCCTCTGTTATGTGATGGACAGCATAAAATCCCCAAAGAAATGCCTGCGAAACAAGGATGATTACAGCAAGCAGTATCCACGGTAGCCACCGCCGTCTCAATTTAAACCACTCACCTTCTATCAAGGTCAGAAGATGAGTGATCACTGTAAATCCTCATTTCCACGCCTAGTGACTTCCAAAAAGTACTCTTCGAGGGATTTTCGAATAGGCACCATTTCGGCCACATACACCTCTGCATTTGCTAAGGCTGCGGTCAGTTCGGCTGAACGTTCAATCGGTGCAGTAATCAAAAGTGAGTCTTCATCCCTGGATATATCCTCAACCCAGCCTGGGGTCGATAGCAACTGAAGTGCCTTGCTGTTGTCAGTAGTTTTTATACGTATTTGTTCGCTTCCGGCCGTAGCAATTAACTGAGAAACTTCACCTTGTGCAATGAGTCTACCTTTTGAAATAATTGTTACGCTGTCACAGACTTGCTCCACCTCATGAAGCAGGTGGCTGGAAAAAAGTACAGTTCTGCTACCGTCCCCTAAACTCTTGATCAATTCTCGCATCTCAATCATTCCTTCAGGGTCCAAACCATTGGTGGGCTCGTCTAGGAACACGAGGTCAGGATCCCCTAGAAGGGCTAATGCGATCCCAAGGCGCTGTTTCATCCCATATGAGTAGGTCCGAAACAAATCATGGCCCCTCCCTGATAGTCCTACTCGATCAACCAAACTTTCAAGTTCCTCTTCTGACCCCCTCCCGGATACCTTCTGGAAATATCTCAGGTTCTGGTATCCTGAAAGATAAGGGTAGAAGGACGAGTTTTCGACAAGCGCCCCAACCCGCCGTAATAACTCCCGGTGACCATGGTTATAACCAAACAGGCTAAAGGTTCCGGAAGTAGGGGTCTGGAGTCCCAGTAGCAGTCCCATCGTAGTTGTCTTGCCGGAACCATTTGGCCCAAGCAGTCCATAGACGCGGCCTCGGCGTATCTCCATTGAAAGATCATCCACGGCTACAACATTCTTGTATCGTTTGGTCAACCTATCGGTTTGTATTACAAATTCATCCATTAAGGATTGCACAGGCTTTTTTTTCAGTCTTTTATGTTATTCCCGGTGTTCAGTGTCGTAATTGTATTGTAGTTGTTCATTCGTCGTAAACTGTACCTAACCTATATAGAGGCGCTACCCCATCCACAGTTCGCATTGGAGAGAATGCTACGTGACACCCCTTGTAAATTAGAAGATTATGGATTGATAGATATCCCATAGTTGATTGGGTAGAGGCAATGGGGCATTTGTTTACAAACCCTTTTAAAAATGTCCTGTTTCCTTCAATATATGTATCGACAGGTTCCGGGTGGAGAGAAAAGATAAATCAGGGAAGTAACGTTGAAAGATATGGAGATTGGATATGAATAAGAAAGTTGGCGTAAATATCATAGGTACTGGAAGGATAAAATTTGGTTTGGAATACAGAGATTTACTTTCTGATCAAGGTGTCTGTATTAATGTATTTGGTGAGGTAGGTGGAGAGGATGTCGAGCTACTTCGGTTTGATTGTTTTGATAACGAACCTCACTATCATTACGGTCCCGAAAACCAAAATAAGCGCCTGATGCTGGATGTAACCACCGAAGGGGATTCAATGGACTGGGTTCTGAATAAGTTTTCGGAGCGTCTTCCAGAAATGATTGAAAGAGCCGGTTACCAAGAGTTATCCGAGGATGCGCGGAGTATGGACATGTCAGGCTCCATCGATGAACTATCGGCCGCTGCAAAAAGTCTCTCAGTTACTGGAAGAAAGACGGTTATGCATGACAGGGGGGATGTTGTTGTCGAAGCAGGCCCCATTCGATTCGGTGTTGAGTATCGGCATCTTTCTAACGACGAGGGAGTTGCGATTCATGTTTTAGGTGATGTAAATGGTGAAGAAATTGAGTTGCTCACCTTCGATTGTTTCAAGCGTGCTCCTCATTACCATTATGGTCCACGGGCAAAAAATCAGCGAATGTATCTTGACCAGACAGTATTTCCAGATTCTCTTAAATGGACCCTTGACTTACTAAATGGTGGAAAACTTGGACCTATGCTTGAAAAAGCAGGCTATTTAGATCACGCAAGCCGATTGAACCCGACCATCCTTCTGGAAAGTATGGAGACCGTGTCGCAAACGGCTTTAAAAATGGAGAAAGAGGCCTCGCAACCTTAGGCTGATATAGCTCTTATAAATGGAGCTTTGCCAAATCACTAATTGAACTCTGGGGCAAATACATTATCCCAGAGTTCAATAGACTCCATGACTTCAGCGTGAGGGACAGTTTCGGTTTGCGTTGGGAAGAATGCTGCCTGACACCCCTTCGTGCGTACCCCATTTATCTACCCCCAACAGTGCTATTTCCAATCACACCGTGTGGTAGTCAAAATGTTACTATGCGTTAAATCTTATTATTTCAAAAATTGCAGGAATGTTTGCAAATGAAACATGAATCTGGCTCCCATTCTCAGATGGAGGAAGCAGATATTTGACAATAGAAATTCGGTATATCCAGAAAGATGAAATTCTTGAAAGTCATATTGCGGTAGAACGTGCCAACGGGGGACATGGCGACAAAGCTGCATTGCCTCTTATTACCGAAGCCCTAAATGACGGTCGAGGGGTCGCTGCGTTTGATGAAGGTATTATAGTAGGGTTTGGCATCGCCTATCCCCTCAAAATGAACGTGGGAATAGAAAGATTTCCCACTACCCTCTTAGACAATGTGGCGGTATTGCCAACTCATCGGCGAAGAGGCATTCTCAACCGAATGATGGATTTTCACATGCGCGACTTTTATGCGCGTGGGGAAACTTTGTCTGCTCTAGGGGCCTCTGAGTCAATAATCTACGGCCGATATGGTTATGGCATAGGTTCTAGGCAGGTAGATTTCTCCATTGATCGTCGCCATACAGCGTTTATTAATGATGTTTCGACAAAGGGTAAGTACAGCTTTATCAATAGCGGTGACGCCCTTGACACGCTACCCGAAGTGGCTGAACGCGCCAATGCCAAACGGTCAGGGTTTATTAAGGGCACCAAATCCCTGTGGAAGCTATACCTGTCAGACCCTGAGTACCATCGGGGTGATGCCAGCGAGCTGTTCCACGTTGTCTATGAGGAAAATGGACAGGTAGACGGATATGTGAGCTACCGGATAAGAAAAGATATCTTAATGATTCACGAGATGATATCGGCGACCTCAACATCTCATACAGCGCTCTGGAGGTATTGCTTCGGGGTAGATTTAATGAGACGTATTGATGCGCCCAAACGTCCTATTGACGATCCTTTACCCTGGATGCTGTCAGACCCTCGGCGACTACATCAGTCCCTGAGAGACGATCTTTGGCTTCGTTTAGTTGCTGTCAAAGATGCCCTATCGGAACGGAGTTATGACTGTGAAGGACGTCTGGTGTTCGAGATAAATGATAGGTTCTGCCCCTGGAATGAAAATTTCTATGAGCTTGAAGGAAGCCCTCAAGGATCCAGTTGTGTTCTGACCAGCAAACCCTCCGATATCTCTATATCAGCTGCGGACCTGTCTTCCGCCTATCTGGGAGGAATTACCTTCACTGCACTTGCTCGCGCGGGACGCGCCCACGAAAACAGGCAGGGCTCGTTGGCTCTTGCAGACAATATGTTCAAGACTGACTTACAGCCCTGGTGGCCGAACGAGTTCTAATCTAATAGTTATCTGGCCCTGTAAGTCTCACGGTATCCAAATAGGCAAGAAATAGTCTGAGCCACTACAGACCAATATAAAGGTGCTGCCCTATCCCAACCGGTTCATCTCTGCCGACATTTTGCCGACCAAATTCCCGACACGATCTGATATCAGGCAGAAAATATGGCATTAAATGGCCCTACTGATTGAGAATCAGTTGCTCAGATCATTTTGAACTTTCTTTCGCCACCCAACGTACCACTTGGCTAACCTAATCCATCCTACCCACCCTTCAGTCCTCAGAGTGGTTGTGACATGTCTACACATTTCTAAGACATCGAGATGGTTCATACTGAACGTCCTATCTGGAGTGCCATGATGCCCATCTAAAATCAGCCACTGATTGGACACACCTAATAGGGTGTAATAGGCGTGATTTTCCTGCTCTGGGTTCGGGGAGAGCAACTCAATGTGTACCACTCGTTTCCTATTTACAAGAAGACTGATTAAGGAATTGTTCATGAACCACAGTACCCCAGTGTTCTTCAATGCTGCTGAGGCCATGGGTTCATACAAACTTCTAACGATTCGGTATTGTTCAATTTCATCGATGTCTTCTTTCCGCAGATATCTGGCAAGCCTCTCGGCTTGGTAGGCGTGTATCTGAACAGTGTAGGCCACATTGTTTTCGTTTATACCATCGATGAACTCGATACCTGTGTCAGCCTGCACGCAGGTAAATGTCTCCCCTGTGTCTAAAACCCTGACACCGGCTATATGGAACAAACCATGAAAAAGCTTAAGTGCCGCAGGAGTCTGTTTAATAGCTTGCAACGTGTCTAGGCTCGATTGAGGAAATGTTAGGTATTCCCAAGTACTATCATCTTTGAGATTCACCACCCTGTTATCTGATGTAATCAGTAGGGATTTGTCCAGTTTGTCGCTATTAATTTTATTAGTACTGCTAACAGCTAGAGGAGGTTCCAGAGGTTTGTAGGCATATGGGAACAAAGGTATGTACTGGAGGCAACTTTGACAGCGAGTACACTCTCTCTGTTCATGCTCATCGCCGCTATAAATTTCTTCGTGGAACTCCCTACGGTGCCTGCACTCACATATGCGATATTCAATAATGGTAAAAATATGCTGACTGTTTTTCTTTTGTTTAAAGCACAGAGTGCACCTTTCATTGCGATGGTACCTAATATGATGTCCACACCAGCATTTTGATGGTGAATGTTGGTCGCAAAGATTACAAGAAAAAAAATAATGTCGTCTAAACTCATGTCCACACCAACATATCGTCTGTGAAGTCATACCATCCTCCCGGCGCCATTATAGGTAATTCAAAATTTTATGGGCAGTAGGCTCCCTATGTGGGGGTAGCAAAAGACGAACCCATCATTGCGCGGAGGGTAACTTCGACTCATGCTCTGCCTACATTCGGTAATATTCCTCTACGAAATGGATGGTAAGGTGGGATAAAGAAAGTGATTGGAGAATAGGCTAAGGAGATTGCATGCAATTAGACAAGATAGAGGGAATCGTGGCATTTAACCATGATGCAGTATTCACCACCTTCCGTAGGAGCGGTGCGGTCCAAATAAGTATCGTCACTGTGGGCGTCGTCAATAACGGTGTTGCCTTCACAATCTCCCCAGGCAGCGCCAAGCTAGCTAACCTAAGACGTAATCCTCGCTGCTCGTTGATGGTCTCTCGGCGTGACTGGGGCGATTACGCCGTTCTGGAAGGCCACGCTCAGGTATTGTCCCCCGATGCTACGCCCGTAGAGAAGCTAAGGCTAACCCTACGTGAAGTTTATAGGGCAGGCAGCGGCAAAGAGCATCCTGACTGGGAAGAGTTCGACCTGGCTGTGCAAAAGGACCGGCGCTCTGCGATTATTGTTGTGCCTGAGCACATTTACTACGGGGATGCCGGGTAGGCAGTGTCCACCCAGAGGTGAAGGATGAACCCCTCTGAGTAAGTTCAATAATGGTTGGTCCACTCATCTCCTCGATAAAATTGCCAGATTTGGTAGAAATCAAGAAATTTTTTCATAGCTACTGACTCCGTGGCAAACATCCTTCGTTGGCTACATCTATCTCTCAAATTCTATACGATGTGAGCATCATAATTATTTATGGATTTGTTTTAGAATGCTGTAATAAATAATTAAATTATCAAGTGAGGTAAGAGGAATTATATGACCAGTAGAAATTTTCAAGGTTATGGCAATTCACCTCCCAAAGTTGTTTGGCCAAACAATTCACGTATAGCTATCTCGGTGGTTGTCAATTACGAAGAAGGCTCTGAATATTCGATTTTGGATGGGGACGAAACCCATGAATCCAATAATGAGGTGCCCTCGCCTGTACCGCCTTCACAAAGAGATCTCGCAAATGAGTCTTTCTTCGAGTATGGAAGCCGGGTTGGCGTATGGAGGATTATGGATATACTCGACGGTTATTCGATTCCTGCTTCTTTTTTCTGCTGCGCATTGGCACTCGAGAGAAACCCGATTGTTGGTCCTGAAATAGTTAGGCGTGGTCATGAGGTGGTAGGCCACGGGTACAGGTGGGAAGAGTACTATCTTATGGACACAGAATCGGAAAGAACCGCTATTGATAAAACCGTAGAATCCCTTGAAAAAACCACTGGCGTCAGGCCTCAAGGCTGGTATACGAGATACGCTCCCAGCGAAAAAACTAGGGAGTTAATCGCTGCTACGGAAGGCTTCATTTATGACTCGAATTCCTATTCTGACGATATCCCTTATTATGAAAATGTTAATGGCAACCCTTGGTTGATCGTTCCATATTCTCTTGAAGTAAATGATACTCGTTTTTGGCGTGGTGGAATGAATCGACCTTCAGATTTCCTTGAGACACTTAAAAACACGTTTGATCTTTTGTATGAAGAAGGAATTAGCAATCCGAAACTTATGAATATCGGGCTTCATTGTCGCATTATTGGTCGGCCATCCAGGGCGGGAATCCTAAAGCAATTTTTCGAATATGTCAGCTGCAAACCTGATGTATGGTTTGCAAGAAGAGATGAAATTGCGAAATGGTGGCTTCAGAACTATCCACCAAATTCGTAACCATATTTTAACAACATCTTCTTGAGCCTATTTAGTTTAGAATCACGGGCTTTGATGACGTTTGTCAAACACCACTTTCCCTCCTTTCATTACTAGAGAGACGGCTTCACCAAATTCGAGACAAGATATATCCTCAAGCGGATTTTTGGATACAAATAAAAGGTCAGCTTTTTTCTTCTTCTCTAAGGTTCCTAATTCTTCGTGGAGACCAATGCATTCCGCTGCTGTTTGGGTCCCAGCTAGAATAGCCTGGCTGGGGCTCATCCCAGCCTCCACCAAACAGGACAATTCCTCTGCGTTATTGCCGTGGATCCAGCCTCCCGCATCTGTACCAGCAACTATTTTCACTCCATAATCCATCGCCGCCAATAAACTCTTAGTGTGATCAGTTTTTAGCTCACTCGCTCTACGTCTCCCATGGGGAGTCCCTCTTTCAGAATGATATTTGTATACGGCAAATGTCGGTGTAAAAAAAATATCGTTTTGAGCCATCACCTTGAGATTTCCAGGATCCTCATGGAGGAAAGTACCATGTTCGATCGAATCCACGCCAGCTTCCAAACTTGCAGTAAGGCCAGGACCGCCCAAAGCATGGCACATAACTTTTTTACCAAGTTTGTGGGCTTCATCAACAATGGCTTCAATCTCATCTTTTGTGATAAGCATGTCTCTAGGTTCCAATCCCATACGGGAGCTGGCGCCTCCAGTTGCTGCAAATTTGATGACATCCGCCCCCGCCCCAATCATCTCTCTAACTTTGCTCCTCATCTCAATTGGCCCATTGGCAACACCGTCAGGAAGAGTAGGATCGTTACTAAATGGAGTTTTATGGCCTGAGGGGCTCAGGTGTCCAGCAATTCCCCCTGTCGGAGAGATAATACCTACCGAGATCATCAATCTAGGCCCTGGTATCAAATCTTCGTTTATTGCGTCTCTAAACCCCGCGGGCAATCCTCCAGCGTCTCTTATTGTGGTGTATCCAGTTTGCAGTGTCTGATGGAGTGTAGATGCAATCCGCATATGTCTATGACTTTGCTGTTCTGTTAACCCCCATCTACCTGCAATTTCATAACCGAATGACGCAATGTGGTCATGGCAGTCAATTAATCCGGGGATAACAGTGAATTCCCGTGCATCTATTACCTCTGCATCTAACGGAATTTCACGATCTGAAGTGGGATGGGAAGATATTATTTCTTCCTTGTCAATGAACAAGGTCCAATCTGATTTCAAGGTTAGCCCAGTTCCATCAAACAGTTCCCCGCAAATCACGGCTTTCATAATATCAATCGCCTCTTATTCTAAAGATATGTTATTTAGGGCTCCGCCCGGTAGCTTAAAATTAAGGTTTTAGCTTGACCGTACCATCGGCAAGAATATTTCTGACACCTTTGTTAGACTCAAATGCCACTGCAAATAGGGTGGTCGTGATTTCTTCTCCCCCATTTACAAGCAAGGCAGTCCCATTTTCGACTGCCTTTCCCAATCCCTCATTAGGATAACTGGTGAATGGCTCTATTCCGACATTGTACGTCCTCCCATACCAGGGATAACCAGAACCTCCTCCGAGAGACTGCCAGTACCACAAGTATCGGTACACATCTGTAGAATACGAAACCCCAAACCCGACTCCAATTTCTGTATTCGTGATGCCATACCAACCCTGGGGCATATCAGTAACATATGATTGGTCATATGATTTGAAGTCTTTGTTAGGCACAATGCTTAAATCATGAGTGCCACCATCCTTGAGTTGAGTATAAGGCCAAACAGACTCATGAGCTGTTTTAAGACGATTATTATCATGAAAAACAACAGGATGATTTTTAACGGTCCCACCAGGCAGATCTATGACGCACTGATCACTCAAGAAAGGAGCACCAAGAACGATATGTTCACCCCATACACAATGAACAGCCTCTTCACCTTCATTTACAAGACGTTGCTCGACTTTCAATCGCGCTGACCCAGCTTCTAGTGTTAGTGTCTTCTCAAAAAAGAACGGGGTCCTATGCGCCCGGACAGAGAATTTAACACTGACACGGCGGACGTCATCCTCCAAAATTAAGCAATCCCATGGAATTGTGTTAACTTCTCCGTGCAACCCCATATCCGCTCCCCCATACTCTGATGGGAACCCGCCACCAGGTAACACAGTTTGCCAACCTCCTTCATAGGTATCCATCCAAATACCTACTCCATCCCCAGTAGTAGGTATAAAGGTTGAAGGGTTAGTTACTCCCCAGGGCGACCTCCACAAGAAATCAATATCCGAAGGTTTGTGAACGAATTGATATATATCAGCACCTTTATCGGCTAAAATAACGATACGCAGAACTTCATTTTCCATGACGACTGTCTTCAATCCTCGAAACATCCAATCATCTGATACTCTACAACCGTGGTTCCTCTCATCCTGATATCTCATATCATTAGAACTCCTATCGACATCCTGCAATTGTTCTACCAATAATAACCATGCATTACTGCGGTTATTGATTCCGTTTTACTGCTTCAAGGTAACGATTAATTTAGGCGACACCATCAATTATTATAAAGTTAGTTGTGGCATTCTTAGTACGCCCCGGTAATATGGCTTGATATTCTGAACTTCTTTCCCATGCGAGGGCAGAGGCCCTGTCAGGAAACTCAACAACCACATCGAGATCCCCTAGCTTCTCCCTTTCAATATATGAAATGTTGCCACCTCGGACCAAAAATTCACCACCAAAGGTTTTAAAAGTGTCTTCCACTTTTGAGCCATATTGCTCTATAAATTCTCAGAATTAATCAATGTAACATGGGCAATCGCATAGGCTTTCGGCATCCATTTCCTCCTTTCTCATTAAGGTTTTAATTAAGTATCTAAGCCCTGAAACTCTCAGAAGGAGTTGGGAGGTTAAATAAGTGTATTGTGTAAAAATAAATAAATTGTCCAATGTTGAGCCTTTTTTAAAAGGAAAGGGTATTTTCACTCAGGACAACCTAGCTCTTTTGAAGTTTAGTATGAGCAATACCAATCTATTCATTGCAAGAAAATAACTAACTTTTCATTTTCCTGTTGGTGTACTTTCTTCCTATTTCTGCAGCCTCCTGACTTTGCCCAGCTATCACTCTGGCACCGGAATCTATTACTTCAATTATGTTTTGCGGAGTCCCTGTTTCCAAAAACTTGACCCCATTTTTATCACATGCTTTCTTAACCCTTAAAGAGGCATCCTTTATTCTTTGATCAGGGGGTGCACCTGGAGTTCTTTTGATTTTCATAGACATGGACATGTCGCCAGGCCCCATTTCAGCAAACCCAATCCCAGGAACGCTTAGTATTTGCTCACAGTTATTTAATCCTGCCAGAGTTTCTATTTTGAGGCCCAATAGAAGCTCACCTTCCGGGTTCAATGGCCAAGGGTCAGCCTTTGCTCTATATTCGTTATCGTCTTCAATACCCCATTTTTGTTTTGTCTTAAATTCTGAACCTACTCCTCTTGTCCCGTCTTTAAGGCCGTATCCGACACCTATATCATTGCGTTTATATCTACAAGATTCGACAAAAGCGGCAACTGCTTCTGCCGATGTTGCCTCACACAACAATATTCCATGAACACCTCTGGCTAAAATTTGCCTAATTTGCCACGCGTTATACCTAATTATTTCTGCGTTCTCTCCTTGTACAGGAAGTTCAACAATTACGGTCGGGGTGATATGTCCTGATGGTGTAGGGCCACCGTCGACTAACCCATCCATGTAGGCCTCTAAGCCACCCATATCGAATGGGCCATGTTCCATCCCTATATTTATATAGTCAGCCCATATCGCAGAGTCTTTTTCACCTTGTTCATAAGTCAGAAAATCTCTTGAGAAGGAATGCAATCCTGTATAGTAAATTGGCTGATCATCTTCTAATAATTCAATGGCTCTGTTAATTCTCTTGACCATATATAAGTCTCCTAGTTCGTTTCTTTCGGAAACCTATAGACTATCTCTTTTTATGTCAACTTCACTTTTAGAGGGACCTCTTGAGACAAAGTAGTACTCATGAGCAAAAAGCAAATTTAGATTTCATGCGCAAAATAGTTGTTTCGGGAGTTTTTATGATGAATTCCATTTTTACGAGCCTGCCAAAACCAGTGTATTGGAATCATTCATAAACAGGGGCTAGCAGTGATCTTGATGGAATATTAATGGTATTCCCAGAGGTAGCCATTGCTGAGAAATTTGTAGCATTATTTTCCATGCGAAGCTAGAGCTAAAACACTTCTGTCTCATTGACCAAATGAAAATATTATGTCCCTGACAAATACCTCACTGATAAGTATATAGTTATAAACCTGTTAAATAAGGAGTATCAAATGGCTACCTATCACGTTACCCACGTCCACTCTTTCGAAAATTGTTTTTCTGGGAATTCTGAATCCATGGATTTATGGAAACAGATACCTTCTCTGGCAAAAGAAAATAATGTATCGATCAGGTTCTTTAAAGTTAATCCGACAGAACATACATTTTTTTTATTAATGGAAGCTGAAGATTATTCTCAAATCGAGAACACTATTGGCCAGTGTAAGAAATTAGGTGACTTCAACATCACACCTGTGATTGAGCAAACATTTTATTCCTGATAAATCGCTATGATCGAATCCTTCTAGATGACGCGAGAAAAAAAATTCAAGAACCCTTTGAAATATTCTTTGGGAGTCAATTATGTGTGGCCGATTTTCTGTTTATATTGACGATGTAGAATTAAAAAATAGATTCCCCAGTCATGATGTCGCCCCGTTCCTAGGAGTAAAAATTACAAATTTTGCTCCAACTATGGAAATGCCTGTAATTATCGAAAATCAGGTGGTAAATATGAAGTGGGGTTTGATTCCTTCATGGTCTCAAAATAAATCGTTCGCTAATAAATTAATCAATGCAAGATGTGAAACTCTTCTTGAAAAACCCTCTTTTAAAAATTTAGTTAATACGCAAAGGTGTATTGTTCCCTCCAACGGTTTTTACGAATGGGATCCAGTGAGTAAGTTGCCTTATTTTATAAAACCAGCAGATAGCTCATTAATGAATTTTTGTGGTTTGCATACTTTATGGATGGATGAAAATAGACGACCGGTGAATACCTTTACCATCATCACCACAAAATCCAACCAAATCATGTCTGAGATACACAACAGAATGCCGGTCATATTGGAGCAAGGTAGCGAACATAAATGGCTGGATCGAGCCAACAGTTTTGCTGAAGTACGAAATTTGGTAAAACCCATCAGTGATTCCTCAATATCAATCTCACGCATAGAAAAAGTAATCTAACTCACAACTGAACCGTCAAACAATCTCCACTTTAGTGGGGGCACCTTAAATCAAATTTGTTTGACAAAAGTCAGAAAAATTGGCCGATACACTTGATCTTACTTCTTGGAATTCCTACATGTCCACATACAGAATCGGACATGCCAGGCTCAGCTGCACAGCAACAGGATTTGAGTGTGTATAATCCATCTCAAATTACTAACGAAGGAGGCTGCACAAAGCAACCCCTGACTGAGTAAATATAGCTTAAACACTCATGTGATAATTTTAAGCATAATCTTCAATTCATTTAAATCTCAATCCGAAACTGGAGAGTTATCCATGACAAATATGAATCCAAACAAATCAGTTATCATAGATTGCGACCCTGGAATAGATGACGCCGCTGCACTGTTTATGGCCTTGGCTAGCGATAAGTTAGATGTGGTTGCGCTAACGACTGTCTTTGGAAACGTTGGCCTAGATCAAACCACCATCAATACTTTAAAGATATTGGAGGTTTCAGGAAATGAGAAGATTCCAGTCTACAAGGGGGCCGGCCGGACCTTCGATTTCAAAAACCCTGTAGACGCGAGGCATATTCACGGAAACGACGGATTAGGCGACGCCTCCATACCCGAACCTTCAATTACGCACAAAGCAAAACATGCTGTTAACGCCACCGTCGACATCGTGAATGAATATGACGGGAAAATTACATATATTGCCCTCGGAAGGCTTACAAATCTCGCCCTCGCTTTAAGTTTGGACCCAACCTTAGTCGACCTTATCTCTGAAGTCGTCGTCATGGGAGGCGCGATACATCAGCCGGGAAATGCAACGCCGGTTGCAAGTGCCAATTTGTACGGAGATGTAATGGCAGCAGCTGTTGTCTACGCCTCTGGATTAAACATTGCTCAAATTGGACTAGATGTATGCAATAAGGTCGAAATATCCGTGCTAGAGCAAGAAAAGATATGGAACCTTGGATCCCCAGTCTCTAATTTCCTAAAAAAAATCACACCTTTTATTCAATCTGCTTATGGGAAAATTGGGCAGGCCAAAGAAGGAGCCGTAAGATACAACGATATGCCAGCCGTTGGCTACGCGATTGATGACAGCTTGTTTACATGTGAGAGATTAAAGGTAGTTATAGAGACCGAGGGTAAATACACAAGGGGTCAAACAGTAGACGGCAGCCGAGGAAATTTTATAGCTGATGCTAATTCAGTCAATGTTGCCCTGGAAGTGGATGATGTCAATCTCAAGAAACTATGGTTTAAAACCATATCAACTTATTGAGAAACTTCCTTTTACCCGAAGTTCGCGAGAAAAGGAGTCGGGGCGAATTTTGAAAAAATAATCATGAATGCTGAAAAGGCGATACCAACAGCAAGTTGCCATCGGGACCCGAAAAGCTGAATTCTATCCATGAGTCCCAAAGCTACAGCCAAACACATACCACATATTAATCCACTAATAACTCCAAAAATACCGTGTGTGAAAGCGTTTGTTGGAGCTAGGACAATAGCGTCAAGAAAGAAATAGAAAGCCTTATTTGATTCAATCACCCCAATAGAGACATTCATAACAAACATTCCCATCGGAAGCAGGAGTCCGGTCATAAACGGAACAAAAATACCATACAAAAGTCCTATAAATATCCATATGAAAATATTTCTGTTCAGGTAGCCTTCCCCTATTATTACTTTTACCAGGACATATGTTAATAAGGCCCCTGCGAGAAAGGCCGGTATCCCGAGATATGTGGATGGTAGCCAACTCATATGTATGGGATCTTCCCATCTGACTTTCTTCTGAACAATGTCTGAAATGAAGAACCTAGCAAAGCTAGAAGCGCCCCCGCATAGTACAGCGATGGCTATAAATTTCCCTACACTAGAAAGATTGGTTATTCGACTGAAATAGATCTTTGATTTAAGCATTGATGTTCGGATAGATTGTCAGTTTAGCTGGCTCATTCAGCAAGAACTCCGTCGAGAATCAATTCTTCCGCACGATGGCAGCTTACATAGTGTCCTTCCGTAATTTCCTGCAAAGCAGGTGTCTCTGATTTGCATTGTTCTGTCGCATAAGAACAACGGGGATGGAAGTAACATCCGCTAGGAGGATCTGCAGGGTTTGCAACCTCTCCTTGCAAAATTATTCTCTCTGATTTTGTTCTAGGATCTGGTTCTGGCACAGCCGAAAGTAGTGCTGCTGTGTATGGATGCTTGGGCGTGGAGAAAAGCTCATCCGTGGGAGCCATTTCAACTAGTTTCCCAACATACATCACTGCCACTCTGTTACTTATATGTTTAACGACACTCAAATCGTGAGCCACAAACAAATATGTTAAACCGAGTTCTTCCTGGAGATCCACCATGAGATTCAAAACTTGTGCCTGCACAGAAACGTCAAGCGCCGATACTGGTTCATCTGCAACGACCAATTTTGGATTTAGTGCCAATGCTCTTGCTATACCGATCCTTTGCCTCTGACCTCCACTAAATGCGTGAGGGAACCTTCGCATATATTCTGGCCGTAGCCCCACCATTTCTAAAAGCTCAGCGACTCGTTGTTCACGATCGTCTTTTGTTCCCATATTGTGAAGTAGCAATGGCTCGCCAATTATGTCCAGTAATGTCATCCTGGGATTCAAGGACGAAAAGGGATCCTGGAAGATCATTTGAATGTCGCTTCTTATTTTCTTTAACTCAGTTCCCTTTAACATTGCTATGTCAACCACTTCGTCCTCTCGGGTCCTAAATAGGATTTCTCCGTTTGTCGGATCAACCGCCCTTAAAATACAGCGCGCAGTCGTTGTTTTTCCACATCCGCTTTCACCAACCAAACCTAGCGTCTCTCCCTCATTAATGTGAAAGTTAACACCATCAACAGCTAGAATTTGTCCGACCTCTCTTTTTAGAAAACCTTGCTTTATCGGAAAGTGTTTCTCAAGATCGGAGACCTCTAATAGCCGTTCTTCCGATAACCTAGATTCAGTAGTTGTCATCTCTTAATCTCCCTTATCGTAAAGAAAACAGCTCACCTGATGGACAGGTCTGACTTCCTGTAGAGCTGGAATTGAAGCATCACACCGGCCCGGCATAAAGAAATCACATCGAGGTCCAAAGGCACATCCTTGGGGTCTATCATATGGATGTGGAACAGTTCCGCTAATGGAAGCCAGTCTCTCCGACGAATTTGATCTTATTTTAGGGATAGATTTCAGCAGTGCCTTGGTATATGGATGTTGAGGATTGTGAAAAATATCGTCCACTGGAGCGCTCTCAACTACCTCCCCCAAATACATGACTGACACGTGATCCGCCATTTCGGCGATAACACCGAGATCATGCGTAATCAAAACAATGGCCATTCCGTTGTCACTCTGTAACTCGGACATAAGTTCAAGCAATTGAGCCTGGTTGGTGACATCCAAAGCCGTGGTCGGTTCATCGGCGATCAATATTGTAGGGTTAGAAACTAAAGTCATCGCTATCATGGCCCTTTGCCTAAGCCCACCACTTAATTGAAATGAATAGTCGTTGAGGCGACTTTCAGCTAGTGGTATCCCTACTGCACCTAGAGCATGTATGGCAACCTCTTTTGCACCTTGCTTGCTTATGTTCTGGTGTAATCTTATGGCCTCAATAATTTGGTTCCCTATTGTATGCACCGGACTAAAGGAGGTCATGGGTTCCTGAAACACGTAGGCGATCTCACCACCCCTGATCGATTTTATTTCGGAACTGTTAGAGTCAAAAGATGCGATGTCGACGACTTCCTCGCTGCTTTCACCCATATTTCTACGAAATAAAATCTCTCCGCCTACAATTTCGCCTGGTTTGTCTAATATTCTCATAATAGACCTTGCAGCCACACTCTTACCACAGCCACTCTCTCCGACAATTCCAAGAGTTTTGCCCGGCATTACCTTGAAGCTGGCACCATTCACCGCAACAACAGTCCCTTCTTCGAGGGGAAAATGCGTTTCCAGGTTTTTAACCTCTAATATGGGTTGGTCACTGCTCATCATTGCTTCACATTCCTTAACCGTATGGGTCCGCTGCGTCTCTTAAACCATCACCCAGAAAATTGAACGCCAAAACGGCTACAACAACAAATGCAGCCGGGATTAGTTGCCACGGAGTTAGCGCTATTGTCTGTACGTTTTGTGCTGCCTGCAACATTACGCCCCAGCTGATGGCTGGAGGACGCAAACCTAAACCCAAAAAACTAAGTGATGTCTCGCTGATTATTATGAAGGGAATCATCAAGGTAGAGGAAGCTATTATATGGCTCATAAAAGAGGGAACCATGTGTCTAAATATGATCCTTGTTTTACTGGCACCAAGTAACGCTGCAGCTGTAACAAAATCCTCATCTCGAAGCGACAGAAACCTACCTCTTACCTCACGAGCAAGCCTGGTCCATTCGAACATTGCTATGATTATCGTGATTGCAAAATATACACGGATTATTGACCAATCCTGGGGTACTGAAGCCGCAATAGCCATCCACAGAGGTATAGTTGGTATGGATCTTAAAATCTCTATTATTCTCTGTATTACGAGATCAATTAACCCACCGTAATATCCAGATATCCCGCCAAGGAGTACACCTAGAAATAGACTGAGAGAAACACTTAATAGCCCTATTGTCATAGATATCCTGGTCGCCAGCATTAGTCTCGACCATACGTCTCTACCTTGAACATCTGTTCCAAGCAGATATATGGCTTCCTCAGCTTTCAGGGGAGCATTGACACCCAGCAGGTGACGATCTGATGGTAAGACACCAAGGATCTTATACTTGTACCCTTTTGCAAAAAGTTTGATAGGGACTTTTGTCGTGTCATCAGCAACGAAAACTTTCTTAAATGTAGCGGGATCCCTGACACCCTTAGTACCATATACGTATAGTTTAGGGTTAATACCATCAAAGGTTACATGTACGCCTTGAGGGGGCATTTCCCCTCTTTTCGCCTCGCTTGTTTTGGGTTCGGCAACGGCAAGAAAATCTGCAAATATCACGATAAAATAAAGAATCGCAAGCGTCACGCTCGCAATCATTGCAAGTTTGTGCTTTTTTAGACGCCACCACATCAATTGCCATTGAGACGCCGAGTATATCTGGTCTGTTCCTTGACTAGTTATTTCTTCCAGGAAAGGTTCTTGCTCAGTGAGGCTTTCCTCTGCCATTTATCCTCCTTCCATGCGGATACGAGGGTCAACCCATGCAAGCAATAGATCTGAAATAAATGTCCCAATTACTGTCATAATTCCAATCATCAGTACGATAGTTCCGGAGAGAAACATGTCTTGAGCTATGAGCGCCCTCAATAACAGTGGACCCAGGGTTGGCAGGCTCATAACGATTGATACGATTATGCTGCCAGAAACAAGGGTTGGCAAAAGATAACCCAACGTACTAACAACGGGGTTTAGAGCGACCCTTAATGGATATTTTAGAATAACCCTCCATTCTCCGAGTCCCTTGGCACGGGCCGTAACGACATAAGGCCTCCGTAACTCGTCCAGCATATTCGCTCGTAATACCCTGATAACCTGGGCCGTTCCAGCAATCGATAGCACCAACGCAGGAAGCCATAGATGTGACAACAGATTGATTATTTTACCTATACTGTATGGCGCTGACGCGTATTCAGCAGAAAAAAGCCCGCCAATGTTTGCGTCGAATAAAACAAATCCAAAATAAAGCAACGCTAATGCTAAAAGAAAATTTGGAACCGCCAGTCCCAAGAAACCCAAAAAAGTCGCAACGTAGTCAGTAACTGAGTATTGCTTAACGGCTGATATCACGCCAATCGGTATTGCGATGGCGTATGTGAATAGTGCCGCAGTGAGAGCCAAAATAGCTGTTAAAAAAAGTCGATCCCCGATCACCTCTGTCACAGGTCTTTGGTACTCCATTGAGATGCCGAAGTTACCAACTGCAGCTTTCTGTAGCCACTTATAATATTGAACTACAAAAGGAGCCTCTAATCCGTATTGTTCCCGGAGTGCTGCCGCTTCTTGATCTGAAACCACTTCACCCTGAGTCATTAACTGAGCGACATACGAAGTGATGTAATCCCCAGGAGGTAGCTGAATTAGTGCAAAAGATATTACAGTTACTACCCAGATAGTTATAAGGGCGAGGATGAGCCTGTTAACAATAAAACCGATCATGCACTTTCCTGACTAGTTATCATCAATGGTTATATACGATCACCGGATCCACCGCCAGCCTATGGCTAGACGGCGAACCCGGTGCCTCGTCTAAGAGGTTTCTTTGCTCCGAAGAGCAGTTCTTTTACTCGTATGACAGAGCTTGTGGTGCCCTGTTTCCTTCGCTCTTCCAGTATAAAGTCATGGGACGTGATATCCCTGGAGTCTTTGTGTCTGGGTTGTTGTATTGCCTTGATGGGACGTTACCCAAGTCGGTTTTTACAACTCTCACACCTAGAGAAGCAGGAGACTGTCCGGCAATGCCGATACCCCATTGCTCCTCTGTTGCAATTTCCCAGATTTCTTTTCCTAATGCGATTCGCTCTGCTTCAGGCACGCCGAACGCCTTTTCGAAATTGTCGAACACCTTCTGCAAAGGCGCCGAAGGCTGCATGCCTTTCTCTCCACCGGTCTGGAACCATAGTCCTAAGGCAGAACCGAATGAACTGTTAGTTCCTGCCGGGAATACGTGCCCAGGGAAAGTAAACAAGTGATCCGCACCGTCTCCCCACTCTACTGAGAACATGTGCTCATCGGCCGCTGTGATCTGACCCACTAAGCTTCGCTCAGCGGCATTGACAGTACATTGTATTCCAGCGTACTCACCAAGGTGCTCACATATCATCTCAGCCATGCCAACGAATTCCATGAACTGGGCAGTCCTGGCTACGATCTCGAGAACAAGCCTTTCTCCATTGTCAGCACGAAGTCTGAATCCAGATGAGTCTTTCTTGTCGAGGCCCAACTCATCAAAAATCGCGTTTGCTTTGTCTTGATCAAAAACTGAATTCTTTAAACGCCATTCTGACTCCGGACCAGGACTGTATAAGTTTGCGGGAGCCGGAGCACTTGACCCCGGTACACCTAATCCCAGCCAAAACACCTCATTCAACTGTTCCCTTTTAAAGGAGGCGCCTAGAGCATGCCTGAACTTTTTGTCCCGAAGTAGGTCCCCAATATACATGTCCTGTGTGTAGGCCATGTTTACTTTCAACTGTGCATCGGCACCGGCGTCCTGCGTATCGAAATAAAGTTTGTATTCACCTTTCTCTTGGTTCTCTATGTACAGGGGAACCTTAGCCATGTTCAAATGTCTCGCCTGCCAGTCATACTCTCCTGCGATTGCTCGAAGGTTCATAACTTCCAGATCTTCAGCCATCGTGAGAACGACTGTATCAATATAGGGCAGCTGATTTCCTTCCAGGTCTACGCCGTAGTAATACGCATTCCTTTCCAGTATCCATACAGCATTGTTTATAGGCTGAACTGTAACCCAGGGAGTCAAAACTGGCAGCTCTGGATTAAGCGCCCAGTCATTCTTGAATTTAATCAGGTTGACCCAGGTGTCATAACCTTCGTCCGCCACGATTTTGTCTACAGCATCTTTACCTGCAATATCAGGAATGTACTGGGATAGATAATGCTTCGGGGCAAAAGATCCTTTGCCTACCGGTCCTCTATCCGCCTGGCCTCCACCGAGGTCAGTTCGTCCTGCTAGAACACTAGTAAAGAAGTAGTAAGGATCTTCGAACGTCCATCTAACTGTGTAGTCATCAATTTTTTCGAAGTTTCCTTGCTTGCCATTAATTCCGCTAACCGCGCTTTTATTTGGCACAAGCTCTTCATTACCATACATATCTTCATACCAGAACAACCAGTCATCGGCGGTAACGGGTACTCCGTCAGACCATCTCATACCCTCTCTAAGATGTACCGTAAATACTCGCCCGTCATCACTAACATCTACTGACTTGGCAACGTTAGGCTCGGGGACATCTCCCGTGTAATCCCAGAAAAGTACGTGGTCAGGCCCGGTACAGCATCGATATCCATTCCATTTGTCGGCAGGGCCGGTAAAACCTCGTCTCCATATCCCGCCGTACTCTCCGATACCTTCAATGTTATCAATCACGAGAAGGTCGCTTTGAACCGGCAGACGCTCCCCAATAGCAGGGAGGTTTCCAGCCTTCACCATAGCAGCAAGCTGAGGAGCCTCACCGTAGGAGCTTGGGAACTTACTAGAGTCCGTAACCGTCGCAGGACCCTCTAAAGTCCCAATATATTGAGCGGCTATCGATTCTTCCTTTGCAGGGGCTGCCGCTTTGGCAGCTGGTGCTGCTGCGGCTGGTGCTGCTGCGGCTGGTGCTGCTGCGGCTGGTGCTG
>JAPYSB010000003.1:18936-31388 GCA_029936675.1 Dehalococcoidia bacterium | reverse complement strand
GCTGGTGCTGCTGCGGCTGGTGCTGCTGCGGCTGGTGCTGCTGCGGCTGGTGCTGGTGTGGCCGCCTCATCGTCGGATCCACAGGCAAAAGCAAACAACCCAACTAAGGAGATTAAGGCAAATAACCCAATCACTCTAGTACGTATGTTAGTTGAACTATGCATGTTTCTGAACATTGACTTTCTCCTTTACAAATACAAACACAAATTTATTAATTTATGTTGCTTCGCTAAAATATAGCAAGCATCACCATCTTTCGCCTATTCTGAGCATTGCTGAATCGATTGTCAATTGACCAAATTAAACAGGTGACTCAAAGGAGCGCTTTATATCCAAACCCACCGTCTGAAGAAAGATTTGAACCCGTCATAAATAGCATTGAAACTACAAATAAGTAATTTTGGCTATAAGGAGCGTCAGTCAATCTGAAACCTTCAAAATAGACGGTTTTATGACCTCTGAGGCACTCTAGCAACTATTCAGTAATAGGGTGACTTCTTCATTTGTGAACAGGATCAATAGTGGTCATTTAGATCTGGGCAGATAGGAGGTGTTAGTTCCATCGAATAAAACGCGAATAACTCAACGTCAGTATTTTTCTTAAACAATCTCCACTTTGATAAGTCACTTTTGGTAAGTCACTTAGAATTAATTTCGTCTGACAAAAGTAAAAAAGATTAGCTTATAGTTTGCTCTTACTTCTTCTGAGTCCAATATGCTCCCCTTCAGAATCCGGCAAACTAGGGTCAGCGGCCCGGCGACAGCATTGGAATGTGTATAATCCATCTCAAATTACTAACAGCGATTTTGAAAAGGGGCTGGCTAATTGACTTACTTTAATTCTCGCAGGTCTGCAGTTGTGGCAAAAAATGGAGCAGTCGCTACCAGTCAACCACTAGCTGCACAGGTAGGTTTGCAAATTCTTCAAAATGGAGGAAATGCTGTTGATGCCGCTGTAGGAACAGCAGCAGCTTTGAATGTGCTAGAACCGATGTCCACTGGAATTGGTGGGGACATGTTTGCATTAATTTGGATGGCCGACAGCAAACAAGTGACAGCTATCAATGGCAGTGGGCACTCTGCGGCCGGGGCCAACCCTGAAGATGTAATATCCAAAGGTTACAGCTCCATACCGAACAATGGCCCCGATGCAGGTCTGGCCGTGAGTGTTCCTGGAACTGTGGATGGTTGGCAAAAATGTCTGGAAAAACACGGTACCATGACCTTAAAAGAGGTACTGAAACCAGCGATAGACTATGCTGAAAATGGATACGCGGTTACAGATGTTATTGCCTACCAATGGGGAGAATCCGAGGCAAAACTAAAACAAAGACCCTCAGGGGCTGAAATGCTATCAAAGGGTAAAGCTCCTCGTCACGGGGAATTTGTAAAATTAGACACTCTAGGTAGTTCGCTTAGAGCCATTTCCGAAGAGGGGCCAGAGGCATTTTACAAAGGTGATCTCGCCCGAAAAATAGCTGCATACGTTCAGTCTGAAGGTGGCTGGTTAACTGAAGAAGATCTGGCAAACCACCGTTCCGATTGGGATGAACCTATAAGTACTACCTATAAAGATGTAACAGTATGGGAATGCCCACCAAATGGTTCAGGTATCGCAGCACTAATGGCAATGAATATCGCTGAGGGATTTGACATAGCCTCTATGGGTCCCCAATCAGCAGACCGGTATCACTATTTAATTGAGTCTCTCAAGCTTGGATATGCCGACGCCCTGCAGTATGTGGCAGATCCCAGAGTTACAGATGTCCCTATAGAAGGATTATTATCAAAATCCTACGCCAATGATCGCAGAAAAAATATAAGTGCCGATCAAGCAATATCAGATGTCTCTTATGGAAAGCCAGTACCAAACGCAGACACAGTGTATTTAACGGTTGCAGATAAATACGGAAATGCTTGTTCCTTCATTAATAGCCTCTATCAGGGATTTGGTACTGGACTAGTAGTCCCCGGAACTGGCATAGCTTTGCAAAATCGCGGGGCATTATTCTCTCTAGACCCTTCACATCCAAATTTTTTAACTGGAAATAAAAGGCCATATCAAACCATAATACCTGCCATGGCCACAAGAAATGATCAAATGTGGCTTAGTTTTGGTGTGATGGGGGGCTTTCAGCAGCCACAAGGACATTTACAGGTTATCTCCAACATGGTTGATTTCGATATGAATTCTCAGCAAGCTCTAGATGCGCTACGATTCAGTGTCGACGTTGGGGAAACTGGAACAGTCAGAGTTGAGGAAGACATAGACCCTAAAGTGGTTTCAGAACTGACCAAAAAAGGTCACCAAGTTGAAATAGTCACTGGTTACCAGAGAATTATGTTTGGTGGCGCACAGACAATCAGTCGCGATCCTGAAACAGGAGTGCTTGTGGCCGGTTCCGAACCCAGAAAAGATGGTGCTGCTGTCGGCTATTAAGTGGGATTGATTTATCCTGCTTAAAGTGATTTTTTTCTGCGATTCTTCAGTGGCAGCTTTCTTCCCATGTGTTTCTCGCCACGATCATCTGCCAATTGAATCTGTTTTTGGCGTTCCCTAGAATTAGCCATCTGTGACTCTGACAGTTGCCCGTAACATTGGGAACAGCTCACCCCTTCTTCATATAACGGTGATAGGCAATCATCGGCTGATACAGGCTGCTGGCACCCATAACAGAGGATATACTCTCCCTCATTGAGTCCATGGGTCAGAGAGACTCTATCATCAAAGACAAAACACTCTCCTTCCCACATGCTTGCAGTTTCTGGTATTTCTTCCAGATATTTAAGGATGCCACCTCTCAAATGGTAAACTTTTTCAAACCCTGCCTGTTTCATGTAAGCGGTCGCCTTCTCACATCGAATACCGCCGGTGCAGTACATGGCAATTTTTTTTGGTCTGTCTTCTGAATTGGAAAGATTGTCTGCCCATGAAGGGAAATCGCTAAACCTATCCGTATTTGGGTTCACAGCACCCTTAAATTTACCCATCGATATTTCATAATTGTTCCGGGTGTCTATTAGCACCACATCGTCCTGGCTAATAAACTCGTTCCAATCATGGGGTTCAATATATTCTCCCGATTCATTCAATGGATCAACATTATCCTTACCCATTGTCACGATCTCTTTTTTGATTTTTACTTTCATCCGGCGAAAATTCCTAGAAGAGCTCTTGGAGAATTTAACGTCTATCTTCTCTATCTCACTCCATGAGCAAATGTAATCAATAACTAGATTTATAGCCTCTGATTCTCCTGCGACGGTACCGTTTACTCCTTCTTCTGCTAGCAGGAAGGTACCCAATATCTCATTCTTATCGCAAATATCTAGCAGCCTTTTGCGTTTTTGATCCAAATTATCAAGCAAAGCAAAATGATATAAAGCAGCGACAGTAAGAGGAGAGTCAACAAGTCTATGTTTGGGTATTGGCTTTTCCATAATCAATAAAGGGTATTATTCAGTTTCTCTGACCTCAGATTCTGGCTGTAAATCACCTGGGCCCAGAAATAACTCCCAGGGCCGAAATGACTCGACAAACCCCTTGGCATCTTCCATCGAATCTAATCCCTTCTGGGCACGTTCTGGAGTCATGGTAAAGGTTTTGGCAAATGCATCGAATCCATTCTTAGTTTCACGGACCCCACCAATCATTTCTAGCTTATCTTCGACTCGTAGTACCAACTTTTGACCTTTTCTCGTAAATTCCCAAAACATTTCCATAAGACATACTCCAAATTAAATGATCTATTAATGAGTTTACCCTGTTATGGAAACCTAAAAAAGCATCAAGGCCAAACCGATTTGGTTTGGCCTTGATAAAATACAATCTTCCCCAATAAAGGGAGATTAAGAAATCTCTGGATTCATCTTAAATCAAACTAGTCAGAAGACGACATAGCAAGACCGATGATAATGCTCCATATTGTGAAGACCAAAAAGCAAACCCCACCTATCTGAGTCATCAACCCTAAGTGATCTGAACTAAGGCCACCGACAACTCCGGTTACTACAGCGACAATACCAGCCAAAGAAGCAACATATGCCATATAGGTATTGTTTTCGTCACGTGTTGAAGCGGCGCAAGCTATTAGCATAGTACCTAACCCAAACAGGATTGTACCTAAAGTACTGATAGCGGTTATACCTACTTGCGTAGGAACAAAAGCAGCCACCATAGCCGCCCCCCCATCACCAGCCCCTGAGATTCCTATTGAAATACCGGAGCCAATAACCCAACCAATTATCGATATCAATACCATAGGCAATCCGAGACGAGCTATAGCATGACCGCTTCCTCCGGACATATTCGCGACAAACAGCGAGAGTCCCGAAAAGAATACAATGAGTCCTACCGGAACTAGAATCCCAGTTATTGCGGATAATGTAGCATTACCCTGAAGAGCCGCCACAACCTCACTTGGTTTTGCGGGGTCTGCTGGTTCAATGAACATACCTCCAGGGGTGATGAAGTAACAAATCAATGCAAGGACAGGTCCTACTACCATAGAATACCCTGCCAGTTTATTAACAGATATAGTGCCCATTTCAATCCTCCTCATTTGGTGATTATGGACTTCAATTAAACAAGCAGGATTATTGCCCTGATTGATATATGTATTATCTCTCTTAATATTCATGTATCAAAGCAATTTTTAACCGTTTTTTTTACAAATATAAAATTTTCATTGATTATCTGAATCATTTAAAATCATTGCTACAAGAAAAAAAAGGTTTAATATGCCGTTAGGTTCAGAGGAGATCAAAAATATATCAAGGGACTTATGGAAGGCGAGAACCGACAGAGTTCCGATCACCAACCCGTCTGAAACCTACCCTGAAATTACCGTAAAAGACGCGTATCTTTTACAAAATGAATTACTTTCTGTGGCTTTAAGTAATGGGGAGATTATCGTCGGCGGCAAGATTGGCCTAAGCTCCAAGGCTAATCAGAAAAAGTTCGGAATTGATACCCCAATTTACGGGCATTTATTTGATTCAATGATTCTACCCGAAGATGAGCCTGTTGATACCTCAAAAATGTTCAGCCCAGTTGTAGAACCCGAGATATGCTTTCTCCTCGGAGAGGAATTAAAGGGACCCGGGGTAAATATAGCAAGTGTTCTCTCTGCAACGCGAGGAGTTCTACCGGCCATTGAAATAGCTGATTCAAGGTTGAAGAAACGGAGCACAAGAGTGGAAGACAACATACTCGACAATTCAGGTGCTTCCATAGTGCTTATAGGTGGCGTTCTCACCTCGGTTGAAAACATGGACTTACGGCTTATTGGGATGGTACTGGAACAAAATGGTTCCGTTATAGACACTGGTGCCGGGGCTGCTGTACTTGGCCATCCAGCTCAAGCAGTGGCAGGGTTAGCTAACAAATTATCAGAATTCAACATGAGTCTTAAGGCCGGAGGTATGGTGATATCAGGAACCCCTGTAGCAGCAGTGCCTGCGGTAAGAGGTGATTATTTCCGTGCCACTTTTGACAGATTAGGCTCAGTATCGACCACCTTCATTTAATCAATCAGGTTTTTAAAGGAACTATTGAATGCCAATAGAGTTAAGGGCTTCTACGTGGGATGACTTCCCTTCAGTGAAAGTTATAAATGCCAGGGGTGAGAACGGATATAGAAGCCAGGTAGATTTTGATGCACATCGCTTAGTGTTTACACCAGATAGATCAATTATGGCATTTGATGGCAAAAACATGGTTGGGAATGCATTAAGTTATGAGATGGATATGTATATTCCTGGAGGAATATCAAAAATTGCCGCAGTAGCATCTGTTTCAGTTCAGGCTACGCATAGAAGGAAGGGCATCAATAGATCCATTATGAAATATCAGCTTGAAGATATACATTCCAGACAAGAGCCGCTTGCAGTTCTTCAGGCTTCTGAAAGCATTATTTATGGTAGATATGGATACGGAATGGCTTCTTTTGAAAGCAATTTGGAAATAGAGAAAACGAGGAGTGCCTATGCTATTGACCAAGTGTCCGAAGGACAACCTTATTTCATAGAAGAATCAGAAGCCAGAGAAATATTCCCTCAGATATATGCAAAGGCCATAGAAAATAGAGTCGGCATGGTCAGCCGAAAGGAAAATTGGTGGGAATTTCGATTTCGAGAACCTGGGTTGAAAGGAGGAGATCCCAAATCATGGTTCATCAAATATCAAAAAGATGGCATAAATGATGGGTATCTGCGTTATACAATCGATGATACGGAATTAAACATCATAGAACTAATGGCATCCTCGCATGACGCATATTCTTCTTTATGGCGACTTTGCCTTGATATGGATTTAGTCGACATAATAAAAGCCGAGCATAGGCCCGTAGATGAAGAGTTGAAGTGGATGCTGGCAGACCCCAGAAGATTAGTTGAGCATTCCTGTGACAGATATTGGGTCAGGCTGGTGGATGTTAAAAAAGCTCTTTCTCAACGTTCATACTCGATTGACGGATCTTTAATTCTGGAAGTCAAGGATAGTTTTCTACCCTGGAACCAAGAGGTTGTGGAATTAAGGAGTGAATCAGGTGAAAGTTCATGTGCTACCTCAAACAGAAACCCTGATATTGTCCTAAGTGCAGGAGATCTTGGTGCTGTTTATCTAGGTGGAATAAATTTTTCAACATTGCTAGCTGCAGGCAGAATTGAAGAGGTAACTAAAGGTTCAGTCACCAAGGCCAATCTCATGTTTTCCACAACCAGAAACCCATGGGGGTTCGATGGATGGTAATAAGATACTAAGTAGAAGTATCACTTAATGAACTGAAATTCGTTTTTTCAGTGGCATTAACTAGAAAAGAGGACCTGAATTTTACACCCCATCTACCACCATCTCGTATAAACATCCAAAGGGTTTGGAACTGATTGTATTCCCTTCCATCTCTATGAATTCTTGATTGAACCATCGTCAGATGAACTTTATCTGGGCCACTCTGAATAGCTTCAATAAAATCGGAGTCTGTTCTGACCCAACCTTCCTTTTTCAGTTTGCAAGTTTGTTCATCAAAGGCCGCATTGATGTCTTCAGGTGTGTTCCATACCTGGATTTGGTTTGTACCAGACAATCTAAGATGAGGGAAATGCAGCTCATCTACCATTGCCACCCTGTCCCTGGTATTAAACCCCTTTAGCCAACGATTGTAAGACTCTATTGCCTCTATTACTGGGTCAGACATCTGTATACTCCAACAATCTATATCCCTCGCTCAGACATGCCAAGTGGTAAATATGGGTGTGAATTCATTAACTCTTCATTCAGTCTTATACCTAGTCCCGGCCCAGAGGGCAGATCCACATATCCTTCCTTTTGCCTCGGCAATCCTTCAATCACCTCAAAATAATGAGGTTCATAAAATTCCGCATGGTATTCCTGAATCAAAAAATTCGGTATTGCCGCGCCCAAATGGATACTAGCGACCGTTCCGACCGCAGAGTTGGTGTTATGAGGGGCCATCATAATGTGCTGGGCTTCAGCCATACCCGCTATTTTCTTTAGTTCTGTTATACCTCCAGCGTTACATATATCTGGCTGTAAGATATCTACAGCTTCATTCCTAACCAATTCAAAAAACGGAAACTTCAAGTAAAGTCTCTCTCCGGTCGCAACTGGTATATTTATTCTTGATCTAACCTGCTTCATTTCAGAAACATTCTCTTGAGAAACGGGCTCCTCAAACCAAAACGGTTTATATTTTTCTATCCTGTTGGCTAAATGTACTGCAGTATATACATTGAATCTGGCATGAACCTCAACAAGGATGTCCACATTAGGTCCCACCGCTTCCCTTACCGCAGCAACTCTATCCTCAGATAGTTGGGCTTCTTCAGGGGTAATGGTTGTATGAGCCACCTTACCGAACGGATCAAATTTCATGGCTGTATAACCCATTGCAACGACCTTTTTTGCTTCTTCAGCATTTTGTTCAGGAGTACCTGGAGTTGTATACCAACCATTTGCATATACCCTCAATCTCTGTGCATAGGGTCCCCCAAGAAGTTCATACACAGGTACACCCAAGATTTTGCCACGTAAATCCCACAAAGCTATGTCAATTCCAGACAGGGCCGTGGAGAACAACCTTCCACCTCTCCCCAAATTATCCTGATGCAGCCTAGTCCAGTGCAACTCACCATTCATCGGGTTCTTGCCAACCAAATAGTTTTCAGCCCACTCTTCAAGTAAGGAAGCCACTATAGGATCCTGACTAAGCATTGAAGCTTCCCCAATTCCCTCTATCCCCTCATCAGTTTGGATTCGAACTATTAACCAATTTCTCTTGGCATTTTTATGTTGTGAGGAAAATATGTTTATTTTTAATCCCGTAATTTTCATAATGACTCCCACAAGATAAAATCATAGTTAGTGGTGCATATCGTATTACAAGGATGAAAGGTTAGTATATTCACTAAACAGCCTTCTGCCCAATGGAACAATGGAACAATGGAGGAAACATAAATGTCATTGATAGAAACGGAAAAGAAAGACCAGGTTTTCATAGTTCGAATTAACCGTCCGGAACGATTGAATGCTCTCGGATACGAAATAAGAACCCAGCTTGCCGAAGCATGGAATGATTTCCGCGAATCGAAGGATTTAGAAATCGGTATCTTTACAGGTACAGGAAGAGCCTTTTGCGCAGGGGAAGACATGAAAGAATCACTAGAAGTGGGAATAGTCGGCGGGAAAAGACCGGCAATCGAAGATCCTCTTATGAATGGTTCTCTTGAGAAACCGGTAATCGCCGCAGTGAACGGGTATGCGATGGGAGGTGGCTTCATGCTGGTGGAAGCAACCGACCTGCGTATCGCTGTACCTGAGGCTATATTTGAGGTGTCTGAAGCTAAAAGGTGGTTGTTAGGAGGATATAACCATGGGCACATTGCAAAACTACCTCATCCTATAGCAACAGAAATGGCCATGGGATTCAGATTTACTGCCCAAAGATTCCATGAAATTGGTTTCATAAACAGGATAGTCGAAGCAGATGAGTTAATAGATACTGCTATTTCCATGGCTAACCACATGTTGACTCTACCTCCCGCATCCAGGGTTAACACAACACAAATGATGAGAGAGATGAAACCAAGGGTGTCTGGAAATCTGGAACAGTTGGCTGCGGCTTTGAAAGACCATGGTGATAAAAATGATCTTATTGAATCCAGAAAGGCCTTTGCAGAAAAAAGAATCCCAAATTTTTCGGGATGGACTAATCCTCGAGATAGATATACCCCACCAACTTTGGGCACCATTGAATAATTGATGAATAAAAAAGTTGTAAATTACAACAAAGAATAACGACAATGTAGTCACATGTTTTGGTACCGATATTTCTATGAAAATTAATTTAGTAGTTATGATTGCTTTAACCATCCTTCTGGTGATTCTAGCGCCACTCCTAGTTATGGGGGTCATAAATCTTGGTAACAACATAAAAAACGATGCCGATATTAAATCTGAAACCCAAGTTGCCTCTCAAAAAGATCAGGAAGCGGAATCCGGGTTACCTTCATCCGCTACTACCCTTATCCTGACTTACCCAAGTCCTATACCTACTTACACTCCATTACCAACCTACACACCGGTGCCTACATATACCCCACTTCCAACTTATACGCCAGTACCCATATATACTCCATACCCCACAGTGCCTCCCACTCCTATTCCTACTCCCACTGGTACTCCTACACCAACCAACACACCAATCCCAACCTCAACACCTATAAGTGCTAAAGCTACGGCAACAACTTATTTTGCCAACCAGCGCCAGGCTTTTACTCCATTGATCGGATTATGTGATTTTTCAAGTTCATTAATTCCAAAACTTTCAATCGAAGAATTAGCATTTATGAACAAGAATAAATTATCTGAGGCTGCTCGCTTTTTTCCATCAAAAATATTTGATGATGAAACAACAAAAATTGTCGCTACGGGAAATATAGAGACCTTTCCTGTAACACTTTATGACGATGGTACTCATGGGGATGATATAGCCAACGATGCCTTATTTTCTCGAGCCTGTGTTTCCAAAACGGACCTGGATCTCACCTTAACCGATTTTGATAATCTAGCCGCATCATATCAATTCCATGATGGCGTCTTAAGAATTGTTGACTCCAGTCTAAGAGGAACGGTTCCAGTGACAACATTATCATCAGACCTCATGGCAACAGAAAACGCAATGTTTATGACCCTTGGTACAGAGCCCTATAAGAAAGTGCGGTCCGGCGACACGTCTGACCTCCAAAACCCAAAAACGTGCAAGACCTGTGAAGAAGTATTAAATGTCTTCGGCGATGTATTAGATCATATTATTCTGGTTCCAGATGAACCGACATTTAACAAGAACACAAATGAATATACAAATTACTTACGAACATCAGATAGCACCAAAGGAATCATGACATATGGTGATCCAATATGTGATCCGACCGGGTGGAACAACCACGGTATATCCGGCAGTATAAATAAGGACTATCAGGATCTAAAATTTGGTTGCCCTTCAAAATTCTTGGACGGAAGAGATTATCCTAGGTTGAAAGGAATCATATGGGCGGGGGAAATGGAGGGTCTAAACGCGGCGTTCGGCCATTGGGTAGGCATAGGACCACGGAATGGTAACTTTCCCCTGAATAGTGGCGTGAGCTGGAATTCAATTGATCGAAAAAATATTGATGATAGCACTACTGTTAAAGGACCTTATCCAATAACAGGGTCATTATGGGACACTGAAAGGGGCAAGCCTCACAAAGTACAGATATTGTCAAACAACAAATGGCAAGATGCGAGGATAGAAACCAATGGAGACGGGGGGTTTTCGTTGACCAATCTTGATACTGATCATTATAAATTTGACGACATTTTTCTTTATATGATGGGTTTTATATCCTACGAAAACGCGCTTTCAGAAAAATACTATTACCTTCAAGAATTAGACTTGAGTAACTGTACAACCGGAGCTCAAAATCTACTATGTTCCGCCCAAAACACTGTCATAGAGGAAACACAATACAAAAGCGCGAATGAATTCACGGTGAAAAACATGCTCAGTACCTATGGTGCCAGGGATCCAGTGTATTCAGAAGAAACCACCCATCTGAATGCGCCAGCTATTGTACTTTCAGAAAGTGTCCCATCCGATGCATCAATAGTATGGCACGACCTGCTATTTGATTGGTGGGGAACAAAAGAAGGCTACAAGGCCACCTATGGCGGGCATACATGGAAGTCGGTAACAAAAGGCAAGGCCACAATTTCAACTGGATACAGATAGGTTAACCTAAAGCTAGCTATTCTTCCCAAAAGACCTCAAAAACAGTGTGATCCCCAGGCAGGCCTTTTAATTCGAATTCCATTTCTTCTCCGAATTTCAAATCGCCAGCTGAATCAGCCATTCTTTTTGTGACTGAAGAGATCAAAATTTGCTCCGCTTCTGCTTTGGAAGATATCCTAGCGGCCTCACTAACAGCCCTGCCAAAATAATCCCCATTCTCCAATATCGCCTCCCCTGTATTCAATCCAATCCTTACATTTATGGGTAATTCAGGCTGTTTTGCCCGAAGAATTTTCAGCGATTTTTGAATTTCCATAGCACATATCACGGCATTTCTGCTACTTGCAAAAGCCGCCATGAACCCATCTCCCATCTCCTTAACTATATAACCATCATGGCCTCTTATGGCATCACCTAGAACGCCTTCATGCGTCCTAGATATTTCTCTGAATTTTATATCCCCGAGCTCGTTAACTAAATTTGTTGAACCATACATATCACTAAATAAAAATGTGATAGTACCGCTGGGTGGAGCTGAAGTGTTTTTGGTATCCGCGGCTTCCTGAAGAACGACGATTATCGCTTTCCCTTCGGCCAAATCGATACGATCCCCACTGTTGAGAGTCAGAGTATCAGCAGGGTTTATAGAATTACCGTTGTGAGAGGATCCATTAGAACTGTTTAAATCTCTTGCAAAGGCCATATCACCTGCAGACCAAAATTCAATATGGTTGCCTGAGACATAGGGATCATCTATCGTCACATCACATGTCGGAGACCTGCCAACAATCACATGCTTGTCACTCAGAATTTGGCGTTCCCCTTGTTGGGGGCCAGACGATATTTCAATTAAATAAGCCATTGCCCCAATAATTTACCAGCTTTTGGAAATAAATGTAAATGGGGGCTCACAAAAATTAGTTGCCGCTGTTGCCGCTATGGTTGGTATTGGGATTGATTATTGTTTCCGCCGCCGCCGCTGTTAAATTGGTTGCCGCCGCTGTTAAATTGGTTGCCGCCGCTGTTAAATTGACTGCCGTCGCTGTTAAATTGGTTGCCGCCGCTGTTAAATTGACTGCCGTCGCTGTTAAATTGGTTGCCGCCGTTGTTAAATTGACTGCCGTCGCTGTTAAATTGGTTGCCGCCGCTGTTAAATTGGTT
>JAPYSB010000003.1:0-18836 GCA_029936675.1 Dehalococcoidia bacterium | reverse complement strand
TGTTAAATTGACTGCCGTCGCTGTTAAATTGGTTGCCGCCGCTGTTAAATTGGTTGCCGCCTTGGTTCGGGCCGCTGTTGTTTCCAAACATATCATTTCCACCCTGCAGCATCGAAGATCCTGAGTCCATCATATTTCTCATCATGTCACACATCTCTTTCCCGTCTCCTATCACATCTATCCAAACTGGATCAGATTCCTCACTCTGCATGGTACCGTTAGAATAGGCATAAGCCGTAACTTTGTATGTCCCTTGAGAGAAGCAAGCTTCAGGAGTTGGTCCTATTTCCCATGTGTCCATGTTCGCGTCTGTACCGCTGTCAGCTATCTTATTGCCATCAACAAACACTTCAATTCTCATATTAGGCCCTGCGCTACCTCCAAGCATCATCGGTCCCACGAGGCTTGCATCATGGACAGTCGTCCAGTCGCCCCATTGGTCTCGAACTCCATAGACTGTGGGACGTGGTACATCTGTGATTTCTACCCAAAATGGTTCTGATTCCACTTCCATACCGGAATTCCAATCCAATGCGATAGCAGTCAAGGTATAACCACCTGGCTTGAGCATATAATTTGACCAGGCTTCCCAAGCTCCGTCAGGATAAACCTGGGCGTGGGCGATTTCTTCTCCATTAGCATACACGTGGAGTTCCATATCGGGGGCAGCGTTATATCCCTGGAATCCGACGAAACCTGTAACAACACTATCGGTCAATATTGTATTACCGTATGAGTCGTAGTAAAGCAGACCCTCGATTACCGGAGGTTTCAAATCTCCGCCACCCGCTCCTATGTTGATATAGGCTGTTTGAGACCATTCACTCTGCATTCCATTATCGTTTTCTGCATAAGCATTAATTTCATGGTAACCGGCACTGAGATGATCATATGTTTCTATGTACCAAGATCCATTTTGATCTGAATACGTTTCCCCTATCTGTTCGTTACCTGATATTAAAACAATATACACATCTGGGTCAGCATAGCCTTCAAACCAGAGGTTATCTGAATCAGGGATTGCGTCCCCACTCATCTGTCTCCCATTATTATCGTACCAATATGCCTGCGGTGTGGTCGGCATCATGATATTACCGGCCCCGGAAGGGTGTATATCTATATTAAAGTCTCTAGAGGGAGGTCCTATTTTGCCTGTAGATGGATCCACCTGCTCAGCTATTATGAGGTAGGTGCCTTCCCTCATTTCTCTATCAGGATAGATTATCCATGACCCATCTGCTTGAATGATACTTTCTCCTAGCCTATTCCCGTTCGCTCTGAGTACTATGTCCATAAATGGCTCCCCCCATCCTCTGAATTCCGGGTAACCGTCGTCTGTATCTCTGGTCTCTTCCCACATATTATTATTGGGATTATTGCCGAACATAGCGTCTATTATCGGAGCTTCATTGGCCCCTTGGCCTTGACCTTGGCCAGAACCCTGACCAGGTTTCCGATCCCAGGTTACCGTTTGTGGATTGGACATTTCACTTTCATTGCCGGCAGCATCAGTTGCCGCAACAGTAAGTGCATTTTCCCCTGCAAACAGGCTTTGCATCTCCAACACATAGTCTCCATTAAATTGTGTTTCGGCGCTAAAAACTTCTTCCCCATTGCTATACAGGGTAATTAGCAAATCTGGTTCTAAATTCCCGGATATTTCCCCGTCTTGATTGGGTTTTGGTGCACTCATTCGATTTGGAGCTTCGGTATCGACAGTGATTTCTATAGGATCTGAGTTGTCGCTCAGATTCCCTGCATCATCAATGACTCTCGCAAATATAAGATGTGTACCATCCGGTAGCGACTCCTCGTCCGCAGTCACTTTCCAGATCCCTGTCGAGGGCACCATATCGGTGCCTAGGACTGAGTCCACACTATTTATTATTTCTACCCGGGCATAAGGCTCCCCTGTACCAGAAAAAGTCGGGGAAACTTCTGAAGTTAAATCATCGTCAGTCTCTTTACCAGTATCTGAACCTGCGGTCAAATCCGGTTCCGTGGGGGTTTCGACCTCCGTATCAATAGTAATAAGTACAGATTCTGATTTCAGGCTCGAAATACCCATCTGATTGATAGCTGTGGCGTATATGAGATGTTCACCTTCTGAAAGTTCATTCACTTCAACTGGGCAGGTTCCTTCATACTCATCTGCCTCACATGATCCAATCTCAATATCATTACCTCGCCATAATCGTATATGAGGTTTTTCACCAAAATTCGATGTCCTTTCTATATCAAACGATAGATTATACTGGTACTTCGTGATCCCATCTGAATTGCTGTCTCCACTATCATCTTCAGCACTAAGCACTGGCTGTGCTGGCGCGTCTGGGGTTGAGTTATCAGAAGTAGTGACTACCAAGTTGTAGGCGCCCGTACCACCACCTTTACTGAGAATAGAGTACATACCGTTAAACCTTAACTCGTAAGACGTTATCTCTGAATCAATTCCGTTAACTGGGCGGGTCGAAGACTCGTTAGAATCATCATCAGACTTTACAAGCTTGTCATTTGGGCTTACGAGATCTATAGCGGCATCCAATTCAGATCCTGGGCCGGCTTTCATTTGAATAGTAACCAAATCTCCTACTCTTCCCTCAAATACCCATTGGTCGATATCTCCAGCACAGTCGATCGTGGATTCGATTTCACTATCATAGTGAACCTCGTTATCCGAAACCTCTGTCTCAGATGGGCAATCAGCACCGAAAGATGCCAGGTCGCTTCCAGAAACCGAGCCATCTGCACCAGAGTCACCGGTACTACCAGAGTCACCGGTACTACCAGAGTCACCCGTACTCCCTGCAACAAGCAGGTTTTCATAACTGGTCTTGTGGTTGCCCAAGGAAAGATTCCTCATTCCCGGCTTCATGAACATATCAGTTTCAACAATCACAACACTTTGAGAGTCTACTTCCACTGTGGTTGAATATTCTGGTGTCCCATCGATAAATAGAGAAAGGTCCCGAATTACGGCTTCAGGACTTCTGTTTGTCACTGTAGCTGAAACATGAACCTGGCCATTCCCAGCCGGAGAAGTATCAATATGATCTATTGACAATTGTGACCCAGCTATACTCGCGCTACTGGTTGATACTGACCAAAATGAAGTCCCATATTGAGAAAGGCTTGCCACTGGGGCCGCGAAGGTTATCTTTTCTTCATCTTCAGCAATAGTGTTTGCAAAAACAGGAGTCCATATTTGAGAACTATCATTAAACCTGCTTAGTTCTACAGACCAGGGATGGCCTTCCGAGTAACCAGTTTCGTTCATTACAAAATGTGATTTAGGTACATCAAATACCAAAATAGTGGTTATCCCATTATCAGTAAACCCTTCGGCATCTACTTGCACATGAGTCAGAACGTTACGGTCTGGGCGGGTATCTGATACGGGTGGGGTAACATCGAAAATACCAACAGTACCGGACTCGATATCAGATCCATTCAAAGACTTAACAACTATGGAACTGAAATCTATCAGTGACGAATTTTCAAGTGAAGGTTTGGTCCAAGTTCCTATTCCTTCCTCACCATCACCTGCCATGGGGAGAATCATTTGAGTCCATATTTGGGGATGAACGTACCCTGAGAAATTAGCTATAAAAGTGTCATCCAACTGGAGCATCTCTTCCACAGCTTGATAATTCACTGCTGCAGCCTCAATAATTGCCTGAGCCACGCTCAAAATATTAGCGCCTGAGCCCTCTACAGTCATAACGCTGTATATATTGGCCGCTTCTTGAGGATTAACCTGCGCCATATTAGCAAGTAGAAGCCCAGAATCTTTTATACTCATTTCAAGCAAAGTTGTAATCTTCTCTTCAACTTGCTGACTGTAACCGTCCATGTGAGCAGCAATGAATATAGATCCCGCGATTCCTGGAGCTATAGTTATAAAGGGTTGCCAAATCGCTGTGGTTTCAACAGAAGTAGTACCCAGGATCTCACTCGCAATACCTCTATCTATACCTGCTACCTCCACCAAGGCATATGCCATTGCTTCTTCCGTACCCGGCGTTAAAGCAGCTTGATTAACCAGTTGAGATACTAGAATGTCATCGTTTTTGGCAGCCTCAAAAAACATCGTTTTAAATGATTCGCTATTCGAACCCTCCATTGCATCCTCGAGAAAGCTGGCCACTACCACCGTATCTTTAGTAATCAAAGAATTGAATATACGTCCTGATTCTGGCGCATCCAATTCTGTAACGGAGGCAAAAAGACTTTCCAAACGCGCCGGGTCCGCGGCTGCTACAGCCAGAAGAAATTCTGCTCCCAAAGCTGCATTTTGAGAATGAATTTCGACAACCACAGATCCAGACAGTGCTGGATCCAAATCCTGTAGTTGGTTCATGCCAGTTACTGCGCTTACAGGATTGTCTTGATAGGCCGCTGATAAGTCACTCGCAGCTTTTTGAATTCCGTCAGGGTTAGCAATTATGCCTGGGGCCCAATTTTCTCCCGATATATCAACTGCCATACCTGTCGCCAATCCAACAGCGCCAGAATCTTGCCCCATAAAAAAGAAAGCTCCGCCTCCAATTATGACCAACAATGCCACTATGGCTCCTGCCGGCATTAACCATTTAGGCATTCCTCCACCGCCAGTTGTCGAACTACCGGTTGTGTTGGGCTTACCTTGGACTTGTGGCGCAAGTACTTTAGGCATAACCCTTGTACGGGCCACATCTTGAGGCCCTTCAGCCAGTATAGTGTCGATTTCTTGTAAATCATTGATCATTTCATCAGCTGTCTGGTAGCGCTGATCTCTATCTTTGGTCAACGATTTGGTCAACAAAACTTCCAGCTGTTCGGGAAATTCATCGATATGATTAGCTATAGGAACATGAGCATCATTTATATGCCCGTTAAAAATCTCAAAGGTACTTTTACCTGCAAAAGGTGTTGCTCCAGTTAAGACTTCATACAACAGGCATCCTAATGAGTATAAGTCTGACCTACCGTCTATCGCGTCGGAGCCTTGTATTTGTTCTGGGGACATATACAAAGGTGTGCCAACAGTAGTATTCTCACTGGTCATTGAATCTAATTGTTCGGCTGAGGCTATACCGAAATCAGTTAGTTTTACCTCCCCTGCGTCATTCAGCAATACATTCGCAGGTTTTATGTCCCGGTGGGTTATTCCTGCGTTGTGGGAAATCTGAAGTGCCGAAGCGATTTGCTGAACTACTGTGATAGCCCTCTGAAGAGGTAAGGTTCCTCCCCGTTCCAATATCCTTTCGAGGTTTTCTGTCACAAACTCGGTTACGATGTAATGTTGGCCATTCTCTTCACCATGGTCGTAAACTTCAACAACATTCGGGTGTCGAAGTGTTGCCATGATTGAGGCTTCACGTTGAAACCTATCCAGAAATTCCCCGTCCGATGCTGAGCGTGATAGAACTTTGATAGCAACTATTTGCCCGGTTGATGCATCCTGGGCACGATAAACAGAGCCCTGGCCACCCTCACCGACCATTTCAATAACTTGATATCCGCCTATTTCTTTTAAATCCATTTTCTTATAGCCAAGCTCTTACATTTACTTTCATTTACTTTGCTTATTTGTATACCATATAACGACATATTGACACTCACTTCGATATAGTTGGTAAGTATGATATAAAGTACACCATATTAACAACTATATTTCACGGGTAGGGACACCTAATATATATAAGTAATTACACCTAATTATTAACCAATCTTGCAAGCTATACAATTATATATACTGTATCAAATACAAGTAAATTTTCTACATGCAGAGGATTCTGTAGCAACCTACAATATAAAGTCCGGACAGGGGTAGGCAGATGACGCAAGACTCAATTATAAAGGTAATCGTAGCTGATGATCATGCTGTAGTTCGTCAGGGAATCACTCGTATTTTGGCAACTTCTGACCGAATCGAACTAATAGGGGAAGCCGAAAGTGGGGACGAAGCTTGGCTGTTAATCAAGGATATGGTTCCCGACGTCGCTTTGCTTGATATACGAATGCCTGCTATGACAGGTATAGAAATCATTAAAGCAATTAATGCCGCAGGGCTCAAAACCAAATCTCTTATACTTACCAACTACGACAACCCAGATTACATTCTTGAGGCAATCTCAGAAGGCGCCCACGGTTACATACTAAAGGCTATCGATCCGAACTCTCTTATAAAATCAGTAGTCGCTGTATTTGAAGGCGAAGTAGTACTCGATCCAGAAGTAGCAAGCCTAGTAGCTAAAACATGGAGAGAACGAAATTCTAGATCCAGTTCCACAATGGGAATTTCCTCCCTCACAATAAGAGAAAAAGAAACCCTTAAATTAGCCTGCGATGGCCTCAGAAACAGGGAAATATCAGGTGAGATGGGAATAAGCGTACGAACAGTCGAGGGTCACTTCAACAGGATATTTTCAAAATTAGGGGTCTCTTCTCGGACAGAAGCTGTCCTCCAGGCAGTATCAGAACCAATCCAATAACCTGTCAAGCTAATCTGAGAATAAATTCTTGATATTGCCCAGCACTGACCTGATTCCGTCGCCTTGGTTTGAATCGGGGCCATAATTATCACCTTGCCCTATTTTAGCAACCACCACCGTAATATTGTCATGTCCTCCTCTGGAGTTAGCCATATCAATCAGTGATTGAAAAGCATTCTCAGGCTCTTCCTCAACACAAACCTCCATCATTTCATCGGCCTTCACCAATCCATGAAGACCATCGGAACACAGCAATATCTGATCTGATAATTCCAGTTCTATGAACCCTGAATCAACTTCAACATTGGAATCTAATCCCATAGCCCTTGTGATTATATTTCTTCGAGGGTGATTTTCTGCCTGCTCTTCAGTAAGGATACCCAAAGCAACTTGCTCAGCTACCCAACTATGATCTGTTGTGAATTGTTCGAAAGAATTTTCTCTTAAGAGATACCCCCTACTATCACCCACATGAGCATAAAAAAACCGGTCTTGCACCACTACACCTACAGTAAGAGTAGTTCCCATACCTCTCGTATCTTCTTCTTTCGATTTTTCAAAAATATCCCTGTTGGTTTTCGCCACACATTCGCTCAGGACACTTTCAATATCTTCGTTATTTTGGTCAGAAGACAAAGCCTCCACTAAATGTTTGGGCAAATTAGTCACGGCCATTTCACTGGCTACCTCCCCAGCAGCATGGCCGCCCATTCCGTCAGCTACAATCAAAAGAGCATCAAAAAGTTCGTCCTGAGACCCAGTGCCCAGCAAGGTATGATACGCGTCCTCATTCTGTTCCCTGACGGACCCCACGTCAGAACCAGCCCCCAATTCTACCGAGTAATATCCGATGATTCTTTTCATATTTTTTCTCTATAACATGTACAAGTTTGTAAAAGGAGAACCATGTAGCCACGTAGATTGTTATAATTCAGCCAGTGGAATTTCATTCAACGGTATTGATATAGGTCCATTTGGTTAATGTTTTCTAGTATATCGACCATATTAGACGTAATTATATTCGTTTTATCTGGCTTCATAGTGTCAAGCACGGTTGCAGCCATTGTATTTGTAGTTTGGACGTTCGGCAAAATAAACGAACGCACAACAACAAAAGAACTTTTAGATAAGATAAACAGTTCTTCCGAAAAAACCAATACCTCTTCGGCCCTAAATACAACTGATAACAACAGTGAATTAATAAAAGCTGCAATAGCAATCGTTCAAAGCTATGGGTTATCAGTATCCGGTGCTCAAAATTCGCATAACGGCAATATCACTTCGTTAGAAGATAATTTAGATCGAACCCGTGAAATCAATAATCCCAACCAGGTTTTACCCGTACCAGAAAACAGCCAGGAAAAAATGTTACTAAAAACGGGTCATGTTCACATGAAACATGGCGATTTTCAGTCCGCCATTAAAGACTACACCAACGCTATTATTATCAACCCAACCTTTGCCGGTGCATATAATGCACGGGGCATGGCAAATAGAAAAATGAAAGATTTCCACGCGGCCCTGCAAGACTACAACACTGCCCTGAGTCTTCACAATAACTTTGCGGCCACGTATAACAATCGAGGGGTTATTTATATGGAAATCAGGCAAATAGAGGCGGCCTTAACTGATTTCGACAAAGCCCTGAATATAGAACCTAACAATTCATATGGATACTGCAATAGGGCCGTGGCCTATAACTACATGCGCGACTTCAACAAAAGCATAAGCGAGAGTACCGTGGCGGTGGAAATAAATCCTCAACTTCCTGAAGCATATGTCGTCAGAGGAATTGCGAAAGTACAAATGGGAGCCCTTGCAGCTGCAGACTTAGATTTCGAAGTCGCCGAATCCTTAGGGTATAAACGGATAGACATCGAAGACCGTCTCATCGCGTTAAGAAAAGGCTGATTTTCCTTATTTTGTTTTCAAAACCTGCCACTTCACTCGCTTCAATAGCAATCTTGGTCTTTGGTGCGTGTAGCCTGTGGGTTGGCAAGAACATAATCGAGTCCGGCATTTTATGTTCATTCTGTGCCCTTCTATCGCTGATAGCGATTCTGGACCATACAAATCACAAAATCCCCAATAAGCTTACTCTCTTCCCTATACCAATTGTATTTATATTAAGCTACTTATCCCCAGATATTTTTGAACTTTCGGTCATTGGAACATGGTGGGTGACCCCATTAGTAGGAAGTTTGGTCTCAGGAATAATATTTGCCTCTTGCTATTACATACCCAAAATCCAATTAGGTGGTGGCGACGTAAAATTGGCATTGCTGATAGGGTGCCTCAGTGGATTTCCCGTGTGTTTCGCCAGCCTGTTTTTGGGCTTATTGATTTTTATATCAAGGCAGGCCATGGCCCAATACTCTCGGAAAATCTCCTCTATGTCACCATTAGCCCCGTCCCTTTCTGTAGGGACTATGATTTCAATCTTGCTTGCACAGCAAATCTAGAAGGCTATGCGTTCAGGCTATATTGAACTGTATGAGGTTCGATATCTTCAGAACTTCTTCTTGTTATTGGTATACTCCCAACTACCCTTGTACCTTTTCCTTCCCCTGAAATAATATCGACATATCCACCCACTCTCTCTGTCCTAAGCTTTAAATTGAGCAATCCAAAATGACCGGCCTCCGGCACATTAGTTATCTTTGATTGGCTAAACCCCACACCATTGTCCTTTACAGAAAATAATATACCTTCCTGGTTCCACAGAATCTCCACCTGTATGATTTCAGCATTAGCGTGCTCCACCGAGTTTAGAACCGACTGTCGAATAATTTGATAAAGATCCGTAGCTACTGGCCCGGGTAATCCACCTTGATCAATTTGGTTTGAGGTATATGTTATTTTTATTGAAAAGGGCACAGGCTCATTTTCAAGCCCTTCAAAAAAGATTCGAAGCGACTCTTCCAATCCCACTACAGCAAGATCATCATGACCTTTCTCTCTCACTAGTTGCCTTAGATTGACGTCAGCGTTTTTCACCATGGCGACTAGATCTTCAATATCAGCGGCGCTCTCTACATGTCCATCTAGTGTTAATTTTAGTAATCCTAGATGCATCAAAATAGCACTCAATTCACTCATTGTCTGATCATGCAGATCGGCAGCTAATTCTTTTCGCATATCATCCCTACCTTGCTCAACGGCATCGAACTGCTCGATTCTTCTTAATCTGTACGCCATGATCTGAGATATCCTGGAAATAAACTCGAGAGCTTTATCTGGGTTCTTTTCTGATAACTCCGTGAAAGCCGCTCTATCTACCCGGAATAGCTTACAAGATGTCCGAGCTATCACACGGGCCGTTCTAGGGTAGGAATCTAAGAATGCAATCTCTCCAATTACTGACCCTGACTTGATCCATGCTACTGGTATCCATTTCTCATTGACAGGGACTTCTACCAATGCCTCCCCTGAGACAAGCAAATCAATGCTGGTGGTGATATCGCCGTAATTAACAATTACTTCTTCCTCAGCAAAGAAAATTTCTTTACCATAAGCGGATAAATATTCTCTATATTTGTCAATTTCTTTGGGAGTTAAAATAGGTTCGTCCAAAGAACCCGCATTATCAAAGGAGTCATCAGGCATACAGATACTCTCGACCTTGGTCTATTCTAATGAAAGAGAAACACATAGATTTAAAAAAGCTATCGTAGAATTAGCCTGAGCGGACAAATAATCATCGCCTGAAACATTTAATTTCTCTTCCACCAACCCCTGGATCACTTCCACATCCGCTGGCGGAATCTCCAGGTCGCTGGCAATTTCCTGCAGAGTCATACCTTTACATCCTCTCGAGATTATTTCTAATTCCCTACCTGACAAATTTCCAGTATCTGAAGAATGACGTTCATAGTAACCAATTAATTTCTCTATCAGGGCATTATCGAGAATTAAATGCCCCTGCATAACTTTCCTTACAATTCTGATTAGTTCACCTATGTCATCCAATGAATTTTTAAGAACATATGCTTTGGATTTTGAATCTGTCTCAATTAAATCCTTTACATAGGACCAATCGTCATAGGCAGATACGACCACAACAGAAATATCAGGATTGTTTTCTCTAATAGTTTTACTCGCTGAAATTCCGTCAAGTCGAGGCATCCTTATATCTAATACCGCAACATCAATCTCTAGCTCTGAACATTTATTTACAGCCTCCAGCCCGTCTTCACAAACTGATGAAACCACAAAATCTGCCTGTGTTTCAAGTACTCGTTTGTAAGCAGTACGTATGAATGGAGAATCATCTGCGATAAGAATATTTGCCATTTTTTATTGGTTGCTCATTATTTCCTAGCTAATAGTTCCGAGACTTCTTTAAGTTCTTTAGTAAGTTGGTCCATAGAAACTGTTCCATATTTATCCAGTAACTGCCTAACCTGAGGGCGGACCTTTATCTTCTTAGCAAACAAATCACTCATTTCAGATTCTTCAGCAGAATCGTTCTCGATATTCGACGCTAATACAGGAGACTGTTCTTCATCTGCTGAACTCTCTTTACTAGGATCCGGTTCCCCTAGAGAATTTTGATCGTCGATATCGTCCAAGGAGATAGTCTGGAAATTCCTCGGTTTTCCAAAAGTGCGTGGTTCCATGACAACACTATCAGAATCATCAGGTGTATCATCCTGTGTCTCGGAAGACATTACAGTATTTTGCAATAGTGACGGGGTCCCTTCCAAAAGAGTTGGCTCAAACACATCCTCGTATATCTCTGGGTCCAATTCACTTAGATCCCACAAAGCGTCGGAAGCGGGTGCTCCATCAACCTTTGTGTCTTCCATCAAAATCTCCTCTCCTCGAAAGGCGTCTTCGCTGCTTATTTCTGATTCGGCCTGCACTTCAATCTCAGCCTTGAAGGTTTTCATTACATTTCCGAACTTGTCATAAATTGTCCTACGAATTGAGTCCATACCATCCATCATCATATAGCTCCTGTTGATAACACGGAATATATTCCCATCGCCAATCCACCGGAACCAGTTTCTGGCGAAGAAAGCAATGCGGCCGTCACTCTAGGTACGACCAGCATTATGGCGGCCGACGTTAGACATGTTACAGCAAGAAAGGTAATAATTTTAAGGTTGTTACCACCTTCGGAAAATTTTGGTGCCAAGGCATTTGCTACGGTAAGTATTGCTACAGCTATTATTATCGTTGTTTGCAACGTTCCGATATTTCCCATTTGAAATACATCAACGGAGGCACACAATTCCTCAGGTCTCGGCAACTTTATGCCGGCTGCCTCTACACCTGGCGGCACAACTACTTGATTTAAACAATTCTCCTTATCTGATACTCCGGCTATTGATCCTAACTTACTATTAAAACTTATAATTATTTCCAGCACAAAAACGAGTATAAGGGCCATCACTGAATGCATAGCCATAGTCAGAAAAGTAAAGGTCGAGGAGGTAAGCTTTCGCTTGGCTCTCAATTCAGTGATGTTTTGGGCATATTCTGAACAAACCTCTCCAATATGGCCTGGATTACATCCAACTTCTACTCCATCAACAAACATTCCCGAAGTCCGCGAAACCAGTTCACTGCCAGTTTCTCTACTGAACATCTCCCAACATTCGCCAGATGGTAAGCCCGACTCCAGTCGGGTTCTAAGACGTTCCAGAGGATCTTTTAAATATTGGTATGAAGCCGTGTCTATACGCCTGAGAGCTTCAGTTAAAGTTACCCCGCCTGAACCGGCTATACTTCCGATGGCTCTCAAGAAAACGGGAAGCTCCTGATCAATGTTAGAAACTCTTGTAGCGTCTCGCATCGCAAAAAAAGCTGACGGTAGCAAACTTATTCCTGTCAACCCAAATATTGAACTTGATGCTGTGACGGAACTAACGCCCGTTTCTAACAACATTAAAAACCCCATGACACCTAATCCAAACCCGGCAGGACCACAGGTTATGAATAAAAACTTAGCCATTTTCCGATCCGGGGTTGTTCCTGAAACGGGATCGTATGTAATAGTTTCATATGGGGCTACTTTGTAAATCAAATACACCCCGACTGATGTGACACCACCCAATGTAAACAGCATTAGATAAATGAAAGATGCACTGGTAGACCCTAATAAGCTAGAAACTTGAGAAACAACCATAATAAGAGTTACAGCTACTAGTATCGCTGCATAGGCGTCCGTCCATTTACGAAGGTTTTCTACGTTTCGATCATAGTCATTACTGTAATGTTGAGCTTCAGCCTTCGCCTCTTGAAGAACAAAATCAGACTCTGAACTACCCGATGAAATAGACGCTGAAAATCGTAGGAGCAAACTCTTGACCCTGGGGGCTTTTGCCCTCTGGGCTACCGTCTGGAAAGCCCTTGTGTATTCCATCCCCATAGAGCGAGCCATCAGATTAATGTACTCAAAAAATACGGAAGTTAAATACCTTTGCCTCCCACAATATTCAAGCAAACGATCTCTTGTGACACCACCTCGAGATAGTATCGCCATGTAAGTTAGTTGAGAGAATAGATCAAACCCGATTACTTGGTTATCAGAAGAGACCTTCTCTATTTGCTTGCGCGAGGACGTTGTGGAGCTCATAAAAATTTGTCGTGTTCCTATCTGAAAGGCGTTTTAAAACTTCTGCTCTTCTCTCAAGTTCGCCGTATATGTTTCGGTATTCGTCGGGGGGGAGTCCCCTACGAGATGCTACCACCTGCTCTAGAAGATGAGTATTCATATAACCAGGAAATTCGAATTCATCAGTCGCAGGATTCCATTTAAAGACTTCGATGAACCCGAAAGAGTTACTCTCAGGATCATATTCGATAATTTCACTTATGCTGAGACACCTTCTACCCGGGCTGCCATCAGGAAGCCTAACCGCACTCATAATCACTACCATGTTTAAGTTATCGATATAAGTCTTCGGAACATTGATAGGGTTTCCAGTCAGTCTTTGAATTAATTTTTCTACAGAAGCAGCGTGAAATGTAGCCATGCAAGCGTGTCCGGTTTGCATCGCCTGAAAGGCTATGGCCCCTTCAGCACCCCTGATCTCACCGATAACGATCTCTTCAGGTCTCTGTCTCAAGGCTGCGACAAGTAAATCAAACATGGTAATCGAGGCACTATTTTCACCACCTCCCCTTGTAACTTCTCTTATCCAATTTGGATGTGGGACCTGTAGTTCAGGAGTATCTTCAATGCTCACTATTTTGGCATTTGGCGGTATAAATGTGCTTATTGCATTGAGAATTGTCGTTTTACCTGAAGCGGTCTCACCTGACACGAAAGTGTTCATCCCCTCGCTCAGCATCAAGGAGATATAAGCTGCCATCTCATATGTTAGGGTTCCAAATTTAATAAGATCTAAAATGCTTAGCGGGGTTGCACTAAACTTCCTAATAGTAAAATTACTACCCCGACGAGAAACATCACCTCCGTAGACAATATTTATTCTCGAGCCGTCCGGCAGGGTCGCATCTACAATAGGTTCGCGGATTGTAACGGGCCTTCCAATCTTCTCTGAAAGCTGTATCACATATTGATCCAATTCCTCAGAATCAGAAAATTCAATATTGGCTTTCAAGCCACCAAATACTTTGTGCTCTATATATAGGGGTCCTACGCCGCTACAACTTATGTCCTCAATGTAAGGATCCTCTACTAACGGGTCCATAACACCCATTCCAGCTTTCTCTCGACGCATTAAATATTTGATCGCCTCAAATTGGTCGTCCGTCAAATCAATTGCTTTTGAAACCTTCTTGGAAGACCCATCGGCTCTACCACAAATTTCATCTACGGCGTTCAAAATAACATCAAGGCGCCCTTCGGCTCCGTCAGCAGAACGCAGCTCATCAATATAGTCCATCAATTGAACGTCTATATCATTGACTATTTCTTCTACCCCCGGGGCAAGAGAGGGCTCAACGGCAAGATAATAATCCCGGGTATCCTCGGGATCATGAACCACATGAATGAACACTCCGCCACCGACTGGATAAAGTAAATTACGTTTCTTTTGAGTATCCGACCCCCTGCTTACAAACCCCATATATTCGGGTATTCCGATATCGTCTACGGGAAGTTTGGAAACGTAGGCTCCCAGATGCCTAAATTGTTCTGCTTGGTCTCTAAAATCAGTTGGCAATCTCGCAAGCAATTTTTCATCTAGAACAAACTCAGAGGAATGGCCGACCCCGGCGTTTTGTAGAAATCCCTTAATTCCATCTTGCAGGGAAACAGCATTGCCATTCAAAGAACCGTTTTTATGCCCGGCGCCATCAGGCTTTCCCATTTTGACGATTACTTTAAGATTTTTGAGGCTGAACGCCATTTAGTGCCTCGCCCTATGCCTTAGCTCTTGAAATAGGAACTATACGAATGCCCATCCCAGGTTCAACTTCAAAGCCTAAAATATTACCGGTTCGCATATCTGCGCCGCGAATTTTTGCAACTTCCATAGTTTTAACCAAGTTAGTCCCCGATGCTCTGACTTGCAACCTTAAATAAGCATCACAAATTGATCTTACCCTCAAAAGAAAATCTTCATCAAAAGCATTTTCGTGAACTGTACAAGCTATAACTTGGCCTCTCTCACACACGTTTTTCATTTCGTTAAAAAAATCCTGGATCTGCTCTCCTCCGGCCCTGGAAACAAACGTCGTAAGAGAATCAATAACTATCATTCTCGATGAATCTTGCTGTCTTATGTGCTCGGAAAGTAGTTTGAAAAATAAATCTGGATCTTCGTTTCCAGCTGTTGAAGTTAAGGGGAAAATTTGTAAGTCATTTAGTAAAAAATAATCTGTTGCATCCTGACCTAAGCTTTCCATTTGCCTTAACAAGGCATGCACGTTTTGCTCAGTGGTATATATCGTAGCCTTATGGCCGCTGTTTAAAGTGCCCCAAAGTAACTGCTGTGCAAAGGTGCTTTTACCAGAAGCGTCTTGACCTTCGATAAGCATGACGGTGTTGTAGGGAATACCTCCACCCAGTCTCCTATCTATTTCGGTGCTTCCAGTTGTTATGACAGATGCTTCTTCTGTAGTCATTTCGCCACCCTAGAATTCTTCCTTATTTTTACAGAATTAAGACCTATTAATTTTCTCACAATACTACAGTGTTTGGAATTGTTGTTACATCGTGCAAATAGAGGGAAAGGAATAAGAAGTACCTACCCCATTAGGTAATGTGACCAGCAATGTTCCAGCAACCTGAGGTTCATCATCTAGATTTATAGTCATTGTAATGATCTCACCCGGGTTGAATACGCCAACCTGATAATTATCATTGCTTATGGAATAGGCCCATTGGCTGGATTGCAGAGGTACACTTCCTTTGACTGGCACCTTCATATCAGTGGCGCCAGCTGCTATATTAAGTATTACAAAAATATCCAACTTTTCTTCTAGTTGCGATACCGTGAATGAGGTACTACCTGAGTTTTTCCAATGGAAATTTTTGACGCAAGCAACGGCAGACAAATCTTTTGAGTCAACCCCATCGATAGTTAGAAGAACACTATATCCCCCTTCGTTCCTTGCTTGGTGGACTGTCGCCGACCAAATTTTAAACCTGTAGGGATTTTCTTCGGTAGAAGCCCCAGTCAAGGTAAAACCACTAGATACCCAATGATAATTCCCCGAATTCAAGTCCGTATAAGGGTTACCGTAAGTTTGGGGGGCATTACTTATTTCTGCACCTAGACCGAGATAGTCGAGGGATACCTGACTATTCCCAGTGGCTCTTTTATCCGTTTCTACTGGTGAAGTCATAATTTTATCAAGCGTAAACCTAGCAGTAGCACCCTCGGGCCCAATGAACCAAAAACAATCAATTTCATTGGTAGTGATTAAAATTCCCTGTCTTGATAACCCTGAATATATCGGCTTACATCCTTCGGCATCGTTTGGATTGTGTTTTGTTGCAAGTTCATAACTGGCCTTAAAATCCTGGGTGCTGGAAATTTCTATCTTTGTGCTAACCCTGTCTGCAATTGTCTCCGCTGCACTTTTATTGGCTACCGCTAGTAACTCTGCCCCAATTTGGTTGGCCTTAAACATGACGACAACCGCTGTTAGAAGTACCGAAATTATCAGTAATGCAGAAATACTTGTTCCCATATCAAATTAGGATCCGGTCCATCTTCGTAGATCTCTATTGGCCGTATTTGAATTGATAGGCAGATTTAACCCCGTTTGAGGTAGCAAATTCGAAATTGTATGTCCTAGTACCCTGAACTAACTTGCTAAGAGCATCGTTCTTGAGAGAGAGAGTTAATTGAATTGTTTCTCCCTCAGTCCAATATCCGGTCTTTTTAGTCTCTCCATCTTTTTCGAAAGCGGACCATTTGTTTTCCGTACAACTTACTGGGTCTTCGTAACATAGGAACACAAACTGGGTTTTATCAGTTGATGACACAAAAACATCCGATTGCTCTAAGAAGCTGATATTTGCCCCACCCACATTCTTTATCCAGGCCTTGACTGAAACATCGCTATCAGCGTGAACAGCCGTGATATTAAAATCGGTTTGTATCCGTTGAGAAAGAACTTTTTGCGACTCAACTACAGATTGGCTACTACTCCCAATGATTGGGGTCAGGGTAGTCATCATCAATCCAGCCGCAGTGACACCTGCTATTACCAACAGAGCTGTAACTATGACCTTATCCAATCTATTTTCCCTTTAAATCAAAGTCCAGGAAAGCCAGGAATATATCTATGAGGCTTCTATGGAGATACAAACGAGCTTATGAAGATCCGATACGACCTGGGAATAAACAGCCGGCGACATCGGGTCATTGTTTGAATACATTTCATCAAGCATTGACATGTTTTTCAGAATAAATTTTGACATCAAAGGGCTTATCATGGCTGAGTTTTCATATGCCTCTAGGATAGGGAACAATCTAGCCGCAGAAAGGCCTTTCTCCTTGGCTTCTCCCATCCAAGCGAGCAAATCATTCAGGGTACCTTTGTTGTTTTGGTTAGTTGACAAATCCAATCCGGCTTCAGAGCCGAAATATGTGCGAGGCGCTCCGTTTACTGCCGAACTGGCGGATTGGGGTGTCGAAGCTAGCGTTGGTGCTGCCGCTTGCACTATCTCTCGTGAAGTTGCCAGCACATCTGATTTCCGAAGCCAAGTATCACGCATATCGATCAATATTTGACGAATCTCAGTTTTTAAAATATTGACTTCGTCCTCAAGGGCCTGAACTCTTTGTTCTAACTGTGAATTAGATGTGGTCATATTGTCACCAATTATTCCAGATTCATCACTTTCATCAACTCCGGTGGAGTCTTTCTTGAAATAATTAAGGATCCGCCTTGCTGGGGAATTAATTCGAGCCTAAAAATCTGGTTTTTATCAAGTTTTGTCGCTTTACCCGCGGTAGTAGTGTTAAGAGAAACAATAATTTCTGCAACATCACCCTGCTGCAATAGATCTGGAGAGCCGGCGTCGCCGACAATCTTATTTATCACCACAGTTTTCAATATCCCGTCAGCAGTTCCCCTGGCACTTATATTCGCACTGGAAGAATCTCTCTGATTATCATCGGAGTAGATCAACGCGATCTTGGATTTAGCAATTGAGGTTCCAGTCGAACCGCTTGCGGTGGTAATTTGAAACGTGATCGTTTCCACCGAAGTTTTTGCGTTGTTGGCAGCGGCTATCACTGCCCCTTTGGGAGCAAAGGTAGAACTTGCCTCGGCTATACCGGCCTGAGCCGTAGTTTTAGCCTTCTCACTACTGAACAAACCAGTGGTCATAACGGTAAAAGCGAATACAGCCGCAACCACGATGAAGGCGATTAATATGATCGCTGTTTCAAGGCCTGTAATTCCTTTCCTGTCGGAATAGAGATTCTGCATCTGAACAAAGGCATTCTTCATAAGATATCCCCAATACTAACTGTATTTAACTCCCTCATCAGAAAAATGAGGCTACGCTCATTTTAACAGCACAGTCTTCAAATTATAAATAGTTTAGTCCAGATCAGTTTTTAAAGGAAACCCAGCATGAATGGCGCCCAGAAGTGCTCAACCACTGCTGCCAATATAACCATGCCAAAAGACACAACCGCGAGGACAACTACAGCATTTAGAACCTTAAAGAATCTTGAATCCGTCGGTTTATATAAAGTGACTCCTCGGGAGAAGAAAATAGCTGCTAGAGAACCACTCAGATAAGCAAGGCCCTCAAGCAGAACATGTGGGCTTAAAGCAACCGTCGCGATAAGAGCCAACAATATAGGGCTGGCCGCAGCTGCCATATTCACTTTAACTGCTGTAACTAGAGTTATAGCCCAAACACCGGCATTCCAACCCAGCGCCATACTAGTTCCAAGGCCTCTATATATAAAAGCG
>JAPYSB010000030.1 GCA_029936675.1 Dehalococcoidia bacterium | reverse complement strand
GTTTGACACGCTCTGGGTTGAGGGGCCCATGGGAAGATCAGTGGGCGATGTCGCGCTGATGCTCGATGCTGGATGTGGTCTGCGCACTGAAGATCCTCTATCTTTTAATCATCACTGCGATTCTTTTGCCCAGGCTATCAAACAGCATCAGTTGCCAGAACGGGTGGCATTCAGTACCGATCTAGGGATAGTGCCAGTTGCTCAGGACGTTAGAACCATCACCGAAAACGCGGCTGCCAGCATTTCTCAACTGGGTATCGATGTCACCAATTCCATCCCGAACTTCAGTGGAGTGCTGGATGCATTCCATACCTTACGAGGCGTTCTTTTGGCTACCCTGAGGGGACAACTGGTTCAGCAGCATCGGGACGAGTTTCCCAGCGATATCGTGAAGAACGTTGAAGTGGGTTTTAACATTACCCCTGAGCTCCTGTTAGATGCTGAACGGGTAAGGTGGACATTGGCCCAGCGTATGGCTGAATTTTTTGAAACTCATGATTTTCTGATCTGCCCGGCCGCATCAATTGCGGCGTTTGAATCAGAAAAGCCCTTTATCACGGAAATCGACGGCACGCCCTGTAAAACTTACATCGATTGGTTTGCAATTACCTTTGCACTGACGATGACCGGTTGCCCTGTGATCAGCCTGCCTTGCGGCTTTACCGATGAGGGCCTACCTATAGGTCTGCAGATCCTGGCAAAACCCAGGCGAGAAGATGAACTACTGAGTTTCGCGGCCTTGCTCGAAGAACACTTTGATGTCCGCGCTCAACTGCCTATCGACCCACGCGAAGCCAGTTGAGCGAAAACTACCGGGAAAGCCGACGCTGTCTGAGCACAAAATACAAGCCATCTTACATTTTTATAAAAAATGATGCTATTCCAGTTATCCAATATGCAATGGAAGACTTATTCTCATGTGACGCCTGGTTTGGAAGAAGCTGCTGCTAGACAAATTGACGAAGTATTAAATTTGACGCTTGCAGAAAGTTCGTGACCATTTTGTGACTAAAAGGACTAGTACCCCTAACAGGACTCGAACCTGTGCCTCCGGTTTAGGAATTGTACTAAGGATGTTTTAGAAGGTTATTTTAAAGATTAGATTGTCTTTATTTGTAGTTAGAAAATTGGCTAACCTTCACTAATGTTATTAGCCCATATTCATTCATCCTCGAGGGTCTGTGACCATTTTCAGGCAATTCCTCATTAAGAATGAATTGCTCGTTGATTGACAACCCAGCACCACCATATTCTTTAGGCCATGCTGGCGCGATCCACCCGTTTTCAACAAGAGCAGATCTCCAGCCTTCAGTTTTCGCTCTGGCCTCTTTCGACCATCCTGACTCTTCTGGATCAGTGTCACCATCGGTTTTGCTTTTGGGACCGTTAGACTTTATGAAAGACATCACAGTCTCACGGAATGCTGCCTGTACTTTTAAGATCGACCGTTTTTCACCTCACCTCTCGTCCCTCAAAAGGTCAAAAAAACTACTTCCACTTCTAAACTTATGTTCGAGTCAACCAAGCAAATTTCTGGGGCTTTCGTTTTGCGTCAGGAGCCAACGGAACATTAATCAGAGATGGCCCATCCACCTTTAACGCTGCGTCGATATAATCATCTAACTCTTCTGAGTTGTTAGCGTTGTAACCGACTCCTCCAAGGCCTTCCATCATCACGTCATAACGAGCGTTAAAGTTCATGGCTCCTTGTGGAAGAAACCCTGATTCGGCGCTCGAAGACATCTCTGGATCATGTCCGCCGATTCCACCATTGTTGAATACAATCCACGTAATAGGAAGGTTATGTCGCACCGCGACCTCACACTCTGTTCCGCCAAAACCGAAAGCTGCATCACCTTGGAGACAAATTACTCGCTTACCTGTCTGCACCGCAGCGGCAATAGCGAAACCATGTCCTAATCCCATAGATCCAAACGAAGACGCATCTAAACGCGTTCGTGGCTGCATCTGGTTGACAACAGTACGTGAAATGTCCATCGTACTGGCACCTTCAGCTACAAAGACCGAATCATCCGGTAAACTCTCGTTGATGGAACGTAACGCCCGATAATATCCAAGAGGCGAGGTCTCTTCCTGCATCATCTCCTGGACAGTCTCAGAATTTTCCCGCACCTTGGCACCCACTTCACCCAACCATTCTGAATCCTGTGGAAATTGCCATTGATCTCTGTCCAATACATCAATCAGCTGGCCTAGAGTGAGTTTGGCGTCACCAATCAATGCAACCTCAGTCGCCACATTTACCCCGATTTCCTCTGGGTTGAAATCTAACTGAATTATTCTCACATCTTCTCTGAATCGTGGGGGAAGCCCGAAGTGCAACATCCAATTCATTCGAGCTCCTACTAACACAACCATGTCGGCATTCTGTAGCACGAATGAACGACCGGCAGCCGCGGATTGTGGATGATCATCCGGGATAATACCTTTCGCCATAGGCATGGCGAGATAAGGTATCCCAGTTCTTTCAACAAACTCTCTCATCTCGCTGGCCGCATCAGCGTTATTCACGCCCTTGCCGAAAATAACCAGTGGCTGCTTAGCAGTTTTTAAAGCCTCAATTGCGGCCTCAACATCAGCCGGATCAGATAAGGTTTTCCTAGGACTCATCACCTTGGGAGCCCAAATTACTTTGTCTTCGTCCCAGCTATTTTGTATAACATCACCTGGGAGATCCAGATACGCCGGACCAGGAGTACCATGAGTCGCCTTTTTTATTGCCTCAGCAATATAGATCGGTAATCTGTATGGGTCTTCCACACGTTCAGCAAATTTCGAGTAGGGTCGCATAGCAGTCAGCTGATCGGTTTCCTGGAAGAATCCCTGCATGTGCCCAGATCTTTCATAAGATCCGCCAAGTAGTAACATCGGCCATCGATTTGACCATGCGTTCGCATAGGCGCCTACGGCATTCAGCACACCCGGTCCTGATACTGCAAGCGCGACTCCGATTCCCCCATTCCCACTCAGGTAAGACACTGCCTGCGCCGCATATGTGGCTGGCATCTCGTGGCGCATTCCGTGATAGGTCATACCTTCATTCATCATGGCACCGGCAATACCCCCAACTGGGATACCTACAACCCCAAATCCATGCTCCACGCCTTGCGTCTTCAGCGCCTTCGCGATAATTTGTTCTCCGGTGATCTCGCCCATGATTCACACTCCTTCCTTGATTCTTAAAATGAACTAATTTGAGCAGTACGTAGCTGCGTTTTTACCAATGTGAGGATGGTACACCCGGTTTTCCGCGGCAACAACTTTGACCAATTTATTAGAGCAATTTCACTAACATCGCTATTCTTGAAAACAGTCTATTCCGTGACTACAAGGAGTGGTACCCCTAACAGGACTCGAACCTGTGCCTCCGGTTTAGGAATTGTACCAAGGGTGTTTTAGTAGGGCACTTTGAGGATTAGATTGTCTCTATTTGTACTCAGCCCAATGTCTAATCTTCACTAATGGTCTTAGCCATTATCTTTGCATCCTCAAGCGTTTGTGACCATTTTGTGACCATAATTTATATTGGCCCAAGAGGTTAAAAAGACAACCCTGGCCAGACTGGAATCTGTGCCTCAGGTTTAGAAGACCGGCAAAGTCAGTCTTGGGTCTCACAGATTTCTGTCAAAATTCCCTATCGCCAGTACCCTAATAGCAGGAACCTCTCGTTACGCCTCAGCCTTCTGAATCAGGCTCTTTTGCCAAAATTTACTGTCATTGGTATTTATGTTCAGGTGGTCTTAAGGATTTATACTCATCATTTGTTAGTATCCTTGACACTGTCATAAACCTCAATCCGAGGGGAATCTCTAACGAAAAACTTGATCCTCGTCCTTGGCAAATGTCAATGGTGATATGGGAATATTTATAATATTCAAATTGATCTTCGGCCATAAAAAACTCGCATCCATGAATGGTGCCGAGGGATAAGTCTATAGATCCGACAATGAATTCACCTTTTTTAAAACACATGGGTGCAGACCCGTCACAGCATCCACCACTTTGATGAAACATAAGGTCGCCATGTTTCTCTCGTAATTGATCTATAACCTCTTTGGCTTTGTCGGTTACGCTGATACGTTCGGTATACATAATAGATGCGGGTAGTTTAAACTGCCCGTTCCCTCTTTTTTGATTTAAAAGAACCCTAAAGGATTTTTATCATAGGATATTAATATGTTTTTGGTATGGCGATAATGGTCGAGCATCATTTTATGTGTCTCTCTACCAATCCCGGATTTCTTATATCCACCAAATGAAGCATGGGCTGGGTATGCATGAAAGCAGTTACACCAAACTCGACCCGCTTCAATACCGCGAGACATAGACTGCATTTGATGAATATCGCGTGTCCATACTCCAGCGCCTAATCCATAAAGAGTGTCATTAGCAATTTCCAATGCTTCCGCTTCATCTTTAAAAGTAGTAACACTCAAGACTGGTCCAAAAATCTCTTCCTGGAAAATACGCATTTTATTATTCCCTTTAAATACAGTGGGTTTAATATAATAACCATCTGGGTAGGTTTCATTTTGGTAGGCTTCACCACCGATTAGAACTTCCGCACCTTCTTGTTTCCCAATATCAATGTAATTCAGAATCTTCTGGTATTGATCATTAGAAGCTTGAGCACCCATCATGGTTCCGCCATCCAAGGTATCACCCATGGTAATGGCTTCAATTCGTTTTAATGAACGTTCCATAAAAGCATCATAAATATTTTCTTGAATCAATGCTCTGGATGGACATGTACAAACTTCTCCTTGATTGAATGCAAAAAGCACAAGCCCTTCAATGGCTTTATCTAGGAAATTGTCATCTTCCGCCATAACGCTATCAAAGAAAATATTGGGAGACTTCCCACCCAATTCCAATGTAAATGGAATAATATTTTCTGATGCATATTGCATTATGAGACGACCAGTGGTGGTCTCGCCCGTGAATGCAATTTTCTTTATGTCGGGGTGCTTAGCTAGAGGTTGACCTGCTTCTGGTCCGAATCCATTGACAATATTTACCACTCCTTTAGGAATTAGATCCTCAATTAATTCCATTAGAAGAAGGATTGAAACAGGAGTTTGCTCTGCAGGTTTTAAAACAACACAGTTGCCCGCAGCTAAAGCTGGGGCCAATTTCCATGCAGCCATTAAAATAGGGAAATTCCATGGAATGATCTGCCCGACTACACCTAATGGCTCATGTATTTCCATTGATACAGTATTGGAATCAAGATCAGACATTTCACCCGACTCAGCACGAATGACTCCTGCAAAATATCTGAAGTGATCGATTGTCAATGGAAGATCAGCAGCTGTTGTCTCACGTATAGCTTTTCCATTATCCCAGGTTTCAGCTTTGGCTAAATAATCCAGATTTTCTTCAACCCGATCTGCAATTTTATTTAATAGCGCACTTCTTTCAGTTGCAGATGAACTGTTCCATTCGGGAGCAGCTTTCCATCCAGCCTTAACAGCGAGGTCAATATCATTTTTATTTGATTTTGGAACTTTAGCAATTAGACTTCCATCAACTGGTGAATTATTATCGAAATAGTCACCATCTACCGGCGGCACCCATTCTCCACCAATATAATTCTCGTACTGGGATTTAAATTCGGGTCTATTTGACATATTTAACTCCAAATTATTTTTCTTATTGACTTCTGGATGGGATAGTTGCGGTTGATAGGTGTATTGTCACCATTTGCATTGAATATGACAAGTGACGGATGACAGAACCAAGGTACCTAGCGCTACCCCCCAGGAAGGTTTGGAATCTGTGCCTCAGGTTTGGAAGACCGGCAAAGTCTGTCTTGTTTCGGACAGGTTGCTGTCAAAGTTGCTGTCAAAGTTATTATTTTCAGCTTGTACATCATGGTGAAGAACCACAATACAGTCTATTCCGTGACTACAAGGAGTGGTACCCCTAACAGGACTCGAACCTGTGCCTCCGGTTTAGGAAACCGGTGCTCTATCCTCCTGAGCTATAGGGGCATGAATGAATTGCAGG
>JAPYSB010000029.1 GCA_029936675.1 Dehalococcoidia bacterium | reverse complement strand
ACACCCACTCCGACTCCTACTCTGACACCCACTCCTACTCCTACTCTGACACCCACTCCTACTCAGACCCCTACTCCAACGCCACCTCCTATAGAGAAAATTAAGGATGGTTCAATGGCCGGGTTAGGTATCAAGAGTGAGGCTGATATCGAATATTCGGGAGACATAGATGAGTGGATATTTGTTCCAAGTTCAGCAATGATAAATAGCCCAATAAGTATTTCCGTGAGCACGGATAACCCCGACGCAGACGGATACCTGGAATTCATTTCACCTTCTGGTGATGTGATAGGAGCAGATGACGATAGCGGATACAACATGATGCCGTTCGTTAGCAATGTACTGCTACCCGAAAGCGGTGTATACACTGTTATGTTCATGTTATTAGATGGAAGCTACGGCGGATATACGCTTTTAATAGAATCTTTCGACCCTGATTCACCCACACAACCCCTAACCCCGATAATCACGGCCACACCAGTTATCACTACTTCCTCAAACTCAACGGCAATCGTTGAGCCTTTGAACAGTTTAAGTGTCAGTGACGTTATTAATCCTCTTATCAAATATTCTCCTGCAGCTGGAGAAAAAATTGTTGACCAAAGTATTTTAAATCAATATACCCCAGACAATTACCTACATTTTGACTCATTTAATTTCCATGGAGAATACCAGGGCAACAATGCTCAGGAATTGATACCGAAACCCGATCCTACAGACACTGTTTCTCTTCCTAGTGATTTCCCAATCCTAGGAAATGTCTTCACTTTAGAGGTTCAAGTCTACTCATCTGCCCATGTAAATATGCCTCATAGAACAATCATTGGTAATGATGCAAATCCTACTGGGCGTGAGAAGGACAGGCCACCAACTATTACATTTAATAAGGTAAACGGCGTAAACCAAGTTAGATATGGCTTTGGTGTTGGCCCTGACTCAAAAGGAAAACGATGGATTGTTAACACAGATATGTCTGAAGATCAGTGGTACCACATAGCTTTTACTTTTGACGGTACAACTACAAAATTGTACGTGGATGGTATTGAGGTCGATAGTTCTGATCTTGCAACAGGTTTAACTCCTCACCCTGTACCCATTTCAGTGATTGGAAGAAAATTTCTAGGGAAGATTGATGAGGTTCGTATCTGGGACATAGCCAGAACGCAAGAGGACATTCAGTCCTCAATGGCTGGTGAACTTATTGGTACCGAACCAGGATTGGTTGCCTATTATCCGATGGATGTTAATCAAGATTGGAAATTAATAGATCAAGGCCCAAATAATCATCACGCCACTATGACAAATGTTGAAATTATGCAAAGGCACAGCTCATCAGATTGCCCTAACACCAATGGTACTTTGGCCTGCCCATTTCCAACAATAAGAGAAGCACTGGATACTGCTCAGGCAGGAGATAGCATATTTATAAAAGATGGTAGATATCCAGAGGTAATCTTCAAAGAATTATTCAATCAATCATACGAGACAAATGGTCCAAAAATTACTCTCCGAGGTGAAAGTTCAAATGTGATATTGGACGGAACTGTCCCCTTAATAGCAAACTGGGAACTTGTGGATGGCAGATATGAAGCTTCAGTTGATATGTATCAACTCTCAAATGCCGCCGGCGCAAAAGTCGAAAACATTTATGCTTTGTGGGTAGATGACAGGTATATGATTCCGGCAATGCCTGTTAATTTCACCAACCCTACAGATGTTTCAACAAGCACTCAAAACAATCCGGAAATTGGCACTGTATTTGGTTTAAATCTAACCTCTCCTTATTACCTACAAGGAGAAGAGACTTTAGAATTGCAAGATGAGTATATCGTTGGCGATATAGATAACTTGGATGCTATAGAGGAGTGGTCATATGATGAAGTAAATAAGAAGTTGTATCTGATACCCGGGAATAAGATTCCAGATTCAGTAAATGTGCGAGTAAGGGTTCGTACAAAACTTATGCATTTTATATTTTCGGATAATCTGGAATTTAAAAACATACATTTTTTCGCAGGATCCTTCAATTTTCTTAAGAGTAGTTTTATTCTCATAGAAGATTCGAAATTTTCACATAGTTGGGAAGCCGGAATCAGTTACCTTCGCCCAGGATACGATGTGGGCTCGATGCGAGCGAATACTTTTAAGAGTGGAACAAATAACACCGTAAGAAATTCTATTTTTCAATATATAAATGATGCAAGACCTCTTAAGTTCAGCGGGTCGATGTATCCATTAGTTGAGAATGTTTTATTTCAATATAACGACTGGTTTAAGAACACAGTATGGACTCCTAGCTCGACTGATAATTTCAGAGGAGGCAACAAATGGACTGACGCAACAAGTATTATCGGTGGGAGTACTTGGCGATATGTCACGAGCCAACAAAATCATACCGGCGGCATTAATCCAGGATTAAACTCACTGGTTGAGTATGCAAGGATCCAAGACCAATATATCAATATCGATGGGAGTGGAATTCAGAGAACCAGAGGCAATGCAACGAATTCAACAACTCGATACAGTTGGCTCCTTAATACCAATCGCAACGGAATGAGGCTTGATAGCAGTTGCGGTGGTACTGATGCTGTTATACATAATGTGGTATCGGCAGGGAACAAACTAGCCTTCAGATTAAAAGGCGACAGACACAGAGCATTCCATTTACTTGGCTATGATACCAATCAAAATGACATTTCTATGCCTAGAAATAAATATTGCGGAGATGACCCTGTAAATGACACTTCCGAAACTATGGCAGGTAATTTAAATTCTCGCCTACTTAATTCAGTAGCAGAAAAGAACATATCGGCAAATATGCCAGATGCCGGTGACCCAAATATCACTCTAGGTAATGGCGCGTTGATCGCGGAGAATACAAGTAACGAATTCCTACTCAACCAATCGGGCATTTGGTACGGGCGGGCATTGGATGAGGATAAAATAGCCCCTTTTACCTATCCGCATTTTGAACTGCAGGATCCGTGGGTTGAAAACCGGGAAAGATCCGATGCATCCTTACAATCCCAGTTTGGAGTAAATCCATTTACAGAGGGTGTCCAAGGTTATGATTTTAGGCCTAGAAAGGGTTCACCGTTAGTAGATGGCGGTGTAGTAATTTCAGGCATTAATGATGGCCAGGATATTGATCCAGGGAAAGCCCCTAATCACCCGCCGTCATATAGTGGGCAACACAGAGCGTTTGTAGGAGATGCTCCCGATATAGGTGCATATGAATACGGAGATTCGGTCTACTGGATTCCAGGGTACAGGTACTATTATCCAAGTGTCCCTATTCCAGGTAACGGAGCAGTGGATGTAGCCCCCGAATATGGTCTGGCATTTAATTACCCTTGGAAAACAGATTATTCAGGTACTACAGCTGAAGTCACAATAAATGGCCCAGGACTAAATAAGACCGTCTCTTTAAATTATCCGAATAATGTAATCTTTGAAACGTTTCTACCAGGTCAAACCTACAATTGGTCAGTTACAGTCGATGGGGTTATTAGTAACACCTGGCATTTTACCGTAGCCAATAAAATACACCCATTAAGTGACAGATCTGTTGATATTAATGCCGATGATGAAAAGCTCATTCCAAACCATAACAAAAGTCTGAGTTTGTCCGACGGGGTTTTATCTTTCTTGAAGTTTGATATCCCTTCTTCTATTGATTCTGATTACCAGGTATTCCTAAATTTAACCCCGGAAACACTGACATCATTAAATGGCCAAATTATGTTATACAAATACAACTATCACGGCTGGGGAGAGAAACTAGACACAGATAATATTGGTTTGCTGGATCATAGTTTGCTAACAGCTTTAAAAAGCATTTCCACGACCAACACCTCTTCCTCCCTGTCAGTAGAAATCACTGACTATATTGATTCACCCGGAGAAATTTCGTTCGCTTTGGGAGTATTGGACCCTAATGATCAATTATCCTTCTTCAGTAAGGAAAAAATGATTACTGATGGAGTCGACATTTATGTGTTGCCAGGTGACCTTCTTGGGCCTTCAGGTAATGGAAGCGGGTATGCACCCCGGACCGAGGTATGGCCAAGTATATCGTTCGTGAAAAAAAATTAGAAGCTGTAGAAATAGCTGTTTCTTATCTATCGCACCAGAACATTGAGCCATTAAATCACTAAGACTGTAGATTCCAGCCTTGACAGGGATGTTACGGGAATCTTACTAATAGGCTCATGTACTCGCCTATGAAAATCAGGCAACTAAAATGAGGTTTAGGAGCTACGGACGGTTTTGTCATTTTAGAATAAATCAGAATAATCTCTAACCGATAAAAAGGTTAATGGGTTATTGCAAAGAGGATAGTTATTTTACACTTATTGGTAAGGAGTAAGTTCAATTGGAACAAATAGGATTAGCTATAATAGGTTCGACTGGAGCTATAGGCAACAGACATATTGAGGCTATAAGTCAACTGACTACTTGTCGCTTGGTTGGTCTAAATGCCCGAAAGCAAGGTCCATTGAAAGAACAAGCTGCAAGATTAAGTGTCAAAGCCTATCCTGCCCTTTCTGACGCTTTAAACGATTCAGATGTGGACGCTGTTGTTATAGCAACTCCTCATCCTTCCCACAAAGAGATCACCATAGAGTCTTTAGAATCTGGAAAACATGTTCTGGTAGAAAAGCCAATTGGTGTGACTCCATCTGAGGCAGATGAAATGGTCGCTACTGCCCGAAAATATAATTTGAAACTTTCAGTTCTGTTTAATAATCGATTCAGAAGCGAATCTATAAAGATGAAAGAGCTTGTAGATTCGGGATGCATCGGGGAAATATATCGTGCCACGGTTAGCAGTGGTATGTTTAGAACCCAAGATTATTACAATCAATTGCCGTGGAGAGGAACCTGGGGATCAGAGGGAGGTGGAGCATTACTCAATCAGGGGATCCATGCTATTGATCTTTTCATTTCATTGCTAGGTCTTCCTCACGCTGTTTTTGGTCAAATAAGAACACTAAAACACAGTATTGAAGTAGAAGACTACGCCAGTGCATTATTGGAATATAATGACGGCTTCCTCGCGACTTTGCATTGCGATACTGTGCAGGCTCCTCAGAGGCAACGCATGGAGATATATGGAAATCAAGGGGCTATCATCATGGATGACTGGAATCTTTCCTTACACACCCTGAAAACTCCATTACAGGACTTCATGGACAATGCGCCAGGAATGTTTGCCTCTCCCGAAGTTGATGAAGAAAAATTTGTCATAGGGGAGGTAAAAAACACCCATGCCCCTGCAATAGATGATTTTTGTAGAGCCATTATTGAAAATCGGGACCCGATGATTACCGGTGAAGAGGGTTCTAAGGCACAGGAATTAGTGGCTGCCATCATCTTGTCTGGTTGTACCGGTAACAGAATCTCTTTGCCAGTCAACCGTAATGCATACGACGATTTACTAGCTAATTTAACGAAATCTGGCAGATTACCATAAGTGTCACTATAGACACTTATTCCCATGTTATGCCTGGTTTGGAAGAAGCTGCTGCCAGACAAATTAACGAAGCATTAAATCTGACGCTTGCAGAAATTTCGTGACCATTTTGTGACCAAAACGGCGATTTCACAGATGAGACTATTCTGTGAAACTGTCCATTCCGTTACTAAAAAGTGTGGTGCCTCTAACAGGACTCGAACCTGTGCCTCCGGTTTAGGAATTGTACCTAGGGTGTTTTAGCAGAGCCCTTTGAGTTTTAATTTTCAAGATGATATAAATCAACTTACTACATTATGTGAAACTTTTTTGATTAGTTGATAAAGATGGCTCATGACCAATAACAACCCCACCCCAGAAATTAATGGGCCACTTACTGGGATAAAGGTTTTGGATTGGGCTATCTGGCAATTTGGTCCGGTTAGTACTTCGATGATGGAAGATTGGGATCTCCAGAACAATCTGGATATCAATCTTGGCAAACATTGGAGCCCGAATAGATGAATATGCTATGGAAACAAAGTGCGGTCGATGTGGTCGGTCTGCTCCGATCCGGGGAGATATCCCCTGTTGAAGCCGTTCAGGCAGCCATTTCACGCATCGAAGCGGTCGACGGCAAAACCAACGCACTACCGATCCGTTGTTTTGACCGTGCAATCAAGCATGCTGAAACACTCGATCTAACCATACATCGACAAAACC
>JAPYSB010000028.1 GCA_029936675.1 Dehalococcoidia bacterium | reverse complement strand
ATCCCAGTTTTAACTATTTCTATTGATCAGTCTCCTTTATCTGGTCTAAATTTTTGGCTGGTTTTAAAACATAAGGAACGTTCATATGAAACGATCCATTTTAGCTGCAATGCTATTTGCGTTGGCATCATGCTCCGGACCCGGGTTATCTGAATACCAGAAATCTTGCGAAACTCAGCATCAAAAATTCTCTATGATGGTCGAATGTCTCCAGTTAACCGTTAAGGATGATTGGAAACTCCTATCGCATTACAAAAACAGCGACCTTGTAAGATTATACCTTCTACACGCCGAAAACCTTTCCAGGAAAGTATTAAACAGAAAGATTACTGCAGGTGAAGCTCGAGTGAAATTAGCGGAATTCTACGTCCAATTGAAAATAACTTCCGATCAGCGTGAAACAAAATGACGTCCCAAATGTTTTTAAACACAATATCTAATAGACTTCCCAATTACATAGATATCAAATTCCACCGAAGTTTAGTCCAAAGCATTCTTCCAAGATTGGAAAAAATTGGAGTTAATTAGCTGTTGGACCGCCATGTTTCTCGGAGAGATTTATCCAATTCAACAAATGTTCTGGGTTAGAACCTGTGACAGTGGCCAAGCCAACTTTTATCTCTATTGGGAAAATTAACCAGGCATTCAAGAAAGCATCATTGAGAGAGTGTGGTAGAGCTGATGAGATTCGAACTCACGACCCCTGCATCACGAAATAGTCGTTCTCCCAAATATAGTTTATAAAACCATTTATAAAACAATAACTTAATCGTTTTTAGTATTGCCTTTTCTTTGAAACTACCATTCACATATTATTCACACGAAACTCTATGCCGTCTCCCAAATAAAGAAGAGTGATTCATACTTCTTTTATGGAACCACTAACCGTAAACCAATCTCTAGTATGTTTTCACTCAGGCTAAGTGCTTTGTAGACCAATTATAAAGAGCAGTAATCACTGGGAGCACCTGCCTTCCCTTTTCTGTTAAGCTGTATTCCACACGTGGGGGCACTTCTGCAAAGACTTTTCTTTTCAGCATATGATCGTCCTCAAGCTCCTTAAGCTGCTTAGACAACATTTGTTGTGTTATGGAGCCCTCAGCTGGGCATAACGATCGTTTGAGTTCGCCAAATCTGTGCGTTTTCTGGCTCAAGTTGAAAATAATGGGGATTTTCCATTTTCCGCCAATGACTTTCATGGCCTTTAAGGTTGGGCAATCTAAACCTTCATATGTCTGTTCCATGGTATTCTATTATATACTAATATGAATTTCATGTCTACTTGTTTTTACATATTAACATCCTATTTCATCCTTAATTCTAAATTCTTCTTATTGCTACACTTAAAGGAACCAAATATGAACGCTTTGTCTCAAAATGAATTTAAGGGGGCTTATGATGCTACCGTATATCTTCAAAATCATGCAAGGGGGCTGAAGCAACTCAGATCACTTGCCGACCACGGGAATGCTGAGGCGCGGGAGTTCCTAGGCATTATAAACAAAGATGAAGCCCTCGGACTATCGGACGACCAGATTTCCATCGTCTCAACCCCTACCAAGTTCAGTCTATACGCCAAACTTGCTCGGTGGTTTTGGGCCTATACAGAAAGCTCTTACGAGGCGTGGAGAGAGGCTGACCGACCACGCTATGGTATCTGAACCGTTTTATATTAGATCAAATTTTTACCTCCCTGTTTGATTTGATTTAAAGACTAGGGAGTTGGGGATACCGTTAAAGGACTGGCAATAACTAAATTCAGGAGTATGTAATGAGTAGATCGCAGAACTATGTAACTTGGGGTGTAACTATAATCTTAGCACTAGCATTTTTGGGTGCTGGCTCAGCAAAAGTCATTGGGCATGAATCAATGGTGCAAGCATTTACTGTTTTTGGCTTGCCAGGGTGGTTTCGTATCACGATCGGGGTATTTGAGATTTTAGGTTCAGTGTTGTTGATAGTTCCAGCTTTTGCCGGAGCATCGAGTTTTGGATTATCAATTTTGATGGTTGGTGCGTTCGCGTTGCATGTAATGTATACGCCACTAGCGGATGGCATTCCCGCATTAGTTTTCTTCATCATCTTGACTTATATTTATCTGGTTCGAAAGAATGTTGTTCCTGTGTATTTGCAAAAGTACCTGATAGATTAGTGACTTCAATAAAGTTGTATCTTTATACCGCTCCTATTTAACCAATCAGCAATCCTCCTTTTCGGTCAGGGTATATATTATGAAGAAAGAACCCATCCAGTGAACCTCTCAGCTGGATGGGTTCTTTTATTTAGACCTAAATAAACTCTACCCTAGAGTTTAAGAACACCCTTTAGAACTCATATATGGGGGATATACAGGGGTTTTGGAGGAGAGTAAGTGGTGGAGCAGAGGAGACTCGAACTCCCGACCCCCACGTTGCGAACGTGGTGCTCTCCCAACTGAGCTACTGCCCCACATTTATTGGTGACCTTTCTAAATCTAAATCGTTGTCACAACAAGAATCTTCACCTGTATTCACACAATCAAATAAACGTATCAGTCACACGGCGATTATTTTCCGCCCATCGCAATTAAACACTAAATCAATAAATTCCTGTTCACGATATTTAATCACGCCAATCCCCACAATACCAATAATCACATCTTTTTACCGTCATGTTTTGTTGATAAATAAAAAATGATTTTCAGGAATGCAAATATAACACAAAAATTCTTCAATCTTGCGTTGTATCCAAGCTAACGTTAGTTTTCCCCAATACTATTTAGGTCAATCAGTAATCACGGATTTCATCTATGTATTCTATACTCATTCTAATTGACAATATCCTCGGCATCTACATGTGGTGTATTATCATCGTCGCGGTAATGAGTTGGCTGACGTATGCTGGGATAATCAATACCCATAACCGATTTGTTAGTATGGTCGGTAATTTCTTATACCGAATTACTGAACCAGTGTTAGGAAGCTTAAGACGTTGGGTGCCTAATATAGGTGGCATTGATATATCACCGGTGATTGTTATCCTTTTAATCGTTTTTCTTCGAAACCTGCTGCATGAATATGGTGGCACCTTCTAACCTCTTTTACATTGTAAATGATAAATTCCGCGTTATCGTTCGTTTAACACCTAAGGCTTCTCAAAATTCAATCGTAAGTCTAGCCCATGAAACTGATGGTAGTGTCGTCATCAAAACTTCAGTCACCGCTACACCTGAAGCTGGCAAGGCCAATACTGCCTTGCTTAAATTACTCGCCACAGAATGGAAACTACCAAAGTCATCGCTGAATATCATCAAAGGGGCAACCACTCGGAGAAAAATTATTGAGATCGCGAAAGACAGGCAAATAGTTGAGCCAGCTCTTACATCCTGGATTAAGAGACGTGCCAATAAAAACGTTTATTTGGAGAGGTGACTAATGGCAGATGCATTAATGATCGACGGGAAGGCCTTTGCTGAGAAACTTCGAGATGAAATAGCTAATAGAGTAAATAAACTCAAAGAACTTCATAACCTAACCCCGGGGTTAGCTGTGGTATTGGTTGGCTCCGACCCTGCCAGTGAAATTTACGTCCGCAATAAACAAAAAATGACTTCCCAAGCTGGTATGAAAAGTATCGAGCACAAACTGCCCACGGACACCTCCCAGAAAGAACTTCTTACGCTTATAGATGGGCTAAATTCTGATCCATCTGTGAACGGAATACTGGTTCAGCTTCCCTTACCTGACCAACTTGATGAACAGACTATCCTGGCCGAGATTGATTACGCTAAAGATGTCGATGGTTTTCATCTTTTCAATGTGGGCAAGCTTGCTACTGGTACTCCCGGGCTCATTCCTTGCACGCCCCTCGGCTGCCTGATGTTGATAAAAGATAGCTTGGGCTCTGATCTCTCAGGCAAACGGGCCCTTGTCCTAGGGCGTTCCAATATTGTAGGCAAACCTATGGCATCTCTTCTACTGCGTGAAAACTGTACTGTCACTATTGCCCACTCTCGCACTCAGGATTTAGCATCGGAATGTGCTCGTGCAGATATCTTGGTAGCTGCAACTGGTCGCCCCAGAATGGTTAAAAAGGATTGGGTGAAGAAAGGTGCCATAGTTATAGATGTCGGAATCAATAGGTTACCCCCCGATGAGGAAGGAAAATCTAAACTCGTTGGTGACGTGGACTACGACAACGTTAAACTCGTTGCGGGTGCACTAACTCCGGTGCCAGGTGGCGTCGGCCCCATGACTATAGCGTGTTTGTTACAGAATACACTTACTGCTGCATGCGCACAGAATGGCGTGGAGTTAACTCCCGGTTAGCTCTAGAGGAAAAAAAGTTAGCTTCTTATTAGTTTCGCGTGCAAGCTCCAACATCTAAACTAAATAAAGACACACCGGCAAAATCCCGATAGTAGTCCCAGCTATTTCCGAACCTTGAAATTATTATGTTAAAATCAAAACTTTATGTAACATCAGTTTACTTATAGAAGTTAATTAATTTACCTGGGATTTGGGCTTTTCTACATTTTTTTGAATTTTTTCCTGTTCGCCTTGACTTTACTACCTTACACCGAGAATTACGCCTAAGTTTATCAGCCAACGACAACAATAATAAGGAGAAGCTTTACGGTGGCAAAGGAAGACGCGGACGTTATCGTAATCGGCGCAGGGAATGCAGCATTGTGCGCGGCGCTAGCTGCAAGGGAGAATGGTGCCAGCGTAATCGTGCTCGAAGCCGCACCAGAGAATGAGTCTGGTGGTAACAGCCGCTACACGGCAGGATTATTTCGTATCCCTTACGCCAACATTGAAGAGTTGGAACAAATTATTCCAGACTTATCGGAAGAGGAAAAAACCAACGTTGATTTTGGCATTTATACCCGGGACCAGTTCTTTGATGATATGGCGCGAGTAACCCAGTACCGAGCAAACCCTGATCTTCTTGAAATAATGGTTGATCGCGCGCATGAAACGGGCATCTGGATGTGTTCCCATGGGGTTCGGTTCTTACCCGCTTACGGGAGACAAGCTTTCAAGGTAGATGGCAAGTTCAAGTTCTGGGGTGGGGCACATATCGAGGCAACAGGTGGGGGTCCTGGCTTGATCGAGTCGCTAATGGGCGCCGCCAAATCAAATAATATTGAGATACGATTTGGAACCCCTGCAAATGCACTGATCACCGAAGGAAATCAGGTGGAAGGCGTGGTATGTCGTACATTAGGTAAAACACAAAATCTTTTCGCCAAGACCGTAATCCTTGCATGCGGAGGATTTGAAGCTAACTCCGAATGGCGAACCCGATGCCTGGGACCAGGTTGGGATTTAGCAAAGGTTCGCGGAACTAGATTTAATATGGGTGATGGCATCAGAATGGCGCTTGATATAGGTGCGATGCCTTATGGAAACTGGTCAGGGGCACATTCTGTTGGCTGGGATCGCAACGCACCGGAGTTTGGTGACCTAGCTGTTGGAGACAATTTTCAGAAGCACAGCTACCCCTTTGGCATCATTGTCAACGCTAACGGCGACCGATTCGTTGACGAGGGTGCGGATTTTCGAAATTATACTTATGTGCGCTATGGCCGTGCCGTATTAGAACAACCTGGTCATTTTGCTTGGCAGGTATTTGATAGTAAGGTAACGCACCTGCTCCGGGATGAATACCGTATCCGCCAAGTCACAAAAGTCGAAGCGGAAACATTGGAAGATCTGGCAAAAAAACTTGATGGTGTCGACCCCAACTCTTTTTTAGAAACTGTTACTGAATTTAATGCTACGGTCGCCATTGACACACCTTTCAACCCTAATATCAAGGATGGTCGCCATTCTCAAAGTAATGATGTCAAAAAATCTAATTGGGCTAATGCCTTAGATACACCACCTTACGAGGCTTATGCCATCACCTGCGGAATAACTTTCACTTTTGGTGGTTTGCGAATAAATGAACATGCCAGTGTGTTAGATACCTCACATCAGCCAATCCCAAATCTGTACGCGGCAGGCGAATTGGTTGGTGGCATATTTTATTTCAATTACCCAGGTGGGTCTGGCTTGGTATCGGGTTCGGTGTTTGGCCGTATCGCCGGAACTTCAGCGGGTCGGCAGGCTATGGGATTAGAAAACTAAAATATTTTTTCAAAACCCTATCTACCTTGGGTAAATTTTCTAGGTTTTATACTCTATCTCGAGAGCTACTAAATCTTGGTCACCAGTTACGGTAACGTCATATTCAGATCCTAACCTAGGGATTACGAAGAAACTAACATTCGTAATGCAGTGTCACCAAATACTAAACTTGAATTTTAAACTGGCCTAACTTCCAATTCTCAGCGTGGTTGGTCGTCTTCGATACCTTCTGTGTCACTTCCTAAAATATGCCACGTCTTCATTCGCAGGTTCCCATTTCTTGTTGCTCGGCCAATCTTTTACCCTCGCAGCCATATCAGTTCCGTAACGCACTCTAAAAAGAAGAGTGCGCTCAGTTCCATTTACATATTCATGCAGTTCTCCAGGTGGATGCACCACGAAAGCCCCTGGAACTACGTCAACAGAACCCTCTGGAGTATTCATTACACCTCCTCCTTCAAAACAGAAATAGATCTCTGTTGCATCAGGATGACAGTGGTTGGGGCTCACTTGCTGCGGTTCCCAACAGGCGATAGTAACATCGCCACCCGCTATTTCACCGAGTATTTTTTCAACATGGTGTGAGGAATCAAATTCCTGTTC
>JAPYSB010000015.1 GCA_029936675.1 Dehalococcoidia bacterium | reverse complement strand
TCAGATACAATTTTATTGAAGAGTCTGAGTTCTCAAATTTTCGTTGGGCTTTTCAACATAGAAACGGCTGGGACTATTCTAACCATTGTCTATATTAACGATAAGCGTCCATGGAACCCAGATTTGAGGGATAAGTATGAGCGATTAGTGAACAGTCTTCCAAAAAGTGTTCACAAAAATCCGGTGGGGAGAGGCGGTGAGATGCGCCATTTAGGCGCAAAAGACATCATGGTGGGCGGTATAAGAGTCGAACTTATGACCTCTGCGATGTCAACGCAGCGCTCTAAACCACTGAGCTAACCGCCCTTGATCATGAACATGTTTTTTATCTCTATGAAGGAGTAAAAAGCTTAGCAATGTAACCAATCTCAGTCAACGAAATATGACCCAGACTTAATGTTCCATCACCGTGCCGCCGTTCTGGTTGATCGACTGCCCATGAATCCATGATGCGGCTTCGGTGCAAAGATATGCACAAAAATCACCAACTTCTTCATCGGTACCATTTCGACCTATAGGGGTCGAATCAGCCATATTACTCCAAGTGTTACCTCTGCCAAGAACATCCATCCTATGAGTGTCTACGGCCCCCGGGCACACAGCATTAACATTTATGTTGTGAGATCCAAGTTCCTTAGCCATTGATTGTGTCATACCTACGATGGCAAAATTAGCGCCATTATAGGCAAGAGTATTGGCAGATCCGCGCTTGCCAGCTGTCGATGAAATATTTACTATTTTCCCGCCATCACCTTGATCAATCATGGGTTTAATAGCAGCCTTAGTACAAAGGAAAGTCCCTGTTACTTTGATGTCCATTACTTTCTGAAAAGTGTCTTCATTTAAATCCAATATCGGAGCCCTATCCTCTGCTCGAGCATAAGCCGCGTTATTTATCAATATGTCCACCCGACCGAACTCTTTGAGAGTTTCATCCACCATTCTCTTAACATCATCCCGATTTGTAACGTCTACTACCAAAGGAAGTGCTCGGCGGCCTATATCCCGAACCCGCTCAGCAACAGTTTCAATGTCTTTCCAGCCAATTGCCTTTTCGTCGTCAGGGAATGAATCCGGGCTTCTTCCAGTACCTGTAACAACAACATCTGCCCCCAATTTTGCCAAAGCTTCAGCAGCTGCTCTGCCTATACCTCTTAATCTACCCGCACCCGTAATGATTGCTACTTTTCCGTCGAGTTCTCCCATATCAAAAAAGCTCCCCTTTATTTAGGTATTTATTGGCTATTAATTAGTAGGTAAAGTTGAGTATATCCCAACCAACCTTGCCATGCTATTCCGGTACTTCACCCGGAAGGTATAAGTGATTGACAACCCACGACTTGACCTTCGCGGTGACTTCCTCAGAAGTTTCTCTTAACCCGTGACCTGTAGCTGGCATAAAGATCACCTCCTTCGGTTCCTCTGCCCAGTCGAATATAGTCTGGGAACATTGGGGAGACAAAACGATGTCATCTTCCCCATGGATTAGTAAAATCGGTCGTGGGGATACTTCTGAAACATCCGTTGCTCCATATGTTTGGCTTGACAGTGCAATGACTCCTTTTACCTTGTCGGAAAAAGGTGCCGATTTTATAGCAACCGCGCCTCCAAATGAATGCCCTACCAGTAAAATATCGGAATGACCTGTACCGGTCAAAAATGATACTCCAGCCAAGGTGTCCATGACACATTCAATCAACTCACCAGGCTCCCTGTAGTCAATTCTTAAAGATGTGATTCCAGGTGATAACCCCTCACCAACAATTCGGTAAAGGCCTCCAGCTGGACCATCCAATCCTCCGCGAGCACCTCCCATCCAAATGACACCGCGATGGGCGGGCCTTTCAGGGTCATGATGAACTATCGTATTGATTGGGCCTCTAGTGGTTTGTAGAGTTAATCCTCTTCCTACCTGATCCTCAGGAATCTCCCATTCTGCGAGGCCGATAATTCCGATCGATATATCATCAGAATCTTCCATTTTAGGCTCTTCTAAATAGGGGGAGCTTGATTATGCCAATCGGTGGCTTGTTCATATGCATATGCCGCCTTGAACAAATTAGTTTCTTGTAATGTACCTGCCATAAATTGAAGCCCCACCGGCAATCCATCAACCAATCCAGCCGGAATTGAAATTCCGGGGATTCCAGCTATGTTTGCGGGTATTGTAAATATGTCATTTAAGTACATTTGCAATGGATCGTCGATTTTATCCCCGATCTTAAAGGCAGTAGTAGGTGAAGTCGGCATGGCTAAGACATCAACATTTTTGAACACGTCCTCAAACTCTTGTCTTATCAAGGTCCTAACCTTTTGGGCCTTCAGGTAGTAAGCATCATAATACCCAGCAGATAACGCATATGCGCCGAGCATGATACGTCTTTTAACTTCAGGGCCGAAACCATTGGATCTTGTATTCTCGAACCCTGCCCACATGGTTTCAGCATTTTTCTCAGAAAACCCGTATTTAACTCCGTCATATCTAGCTAGATTGGCAGAAGCCTCTGACGGTGCGATTATGTAGTAAACTGCCAGGGCATACTTGGTATGCGGAAGAGAAACTTCCTTCACATCAGCTCCTAACCCTTTCAGCACCTCTACTGCATCAAGAATCGATTTCTCAACCCCCGGGCTGATCCCTTCAATAAAATATTCTTTCGGAATACCAATCCTAAAACCCTTTAGATCAGTAGTCAGATTACTAACATAATCGGGTATTTTTACATCCAGAGAAGTGGAATCTCTAGAATCGTACCCTGCGATTGACTGGAGAACTAAGGCGCTATCTTCCACGCTCTTTGTCAAAGGGCCTATCTGATCCAGCGAGCTAGCAAAAGCTACTAACCCAAATCTGCTTACCAACCCATAAGTAGGTTTCATACCAACAACACCACATAGAGATGCAGGCTGTCTAATACTCCCTCCAGTATCTGATCCAAGTGAAAATACACATTCAGAAGCTGCTACAGCTGCTGCTGGTCCACCACTACTACCTCCTGGAACCCTACTAGTATCCCAGGGGTTTTTCGTCAATTTTAGGGCTGAATTTTCCGTCGATGATCCCATAGCAAATTCGTCTAAATTTCCTTTGCCTAGCAAAACAGAATTCTCATTTTTTAGATAAGTTGATATTGATGCATCGTATGGGGGCACAAAGTTTTCCAACATTTTTGAGGAACAGGTTGTAGGAATGCCTGAGTAACAAATATTGTCTTTTAGTTGCATTGGGATTCCAGTGAGATTTGTTTGAGTTCCCTCACCTATTCTCTTATCTGCCAAGTTAGCGTCTTCTAGGGCACGATCCTCGGTGACAGTGACATATGCATCAATGTCTTTTTCGAAAGTTTTTATTCGTTCAAGGTAATTTTTTGTGAGCTCAAGTGCCGACACTTCTTTGTTGTCAAGAAGTCGTCTAGCCTCAGCAATTGTGATAGTTTCAAGGTTTACGGATTTCATATCTAATTGAAAATATCCCTATTCCAAAACAGCCTTAATTCTAATGAAAGATCCATCTCTCTGAGGAGCATTCATAAGAGTTTCATCCTGTGTCAAGGAATCTTGTCTTTTGTCTTCTCTCATCACCGATTTTATGTTTACTGAGTGCCCGGTAGGTTCAACACCTTCTGTATCCACTTCATTGAGGATTGCCACACTGTCCAGTATGTTAGACATCTGAGTCCGCATCACATCCAACTCATCTTCCGTCATGGCAATTCTGGTCAACACAGATATCTGCCTAATTTCTTCAATTGACAAATCGGTTAGCTCAGACAATCTATATGACCCCTTCTGCTTCAAAAACTCCAGCCAAAATAGCTATCCCTTCCTCTATTTCTTCAGGTGTATGATGGCTGAAAGTAAGTCGTAAGTGATTCCTCCCACTCCTATCCGCTTTGAATATTGAGCCAGGGTTGTATTTCACACCTTTTTCTACAGCCTTGCCTAAAATATCCCAGGTATCCGTTCCTTCTGGGAGTTCCATCCAAATCATCATTCCCCCATTGGGCTCAGTCCAAGTACAAGATGGAGGGAAATATTCCCCTAACGACCTTAGCATCGCATCACGTTTCCTGCCCAAGGAAGTAGCTACCCCAGAGACATATGAGGGTTTGTTGTCCTTAAGATATTCATGTACTGCCATAGAAGTCAAATGGCTCGGGGATACACCAAATCCTACTTTTGCTAACGACTCCCTGGCAGACTCCGGGAAGGCACCAAATCCGAGTCTAAGCCCGCAACCCATCAGCTTGGTGAAAGCCGAAATATGCATGACTCCCTCATCCGCATCCAACCCAATCATTGCCGGCGGCAGTTGCGGCCCATCAATGTGAAAATCAGCGTACGATTCGTTTTCTACTATAGGTATCTGGTATTTATTGGATATCTCAACTATCTTCTTTCTTCTTTCAAGATTGATGGTGGCACCAGTAGGATTATGGTAAACAGAAATCGTATAGATGAGCTTAGGTTTATCACCCTTTTTAATGTTTTCTTGGATCGATTTTTCCAGCTCTTCTGGAATTATCCCATCTTGGTCCATGGAAACATGGCAAGGGCGAGCCCCTTTTTTCAGGAACATATTCAGACTACCGTGATAACAAAATTCATCCATCATGACTACATCACCAGGATCAATAAAAGCATCAGCAAAAACCTGGCATGCACCACCTGCCCCACTAGTTAGAAAAATATTATCCACCGGAATATCTGAACCTCGATTAGAGGACAATTCGGAAGATATAAATTCCCGAAGTCCCTCATGTCCCTGTGGGGGAGGATATGTACCTAAAGACCTCCCGTCTCTTTCAATGACCGTCGCCGCTGCTTCCGCAAATTCTTTGAGCGCCATAGCATCCGGATCCGTATAAGTCACCGAGAATATATATTCGACTTCCTCCCTTAATGCTGGAGGCATTTCTATTTCCGGTGGCAGAGTAGTCGAAGCCAATTGTTGATAGTTATACGCCATTGTTTAATACTCCAAATCCTAGCTATAGCGGTAGATATATTTTCTCGCCCGATTGAGAACTACGGGTCACAGCTTCGGTAAATTCCATGTAGCGAACTCCGTCTTCAAATGATGTATGCGTTATCTCTTCAATGCCTCTAATTGCATTTATAAACTCCTCTTCTACCCTCCATCCGCCGCTCAATTCAGGCTTTATGGCTATCTCTGACAGGGAGGAATCTGATTTTCTTCCGCCAAAAAGCTTAAGGTCTGTTTGGTTTGTAGCGTCTACATACAAAGTACCCTCAGTACCATAAATCCATACCCCATTTCCGGGAGCATGGCCCAAGACATCGCTAAACCTAATATGCAGAACTGGGCCTGTAAACATCTCACACAGAATTTCCACATGGTCAGGTATCGTCAGTACCTGCAAATTACCGTTTTGATCAGGTCGCTGAGGTACCGTTATTCTGGTTATAGCTTGAACCGTAGCAGCAGGTCCTATCCATCGCATTACAGCTTCGTACCAGATACCCAGACCCATAATATTATATCCGCTGAAATCTCTACTTTGGCGCCAATGATATTGCTTATCCTTATCGACAAATCCTCCCTGAGTGATAGCCGCATCCACCGACAATATATCGCCCAAATACCCGTCTTTAATAAGAGCTTTTATTGTCTTATCTAGATTTAGAGTGTGGGGTGCTGGAACTATTTGTGTAACAAGATCCGGAAAATTCTTGGAAGCTTCCAACATGATATGAGCCTCTGAGGCATTTGTAGTCATTCTAGCCTCAGTCTGAACATGTTTCCCATTTTCCAAAGCGGCAAGTACCAGGGTACAGTGCATGTACGGCCAAGTTCCGATGCATACAGCATCATTATCAGGATCCTCCATAACGTCTATCCAATTGTCATAGACCTTCTCTATACCAAATTCATCAGCGACTCTTTGTCCAGAGGCCATACTCCTGTTGCAAACACTGTCTACGACTACATTATCCATGGCCTGAAGGCCAGGTATATGCCTAAGTTTTGTATTCCCGCCAGCCCCAACAAGTCCGATTTTTATGCTTTCACCCGTCATAATTGGTACCTCTTCAGTTTCCCTTTAAATTATCATTTGAATATGAATTATATTTGAGTCGTAATACGCAGTCTACGCAGCGAATCGAGCTGGGTCTGATTCCACCAATACAGGGTGAGATTCACCACGAGAAACTAAATCAGCTACCAACATGCCAGCACCAGGTCCTCTTCCGAAACCCGAAGAGCAGAGCCCTGTTACCACAAATAAATTATCATTTCCCGGTATCCTGCCGATAACTGGCTGACCGTCTTTTGAAAATGGCATCAACCCAGACCATGTTGTCGATATCGGTAATCCAGACAATAAGGGAAGAACTTCTGTAGCCTGTCCTTTGTTAATTTCCACCCCGCCGGCGTCTATTGTCTTATTGAAACCGGCGTCTCTACGATCACCGCCAAAAATAATTTCTCCGTTTTTACGTTGTCTTCCATATAGGTGTCTAGTTACTCTTTGTTCTCCAAAGTGAGTTAATTCAGGTGGGGAATTATTGTCTACGTAGGGATTTTCACTCCAATGAAAACTAGATTCGAATGACGATATTGTGCTGAAAACCCTAGGCGGCAAAGGGTCTGTGGACCACATCTGCCCTACAACAGGTTCTATAGGTATATTTGCACCTACCATCTCGCCAATATTTTTACACCAAGCTCCCGCGGCAATAACGACGAATTGTGTTTCATAATTCCCATTATTTGTCTCAAGCTCCCATATTCCATGGTGAGATCGCATACCAATTACTTGGGTATTTGTATGTACTTTAGTCCCTGCATTCAATGCAGCTTGCCCAAATGCCCGAGTTGTTTTGAGAGGGTCAGCTTGACCTCTAGTAGGGGCATAGACATATCCAAGTAAATCCAGGTTCAATTCCGGTTCTATCGATTTCGCCTCGTAAGAACTCAATAGTTGTAGGTTAAAACCATCTTTTTGAGATTGTATGACCCTGTTCTGGGCATACGCATATTGCTGCTCGTTATGTATGGCTGTGAAAGATCCTGACTGTCTAAATTCCAAGTCGTAACCTAACTCAATCTGAAGTCGCTTGAAAATGTTCAGACTCCCCATTGTTAGGTATTCTTGCAACTTAGGAGAATTACCCCATCCCACACCGCCAAGTCCTCCCATGTTGACTCCTGATGCCTCCCCTGAAACCTCTCCCATATCAAAAAGCAAAGTTGATATTCCCGATTCAGACAAGTGAAGGGCCGTAGAACACCCTGCAATTCCAGCGCCTATTACTATTACATCGGCATTCAAATTATTTTACTCCCCGTTTTGATAACAACAGAACTATATCTTGGGATAATTAAGTCGTCCTTGTCGTTCAGTGAAAGCTCGTAACAAAAACCCATCCCCAGTTGTGACATACAAGGTCGATAGATCCTCACCGCCAAATGAACAATTGGTTGGCCTATCAAACGGAGTAGGATGTGTTTCCAGTACCTCTCCGGACGCAGAAAACACGTATATCATGGGGCCTGGTCCACCAGCCTTATATCCAGCTGTAGCGACAATATTTCCATCCGCATCTAGCACCATCCCGTCTATACCTCTGTGTTCGCCAAAATCATGTATCACCTCATGGTCGCCTAAAGAACCATCGGAGTTGACCGGGTAAGCTCGCAGCTGTCTTTTTTCCTCCGGTAGTCGCCCGCTTTGAGCCACATACAAGGTCTGGAAATCTAAGGAAAACAGAAGACCGTTAGGCCGGGTAGTATCCTCGGTAACTCGGCTCACAGCCGTTGATTTCCCATCTGTCACGTCTATTCTATATACAGAGTCATGATCCAGTTCTTTATTCGACCTATCTTCGCTCCAAGGACCACCTGCGCCTTCATAAAAAGGATCTGTAAACCAAACCCTTCCTTGAGTATCTATCGCCAAATCGTTTGGAACGTTAAATCTGCTGCCTTCATATGATTCGGCTAAAACCTCTGTTGAGTCACCATCGTACCTGACAACTCTTCTTCCTCCCCCTTCGCAAGCATACAAGTTTCCAAATTCATCAAACATTAATCCATTTGCGCAATTAGTATTCTCTCTAAACACCTCAGTGGTGCTGGTTTTGGGATTAAATTTATATATTTTGCTTTCAGGAATGTGAGTGAATAAAAGTGATTCGCCGTCCCACGCCGGACCCTCACTCGTACCCCCAAATGGCCCTTGTACTGCTATGAAATCCCAACTCATTATTTCTTTCTCCTAAATTACTTCTTCTGATTCGCCTACATCACCTATGGTCTCACCACCCAGTTCAGATCCTACTGACTTTATTTCTCCAAACTCCTCTTTATACCCATTATGCATAGTTCTAGCATCGCTGGAATAAAGAACAAACCTTGCCCCTTCTCGAAGCCATTTTTGAGTCAGTTGGACTGTTTGGTGATGAATTAAAACCGGTTTACCGGCGGCCTCACTTTTTGCAATTATTTCTCGCAGCGCGGCTTCATAATTAGGATGGTCATATTGGTCCGGTATTCCTAGGGTTATTGTGAGATCGTTTGGCCCAACAAAAATTGCGTCAATCCCTTCTACTTGGAGCATATTCTCCAAGTTTTCAATAGCTGGAACACTCTCGATTCCTATTATGCAAACATTATTCTTGTTTCGGTTTTCCAGATAGGCTCTCGTTGCTTGACTTGGTAATTCCCCGGTTTCCACTGCTTTTTCAGCTAAAGCCCCTTTCAGTGGCCTCCAGCGAGCAGCCGCAACAACTTCCTTTACTTGGTCTACTGTCTCACAATATGGAGCAAGTACCCCCTGGGCACCTGCATCAATATACATAGTCACATAATGAGAAGCAGGGATCGGAATTCGTACAATAGGAACCACTCCACTGTATGTGAAAGCTGCCAGGAAATCTGCTACTTCGGCCCTACTGCGAGGAGCATGTTCCGTATCAATAATTACGTAATCTAAACCAAATGCTGAAATTGCTTGTGACCATCTAGGGTTACGTCCCATGCTCAGCATAGTTCCGTAAACAATACCGCCATCGCTCGTTTTTTTTCGTAGCTGCTCTCCATTCATTTATTCTCTCCTGGAGTTTCGTAACCATCCATTATCGAATTATAAAATTCGTTCATGCATTGTACTCAGTGAAATTTAGCAGGTCTACGAAATGTTCTTGGATTTCCGATTTCCGGTAATGAATCCAAGCACTCCCGTGGCAGCCCCGGCTCCCACTACCACAAATGCGGAACCAACCCCTAGGGCTCCAATTATCGGCCCAACTATAAAATTGCCTCCTGAGGCACCTATATCCCAAGCTTGCTGAAGTGTCCCAATTGCAGAACCTCTCTCATTCACCTGAACTCGGTCTACCACTAAAGAATTAATGCCAGGATAAATCAATCCATATCCAACCCCATGAAAAAAGGCCGCCCCAAAAAACATGCTCGAAGTAAAAGTTCCAGACAGCATGAACATCGCTACAGAGACTAATGTTAGGCCAGGAATAATTACAGCGGACCTTCCAAATTTATCTGAAATCCGACCACTCAACAGAGTTGTAAGCATCGTCATTCCTGACAGTATAGTGAAATAAAATCCCGGATTTACGCCCAATTCCCTAACATCTGAAAGCATTGGAAGGAAGGTGCTTACAGGCGCCATGGTAAATGCATATGTCAAAAAAATTAGGGTGGGAAATATCGCTGCCCTGCTAATAAATGGAGCATCAGGCATTTCGTTTTCATTCTGTTGTGTGACAGGCATCCTAGTTCGGGAATCTGACATTGTTAGGCAGACAAAGAAAGACACTAATGCTACCGCAGAGGCGGCTATGAAAGCCAAAGTAAAACTGAAACTATCAGCCAGGAAAAACCCAATCGGTGGAGCATACAACTGTGCTATAGATATCGAATTACCCATGTATGACATACCTTCTCCACGCCTGGATTCAGGAGCTAGATTAGCAACCACAGTACTTGTGGCCACCGGGGCAATCGCAAGGCCTACACCCTGGGCCATGCGAACAGGCACTATCCACCACTCACTAGGCAGGGGGATATACAAAACAGTGGTGCCTACAAATATTAATATCCCGAAAATAATTACTCTTTTAGGCCCGGATTTTAGAATCCATTTACCTGCCATAGGTCGGAAAATCACCCCAGCCAATCCAAAAGTTGCAATGATTACGCCTATCTCCCAGTCCTTTCCTCCAAGTTTATCTATAAATCCTGGTACCACCATGAAAAGAGAGAAAAAGCCCGCGAGGAGTAAATGGGCCACCAAGAGATTTATAACAAAATCTCTCGACCATAAAGGTTCTGAAGTTTCCGATGGCATAATAAAAGGCCTCCAAACAGTAATTTAACCCAAAGCAGGATTATTACAGAATTACATTGCATGAAATGATTGACGTGAATATACAGCAATGTTACCTTCTAAAATATTCTAACCCGCGTATTGTAACCCTTTATTAGTGACTCACAATGGCCCAGTCTGTCAAAAATCCGAATATTCCCAGTGAAACCAAGCCAGACCAAAAGCCATCAAAAAACCGTAGGTTCTCAAACATACTAGATACCCTTTCGTATAGGGACTTCAGATGGGTATGGATAGGGTCATTTGTATCTTTCATGGCAATGAATATGCAAATGATTACAAGAAGTTGGCTAGTATTGAGGGTGACAGACGATTCTCCCTTGGCACTCACACTTGTTACTCTGACTTTTGCTTTACCCATGACGGTTGTGGCACCTTTTGCTGGGGCTTTGGCAGATCGGGTTTCCAGAAAAAAATTGATTATCTTTAGCCAGATTGGCAGTGGAGTATTGACGTTATTTCTCGGGACCCTTGATTTGTTTGGATTTGTCACTTTTTGGCACATTATGGTGATTGGGATTTTCAATGGTTCATTAATGTCTATAAACATGCCGAGCCGCCAAGCAATCATTTCTGACATAGTTCCTGACTCCAAATTAATGAATGCTATCTCCCTTAATAACTCCAGTATGAACTTAACCAGAGTCGCTGGCCCTGCTTTAGCAGGGTTTTTAATTTTGCTATTGGATACAGCCGGGGTATTTTTTGTGATTGCTATTATTTATGCTTTCGCTGCTATCACAATTGGAATGGTCCACTATGCGCCTGACAGAGCGGCGAAAACTGGTAAAAATGTTGGAAGGGATGTGGCAGATGGAATACGTTACGCTTTTGCCAACCCGATTCTGAGGGGGCTATTCATTATGTCATTCATACCAGTACTTTTTGGCTTTTCCTATATGGCTTTGGTTCCTGCATGGGCAAGAGAAGCATTGGCTATTGAATCTGATGGGTTGGGAATTCTACTGATGCTAATGGGTATTGGGGCGACAATCGGAACACTTCTACTTTCGGCAATAGGTAATATCCCTAGAAGAGGGATGGTTATGCTTTGTGCCTCCTTAGCCTGGGGAGTGACTTTGGCGGTATTTGCTCAAGTCACCTCATTCTCCATAGCAGTGCCATTCCTCATATTTATCGGCTTGACTAGCTCAATGTACATGTCCCTAAACATGACTATGGTGCAACTCAAAGCCGACCCAGAGATGAGAGGCCGTACTACGAGTATAACTATGATGACCTTCGGTTTGATGCCCTTAAGTGCTGTTCCGTTTGGCATTTTAGCTGAAAAAATAGGAACCCCAGATTCTTTGACAATAAGTGGGGTTTTACTTGCCGTGTTCACTATCGGTTTTGCTGTATTCAACAAAACTTTCAGAAAAATGGATTGACTGGATGGAAGTTACTTTTGCTTTTCTGCTCTCCCACCAAATACTAATAATTATCTAAAGGTGGGTATAATGCGGTTTCGTACGACACAATAAGCCTTAGCATCATGTTTGAACCGGTTACCAGAAGAGCTGTTCGGCCCGAAATCTTACATAGAAAATTTGATAGGCAACGAAAGGCACCATATTTGTCCAGCATTAACAAGGACACAGAAAAAACATAGAAACTTTCAGTAAGGATTTATAGGTCAGAATCATGAGTGACCCAACCCAAAAAGGAAAAATTCAATCAGTACTGGGCTTGATAGATCCAGCGGACCTTGGTTTAACAATGACTCATGAACATCTACTTATAGATTTCTCTGTCATGTTCAACCCTTCCCCAGATGTAACAACGCAAAGAATGGCACATGCACCGGTTTCCATGGAAAACCTAGGGTGGATAAGGCAATATTGCTACAGCAATCTCGACAATCTTTTGGTACTTGATGAGGACACAGCCATAGAAGAAGCGATGCTATATCAAAGGCATGGAGGTGGGACGATCGTTGACGCAACCACCGTCGGAATTGGAAGAGATCCCCTCGCACTTGCAAGGATATCCCGAGGCGCCGGTCTCCATGTGGTGATGGGGGCGGGGTATTATGTCGATGCGGCTCAACCGGACAACATCAATGAAATGGATCAAAATGATATTTCTCAAGAAATAGTCCGGGATATTCAAGTGGGGGTGGGCAGCACAGGAATAAAAGCAGGAATCATTGGCGAAATTGGCTGCACATGGCCCTTGAAGCCAAATGAGTTAAAAGTTTTGAAAGCATCTGCTCAAGCTCAATCAGAGACAGGAGCTTCGATTCTTATACATCCAGGCAGGGATGAAAATGCTCCAATTGAAATCCTCAATATACTCATTGACTCCGGGGCGGACATTTCCAGAGTAATTATGGGACATTTAGACAGGACAGTAGATACGATAGGAACCTTGGAAAAAATAGCCGATACTGGATGTGTCTTAGAATGGGATCTCTTCGGAAACGAAGTATCTTTTTACCAGCCTTCTGACTTTGATATGCCAAGTGATGCTCAGCGTCTTAATTTCATTAGACACATGATAGATAATGGTTTAGGTGACCGAATTGTCATATCCCATGACATTTGTACTAAACACCGGCTTGTGAAATATGGTGGTCATGGCTACGGTTACATACCTGAGCACATAATTCCACGAATGCGGAAAAGGAATTTCGAGGAATCTGAGATAGTAGCAATAACCAAAAATACCCCAGCTAGGCTACTAGCGATCGTATGAGAATTAAACTAAAACACCAAACCCCGATTTAGTGCATATTTCTATTCGATTACCTTCAGGATCATTCAAGAAAAAAACTCTTTGACCATCATTCCGAGTCGTAATATCAGTGGTCTCAATTCCTTTCTGCTGAACTACTCTAGCTGCCGCCTCTATGTCATCGACTTCAAAAGCACCATGATGTGACGGGGTCGAGGGGCCCTTAGGGGTTTCAACAATGTGTACCATCGCCCCGCTTGGTAATTGGAGCCAAATTATGTGTTCAACATCAACCTGTTTGGGTATTTGTTTCACTCCGAGTACCTCTACCCAAAATTTTGTTGCCTTCTCTTTATCAACCACGTTATAAGTCACATGGTTAACCGCTTTCAGTCTGACATGATCTTCCGTTAGGCTCATTTGGACCCCCTCTGATACTATGCTCTGTGCCGTTATGTCCTGGATAGAATTGAACAATAGTAGCAACGATTAAAAAAGTCCAACTAGGAGAGCCCAATGGGAACGATAGAAGATAGAATTCAGGAATTGGGAATTGAATTACCAGATACCCCAGCTCCTATGGCAAATTATGTGCCGGTGGTGAGAACAGGTAATTTGATATACCTCTCAGGGGTAGGCCCCACCCCCAAACCAGACGGAAGTGCATATATAGGAAAACTCGGAAGCACTTTTGGGGTGGAAGAAGGATATGATGCCGCTAGACTGACAGCTATTAACCTGGTTGCAAGGTTAAAAGGATACCTAGGAGAACTGGATAGGGTTAACCAGATTGTCAAACTACTCTCAATGGTTAATTCAGCCCCAGACTTCACAGAACCCCCAGCCGTGACAAACGGTTGTTCCGACTTATTGGTAGAAATTTTTGGTGACAAAGGGCGCCATGCCAGGTCAGCAGTGGGAGTAGCAACCTTACCTGGCGGGATGCCAATCGAAATAGAAATGATTGCAGAAATATCGGATTGACGAGTTTAAACCAAGAAACCTATGAATAATATTCTCTTGGTTGGCGGTGGGGAATTCCGGGAAGACTGTCTTGCTATGGATTCTTATTTACTCGAGTCCTTAAATAAGAAACACCCACGTGTTGCTATAATTCCTACAGCCGCTGCAAATCAACGACCTGAACAGGCTGCAGAGAATGGTGTTCGATATTTCGATTCTCTGGGAGCAAATGCGAACCCAATACTGATTTTAAACAGAGGCCATGCAGAAGATGAAAAATATTTCAGTAACATTCATGAAGTCGATCTCATATATTTAACAGGAGGAGACCCAAAACACCTGTTAGAAACTTTGTACCAAACACCATTCATGACCACCGTTACAGAAGCTGTTTCAAAGGGGGCCACCTTAGCAGGTTCGAGTGCGGGAGCAATGGTTTTAGGTAGTAGAATGAGATATAGAAAATGGATGCAAGGCATCGGCCTTATTTCAGATACTGCCGTCTTACCTCACCATGAAAATAGTACCCCTGAGACAGTCTCATCTGAAAATCAATCCGAGTTACAGTCAGGAATTGAGCTTATTGGTATTGATTCCGCTACCGGCGTTTTTTTGGGAGACAACGGGGTCAAAATTGCAGGAAAAGGTAAAGCCGTTTTTTACAGTAGAAGCACTTACAAAATAATCGAACCAGCTTCTTAAACTAGTAATTAAGCATCCAAATTTATTTTCATTCCGTCGTTTACCAGACCTTCAACTGTATTACCATCGACGAGGTGCTCTTTCACGATGGTCTCTACGTCATCCGGGTTTGCAATATACCATGTGCCTTTATTTCCAGGTCCATAGACAATCATGCTACATTGGTCGGTCTCACATTTCCTATGTTGACTCGTGCAGCCAGTGCTAGAAACATATACGCTGCTTCTAAGTCCATACTTCGACAACATTTGCACAACTTTTTGCTTCACCTCTGCTCCACCCTTATTCCCACAATGGATCCCATCATCTCGTTCAACATCACAAACCAGGATATGATTCTTAAATTCAGGCATAATGCTTCTCCCCGTAACCGTAGTTCTAACAGAAAGATTCTATCAGCCTTATATTCCTGTAACAAATTACCCGAAGATTAAATACATGGTAATGTTGTCGAATACTAGATTAGGAAGTTTGATATGTGCGCAAATAAAAGTGCGGGAAGACTCTCCGGGAAAGTAGCCCTTATAACAGGTGCCAAATCTGGAATTGGAGAGGCATGCGTAAAGAGATTCGTGGAAGAAGGAGCCAGCGTTGTCGCAGCAGATATATCGGTTCCAGATACCTACCCGGGGGACACTAGCAGTATTTTGAAAATTTCAGCTGATGTTACCAAATCAGGTGATGCTGCTGAAATGGTAAATAAAGCTACGCAAGCATATGGAAAACTCGATATTTTAGTTAACAGTGCCGGAATAAGTAGTCGAAACGCTTTTGAGGAAGATGCGGATCCCGAGGAAATATGGGATAGGGTGATAGAAGTAAATTTAAAAGGTACCTATTTGGTCTCTAGGTATGCAGTACCAGAGATGGAACTGAACGGAAGTGGATCAATAATCAACTTGGCTTCCATAAACGGATTGGTAGGATATCCAGTCGGTATCGGAGGTGGATTTAATGCATATCCCCCATCAAAAGGTGGTGTCATTCAATTCACGAAAACTTTGGCAAACGATATGGCATCCAAAAATGTGCGGGTCAACTGTCTATGCCCAGGATATGTGGAGACTAACCTAACTGAAGCTTTAACTAACGACGAGTCTATTTATCAACAATTAAAGAATTTACACCCCATGGGGCGTTTAGGACGGCCAGAAGAAATAGCTAACGCAGCTCTATTTCTAGCTTCTGATGAAGCATCCTTCATTACTGGTTCTTCGTTAGTTATAGACGGTGGGTACACTTCTCAGTAGATACTGGTCATCGAACCGTCTTAAAAACCCTAACCCTACTTTTATATATTTCATTGCTTAACGACTTTAAAGCCTCACTGTTCGGTTCATCTACATTTATTAATCTAGACATAATCTTCCCATCAAATTTTTCAATAAATCCACATCTTTTCTTGAACCCGTTTATCGTGTGTTTCTCACCACCCAGAAACAGATAATCAATGTCGTGCATCCTCGGTTCAAATATACGTTGAGACACTTCACAGACCTTGTCATAAAGTTCTCGGATCAATCTTTCTCTACTTCTCTCAAATCTTCTCTGTGAAGATCCTCCTGCCTTATGGCGATTTTTCATCTGACGGCCTTCTGTCTTAGTCTCTATCAACTCCTGACCATCCATTAAGGCAACGGCATACCTTCCTAGTCTGACCAGGACCACCGCAATCGTTTTAGGTACATCAAATATGTCTTCTAGGAGTAGTGTGTCTTGATCTTGCGTGATCGCATCCATCGAAAATGGCAAAGGTGGTTCAATGACGGTTAATTCTTCATCACGTCTGAACAGAACCATTCCTGTGTCATTAGAGCCGACTTCGTTTATAACGGCCTCTATAACGGGACCTGCGATTTTGGGAGTGACGGAGTTACTCTCTTTAAAATTAGCCGCAAGATAGACGGTACGGTCGGTGTAAGTGTTTTCAGCTAACTCACTCAGATGTTTAAAAACCGCTTCTTTTGAGAGCCAATTATCGCTTGTCTGAACTATTTGCATTGCGAGTTTCCATGTGTTTTATCAATATTATTCGGCGCTAGTGATATCGTCGTATTTTTGCTCGCATATATCCATCACACCTTGTAAATCTTCATCCAAAATATATCTTTTCTCAATTAATTTCTGAGCTGCTTCTTTTACCTTGAACATGTAATCTTGCTTGGTAGGATAAAGATTTTCGAGTGATGGTCGGGGGTCATGATCTCTTTCCTTCTCTTTTTCGGTCGATGGAAGCGCCACAGTCCATCCGGCCAATCCCCCAGTAATTCCGATAAGAAGTCCTTCGTTCCCAATCAAGGAATGTCTCGTGTTCCACCCGGTACTAGTAGCCACAGGAACACTTACATCTGGCAGTCGGATACCAGCTATCTCATTTAATGTTTCATCTACATCCGATACAAAGGCAGGATAGGTTTCACCTTGTTCTGGCGGCAGCTTGACTGTCCTACCCAGATGCTGCTCGTCGCCATAATCTAATCTCATTGGATTTAAGACCCTATCGGGTAGTCTTATGCCAGGAATCTTTGAAAATTTTCCTATTACATCTTTAGTTTCTATCGCGGAGCCATCTTCATGTCTTGGATGACTACTGGCCGGAGGGTCATTCTCACCTTTTACCCAATTGTTCATATTGGTCAAACAACCTCTCAGGATCGGAGTGTAATTGACACCATTGAAGGGCAAATTACCTCTTACAGAATCTGCCTCTCGAACTGTTTCTAAAGGGTATTTTCCTGAACCGTGTTGGGTCCCCGAAAAATGATAGCGCCTGACATTAGGATGTTCTGGCGCATCGCTATTATCTTCTATATTGGTGTGTATTAAGGCAGCATCACCACGCCAATATTCGGCGGAACTGTTTGTAAACATTATTTTGGGAACATTCCCTTGACCAGTCATCCTGTCTAACAGCCCACCCTCCCTGCCGCTTACCGTGTCTTTTTGTTCAGTATCAGTGAATGGAAACAACTCTGGGATTATGTAACACACATCTTTGGAAGGTTGTCCAAAGCGTAGATTAAACTCTCCCCTCATACCCCCTCCTACGTGAGCAATTATCCCATCCATGGATTGCCGAGCGGATTCATCAACGTTCATGCCCGTGTATATATACTGCCTAAGAAACCTGCCGGTCTGCGACACTCCGTAAGATATCGCGTGATCTACATACCCACCTAGTGGATTACCTTCTTCTTCCGAGGCATATTTCATAAAGGAGCAAATATCCCTTACCGCGGCAAATCCTAAGCCAACAATACGACTACCTTTTGCCGTATAAACCAACTTGTATATCCGTCCTAATTCGTATCCGCCTTGCAGATGAACGTGCGACACATCCGGTTCTATTTCGGAATCCTCCACCCGGACAAGATCCCATTTGTTTCTTTCAATTAGTTCAGGTATCCCGTTTGGCTGATCTTGCACCATTAACTCCGCCTCAAGCTCAGTCTCATCGGCAGCCGGATTTTTCAGGTGATATCGGTCAGCTAGAGGGAAAACCGAGGTTGCAACATTTGTCTGATATTGATTCATAACTCTGCCACTTAATTGTTCTCCATCGACATATGCCTCTGGTACGGAAAGTCCAATCAATCCAGGCATCTCTGGCACATCTGCTTGCCATCCACAAAACATCACGGTATAGCCTTCCCTCATCAAAAAGCCGTTACCGGATTCAATAGGTGCGGTAGGGTCTGTAGGTCTATTTGCACTATTAAACCCGTAAAGTACGGTCTTGTTTCCTCTATTTACAACATCAAGAAACATAGTGCCATTACCTTTGTCTGGATCAGAAGGAGTCAACAAAACGAAATCAGCCGAAAATTCAACCTTCCCATCAGCATTACGAGGAGCTAATTGGATATCTACTATTCTTTCGTTTGACTCGGAAAAAGGGTCTACTTCGAAATAGGCTTTCCCCTGCAAATGGTCATAGGTGCCTATGTCTCCATATTCTTTTCCACTCTCTAACAGAACTTTACTGGTTACTTCAAATCGGCTCACGGACATTTTTTACCTCCCACAACATAAACCTCATTCTAGCATTCTAATTTCTTTCAAAGGACGTTGACTGTAAGACAGCTCAAATCCTAAACTCTTTATCTAATGATCGTGGAATACTACCGGAACCGGAGATAACATCGATGAGAATTTCAGTCGCTGCCGACCATAACGGATATGAATTAAAAAATGAAATATCAGAAATTCTCAAAAGAGCGGGGCATGATGTCATCGATATTGGGCCTCATTCTTTGGATCCTTTAGATGATTATCCGGATTACGCAAAGCCATTGGCAGAAAGTGTGTCTTCAGGAGAAACTAATAGGGGGATAATGGTTTGCGGGAGTGGGGTGGGAGCTTCAGTGGCTGCAAACAAAATCAAAGGAGTAAGGGCTGCGGTATGCCATGATATTTATTCGGCCCATCAAGGAGTTGAACACGACAACATGAACGTTCTCTGCCTCGGGTCACGGATCGTCGGTATCGAGGTAGTACGGGAACTGGTTTCAGCATTTATTTCTGCCGAATATACAAATGAAGAAAGACATGCACGAAGGTTAAATAAAGTGATCGAGATGGAAAACGACTTTAGCTAAAATTGGATTAACTATATTCTGCCCCCAGCAAACAGGCTACTGGCCTCCTGGTCCGCTCAGCCTCTTCAAAAGCCTCACTTATCCTATCAACGTCATCATTCGACTCTATCAAATAATAGTTAATGCCATAAGCGTGCAATATTGGTTCGGTAAAACGAGCAGCTGAATTTTTGGTTATTCCATGCCTTGTCCAACCTCGATAACCAATCATCATGACCAGTGGAAACTCTATATCAATCCCTAAGCCACGAATAGAATCCCCAGCTTCAAGCATACCTGTATTTTGGATTAAGACCACAGGTTTCTTACCACCTACCCACACCCCAGCCGCTATAGCCATAGATTCTCCTTCCCGGCACTCAGACACGATTTTCAGCTCTTTTTCCTCGTCATTAACTCATACATAAAATTCGTTTCACTCTCCGGCAACCATATAACATGAGTTACACCATTCTTCTTGAATTGCTCTATTATCGGGGTAGGAGTTAAAACCTGTTCCATTAAATCTACACATCCTTCATAAAATATATGACGTTAGTATCAAAACTTATATTAACCGCACTAATTCTCAGTCAATCAACCTTTACGCCATATCTCAGCATCATCAGCAGGAGAGTATCCCAAATCTTTCTCCGAGTTACTTACATCCCAAAACTTCCACTTATTTCTGGATACACCATAGTAGATCCCGTATTTCAAGTTTGAGGGAGCCTCTATGCACTTTCGGAACAAATTGCTCAAATCAGTATGGCTAAGAAGTGTAGCGAATTGCCTTTCGTTTGTGGGTTTACCTTCAGAATTTAGAGTTCCAATTCGTACCGATAGAGAACTGATTCCATATTGGTCCGAATAAAATCTACCCGCGGCTTCTCCAAAGGCTTTGGCAACCCCGTAGGGCCCGTCGGGCCTAACCGGCATATCTGTGGTTATTAATGGAATTGAATCAGCTTCAAGGCCTCTATAATCACCTTTCACAATTTCGCTATACGGGCTATCAAACTCATACATACCAGTGGCATGGTTTGAGCTGGCAAAAATAACCCTTTTTACTCCCGAAATTCTAGAAGCCTCCAAAGCATTAGAAGTGCATTTTAAATTGACATCATGAATAACATCCCAAGCACTGAATTGACCGGGATTACTTGCAAGATCAATGACAGTATCGACATCGTAAAAAGCTGGCAAAATATCTTGAAGAATAGAACAGTTGGCCTTTACGGTCGGGACTTGGAGAGATTCTTCCAAGTCTACTCCCGTGATCTCGTATTCTTGCTTTAGCGATTCTGCAAGGACAGATCCCACCAACCCTGATACCCCAGTAATTAAAACTTTTTTTTTATCCACGTTGCATACTCTATTCCATACTCAAAAAAAGATGGAGGAAACCCCAAAATAGAATGGGCTAAGAAAATCTACTCGCTTCTTTTATCAGGAAAATTTGATTGCCGCAATAGCTAACGGCACCTCATTTTGATTGCTCCAAATCTCTAATGTTTTGATCTAGGGGTTTGCGGATAACTTAATGATGGATATAATTCCGGAACTTTCTGATTTTTAGCATCCTTACTTAAGAAAAAGGTAAGCTAACAAAACGGAAAATTACCTAAACTTACGAGGTGCAACGTTTTGGAAGCTTACTGCCTTAAATGCAAAGGACCCCATGAAATCAAAGAACCCAATGAGATCACACTTAAAAATGGAAGAGCAGCCACTCAGGGAAAGTGTGGAGCTTGTGGTTCAAAAGTATTTAGAATTGGAAAAGCTAGTTAGTGATAGTTTGAGAAATGAGGTGAAATGATGGCGACTACAACAACATTGTCTGGAGAGATAATCGAAGAACTTAAACAGCAGGCCGCTGAGCACTTTTGGCCTCATGCCCGTCAAACCAACGACATGTTTGGTGATAATGGACTCAAGCTTGTAAGTGACTCGAAAGGGGTATGGGTTTACGACGTTGAAGGAAACGAATGGTTTGACACCCTATCTGGCATGTGGCTGGTAAATATTGGCCATGGCAGAAAAGAAATTGCCGATGCAGTTTATGAACAAATGCAAGGCATTTCTTACTCCCCGGGTGGCACTTTGACCCCGGTAACCGCAGAACTTGCAGGAAGAGTAGCCGCGCTAGCACCCGACAAACATTCACGAGTGTACTTTGTCAGCGGTGGATCAGAGGCAGTTGAAACTGCACTCAAAATGGCAAAAAATTACCAGAAAAATATAGGGGAAGGTACCAGGTACAAGGTTATAAGTAGAAAAGGCTCATACCACGGGGCAACTCACGCCTGCATGAGTCTAGGGGGCGGAGGCATAGCCGCTCCTATTAATTATGGCCCTCTAATGCCAGGAAACATTCATATTGAACAACCTGACGCGTACCGGGGAAGATGCTGCAGCGCTAAGGGAGGATGCACGCTTGAATGTGCAAAGGACTTGGAACGGGCCATACTTCATGAGGGACCGTCCACTGTAGCTGCCTTCATAGGTGAACCAATTTCAGCGGCATCTGGTATCCACATCCCCCACCCGGAGTACTGGCCTACAATCCGAGAAATATGCGATAAGTACGGTGTCGTGATGATATGCGACGAAGTGATAAATGCGTTCGGCAGGACCGGGAAAATGTTCGCCACGGAGCATTGGGGTATCAAACCTGACATTACCACTGTCGCCAAGGCACTAACCAGCGGATACTTGCCGATTGGTGCAGCTATTGGCAGCAAAAAGATTGCTTCAGCTTTCGAGGGAGGTGATGATGACACATTCAGACACCTCATAACATTTGGTGGAAATCCAGCATCATGCGCAGCAGCCATCGCGAATCTCGACATTATGGAAAATGAGAATATCGTGGAAAATGCAGCAGCCATGGGGGACTACATGTATGAACGACTGCAATCATTGTATGATCATAAAATAGTTGGGGATGTTCGCGGCGGAAAAGGACTATTGAGTGCTGTTGAACTTGTAAAAGACCGGGATACGAGAGAAAAATTCCCGGCTGAATTAAAATTAGCAGACAAAGTCACTGCCGCATTGCAAAAACATATGATACTCGGACGAGCAGGGGACACTATCCCAATCGCACCTCCTCTTTGTATAACAAAAAATGAAATCGATCATTTTGTGGGGCAGCTCAACTCGGCTTTGACGGAAATAGAAACCACCTTATAGATCTCAAATATGGAATCGAACGTTTGTGTTGTAGGGGGAGGTATAGTAGGACTGTCCTCTGCCTATTTCCTTGCCAAAACAGGGCATTCAGTCACCGTGATCGAAAGGGATTCGATTGGCAGTCACGCTTCGGGATTTGCCTATGGAAGCCTAAGCCCACTAGGTGAGGCTGGCCAGGCCGATGATATTTTACCTGAACTAGAAATAGCCCGAATGGGTATGGATATACATACCCAATTTTCAAGAGAGTTATTTGAAAGTACTGGAATAAATACAGACCATAGGTTTCGACCAGCCCTAGACTTAATTTTCACGGCATCTGAAGCTACTAAAGCAAAAAAGCAAGTTGAATGGAGAACCGACGAAAAAGGCTACCATGTCGAATGGCTCAGCAGCGAGGAAGCTCTACAGGTAGTCCCTCATATTTCAAAAGAAGTCCTGGGAGCCGTCTATACGGAGGGAGTAGCCGACGTAGAACCTTACAAATTATTGTTGGCGTTAACACAAGCATGTGAATTACTTGGAGTCGATATAGTCCACGGAGACGTCAGTGCTGTGATTCGTGAAGGTACCACCATTGCAATAACCACCCAAAGTGGGGTCAGGACCTGTGACAATCTAGTTCTGGCGATGGGCCCGTGGATGGGTAAAACAGCCGAATGGCTTGGTATTAAGGTGCCCATAACCCCTTTAAAAGGCCAGATAGTGAAGCTGAATGCACCAAATATTACAGTGAACTGCTCAGTTGGATGGCAAGGAAATTACGCATGTACCAAACCGGACGGGCTCTTGTGGGCCGGAACTACTGAAGAGAACGTAGGTTTCGATGACATACCGACCACAAGTGGTCGAGACCAAGTACTCGAGGCACTGAACAAAATGATCCCCAATTTAGACGACGCAACCCTAGTACAACACACGGCCTGCCTACGGCCACTTCCTGTAGATGGAAAAATCATTATAGGGTCGGTTCCAAATGATCAGAACATTTTCTTGGCTACTGGAACCGGAAGAAAAGGAATTTTACTCGGTCCAGCGATGGGCAAGATTATTTCGCAGCTGATATCAGACCAACAACCTGAAGTGGAAATAGCCTCTTTCAGTCCGGCCAGATTTGCTTCCCTTTAGATTTTTATTGGAGCGGGGAAAAATCGAAAGGTAACAATATCTTATTTTCTTGTTTTACAGGAGCAACTCCACCTTTAGGCGGCCACACACCCTGCGCCCTCGTCTCGGTTCTAACCCTGGTGCGTTCCTCAAAGGAATCATATGACCACATATGTATGAATTTATTCAGCCCCCCAACATCAGAATACCAACACCCAACCAAAGGAGAATATTCTTCTCTTTTTTCAATGGCCGCCCCCCAGGCACCTAACACTTTAGGAATATCTCCGGGTTTATAGGTATAAATCCTCATCTCATAAATGGGACCCATATTTTTAGGTTCTAAAGGCCTCATGAAAGGTGCGGGAAACATAATTTCACTTTCCATATTTAAAATAATGTCATTATTATCTGGTGGCCAGTCACCTTCTGATACCGCTTTGGATCTAATCTCAGATCTGTGATTTGAATCTTCATATGGCCAAATATGGACAACCTGATTGAGGGGTCCCATTTCGGTATACCAAAACCCTCCCAACGGGGAGTATTCCAGTCTTTTATCCAATTTAGCCTTTGTATTTTCACCGAACTGATCCACGGTCCTAGGTTTGATATCGTAGGTTCGAAACTCATATATCATACTAATGCTCCTACCTAAAACAGCTCAACATAATCTCAAAACACAAGCCTAACATAATAGAATGCAATAAAATATTTAAAGTACCTTTGAGGGTTTAGGTCATGACATATAAATTTACATACCTTAAGAAAATACAGGTAAGGATTTGACTTGAAAATACTGATAACAGGTGGAGCCGGATACATTGGAAGCATGGTTTGTCATTCTCTAGCTGACCATGGGCATGAGCCAATAATAATAGATTCAATGATTACAGGATCCGGTCAGCAGGTGGATCAATTCCCTACATTCACTGGTGATATCGCCAACGATGATCTAATAAAAAACATATTCAAAGAACATCCTGAGATTGAGAGTGTGGTGCATTGTGCAGGGAAAATTTTAGTCCCCGAATCAACTTTGCATCCAGATCAATATTATTATGAAAACGTAAGTAAATCTCTTCAATTATTTACAACTTTGAGAACTGTCGGCATCAAAAAAATACTTTTTAGCTCTAGTGCCTCCATTTATGAGGCCAAGAACGGGGCAGGTGTTGATGAAGACTCCCCTTTAAGGCCTTTGAGCCCATATGCCAAAACCAAATTGGTGATCGAAATGATTTTAGAAGATTTTTGTAATGCCTTTGAAATAGGAGGCATTGCGCTTAGATATTTTAACCCTATTGGAGCTGATCCAAAAATGAGGTGTGGCCCCAGTTTAGACAACACCTCCCACTTATTGGGCAACCTAGTAAAAGCTGCCGAGGGTTTCACAACTAACATTAAAATCACCGGTTCTAACTGGCCAACTAAGGACGGTACAGGGGTACGGGATTACATTCATATTTGGGATCTTGCTGAGGCCCACGTTGCAGCACTGGAATCCTTCCAATCGATATTAGCCTCACAATCCAAATTCGAAAAAATTAATATCGGAGGCGGTAGCCCTACCACTGTAAAAGAATTTATTGAGATTTTTGAGCAGGTATATGGTTGCGAAATAGCAACCGCCAAAGCTCCTCCTCGTGATGGGGATACTGCAGGTGCGTTTGCCAATATAGGCAAGGCCAAGAAATTAATGAACTGGCGACCAAGGATGTCTGTTGAACAAGGGATGGCTGACGCAATCAAATGGTATAGAAAAATGACCGCTTAGATAAAGTTGCGGTATTCATTTCATTCAGTACAATTCTGTTACCTAGCTCCCAAGGAGGGATTAAGTTGTCGACATTAGCAGACCTAATAACAAATCACCCATCGAATAAGAATGTAATTCTAATACCCGGCGGACCAACAATAACTTACGGCGAATTTTCTGACCAGATAGAAAAAATAGCAGAAATACTTTCTGCGGCTGGTGTAGAAAGAGGTCGTACCGTTTCAATCGTACTTGGAAATAGTCTAGATTTTATGATTACCTTTCTCGCGGTAACGAGGTCCGGCGCGATCGCAGCTCCTTTAAACTCAGCCTATACAAATGAAGAATTCAAATTTTATATGGAGGATACTGAATCTCAGCTGGTTATTATTGCTCCAGGTGCAGATGTTGCGAACCAAGCAGCTGATGAATTGAATATCCCAGTTGCTGAAGTCAATTTAGATAATCAAGGTCAACTCTTGATATCAAAGTCAGGATCTTTATTAACAGCGAGGTCCCCCGTATCAGCTCCTTCAGAAGATGACATAGCTCTTTTCCTTCACACATCAGGCACCACCAGCCGGCCAAAAGGGGTTCCCCTAACCCACGGTAACTTGATGGCATCTTTACAAAATATAGTGAATACCTACAATCTCACCGAAGATGATTTGGCAATGGTTGTTATGCCGTTGTTCCATGTCCACGGACTTATAGGGGTTTCACTATCTACTATGAAAAGTGGTGGCAGCATGGTGATCCCACCGAGATTTAGTGCCAGCAATTTTTGGCAAATACAGGCAACCACAAATGCCACTTGGTATTCAGCGGTGCCCACTATTCACCAGATATTGCTGATGAGAGCAGATGAAGACGAAGCACCTAGTCAATCATTTCGTTTCATACGATCTTGCTCTGCCGCGTTGGCGCCTTCAGTTTTTAATGACCTTGAGAATAGGTTTGGGGCTCCTGTATTAGAAGCCTACGGCATGACTGAGGCGTCTCATCAAATGTCGTCAAATCTCTTACCTCCTGGGCCTAGAAATCCTGGCACCGTTGGAAAAGCGACTGGTATCGAAATCGGTATTATGGATGAACATGGCACCCTTATGGCAACAAACCAAACTGGGGAGGTTGTTATAAAAGGCCCGAATGTCACTCATGGATATCACAATAACCCTTCTGCCAATGAAGAGGCATTCACTAATGGTTGGTTTAGAACCGGTGACCAAGGAATTCTGTCTGAGGAATCGATACTCACCCTGACTGGAAGACTCAAGGAACTCATCAATCGCGGGGGCGAAAAAATTTCGCCACTAGAAATTGATGCCGCAATACTGCGGCACCCAAATGTTTCAGAGGCGGTTTGTTTCGGGGTCCCTGATGAAAAATATGGGGAAGCAGTACAGGCAGCTGTAGTCATTTCCTCGGGAACAAGTGAAAGTGAGATCCAGTCCTTCTGCAGCCAACATTTGGCCGATTTCAAAATCCCAGACCGTGTTTATATAGTTAGCGAATTACCCAGAACAGCTACGGGGAAAATTCAACGGAGGCATGTAGCCGCCAAGTTTGCAGAATAAGAACTAGACAAGGTGAATTGAATGAGCGAAAAAAACCTATCTCAGGTAAAGGCTATGACTTTTGACGTTTTCGGTACTGTTGTTGATTGGCGAAGCAGCATCGCTAGAGAAATACAGGATTTAGGTCAAAAAAAGGGATTCGATTTAGACTGGAATTCATTCGCTGATGAATGGCGATCAGGATACGCTCCCTCAATGAACAAGGTAAGAAACGGGGAGATGCCCTGGACTAAAATAGATACCCTCCACCGTATGATATTGGATGAATTATTGTCGAAGCATAAAATCTCCAATCTGTCCGAAGAGGAAATAGATAGCCTGAACCGAGCTTGGCATCGATTAGATCCGTGGCCTGATTCGGTTGAGGGTCTCACACTTCTGAAAAAAAATTACATTATCAGCTCACTTTCAAATGGTAATGTTGCTTTACTGGTTAACATGGCCAAATATGGGGGATTGCCCTGGGATGCGGTACTTTCTGCCGAAATTTCAAAACACTATAAACCAGATCCAGAGTCTTATTTGAGTACAGGTGAATATCTTGGGCTTCCAATAAATCAAGTAATGATGGTTGCGGCCCACAAAAACGATTTAAAATCAGCCAAAAGTAACGGAATGATGACCGGCTATGTCCCGAGAGCCAAAGAACACGGAGAAAATACGGTTGTCGATTACGCTGAAGAGGACTATATAGACATGATGGCCGACGATTTTATAGATTTGTCCAAAAAGATGTCCGCTACAAAAAAAACCAACCCATAGTCATCAGAGCCACATGACCACGTCATCTGGAAATATCCTGCTTATCCAATCTGGAGGGTGCACCCCAGTAATAAACAGTACTCTGGCTGGACTCATTAAAAATGGGCAAACTCTTTATCCAAAGAGCCGAATTTACGGTGGAATTCATGGGATCACGGGAGTTATCGACGGCAAAATCCCGGATATTACCGAATTGTCTAACTTACAGTTAAAATCTTTGGCAAAAATGCCCGGTGCAGCTTTGGGAAGTAGCAGACATAAGTTACTCCCTAATGATATTGAACCTTTATTAAAAACATTAAAGGCTCATAACATAAGAATCCTCCACATAATCGGTGGAAATGATTCAGCCGCAACGGGACTAAGCGTTTCAGAGGCAGCTAGAGCGGATAAATATGAATTGCAAGTCATTAACCTTCCAAAGACGATAGACAACGACCTAGTTCTTACCGATCACTCTCCAGGCTATGGAAGCACCGCACGATTCATAAGCCAAGCCACTTTCGGTGTTGCTAGGGACGCAGAAGCTATGGGAATAAACTCACCTATTTGTATTCTTGAAGTTATGGGTAGGGATTCTGGATGGTTGGCAGCCGCTAGCTCCTTCTATAAAAAAACTGATCGTGACGCTCCGCATTTCATAGGAATACCGGAAGTTATATTTTCAGAGGAAAACTTCTTGATTTCCATTGAAAACGCATATAGGAGTTATGGATATGCAGTAGCGGTGGTTTCAGAAAAAATAAGGTCCAGGCAAGGTAATTTAAGTAAAGAAAACCCGCCGACCTTCACTGATAATTTCGGCCACAGTTATTTTGAAAGCCCTGGTAAATATCTGTCGGATCTTGTTGAGAAAAGATTAGGTGTCAGATGTAGATGGGAAAAACCAGGAAGTATCCAGAGATCCTTAATGGACGCCGTGTCTACAACTGATCGTGAAGAGGCCTATGAATTAGGCCAAAAGGCAATTGAAATGGCCCGATCTGAAATGAATGAGGTAATCCTGACAATAATCCGTTCTGATAATCAAAAATACCAATATTCTATAGGCTCGGCTAACTTAAAAGATGTGGCCGGCAAAATAAAATATTTACCTGAAAATTACAGGCCAAATGAAGAAGGATATACAAGCGATTCATTTAAGTCCTACCTCAGGCCTTTATTAGGAAATCCAATACACGACACTGAACCCATCTTTAATTTACTTTGAAATTGACTCAACTATTGCACTAAGGTACGATTTTTCCACAAACTAAATATAGCGAACTTATCAAGAGTGGCTGAGGGACTGGCCCTTAGACGCCCGGCAACCGACTTTAATAAAGATTAACATACGCTCTTTTTGAAATACGGTGCCAATTCCAGCGGGATAATGTAGTGCCCGGAAGATGAGAGAACAAACAATAATTACTTTCAGTAACTTCTCTCTTTGGGAAGTTTTTTTTTGGTGAAAAGTTATCGGAACTCAATTTAACAATATGATAGAAACTGCTTTTATCGGTGGGTCCGGAGTCTATGAATTGGAAGGCCTTAAAGATCTCGAGGCCATTGAAATCACTACCCCTTTTGGTAATACAAGTTCCCCAGTCACATTAGGGTCAATCGGAAACAAAAGAGCAGCATTCATACCAAGGCATGGCGCTGATCATTCTCTATCGCCTTCAGATATTCCCTACAGAGCTAACATTTATGCTTTAAAGACTTTGGGAGTCAAAAAAGTGGTCTCGGTATCCGCAGTGGGAAGCTTAAATGAAGCAATCAAACCGTTAGATGTAGTAATTCCAGACCAACTGATAGACCGAACTAAATCCAGAGAAGATACCTTCTTTGGGGATGGCCTTGTAGCTCACATAAGCTTCGCAAATCCGTTTTGCAAAGATCTTTCAAAAATGATCGATTCCTTTTGTGAAAGCTTAGCAATAGATCGACATTTGTCTGGTACGTACGTAGCCATAGAAGGCCCTCAATTTTCCACCAAAGCCGAGTCCAATTTGTACAGAAAATGGGGCTGCGACATCATTGGAATGACTGCTATCCCTGAGGCTAAATTAGCTCGTGAAGCGGAGATGTGTTACGCGACGGTAGCTCTTGTCACAGATTATGACTGTTGGAAGGAAGATCAAGAAGATGTGACCGCTAGCATGGTAATTAGTAATCTCAAACAAAATGTGGAGACTTCAAAAAAACTTATCAGTAAAATAGCAGAAAATATTGATTTATTAGAGGACGAGTGCATATGCAATACATCTTTGCAAGATGCACTGGTGACTCAAAGAATTCTAGACAACCAGAAAAGCGCAAAGAAACTAGGTGTGTTACTGCAAAAATATATAACGATCTGAAATTAGAGGAGTGTGTAATGCCTAAACAAATCGAAGGGGAACCTTACGTTAGAATCTCAGTGGATGAGGCCGCCGACCTACATGGTAATGAAGATGTGGTTTTTGTGGACGTACGGAGAACTGATGAATACATTGAAGGTCATGTAGAGGGAGCCTTGTTTATAACGGTAGATGATGTTCTCGGACGCATAGATGAACTTCCTAGAGACAAAGATCTCTTGTTCATATGCGCCGCTGGTGTCAGGAGCGGCCTTGCTTGTGAAATGGCTGCTGCAATGGGATATGACTCATCGAAGCTATACAACATTGAAGAAGGTACGCCAACGTGGATCGAACGTGGTTACCCGACTAGTCAAGGTACTGATTTATAGTTCATGTCTTTATTAGTTGTCGGGTCCGTAGCATATGATTCAGTAACAACGGCGGCAGGATCGCGAACAGACTCTCTGGGTGGTTCTGCGTTGTATTTCAGTGCTTCAGCAAGCTATTTCACGGATGTCAGTTTGGTGGCTGTTGTAGGAGAAGATTTTTCAGAAGCAGATAGAAACAAAATGAGCGGCAGAAAAGTCGATATAACAGGTCTTGAAACAGCAAAAGGCAAAACTTTCCGATGGGAAGGAATTTATGACCCAAAAAACCTAAATTCCCGTGAGACAATAGATACCCAATTGAATGTTTTTGCCGACTTTTCTCCCTCACTGGCGAAAAATAACATCTCCCACCCCTGCTTGTTCCTAGCAAATATCGATCCTTTATTACAACGGGATGTGCTAACACAAATGAATCCTAAACCGAGGATTGTGGCACTCGACACTATGGATTATTGGATTAATGGCCATAAAGATAATTTGAGCAAGACAATTGAAAACGTCGATGTCCTCTTTATGGATGAAACAGAGATCAAATCATTCACTTCAAAACCTAATATATTTTCTGCAGCCCAAGCTGTCCGAGATATGGGGCCCCGTCTAGTTCTTGTGAAAAGAGGTGAATACGGAGTCGTAATGTTTAATGAGGAAGATATATTCTCAGTACCTGCTTTTCCTGTAGAAAACGTCATAGACCCCACTGGGGCAGGCGACTCCTTTGCTGGTGGGTTCATGGGATATTTATCCAATATGAACGATTTTTCGCCGGAGACTCTCAGAAGAGCTGCTGTGATCGCGTCTGTAATGGGATCATTCACAGTTGAAGGGTTTAGCACCGATCGAGTCGGCAACCTCACCCATTTGGAAATTGAAGAGAGATTCCGTGGTATTGCAGGTATGACCTATTTTAAGCCCCTGGAAAACCAAGAAGAGCTATTTAGTAAAACAAATTAAGAGCGAAAACAGGAGATATACATTGGGAACAACAAACTCACCAGGAGACGTCAAAGATATTACTTTGGCATCTGAAGGGGTCCGACGGATCAACTGGGCTGAACGCGAAATGCCCGTGTTACGACAAATTAAAGAACGATTCATTAAAGAAAAGCCCTTTAAAGGGCTTAGAATCGCAGGGTGCTTGCACGTAACTTCCGAGACTGCAAATTTGGCAATAACCTTGCGAGATGGTGGTGCTGACGTATTTTTATGCGCAAGTAACCCTTTAAGTACTCAGGATGACGTGGCGGCAGCTTTAGTGTCAGAGTATGGAATTCCTACCTATGCCATAAAAGGGGAGAACACTGACACTTATTATCAGCATATTATCTCGGTCCTAAATACCAAACCACATATGACAATGGATGACGGAGCCGATTTGGTAGCCACTTTGCACGGTGATCGTACTGACCTAATGGAAAACATTATAGGTGGCATGGAGGAAACTACAACAGGGGTAATTAGGTTAAAAAGTCTAGCCGACGAAGGTAACCTCAAATACCCGGTGATTGCTGTCAACGATGCTGATACCAAGCATTTTTTTGACAATCGTTATGGTACCGGCCAAAGTACTTTAGATGGCATAACAAGGGCAACAAACGTCCTTTGGGCAGGTAAAACCGTTGTAGTTATAGGCTATGGCTGGTGTGGCCGGGGAGTGGCTATGAGGGCTAGAGGAATGGGTGGTAATACCGTCGTATGTGAAGTTAATTCCATAAGAGCCCTTGAGGCAGCAATGGACGGTCATCAGGTCATGAAAATGGAAGAGGCGGCTAAAATAGGTGACATTTTCATTACAGTAACCGGTGGTATGAAGGCCATTGATAGAAAACATGTTGCGAACATGAAAGATGGGGTATTGCTGGCCAATAGTGGGCACTTCAATGTCGAAATAGACATTGAAGGAATGGATGAGATTTCAGATAGTAAAAGTGAAGTCAAACCGTTTGTAGAACAATACATCCTAATCAATGGGAACCGAATAAATTTACTAGCTGAAGGACGCCTTATCAACTTGGCTGCAGCAGAAGGTCACCCCTCCGCCGTTATGGATATGAGTTTCGCAGATCAGTCCCTATCCGCAGAGTTCGTAGCCAAAGAGTATAAAAATCTGGAAAATCAAGTTTATGTGGTACCAAGAGAAATTGACGATGAAGTAGGGAGACTAAAATTGCTGTCAATGGGTATAGCGATTGATGAGCTCACAGCGGAGCAAGAAAAATACCTAAACAGCTGGAACGTTGGTACCTAATCAAAATCAAATTGTTGGTTTATCACTTGGAGATTGAATTATGACTTTAAATTTTATGGAATCTGAATCATACTTATTCACTTCAGAATCAGTAACTGAAGGACATCCTGACAAGATATGTGACCAGATTTCCGACGGTGTTCTAGACGCTATGCTTAAATTAGACCCTAGGGCCAGAGTGGCATGTGAAGTCGCTTGTACCACGGGACTAGTGGTAGTGATGGGGGAAATAAGTATATCTAAAGGGTATGTTGATATTCCTGGATTGGTCAGAAACACAATTAAAAACATTGGATATACCGATCCAGCCTACGGTTTCGACTATCAAACCTGCGGGGTGATGGTTGCCATCGATGAGCAATCATCTGATATATCTGAAGGCGTTAGCAATGCTTTGGAAACCAGGTCAAAAGACATGTCAGATGATGAAGTTGAATCATTGGGAGCCGGAGACCAGGGAATGATGGTGGGGTTTGCATGTGACGAGACTCCAGAATTGATGCCACTACCAATGTCGCTCTCTCACCAATTAACAAAAAAACTGTCCGAAGTAAGGAAAAGCGGGGAATTAAAATACCTTCGACCAGATGGCAAATCCCAAGTCACAGTGGAATATTCCAAGGGGAAGCCCAAACGTGTGCACACCGTTCTACTTAGCAATCAGCATGATCCTGATGTAGAGAACAAAATCATTGAAAAAGACCTCATTGAAAAGGTGGCCAAGGATATAATCCCTAAAGATTTACTTATTGACACCCGATTCATTGTAAATCCGTCTGGGAGGTTTGTTATAGGTGGACCTGTCGGGGATACTGGCTTGACCGGTAGAAAAATATTGGTTGACACTTACGGTGGAATGGCAAGACATGGTGGTGGTGCATTTTCAGGAAAGGACCCTACAAAGGTCGATAGGTCGGCTGCTTACGCAGCCAGATGGGTAGCAAAAAATTTGGTAGCCTCAGGTGTCGCAAGTAGAGCTGAAGTCCAGGTATCCTATGCAATCGGGATCTCAGCTCCTATATCGGTCTCAATAGAAACTTTTGGTACAAATAAAATTTCAAACCACGAAATCGATCAGATAGTAGAAACACATTTTGATCTGAGGCCAGGGGCGATAATAAGGGATCTAGATCTCAGGCGGCCGATATATGCCCAGACAGCCTCATACGGACACTTCGGTAGAACCGACATTGATCTACCCTGGGAGAGAACCAATAAAGTTGAAGATATTAAAAAAGCCATAAACCTTTAATAAATTTTAGGGGGGGGTGTCTTGACTATAAAATTTGGCACAGATGGCTGGCGGGCCCTGATGTCAGAAGAGTTCACTATAGAAAATGTGAAGATATGCGCGCAAGCAGTTTGTAATTTCATGAAAGACCGCGAGATAGAGGAAAACGGTCTAATCATTGGATATGACACAAGACTGAATTCCAATATTTTCGCTGAAGCCGTGGCAGAAGTTGCAACAGGTAACCAGATCCCTGTAATTCTATGTGATCGGCCCTGTCCAACCCCTGTACTGAGTTATAACCTGGTGTCACGAGAATGTGGTGCTGGAGTGGTAATAACAGCGAGTCATAACTCATCGGAGTGGAACGGTTTCAAATTTAAACCGTCATACGGTGGAAGTGCTTCAGAGGCGATAATTTCTGAGATTGAAACTTATATATTTGAGCTAGAAAAATCCCAAAAAATTTCAACAATGCCCATCGAAACCGCAGAGAAAATGGGGATGCTAGAAAAATTAGACCCCGAACCGACCTATTTAAATCACATAGCAGAGCTAGTCAATCTAAACAGGATTAGAAATGCTGGTCTAAATATAGCAATAGATTCTATGCATGGTGCAGGATCAAAGTATTTGGCCAAACTAATAGAAGGTGGGTCAAGTCGGGTAGAAGAGATTAGGGGAAATCCAGACCCTAGCTTCCCTGGCATGATTCAACCAGAACCAATAGAGAAAAATCTCGAACCCTTAAGAAAACTCCTTTCTAACTCGAATTTTGATGTGGGTTTAGCAACTGACGGGGATGCTGATCGTTTGGGTCTTACAGACGAAGAAGGTAATTACATATCGACACTTCACACTTTTGCCCTAATTTGCAAGCACCTCCTCGAAAATCTGGGGTTGAAGGGGCCAATAATAAAATCCATAACCATGACTAACATGATAAATAAGTTAGGCAAATTACATGATATAGATGTGATAGACACTCCTGTGGGATTTAAATATTTGGGCCCAGTGATGATGGAGGAGAATGCAATAGCCGCAGGAGAGGAAAGCGGAGGATATGGGTTTACAGGTCACATTCCAGAAAGAGATGGTTTACTTTCCGGCCTAATGATATTAGACATGATGTCTGTGACGGGTTTAAATCCGTCAGACTTGCTGGAGGAACTGGAAAAAATAACAGGCCCGTATTATTTTGATAGGAAAGATATAGCATTTAAAGAGCAAGATCGTGAAGAGAAATTACATAGAATAAGTAGGCCCACATTTGAACATTTAGGGGCATTGAAGGTCTTAAACACCGACACCAGAGATGGACTCAAATTACACCTTGAAGAAAATGCATGGGGCCTTATTAGGTTCTCAGGGACAGAGCCATTAATAAGACTCTATGCTGAGGGAACTAGCCCTGGCCAAGTGAAAAAGATCATCCAAGATTGTCGTATGATAGTCGACGGGTGAAAGCTGCTCAAGATGACAGTATTTAATTTGCGCCTTATATCCGCAACTCTGAAGAGACTTAGGAGGTTGAAGTGCTAGATAGATTTAAAGTGCCCAAGGAAGATCAAGTAAAAGTATCCGAGTCTGCTTTGAGAAAGGCTGTTCAAGATATATTTGAAAAAATAGGCCTAAGCAAGGAAGATGCGAAAAATGGAACTGACGTGCTGGTCACTGCCGATCTAAGGGGAGTTGAGACTCACGGTGTCTCAAACATGCTAAGGGTTTATGTCCAGCTTTTCGAGGATGGGGACCTCAATAAAACCCCGAATATACAGGTAGTTAAAGAAAGCCCGGGTACTGCCACAATAGACGCTGATAGGGCACTTGGAATCATGGCTGGCGTCCAAGCTATGGAAATGGCTATTTCAAAAGCACGAGACGTGGGTGTCGGCGTGGTTACTATGTTTAATAGTGGCCACATGGGTGCGGTAGGACATTTTTCAATGATGGCAGCCCAAAAAGATATGGTAGGCATGTGTTCGGTGGCAGCTGGGACAGGAATTCTCCCAACATTCGGAGCAGAGCCAAGATTGGGAACCAATCCTATTTCCATAGCCTCTCCTTCTAACCTAGAGGCCCCAATATTGTTTGATGCAGCGACTTCGGCGGTTGCGGGGAACAAATTAAAATTGGCCGCCAGAGTAGATGCCACACTTTTGCCGGGTTGGGTTGCGAGTAGCGATGGTTCCCCGATAATGGAAGAAACCAAAATAGTGGATAGAGACGATTATTATCAACTCCCCTTGGGAGGATCAAGAGAACAGGGTTCGCATAAAGGGTACGGATTCGGATTAATGGTGGAAATACTTGGTTCCCTGTTATCTGGAGACGATCCTGGTATGTTGAGAGATACGCCGTCTTGGACGCCTTCCAGAAGCTATTTCGCAGCATATAACGTGGACGCATTTACTGATATTGATGATTACAAAAAGAATATGGATGACATGCTTGTAACTCTTAAATCAACTCCACCTGCCCCAGGCCATGACAGGGTTCTATATCCTGGGCTTTCTGAAAGTGAAGAAATGGCAAAAAGAAAGGTGAGTGGAATACCCCTTCACAAGGAAGTTATTGAATGGTTTTCCGAAACCACCCAAAGATTGGAATTGCAAGAATTGGAATTGATATAAGTGTTCACAATTTAAATTAAAAGGAACTCGTTCATCTCTCATGAACTCAAATCCTATGAGTACCCATGACAATAAATCTCTTCTAATCCTCATTGATGGGCACGCCTTAATTCATCGGGCATTTCATGCAATACAACAACCTTTGACTGTTAGTACCAGTGGCGAGGACGTCAGAGGCGTATATGGATTCACGAACGCTTTTATCAGGGCTTTGTCAGAACTGAAGCCTACCCATGTGGCTATAACTTTTGACCTGCCAGCCCCTACCTTCAGACATAAAATGTTTGATGAATATAAAGCCCATCGTCCTCCCACCCCCCCGGAGCTACGCCCCCAGTTCGACAGGGTCAGGCAGGTTATGTCTGCCTTTGAAGTGCCTATCTACGAGTTGGAAGAATTTGAAGCTGATGACCTTCTTGGAACATTGTCTCATCAGGCAGAGGAGAAAAATCTCAACACAGTTATTCTAACGGGAGATTCTGATACTCTGCAATTAGTATCCAATAACACTAGAGTTTTCATGAATTCAAGCTTCCAGAAGTCGTCTATCTATGACATAAATGCAGTTAAGGAAAGATATGGAGGGCTCGGCCCAGAATTTGTATCTGAGATAAAAGCATTACAGGGAGACTCTTCAGACAATATCCCGGGTATCCCAGGGATAGGAATAAAGACTGCTATAAAACTGCTATTAGATTTCGGATCTATCCAAGGTATATACGACCACTTGGATGAAGTGACCCCTCCAAGAGCGAAGAAAAATTTAGCAGAAAACAAAGCAGTAGCCGACAAAAGCCAAATTTTAACCAAAATTATTAGAGATGCACCAGTAAATCTAGACTTATCAGCAGCTGAATTCGGAACATTTGATAGAACTAAGGTTGTAGATCTTTTTAGAGAACTAGAGTTTCACTCGATAATACCCAAAATTCCAGGTACTACGAGCGATTTTGGCCATAATTCTGAAACTCAATTGTCATTCCTAAACGAAAAACCCGAAACAGAATATCTCCTGGTTGACAACGAAAAATCTTTAAAGGAATTGGCTACGAAAATAGATACTGATTCAGGATTTTCCTTCGATACAGAAACTACTTCCCTAGACGCAATGACCTGCAAATTAGTGGGTATATCCATCTCAGTTGAGCCCAACAAAGGCTGGTATATTCCAATTGGGCATGACAATGGGACTCAGCTACCGAAAGGTGACGTTTTATCCGCTTTGAAACCTATTTTCGAAAACCCCACAGTACCCAAACGGGCCCACAATGCCAATTTTGACATTATGGTCCTAATGAATGATGACATTAGAGTAGAAGGGCTATCTTTTGACACTATGGTTGCGGCCCATTTATCCGGCAGAAGGAACTGGGGATTAAAGGAGCTGGCCTTAGAATGTTTTGGCGAAGAAATGACCCCTATAAAAAACCTGATAGGAACTGGAAAATCCCAAATAACAATGGCTGAAGTATCGGTCGAAGAGGCGGCAGAATACGCAACGGCAGACGCGGATTTTACGGAGCGTCTCCATGGTGTAATGAAATCCGAATTGGAACAAAAAAATATCTCTAAGCTATTTAATGAAGTTGAAGTTCCATTAATTCCTATTCTGGTCACCATGCAGAGAAATGGAGTTAAGTTAAACCAAAATATTTTAGAAAGTATGTCAATTTCTATCGGTGAACAATTGGACCAAATTAGATCTGAAATGTTTGAATTAATTGGTCACGAATTCAATTTAAACTCTCCAAAACAACTAAGTGAATTGCTTTTTAACGAGCTTAATCTGCCACCAACAAGAAAAACAAAAAGCGGCCACTCAACTGATGCTCAAGCATTGGAAGATCTTAAAACCATATTAGATAGAGGTGATTCTGAAAATGCTGATTCAAGATCATATGAGGTACTAAACCGAATTTTGGAACATCGTGAATTAGCCAAAATTAAGTCAACTTACATAGATGCCCTTCCTAGTATGGTCAACAAATCAACGGGTCGTGTTCACACTTCCTACAGACAAACTGGTACAGCCACTGGGCGGATATCCAGTAACGATCCTAACGTCCAAAATATTCCAGTACGAACGGAACTTGGCAGAAAAGTTCGAGAAGCTTTTGTAACTGAAAACCCGGTTGAAAATGTGTTACTGGCGGCCGATTATTCACAAATTGAACTTCGGGTGTTAGCGCATCTATCCAAAGATTCGGGATTGGTAAATGCATTTCATCGTGGAGAAGACATACATAATGCAACAAGCTCAACGGTTTATGACATTCCAATTGACGAAGTCACACCTGATATGAGACGAGTGGCCAAAGTCTTGAACTTTGGCGTTATATACGGCTTAAGCCCACACGGGATAGCGAGGCAAACTGATTTAAGCCAAAAAGAAGGAAAGGAGTTTATAGATATCTACTTCAGTAAATATCCTGGAATATTGAGCTACCTAGAGGGAATCAAGTCACAATGCCACACGAGTGGTTATATTGAAACATTGCTCGGTAGAAGAAGATATTTACCGGAAATAAATTCTAGAAATTTCCATCTAAGGAGCCAGGCTGAAAGAGCTGCCATTAATATGCCAATACAGGGAACTGCCGCCGATATCATAAAAATAGCTATGATCAACATAGATGAGCAGTTGAGGATGCTGGGACTAGAATCAAAAATGATACTTCAAGTTCATGATGAATTAATATTTGAAGTACCCCGGCAGGAATTACAACAAATGGAGTCTTTGGTTGGAGAATTAATGCCTTCAGCAGTAATTCTTGACGTGCCCTTAGAAATCGAAATGAAAACAGGTTCCGATTGGGGTAATTTAAAGTAAGGGAATATCTAAATACTTAACTCCAATCCGGTAGCTAGTTATTGATTTTATTCCTACCACCGAGAACTAATACAAATATTCCAAGTATCGAAACACCCATACCCCCGAAAAACACGAATTTCATCCCTCTTACAAAGGCGCCCAATACAGAAACCCCAGTGTCGTTAGACAAATCAGAAATAGTAGGCTCATACCCCATGTATGCCATAACAGACGTCGCTATGGCGGTACCAATCGATATACCTATGGCGCTCCCGCTATTTCTGGTTGTGTGCATAAACCCGGAAATCACGCCATGAAAATTAGGGGAAACAGATCCAAAGACCTGTTTATTATTCGGACCGAAAAATATCCCGCTCGCCATATTTATGCACAATATTCCTATGATCGCTAATGGCCAGGTAGCATTCACAGTTAAATTTGTTAAAACATAAAGACCAACGGCAGTAACAACAAATCCACCTACTGAAAAAATAAAAGGCCCAAATTTATCGGATAAATACCCGCAAAAAGCACCTGCAATCGACATGGATATTGCCCCTGCACCCATAATAAACCCAATTTGTTGAGGAGAATATCCAGCTACAATTTCCAGAAAGAATGGCATAAAGAACCAGGGACAGGCACCTCCCATAAAAAACAGAAAATGTGCAGATACACCAGTGGAAAATAACCTGTTACGAAATAGGCTCAAATCAATCATAGGATCTCCCACCGACATTTCCCTGTAAATGAAAAGAGCAAACCCTATAAGGGATAAACATGAAATACTGATTGTTACTGGATGCAGAAATCCAATTCTAGAACCCCAAGTTGCTGTTTGGAGTAATGCTGCTATTCCAATTGTAAAAAGTCCTGCCCCGATCCAATCAAATTTCAATTCCCTTAATTTAATTGTAGAAGCATGGTTAGAACTGACTAACCAAGAGGCTGCCATGGATGAGATAATACCTAACCCCCCAATAATGAAAAACAGAAACCTCCAAGTGTAATTGTTAAGTATGAATCCAGATATTAAAGGCCCTGCCGCACTTCCTATGCCTACCACGGAAATGTATAAACCCAAAGCTTTTCCTCCCTGTGAAGGACCAAAGATCGACAAAACCAGGGCCATAGAGGTGCCCTGTGTCATGCCCCTTCCTACGCCTCTTATCAAACTAAAAGCTATCAGAAGCCCTATTGAATTACTAAATCCAGCAAGAAAAGTAATCACGGCCGCCAGAGTCAGTCCCCAAACATAAATTTTCTTATGACCCAATAAATCAGATATCCTGCTCATGGGTATAAGTGAAACGCTAATCGACAAAACATACCCGATTAATACCCACTGAGCAGTGGAAAGATCTGAAGAAAAAAAACGTGAAATAGAAGGAAGAGCCAGCATGATTCCAGCCTGATCTACCACTTCAACCCATAAGCCTAAAGAAATTGCAAGGAATGGTAATAGTGTTCTATTCATGCAAACTTTATTTGGTTAAGTTGTTCCAACCTGGAGCGCATTCTAACTCAAAACCTTCATTCCAGGGATTTACGATTATTTTTGTTTATCAGATTGTTGTCATGCCACCGCAAAAAATATTAAAATTAAGCTTCATTCAAGCGGGAGTAACTCAGTGGCTAGAGTATCTGCCTTCCAAGCAGAAGGTCGCCGGTTCGAATCCGGTCTCCCGCTCCAAC
>JAPYSB010000027.1 GCA_029936675.1 Dehalococcoidia bacterium | reverse complement strand
ATTTTTTGGTAGGGCTATATTCGTATGACGTATAGTACTCAGAGGCAGTACCTATCAGCTGCCCTGCTACCAAACCTATCAACACAACCCAGAAAAGGTTGAAGTCGAGACCCAAAAGAACAATCAATCCTCCTGTTCCAATTAGGACAAGGGCGCCAGCTGAAAAAATTCCCGTCCTCAAGGACCATAGGAGTCGACCCATGTCAGCTCCTTCCCCTGTTCTAACTAAAAAGGTACCGATTATTGAAGCAATGATTCCTATGGATGCAACCAGAAGAGGGAACAACTGTAACTCTAAAGTTTTGGCCCCTAGGAACGATGCACCTACCGCTGCTAAGGCGACAGTCGCAATTATCGATCCCACATAGGACTCAAAAAGGTCAGCTCCCATACCTGCAACGTCACCAACATTATCCCCAACATTGTCAGCTACAGTAGCAGGGTTGCGGGGATCGTCCTCGGGTATTCCTTGTTCTATCTTACCTACCAAGTCCGCCCCCACATCGGCGGCTTTGGTAAAAATTCCTCCGCCTACCCTGGCGAACAAGGCTATTGATGATGCTCCAAATCCAAATCCAGCCACTATAGAGGCGTCATTACTAAAAACAATGAGCATCAAAGTCACACCTATAAGTGCAAGGCCTACCACCGACATGCCCATTACCGCTCCACTGTTAAAGGCCACCCTTAAAGCTGGGTTCAAACCTTGCATTGCTTGTACTGTGGTTCGGGTGTTGGCCCTGACGGCTATGCTCATGCCTATAAAGCCGGCCAATCCTGAACCAAAAGCTCCAACTAAGTAAGCAATCGCAGTACCTACAGGTATTGAGGAAGTGCTCTGTTTGTCAATTCTACCAGTGACATCGAGGTCGACAAAAACAGCTAGAATAACTGCCATAATTGCAACGAATATAGCTAACAGGCGATATTCCCGCGATAGAAACGCCATGGCCCCGTCTTGAATGGCCTTACCGATAAACTGGATCTGGTCACTACCTTCGTCTTTTCCTACAACTTTATAAGCGAGGAATGCCGCAAAGGCCAAAGAGACTAATGAGGCAGCAATAGCAACAATCTGTATCAGTTCCATTGTATTCTCCTAAATCCTTGGAAAATTACTGTGCAAAAAACATAATTGGGTCAAGTTTGCACAAGCTTTAATTTTCTTCTTTGGGAAATCTGGGGTCAATATAGATGAGACCCATAATATGGGTAATAATCACTATTGGTTTTATTTAAATGTGTCCCAAATATTTACCAATTTTCGGGCGGATGCTTCCGGATCTTCAGACATAGTAATAGCACTCACCATGCATACAGAATCAGCCCCTGCTTGAATAACATCCGGAAGGTTTTCAATCGTGATACCACCGATGGCAACAATTGGCAGCCCTGTCTGGGATTTCACCTTCGTAATCATGGAAGGCCCGAGCGGATTTCTTGCCGACTTGCCCATCGTCGAGGTTGGATATATGGCTCCTACGGCAAGATAGTCAACACCGAATTCTTCCGACTCTGTCGATTCCAACACTCCTCCGTTTGATCTACCGATGCATTGAGAAGGTTTTAAAATTCGCCGAGCTTCTTCAACTGGCATATCTGACTGGCCCACATGGAGAAAATCTGCCTCAGTTAATTTGGCTATATCAACCGCGTCATTTACTACAAAAGCAGCATTATATTGATCGCAAAGTTCTTTCATTTTATAGCAATTTTCCAAAAATGGGGCCCTGTCATTCAATTTATCTCTATATTGAACTACCTTCACTCCACCCTCCAATGAAGACTTAGTCATGTCATAGACATCTACTTTATTGGTTGCTTCAGGGTCTACTATTATGTATATCCCATTCATCTTATTTCTTATTGATAGCCTTATCTGTAGGGAAAAGTAATTCTCGATTTTGCTGAGAATGTCCTTCGCTTTTTCGTTACTGCCATCACCTATGCCTATGATAGATAAGGCAGCCGCACAAAGACTTAGAGCTTTTTGGGGATTTTCAGCTATCGCAGTCCTTGATTTTGATAATTTATTTACACTAAATATAGAACCTAGTTCAGTTTTTAAATCTGCCTCAGTGTCGGGAATGAAATCTGATATTTCCTGGCCAATAGAAACTAAAAGTTCTGTCATGTATTACGTTTCCTTTATAGATCTAATCCGTCCGGCATCTTGCCGCCTCTGGCATCATCGATGGATTTCCTGACACTATCGGGCATATCCACACCATGTTTTGTGAACGAGGCCTCTACATTCTTTCCTATGTTGGATGGATCAGAATAATAATTATCGGCTTCAGTTTTTTCAAGGGTTCCTCCAAATTTAAAAATTACTCGAGATATTTTTTTCCCAACCTCAATAGATCCACACGAAGGGCAAACTGGATCTCGAGTAGAATTAAAAGACTTAAAGAACACCTCAAAGTCATCCTTGCAATCCTTACATTTGTACTCGTATATTGGCATTTTTAACCTGATCAGCGCTTCATGCTAGCCACGGGTTCAAAGCTCACTCTATGAATGTCAGTCGGCCCCTTAGATCTTATAGCAGTCATATGATCTCTAGTACCGTAACCTTTGTTTTTTTCAAAAAAATAACCTGGGTATTCCATACTCAAGCTAGACATATGAAAATCTCTAGTGACTTTAGCAATGATTGATGCCGCGGCAATTGTCCTTGATAATAGATCTCCTTTTACAATGGATTCATATGGAACAAGGCATTCATCCAATTTGACTGCATCCACCAGAAGGTAATCTGGTTGAATGAGAGATTTCTCTATAGCCCGTATCATCGCCAATTTTGTAGCCAAAGCAATACCTACATCATCTATTTCAGCAACACTAGCCCAACCAACCTCCGCACATAAAGATTCAGATTTTATTATCTTTAAAAGGTGTTCTCTCTTCCGGGCGGTGAGTTTTTTACTGTCAGTGACAGAAGAAAGTAGTGAGTCATCGACATTGGGAGGGAATATAACAAACCCAGCTGCTACAGGTCCTGCTAGGCAACCTCTTCCAACTTCATCAACACCCCCGACCAAACGATAACCTTGAGAAATTAGTTTCCGCTCAATTTCAAGCGAGGTCATAAGGTATCGCGCCTCTAGTCTGAATTAGAAAACAGCTATTTTCTCATGGTTGTTTTTAACGGGAGAATTCACGGCTAAATCTTCGATGATTCCACCTCCGATCATCTCCTCATCTTGGTAAAACACTACGGGCTGGCCAGGAGTTATAGCCCGCTGGGGTTCAACAAATTTTATATCCGCATAACCATCTCGAAGTACCACCAAAGCCGGTTCTTCATTAGCTTTATATCTAATTCTTGCTTTCACTTCTATCTTGGAATCGATTTCTATTTTTGAGGTAAAACTCAATTTATTTGCTGTAAAGTCAGTCTCCATGAGATCTTCATCCGCACCCAGAACGACTTCATTGGTTTCAGAATTTATCTTTATAACGTACCTAGCTTCACCATCATTAGGGTTGATCCCTAGTTTACGCCGCTGACCCACGGTAAAAAACTGAATCCCTGGATGCTCTCCCAAGATGTTTCCACTGGCATCTGTAAAATTTCCTGCCTTGGGCTTTACTCTTTCTTTGACAAAGTCACGGTAATTACCATTTGGTATAAAACAAATATCCTGACTATCAGGTTTTCCTGCAACAAGTAATCCGGCTTCTTCAGCAAATTTTCTTATATCGTGTTTGGTATACTCTCCAACTGGAAATTTCAGACGGCTCAATTCATGCTGAGTAAGGGTATATAACACGTACGATTGGTCTTTGCTTCCATCTATACCTTTCAGTAAATGAAAACTACCACCATCAACTGAAAGCCTTGCGTAGTGACCTGTCGCTATGTAGTCGGCATCAAGAAATAAAGCCCTTCTTAGTAAAAAATCGAACTTGATTTTGTCATTACAAGCCAAACAAGGGTGAGGAGTCCTACCTGAGTCGTATTCACTAACAAAATAGTCCACCACATGTTCTTGGAATTCTTTTTCAAAATTCACGAAATAGTGGGGTATACCTATCATTTGGCAGACTCGTCTAGCGTCTTCCACATCCTCAACCGAACAACACCGGTTATTTGCTCCATGGGAATTCTCAGAGTCTTCTGTCCAAAGTCTCAATGTCATACCAACGACATCATATCCTTGATTCTTCAGCAGTAATGCGGCAACGGAGGAATCCACTCCGCCGCTCATCGCAACAATTACTTTTTCCTTTTTCATACAATTAGGCTAGCACATAAATGATCAATTGTTATCTAAATAAACATCTTTTGAATAAAGAATATATAATTCTACCCTTATGAAAAACTCGGAAAAAGATAGTGGGCCCACATCAGCTGATTTGGAAATTGACCACGCCTCTGATTTAAAGGAAGGCAATATACGATCTATTGACCACGGTAGGTCTGCTTCTGATTTAGCAGTCGACTCCGCCGCAAATTTACAGGCTGAAAATATACACCTGCTCGATGTGCGAGGCCTAAGTGACTTCACTGATTATTTTGTGATTCTCACTGCTACATCTTCGCGTCATCTAAGGGCAGTCGCATCAGATATTGAATTCTCCCTAAAGTCGGAGGGACACGTAATCCATCACAAGGAAGGAGACCATAACAGCGGCTGGACATTGCTGGACTATGGGAACCTAATCGTCCACCTATTTGCCCCAGAGTATCGAGAATTTTATAATTTAGAAAGTGTGTGGGCAGAGGCCAAAACTTTGAGGATTATTCAATAATCCACTGATCTATGGCCCTGTCATACTCCGTTATTTCCAAACCCTCAAAGAATATAGACAATTCTCTTCTCGCGGACTCCAATGAGTCTGAACCGTGGATTAAATTCATCCCTATAGTCAAACCATAATCCCCTCTGATGGTTCCCGGAGCAGCTTCTTTAGGGTTTGTGGATCCCATAAGGTTCCTAGCTACTTCCACAGCATTTTCTCCCTCAAGTGCCATGGCAACTAATGGTGAAGACGTTATAAATTTAACTAGGGAGTCAAAAAACGGCTTACCAACATGCTCTCCATAATGTTTGTTTGCCAATTCCTCATTAACGTGAACCATTTTAAGTCCGGCTATCCTCAGCCCTTTACGCTCAAGCCGACCTATAATTTCGCCCACCAATCCTCTCTGAACACCATCAGGTTTCACTAATATTAATGTCGTTTCCAATAGATTTCCCTCATGAATTATTTTTTTACTGAATTATCTGCCGATTCAATTTGAGCACTTCTTACGTAAATAGGCTCGAGTAAAATTGGATCATCAAATTCCCCACATTCCAATTTACCATAACCCAATTTCATTAAAACCGATGCAGCCCTAGTGGGAACTACGCTTCTGGAATATCTTCCACCGATAATACCTGCGTATTCAGATTCCAAAATGCCTTTGACACCTTCCCCACAAAAAAATGTATCGTCAGTGTTATCAAAATCAATTTGATCATAATTACGAACGATGATGTCTTTTTGCTCCAAATCACCATCAAAATACTTAGCGATATATACCCGCTCCCTACCTGCGGGAACCAATCCAATGATATTTTGAGATATACCAAGATAGGGTTCGACTTCAACATCAGTTGTTGAAATACCGACGATTGGAATTTCAACACCGGCGCTCAAGGATTTAGCAATACTCATTCCAACCCTTAGGGCACTAAATGCACCCGGACCCTTCGCTACAAATACTGCCGCCAACTCTTTTACAGAAATTTTCTGTCTATTTAATAAGCCCTCTATAGCAGGCGCGAGTTCAACTGAATGGTTTCTCTGAGAATGCCAAGTTAGCTCTTGTATCAACTCTCCTTTTTCAGAGATTCCAACCGTAGCATATCGAGTGGAAGTATCTATGCTAAGTTCCATTATTTCAATTTACCGGGATCATAGATCTTGTAATTTCCCTACCGATTTTTTCTAAACGATCCGATGGCCATCCGATGTCTATTTTTCTTTGATTCTCAGAAAGAAAAGAAAAATCAACAGTTAGGCTTTTATTGGGGAACGATTTATTCGCCTTGTTAGCCCATTCCACTATACAAACCCCGTCACCGTACAAATATTCGTCAATTTGCATTCTTTCAAGACTTTCAATGCCCTCCAATCTGTAAAGATCCATATGGTATATCGGAAATTTCGCTTCGTATTCAGTTATCAGTACAAATGTGGGGCTCCTTGCAAAATCGTCAGACCCGATGCCTTTAATAATTCCCTGGGTCATTTTTGTTTTTCCGCTCCCCAAATCTCCACTCAGCAATATCACATCTCCAGGGGAAATGAATGATCCGATAATTTTGCCTATCTTTATAGTATTTGATTCACTTGTGCTGACTACAGTTAAAGTCATAGTTTCCTATCACAAAAGGATTGATTGAAATACACTACAACTAACGATACCAAATATATGTAGGGAAAACTCAATGAACTTCGAACAACTAAATGAAACTGCCTTACCAGCAGTTATCGCGACTCCTGACCATTATGATCCTACACACGAATATGGAATGGTGGTGCTGATGCATGGTTTTGGTAGCCATATGCGAGACCTGGCAGGGTTGGCACCATTAATCAATGAGACCGATTTTATTTATGCCTGTCCCAATGCCCCAATAGAGATGAGCATTGGGTTCGGTCAGCAGGGCTATGCTTGGTTCCCAGCAGGAGGGCAAACCGAACCTGAAGACATTGACAAAGCAGTCTCCCAACTTCAACAATCTGTCGATTTTGCTATAGATAAATACCAGCCAGATCAATCCAATATTTACATTGGTGGATTCTCGCAAGGAGGGATGATGACGATGCATGCAGGTCTCACCCGGCCAGATATTTATAAAGGCGCTATTATATTGAGTTCCCGACTCACTCAGGTCGACCTTTTTACTGACAGAATTGTTCATTTGGACAAAATTCCCATATTTATGTCACACGGCACCAACGATCTTGTTATATCTATCGAAGATGGGCGTGATACAAAAGAATTATTGGATGAATACGGATATCAAATAGAATATCAGGAATACCCAATGGCACATGAAATCAGAGAGGAGACCATATCTGACTTAAAAGATTGGCTCAGCAAAAACTAGGTAAAGTGATTTGGACCTGATGGGGTATGTATGAAAGCCGCCTTTTATAACGGAAACGGTGAAATGCAAATAAAAGAGCATCCTGAACCAATTCCTGAAAGCGGGGATGCAATTATTCAGGTACGGGCTACTGGAATATGTGGCTCAGACTTACTTATGAACAATGATAAAGAGGAGGCAGATGAACTCCCTACCGGCCATGAGGTGACCGGTCAAATAGTGGAGATCGGGTCCGAAGCCGATAGGAATCTTATAGGGCAAAGAGTAGCTATAGAGACTATCGGGCAGGGAAGGGCCTGTTCAACGTGTTGGTATTGCCGAATGGGGCAGAAACTGTGGCCATTCTTGGTTCCGGCAC
>JAPYSB010000002.1:108283-317691 GCA_029936675.1 Dehalococcoidia bacterium | reverse complement strand
CAATCCGTTTGGCGAATTGATGTCTGCGGCAGCTAGTTTGACATGCCCTTTCGGTCCACCTGAACTTGCGGCTGCGGGAGCAGCAGCAGGTGCAGCAGCAGCAGGTTTAGCAGCAGCGGCTGCGGGAGCAGCAGCAGGTGCAGCAGCAGCAGGTTTAGCAGCAGCGGCAGGTGCAGCAGCAGGTGCAGCAGCAGGTGCAGCAGCAGGTGCTGCAGCAGGTGCAGCGTCATCGTCAGAAGAACTACAAGCAATACCGGCGCCGATTAACGCAGCAGCGGCGATGCCTAATGCAATTCTCCTATTTAACATTTTAGGCCACATAAGTGATCCTCCTTCTACTTTGGTCTTTTGACCAGAATAGCCAACCTTCACCTTGTTCCAATTAGAAAAAGGCGTGGGAAATTAGACCATATCGCTTTCTTCAAAGTCAACAGTTGGATGTATACGTTTAACAATGAAAATCTGATATTTCATCACCGCCCACTATATATCGTCACCGCCCTGCCTAAAAACTTCCTTCAGGTCGATAAGCTAAGCCCGGTTTTTAAACACGTGCTAGAATCCTCAATGTCTGGCTCATAAACTTACTCGACGCAGTTCCAAACATTCAATCAGCACCATAAACAAGGAGTACCCTGATGGCACCATATGAAGGTATTTTCCCAGCAATTGTCACCCCAATGTCCCCTGATGGGACACTAAATGAAATGGCTTTCCGAGAAGTAATGGAGTTCAATATTCAAGCTGGCGTGGGAGGGTTTTGGGTCGCTGGTGGAAACGGAGAAAGCGTGCTTCTATCAGATGAAGAAAACATGCGAATAGCAGAAATCGCCTCGGACCAAAACAGGGGAAGAATCAATAACATCATGCATGTTGGCGCTCCGACTACTAAGAGCGCCGTAAAATTAGCCGAGCACGCAGCTAAAGCTGGCGCTGAAGCTATCTGCTGTGTACCTCCATTTTTCTACAGACAAACCGATGAAGCAATCGTAGAACATTACAGGGCTGTTGCAGCTTCAGCAGACTTACCTTTTTATGTTTATAACCTACCCCAATCCACAGGAGTAGAAATAACTGTTGAACTAATGCAAAAAATACAAGATGCGGTTCCACAGTTAGCAGGACTAAAACATTCCTCTATAAATTTTGCCAATGTAAGGGAATGGGTAAAAATGGACCTTAAATGTTTTATTGGAAGTAGTATGCTAATGGTCCCCGCCTTGTCTATTGGAGCTGTAGGTTGCATCGATGGTCCCCCATGTGCGGCTCCGGAATTATGGGTAAACATTTGGAAGTCCTGGCAAACGGGTAATATTGATGAAGCGATGGATGCTCAGAAGAAAGCTTCCTCTTTCACGGAAATAATGAGGGAAGCCGGAGTTCATAGTGGTACAAAAGCCGTGCTAACAGAAAGGCTCGGGATTGATTGTGGAAGTGGAAGACTCCCAAATCCACCTCTGGAAGGAAAAAGACGTGAAAACATCCTCCAAAGAGTGGCGGATTTGGGAATTGGTGCGGTGATGTCTATGGCCTCAGATGACTAACCATAACCGTGATTAGCCTGTACAGTTAAGAAGTGGGGCTTTCAAGTCAAAGAGCCCAACTTATTAATAATTAATCTTTAAAAGGAACAAGGAATCCGACTATGGAGCGAATTTTTGCTCTTTTCATACGTGCCGGTCTGGCCGCAATTTTTGGGTTTATGTTTGGATCAATGTTCATGATAGGCACTTTCTGGGTAGTCCCACAAATCATGATTCCACCTATGTGGGCATTATCGCTTTCAGTCGGGTTCGGCTGCGGGCTTGCGGCTTTCATATGTTTTCTCAAGCCAGAAGCAAAGAGGGTGATTAATCTAACGACTTTTTTAATCGCTTGTTTAAGCGGGATACTCGGAGGGTACCTAGGTTCGATTTTGGCAGACCCAGAAGGTGTTCGAAATGTTCGTCTGGTAGCTAGCTCGCTTACCTCACCAGATGTGGCACCTTTTGTTTATATGGGAACATTCATATCAACAGCCTCTACATCGGCCTGGTACGCATACAGACTCTGGATGTACAACGAAGATTAAGGTCAAGCTTTACTCCGGCGATTATTTTCAAATTCGAACTTGGGCTACTAAGCTAAAATACTTCTTAATAAAGATATCTTGAGGAGACCATTGGAATGTCCTCTACCAATTTAGATTCAGTTACCACACTCACATTCGATATTTTTGGAACCGTTCTTGACTTAGCGGGAAGTTTGATTCCTTCTCTCGACCTTTTGCTGAAAGTTTGCGATGCTCCGCCTGCCTTAACCGGAGAAAAAGTATGGGCTCAGTGGAGATTAAGGCAAAGAATCGAGCAATATCAAGACAACATGCTTATGCTTGGACACAGCGGTTATTTAACGGTTAAAAGAAAGGCGCTAATGTACACATTGCGAAGCTTAAAAGTTGATTTTACATCTGAAAACTTAGATGAATTCATGAAGGCTTATCAACTATTGACTCCATTTAAAGACGCGGTTGATGGATTAATAAGACTGTCGAACAAATACAGGTTGGTTATGCTTTCCAATGGTGAACAGCACTATCTAGAACATTTGGCAACAACCAGGATCGGAATAGATTTTGATCAGATTCTGTCTGCGGAGACTGTTGGCCAATTTAAACCTCATCCGTCTGTGTATAGATTTGCTGCAAAAAAGTTAAATCTGGAACCTCAACAGATAATGATGGTAGCCGCGCATTCTTTCGACATTTTGGGAGCAAGGCATAGCGGGTTTAGGGGAGCATATGTTAATCGCTATGATTTGCCCTATGACGAATCTGATTATGTCCCCGACATCACAACTGAAAATTTTTACGAACTTTGTGACACGTTAGAGGTTTAGTGGAGAATAAAGGCAAATGATTACAAATTATGACAAGGTTAGAATTGGCATGGCTATGTCAGGTTGGCCGTTCCCCGGTAACAACCCTTCCCTACTTGGAGACTACGTCACCGAAATGGAGAAACTGGATATTGATTCGCTTTGGTTCACTGACCGCATAGTATCGGAAACTTTCACCTTAGAAACCGTAGTAGCGATGTCGTTTGTCGCTGCCCTTACGGAGAAATTAAAATTCGGTACCAGCGTGATAGGTTTGCCGTTAAGAAACCCTACAATTCTCGCAAAAGAGATTGCTACATTAGACTATCTGTCCAACGGTAGGTCGTTACCTGCAGTAGGTTTAGGGCCAGAAACAGAAAATGACTATGAAGCCTGCGGTACCGATAAAAAATCACGTGCGGGGAGAACAGAAGAAGCTGTAGAAATTATGCGCCTTCTATGGTCTGGCAACAATGTCAACTACAAAGGTAATCATTTTACCCTTAGTAATGTTTCTATTGAACCAAAACCGGTTCAAAAAGATTTGCCGCCCATTTGGTTTGGAGGAAGGAGTGAACCTGCTATCAACAGAACAGCGAAAATAGGTGATGGCTGGCTAGTTTCCTATGCAACTGCTGAGGAAGTATCTGTAAGTATCCCAAAAATAAAAGAAAAGGCTCTTGCATACGGAAATCACATAGAAGATGACCATTATGGTGCGTTGATAAGCTTCTGTTTCGCAGATACCCGCAAAGAGGGTGAAAAATTAGCGGAGAATTACAACGTTGTACGAAGAGAAGATGTTGATTTGAAAGATGTTACTGCCTTTGGGCCACCAGACATTCTGATCAACCTTCTCGATGATTTCATTAAGGCCGGCGCAACCAAATTTACTTTGCGGTCGGCTTGTCCCCCTGAAATCACATTCGATCAAATGCGTTTACTTGGGAAACACATCGTACCTCGCTACCACCGTGGCTAACTGTAACTTTGATGAAGGTAAAGCCCGCCTCCGCCTGTATCATGTGCTTCTAGTTCTGGGGGTTACATTTGTTCTTACAATCGGATGTTCGAATGAAAAATCCTACATTGTTTACGATGACGACAACCTCCTTTACATGGTCACTGTAGAAGAAGCAGTCCCAGAAGTTTTGGTAAATGGGATCGAAGGAATAAGCCCACAAGCTTCCGCCGATGGAAAATCTCTAAGTTTCGTCACAAATAAATCTTCTCAGAGACTTGTTGGTATGTGGAAAGGTGGTTCCAAAATTACGTGGTATGAGCACCCTGAATTTGGGTCATACATTTTCAGCCCTTCACCTTTTAATTCATCTGGCTACGTATTCTCCGGACTAAATACATCCTACCTAGATATATATTCCTCCAAACAAACTAGAAATATTACTAAATTCAGATCAATGGATTTTGAACCTTCCGTATCGCCTGACGAAAAAGCTCTAGTATTTACCAGTGACCGAATCAGCAATTCAGACATATATACAAACGAGAGGCCACTAAGCGATAGACAAGCCATAGAAAATATTAAGGAATGGAATTTTACTGAACGAGGAATCAACTACAACACATATCGAGACCATAATATAGACATTTTCACTTCAGATATAGACGGCTCAAACACAATAAGGCTAACTTCAGCTAGGGCTTTAGATTACCAACCTGATTGGTCTTCTGATGGGCATTGGATAGTCTTTAGCTCTCTTCGGCACAATAATTCCGAGATATTCAAAATAAGAACTGATGGAACCGACCTTGAACGTTTGACAAATAATAAATACAACGACGATCAACCATCCTGGTCTCCCGAGACTAACCTGATCGCGTTTGTGTCTGATCGATCAGGCTCGAAAAATATTTACGTTATGGACGCCATGGGAAAAAATCAAATCCAGATCACAAGTTCTTTATCTGGGTTAAGTTCCCCAACTTGGATTAAATGCAAAAAAGGTATCTTCAAAAAGGTAGGTACCACATGCCCGCAAGTTCAATCAAAATAGGGGGTTTTGACATTCGCTCCGTCTCTGAGGACTTTAATGGAAAATCTGCATGCTCTGATAGCCTCTGAACATTTCCCTAGACCTGGATTTAAGTAAATCATAACGGTGGGTTCCAAGCGTTTCTGCAGACCTATTCCCAAAAAATTTATGATTGGCATTTAACCAAATAATGATGAGGGATAAGTGGCCGTTCTTTGCTTTTGAAGAGAAATGCGGTCGCTTTCCAAAACAGCCAAGACTAGATCGCGAATATTTTTTACCTTAACAGGTAATTTTCCAAGGTCTCTATTATGACCACACATAATGCAGAACAGCCTCACGCCAAACATGTCTTCATCATTGGTCAGAGTTCCAGTTCCGCATCTAGGGCACGAACCTGTAAGAATTATTGTGCTTATCATCTACTAAGATATTTCTGAATTATTTTTGTATTCATTGGTGTATTTTTTTGGTAGGCGCTTTTTACCATACATGAACTCAATTTGAAATGTTGTTTTATTTAATCTCAGTTTCTTGTGAAATTATACGCAACCTTTTAACGAGGTAATCTCTTCTATCTCTATACTTCTGGCTACCCGAGTCAGTTTTGCTATATTGATTGTCAAGCTCCGCTATTTGATCCTCAATAACCTGCGCCTCATTAGATCCAATCAACCAAGATTGTTGACGATTCCGTAATTTGATAGTCCGTGAAATACCAACAACTCCTATAGCTACCAAAAACAATAGTAAGGCTACTGGGCCGGTATATTCGTAGCGCATGCTTTCAAATTCATTTGAGATTCGTTCCACAAATTTCGATGTAGGCAGGCCGCTTAAAACCATTTTGGTTTGGCTGCCTTTAGAAATATTCTTTGCTTCATATATTGTGTAAACCGTCCCAGCTATTGTCTCTTGGGTTTTAATCTTAAAATCCGTACGTATATCAACAATATCATGTGGAAATAAAATGCTGGCCTTTTGAACACCATATCTCCATGTTTTTAAAATCTCGGCCTGTTGGCCTTCGTAAGGAATATCATAGCTGTACATCACTTCATGGTCCCCTGGGGAAATGGTGGCGATAAGAGCAAACCCCTTGTCAACTTGTATGTACTCTGCCGCGGGAATTAAAGTGTCAAAGACGAAATTTGTGGCATCTTCCGGAATACCAAATCTTATTAAATCCATGGGACCTGAACCTTTCACATAGGTTAATTTAGATCTATTGGAAATAGTCGCTAATTCCAGAATTGATATTCTCCGATTCAGGCTGTCGATCCCAGTTACAGAGAAAGATCCTTTTGATAAGAAAATCATATCGTCTTCCGTGGAGGTGTCATAGACCGATAACAGGGCAGGTTTGGCAATTCCAGATTCAATATTTATGCTGCTGACATATGCTGCACCCTTAAAAATAGTGGAAACACCGTACAACTTATCCTGACCATAGGGAACATTTTCGAATAGGAAACGGCTTTTAGAATCGGTAAAAGTGTGTTGAGTTTGCGGTTCGGAATCTAATGCGTTTATGTGTAACGCTACAGAAACCATTTCACCTACCCCCGTCTCCTGAGTAGAGTTAACTATCTCGCCTCCTATATCGATCGTGGTTTGCTCAGCATATAAAATGTCACCTTGGATTAAACAGAAACAAACAAAACTGATTAACACAAACCCTACTATTTTCAACTCAGTTATCCTCTTCATAACCGCTATCTAAGGAGGTTTGTTTAATGAGAAACCCTTTCTCTTTGTCAGGTATCTCCAAAGTTTTCAAAACTAGAGCGGCTTCAGTCATATGCACCTGTTTTAGCCAAAGGTAATCCGATTCACTTACATTGCCGACAGACATCTCGAGTTCAGCATGCCTGAGCCCTTCCAATGCAGACTCCCATCTCCTCTCCAAGTCTGCCTTGAGAGAAGATTCATCTTCAGGAAACGGTGATTTGGAGGCGATTTTTCTGATTATTGGGTATGCAACCAAAACGGCAGGGATAAGGCTGATAATTATTGCAGATATAACCAACATCTATTCTGATATCCTCAATGGATTTTGATCTACATTCACATTTGGTAACTGTAATCTCTTTCTTTGAGTCCGGTTTTTTGGAGACAGTGCAATCAGGGTTCCCAAAATCAACACAGGGCCTGCAGCCCACATCCATGATACTAGTGGATTAACTAATACTCTAAAAACTGCCTGGCCATCCTCTTTAAATTCTGAAGGAACAAGATAAAAATCTTCTAGAATAGTACTATGAATTGCGCCCTTGGTAGCAGCGATCTGAAATTCAGGATAAAAAGCACGGTACGGGTACATGTACCCGATATTTTTATTACCCGACCACACCTCAAATTTAGCAATTTCTTCCACTCTATCTGGGTATGATTTTTCCGATACTTCAAGATATTTAAAAGTGTACTTCCCGAGTACCTCAGAATCTCCTGGCCTCATGACCACATCTTTTTGAACATCATAGAAAGAGGATGCTGTTATCCCCACAGCAAGCATGATTATACTTAGATGGACAACATATCCTCCATACCTTGGTCGGTTGGCACCAATCAGTGAAAAAAAAGCACGTCCCCAGCTTTCTCCATGTGAATGTCTTGATTTACTTCCTCTGATTAGCTCTTGAAACACCGTCACGAGAGATACACTGCATATGGCAAAAGATATCAACACCCAATATTCCCTGATTCCACTTATTAGGCTTAAGAGAAATACCAGACAGGAGACTATTAGAGGCAACCGCAACATCCTATTAATTGACCCCCAACCAGCTTTCCTCCATGGCAAAACAGGTCCAATGCCCATCAAAAAGACTAATAAAAGCATTAACGGACCGTTCACTTTGTTAAAAAATGGTTGTCCGATAGTCATGGTTGTTTCATCGACTGCCTCAGACAATATAGGAAATATAGTTCCCCATAGAGTTATAAATGCGATAAGTAAAAAAAGCATATTTTGGGCCAAGAAAGCTGATTCTCTTGAGATTATCGAATCCAACCCGGAGCGGCTTTTTAAAGTGTCAAATCTAAAGATGAATATAACTAGAGAAATGAATAGGGTTACCGCCATCACGGCCAGAAAAACCCATCCCATGGTGGATTCAGCAAAGGAATGCACTGATGGCACCGGACCACCTCGATTGATGAACATGCCCATTTGAGCCATGGCAAACGCCACTATGATCAATACCATATTCCACATCCGAAACATTCCGCGGCGTTTCTGCACCATAATGGAATGCACAAAGGCCGTCATTGCCAGCCATGGCATTAATGCAGAATTTTCCACAGGATCCCAGGCCCAGTAGCCACCCCAACCTAAAATGGTATAAGCCCACCAAGCGCCCAACAATAATCCTGTGGTGAGAAGTAACCATGAAACCATCCCCCATAGCCTGCCTTGATCAACCCATTCGTCTCGACCTCCTCTACCGGCTAATAAGGCACCAATAGCAATAGAAAAAGGCAAGGCAACTGAAATAAGGCCAAGCATTTGAAATGGTGGATGGATAAACATCCCAAAATGAATCAACAATGGATTCATTCCTTGACCATCTTCAAGAGCAATCGGATGCCTATCTAATGGGTTTGCTAAAAACAAAATGACTGCTAGAAAAAATAACAGCACCATGCTCATTACTCCCAAAGCATAGGGAGATGTGTACGGCAATTTACTATTGAGAATTCTTATTGTAATTCCAGCCATTAAAGAAAAAGCGACTGCGATGTAGAGAAGTGACCCTGCATTTCCGGAATAAAAAGCTACCCAAGCGTAGATTTTTGGCATTGCTATGTTGCTATTTTCAGCGACATATTTAACGGAAAAGTCATTTGTGACAAATGCGTAAATCAAAGATGCGGTGGCCAACATGAGAAGAGGGCATATCGAATAAAACCCCCATCTAGCACTAGCTGCAAGGTCTCTACCGTTCAGCATTCCCCCAGCAAACCCGACAACAGTGGAGTATGTCGCCATCATAAATGAAAGCATGAGGGCTATTTGGCCGAGTTCTACCATTTAAAAAACACCATTATTAGAGAGGTTACGCCCCAGATCACTCATTGCTGATTCTATTAATCACAGCGAAATATTTTTCCTTTTCTTCATCAGAAATAACCTCGTCTGCTAAGTCATGATTCATATTTAAAGAACTGTTTTTTTGCCTTTTCCTCATACGGGCTACAGCCAATGCAACGACTATCATCGCGAAACTGAGCGCGATTGGGGGCACAACCCAAACATAAAGGCTTATTCCTTCGGTAGATGGTTCCAAGAGAATAACAGGGCCATATTTACCAATAAAGTAGTCTTTTATTTCATCCTCTGTTTTCCCTTGTCTTACCAAATCTTTCACAATTGCTCTCATGTTTGAAGCAATTTCGTTTTGTGATTGATCTATGGATTCCCCGGGACAGACTGGGCACATAATCACCCTATTCATCTGATTGATTCTGTCTTCTTCTTGGGAAACAAAGTCAGAATTCGCTGCTATACATGAGGTATTAAGAAACAAAACAAGCATAAGTAGAGAATTTATCAAACTAAGGCGAATATTTTGGTAGGGTGAGTTTTTCATTCCACTATTAGAAATCCAATATCCATTATCACCTAATATCCTAAATGGTAGTAGGCCAAAGGGGTAGATATTGAGACATAATCCCATACCTTGAAGCCAAAGGTTTAATTTGGTTTGTCTGCCAATACTAGCTCCACCTTCCCAAGTTCACCGTTTCTATAGAAACTCACCTTAACACTGGAGCCGGGCGGATTATTGAGTAAAAACTTGGAAAGATCTCCTGAATTTTCAATGGCCGCTTTGTTCAACATGACGATTACATCCTCTGTTTGTAAACCTGATTCGTCGGCAGGAAATCCTTTCACGACTCCCGCAATAATTACGCCATCCGCAACGGGAAGATTTAACTGTTCCCTGATGGAATCAGTCACATTAAAAGGAGTTATCCCCAGAAACCCTCGCATTACATACCCAGAATGCAGTATCTGGTCAACCACGACATGGGCATCATCAATATTTATGGCAAATCCGATTCCATTGCTGTCGTTAATTATTGCTGTGTTGATGCCAATAACCTCTCCTCTATTGTTGGCCAAAGGGCCGCCACTATTACCGGGGTTAATGGACGCATCAGTTTGTATAAGATCAACCATCGCTTTTTGAGCATCAGTTTGTATTGTGCGATTAAGGGCACTCACAACACCTTTACTTACTGTAGGACCTCCTTTAAGGCCTAGGGCATGTCCGACGGCAATAACATCTTCACCAACTTCTAAATTTGAGGAGTTGCCAAACTTTGCCGGGGTTAACTTAGTCGCCGCTATTTTTATTACTGCCAAATCGGTAATGCTATCGCTTCCAACCAGATTCGCAGGATAAGAACGACCATCACTCAAGGTGACAGTTACGTAGTCTGCACCCTCAACAACATGATTGTTCGTAAGTATATTCCCAGCTTTATCAAGAATGATCCCTGAACCAACTCCGGTTTGTGGAACAATTCGATTATATTGGCTAATTGCTACTGTATCGGTAGATATCTGAACAACTGAAGGTTCCAACTCACGGACAGCTTCGACAGTGGTCATGGAATCGTCATGAGAAGAGACCGATATAAACTCAACCGGCGTAGAAATTGACGTTGCCAATGGCGAAACGGGAATTTGAGTAGCCGACACCGGAGTTTCCACATTCTCTAATGTTGAAGGCAGACTCTGGGCCCCATCTGCCGATGTTACCTGGATTTCTGTCTTTGGTGTTAATCCATCCTCCAAAGGGAATTGATTTGTATCTTCAACACGGTTACAAGCAAAGTTAACCAGCATTAAAGATATTGCAATTGCGAGAGTGATTTTAATCATTTTCTTAACTATCTCTCCCTAGGATTCAATGCCCTTGTAGAGGGCCTTCTCCATTGCAAATATTTTGTTTGTTCCATGAAATGCTGATGGATTACTGAGGAGGATGCTACAAGTCCGTCGGAGTAAAGGCCAGCCCTATTCCCATGTCTATCAGTCAGAAGACCTCCTGCTTCCTCCATCAATATAATTCCAGCTGCTTGGTCATACGGTTGCAGTCGATGATGAACATAAATATCCGTCCTGCCTGCCGCTACGTAGGATATTCCTAAGGCCGATGAGCCCATCATCCTAGTAGTTTTTATCCCAGGCCACATTTTTCTCAACATTTGCAAGGTATCTGTTGTGCCTTCTACAGGTCCATACGCAGGGTCCGTTCCAATAACGACATTCTGAAATTCTGAAAGATCGCTTACCTGGATTTTTTCTTCATTAAGAAATGCGCCTTGGCCTCTAGCTGCGTGAAACATTTCGTTATTAAGTGGATCAAAATTAGCACCTGTGACGACTTCTCCATCCTTTGCAAGTGCAATAACTATAGAAAAACAAGGAATACCCCAAGCGTAATTTTGGGTACCATCAATGGGATCAATTATCCAGACCCAACCCACCGTTGGATCATCGCCTTTCCTTTCCTCTCCAAAAACCCCGTGTTGAGGAAAGTATCTCCGAATAGCAGTTCTAATATGATCTTCGCACTCTTGATCCACATTCGTGACAATATCGTTCTGCCCTTTATCAGAAATCTCCTTGGCTTTTGGCCACCAGTCCAGCAGTATGTCACCTGCAGATAAAGCTATTTCCCTCCCTACCTCCCATGCATCCTTTCCAGATACCGATACTGGCAATTGAAATTTGTGTTTTGCCAATTTCCCCTCCCGTTTTATGGTTTTCACCATCACAGAATATCTTAATTTTCTAAAATTATTCTAAGATTCTGAACCCATATCCAACTTATAGTGGATATTGACAAGAAACGGGCACGCTATCTAAACTATTTTGGTTATCTGATACCTAGTCTCAATAGGCATCTACCCAATGGTCAATTTCAGTTTCAATAGTGCGCATTCATCGCGATATAAACAAATAATTTTTAGATTTGCAATGGTCCTCTTTGCGCTGGGAATTTTTTCTGCAAGCATAGGTTGCGCCAGTAGCTCTGATACATTATCTATGGCTGAAAAACCTTCCCATTCATACCCGGAGGGCACAAACCCTGGAAATGTAACCAAAGATGGTTTGCTAACAATACATACCACCACGAGCATCATTTCTGATTGGGTTAAGATCGTAGGGGGAGAAAGGGTGGTGGTTGAGAGTTTAACACCTGCCGGGAAAGATCCTCATACCTATCAGCCAACCGCCCAGCAAGTCGCGAGATTATCCAATTCCAAATTGGTAATTTCTATAGGTTTGTCGCTAGAAGGTCAAAACATATCGACACTTCTTCAAAATTCCCTCAGCCCGAATGCTATACAAGTTGAGCTCGGTCCTCAAACTAGCCCAATAAAACTAGGCCGCCATAGAGAAACTGAACACCAAGATCAGCATGATTCATATGACCCTCATTTCTGGTTAGATCCTTCTCGTACAACCATTGCCATAAAACAAATCCAAAATTCTCTTGCCAGCGTAGATCCTGGAGGAACTGATTACTACTCAAATAATGCCTTGGACTATATAACGAAACTTTCAAAAATTGAGGAATCGGTTCGATCTACTTACGAGCGCATTCCAAGTTCCAAGAGGATGTTAGTAACATCCCATGAGTCACTCGGTTATTTAGAAGACGCGTATGGGTTGCAAATTATCGGATCGGTGATCCCTGCTTTAAGTACTGATTCGGGCCCCACAGCTTCTGATCTCGCCAACCTAATAGACATAATCCAACTTACTAAGGCTCCGGCCATTTTTATGGAAGAGGGAATACAAGAGAAAGTAACAACCCAAATAGCACGAGATACCAATACTAAAATAGTAGAAGGGTTGAAGGTCGAATATTTAAATGAAGGGGAATCATATCTTCAAATGATTAAAGGAACCTCCGAGCTAATCTATAATGGATTGAGGTAAATTTAGAAACAACATCAATTTGTTTCAATTTGAAAGGGTTACTGCAAGTATCCCCCTTAACGCATGAATTGTGTTTCATGAACGATAATTTTGGCCTTTAATGGCTTGAAATAAATTGACATCAAAATGACCCCTTGCCCCCCTTGCACAGTGTCAAATATGGGGTGTACAACATATATCTGAAAAGAAGTTCAATTTTAGTTGAATTTCAGGAGTCCTGGAGAGACCAGAAAATATACAACGTCATCTTAAATGACCTCTCCAAGAAATTTTCCGGGTTTATGTCTTATACAGGCCTGCTCATATCGAGAGCAGCGTTAATGTAAGCGATGGGGGATAGGAGTTGAGGAGTCGGGAAATCTCCGATATTGCCTTTTGAAAAAAGGGGCTCAAATACCGAAGGTAGTTTTGTGTAAAATTTATGGACCGAGAAACAATTCAAAAAGCTAATAAAATCTGGAATTCTGTTCTGGGTAAAGTAGAACTAAGCATTCCAAAGCCTAGCTATGATACTTGGCTTCGAAACACAGTTGGCATTTCGTTTACTTCTGATGAATTCAGTGTGGAAACTCCAAACGCTTTCACTGCTCAATATTTAGAAGAGCGTATGCTAGACATGCTAGAACAAGAATTGAGGACAACAATCGGCTTCGATGTTAAGCTCAAATTCGCCGTAACTAATGAAATTATTATTCCAGGGGAAAATGAGCAACCTGTAATCCCATCTAGCCCATATAGCAGATCAGGCCCTACTGCGAAACACACAATATCTGGCCATGATTTATTCCAAGACCCAGTTTCCAATGTTGTAGGTGAACCACGTATCGGATCCTATGACTTTAATACAAGATATACATTCGAGAATTTTATTGTTGGAAATTCCAATCAACTAGCGTTTGCCGGGGCAAAGGCGGTTTCAGAAAACCCTGGTACAATTTTTAACCCTTTAGTGATTCACTCACCCGTAGGTTTAGGAAAGACACACTTATTACAGGCAATTGGGCACGAAACCAAAAAACTTGGCCTGACCGTGATGTATGTAACCTCCGAGGAATTTACAAATCAGTATGTGAAGGCGATTCAAAATAGACAAACTGAGGAGTTCCGAAATAAATATAGGACTGTAGATGTCCTTTTAATTGATGACATTCAATTTCTAATAGGAAAAGAACAAACACAGGAAGGATTTTTTCATACTTTCAACTCCCTGCATGTAGAAAACAAACAGATAGTGGTTGCAAGTGATCGAAATATTGACGAACTAAGAACCTTGGAATCGCGCATCACCTCAAGACTAACTGGCGGTTTGGTAACTGATATTCAGGCACCCCAGCTAGAAACCAGAATAGCTATATTAAGGGGTAAGGCGGCCCAGCAAAGGTATGACATACCTCCGGATGTAATTGAATTTTTAGGAAATAAAATTCGTTCAAATATCAGAGAATTGGAAGGCCTTCTAAATCGAGTCGTTGCTTTGGCTCAGTTTCGCGATGAGCCCATTACAATTGAGTCCGTCAAGCGAATGGTGGGAGATTCTGAAAAACTCAGCAAAGAACCTATATCGGATTCCAAAATTATTTCAGAGGTGTCGAACTACTTTGGAGTAACCTCTGATCAAATCATGGGACCTCTCAGAACCAAAACATGTTTGGTGCCTAGGCAAGTCGCGATGTTTCTTCTCAGAGAAGAAACATCCTTGAGTCTTTCTGCAATAGGTAAAATACTTGGTGGAAGAGACCATTCAACCGTGATACATGGCTACGAAAAAGTCGCCTCATTGATCAATGTAGACGGCAAGCTCAGAAGCGATGTTTTAGCTATTAGAAACAACTTGACCGGTATTGCCAGGTGATTTAGCTGACCCACCGTTAGAACTGCTAAAGGTTTTTCTTCATGAGACTCATTTTAATTAGACATGGTGAAACCAACGCAAATTTATTGATGCGTTGGTCGGGCTCAAAGGACCTTGAAATCACCAACCTTACAACGGCTGGCAAAAATCAGGCACAGAAATTAGGACGTTGGTTTAAAAAAGAGAATTTTATTCCTACACATGTGTACGTGAGCCCACAAAAAAGAGCCCAAGACACTGCTCGTCTAGCAGGTGCACATTGGAACATTCCTTTTGTCACTATAGATGACTTAAAAGAGACCGGTGCCGGAATTTTTGAGGGCCTTACATGGAATGAAGTTGAGGCAAAGTACCCGAAACAAGCAGCGAATTTTAGAGATAGTAGGGACTGGTCATATGTCGAGGAATCAGAACAAGAAAACGACCGGAGGGACAGGGCCAATAGAATCTTGGGTTTAGCTTTATCCCAACACTCTGACACCGATATTGTGGTCATGTTTTGCCATGCGGGAATAATTCAACACACAGTGAGCTGCATATTTGAGTCACCAAAGCTCTGGGGCATAGCCACAAAAAACACAGCTATATTCGAATTCCAACTGGATGCAAATAAATGGTCGGATTTATCAAGGCACCGTTTCAATCCTACCTCATGGCGAATACTTAGATTTAATGAACAACCTCATCTCCCTCAGCTGAATAAATGACCTGCATCTGCAAATCTATTTATTTGGAAACGCCTGCGGTCACCGTTTATAGAGCTACTTGGGTCCCAGCTATCAGGATCAATTTCAAAATCAAATATTGCTGTGTTAGGTATTCTTAGATTCCATACACGATTGGTTCCAAGAATTACTGCGATCAAATGAACTAAAAATCCACTATGTGAATAGGCAATAACAAAATCTTTGGAGTTATGACCTTTAACAAGAAATCCTATAACTGTTTCAGCTCTTTGCCTAATCTGATAGCGAGTTTCAGCCTTTGGGACTAAATCAAAATTTCTGGATCTGCGAAATTCTTCAAATATCACAGAGTATTCCGTTGATAAATCGTCAGATGTTTTCCCTGAAAATACTCCGGCATCGTTTTCTCTCAAATCTGGAATTTTATAGATAGGAGTCGTGGGCAAAGATATTTCGGCTGTTTTGTAAGCCCTTATTAATGGACTAGAATAAACGTGAGTAGGTTCCAATTCTTCCTTAACGAATCTTTCACGAAGCTTTTCACATTGGTCTTGGCCATCTTTCGAAAGATCAAAATCCATGGTCCCCTGCCAGCGACCCTCAGCATTAGCCTTGGATTGTGCATGCCTGATTAAGATTAATCTCATTTTTTTATACCTGCCGGTAGGACGGTGTCCGATTTGAACTGGTTAGCCTGTTTTCTAAATCTATCGAAAATCCCTCCAGCAACAACCAAAAGGCCCGCAAATATCATCAAAATGGTAGACAGCTGAAATGCCCTTGCCATTGCTGAGGCATATGCGGTTCGCAACCCGATATCTTTAAGCTTCTCAGGATCCGATAAATCTGCTTCGTACCCTAACCCGGCCATTACTGATACTACGATGGCGGTTGGTATTGCGATTCCTACAATATGAGCGCCATTCCTGGTTAAATTTAAAAATGCAGAGACAATACCATAGTGTTTTCTACCAGCACTCCCCATAATCGCACTCGTATTAGGGGCCATAAAAATACTCATTCCCATGCCAGACAACCCTGACGCTATACCCACTAAAACCAGGGTAGAAGTCAGACTCACTTCAGAGAACAAGTACATCGCCACCGAACAAAAAGCCATTCCGATAACTGATGGCCCAGTGGTACCAATTCTGTCAGCTAATCGCCCACTAATCGGACCAAAAATAGCCAATGCAACGGACCCAGGTAGTAAATACAGTGCTGCAGTGGCTGTCGTTAATCCCAGCCCTGAAACCAGAAAAAATGGCATTAAGAAAAACGTGCTTGAGCTTGCAGTAAAAGATATAAATCTTGATGAGGAGCCCAAAGAAAAGGAAAGAGATTTAAATAGACTAAGTGGCAATATCGGGTTTTTTGCTGTTTTTTCTCTAAAAAGGAACGCAGTGAACAACAATACAGAACACAGAGTTCCCAAAATAATATATGGAGAGGACAAAGATAATTTGGTACTAAAAGTTATAACCAGCATTAGTGAGAGGAGAAATAACGCAGAGATGAAAGTACCACTCCAATCAAAATTCTTGATGGAATCTTCTTTCCCAGGTTTTTTCTGAGGGTCCGGCGTCAAAACTAACATAGCAATACACATTGCAAAAATGCTAAACACTGCTATGAAAATAAAAATGGCCCTCCATCCAAAATAACTATCAATAGTTCCACCTAATATTGGGCCACCAATAGCCCCCAGCCCAACGATTGTCATGTGTAACCCGAGGGCCTTGCCTCTCTCTTCGTCAGGAAAAGAACGCGCAATCATTGCCATGCCATTCGCCTGCAAGGCTGAAGCACCAATACCCATAAAAATTTTGCCTACTATGACCATCCAAAATTCTTGAGAAAAACCGGTGAGAGCGGTAGCACAAGCAAATATCAACAGCCCACATATCCATATCCTTTTCCTCCCGATGGAGTCAGCAATAGCGCCTGCCGGCATCATTAAAGCACTTACGCTCAACATGTAGGCGATGGCCATCCATTGAGCGGTGGGAATATCTGCCCCAAAATATTCTGCAATACTGGGAACAACTATAGATGTCGCAGACTGTTCAACAATGGATATGAAAGTGCCAATAGCAACTGCCCCGTAAATCCACCATCGATATGAGGGTGTATCTTGGATTCGACTTAAAAGGAAATTCATCAATACTATTTTCTACTGTGATCCAATTTGGGCAATGTGGATTTCTCCCTTGCCATCAGCAACAAATAGACTTTGAAAATCATAACCTCTACGTTTAAGCTCATCACTGCCACCAGCCCTTCGATCCATGATGGCTAGCACTTTAACAACCTCGCAACCTTCATCTTCAACCGCTTCTATGGCGTGAAACAAACTGCTTCCTGTTGTGCAGGTGTCATCAACCACGGCAACCTTCTGCCCTTTATAAAAATGTCCTTCAATATTTCTACCGCCGCCATGAATCTTTTTTTCCTTTCGTACAATCAAAGCCGGCACTGGTTTTCCTTCGATGTAGCTCAAAGTACTAACGGAGGAAACAATCGGATCAGCTCCTAAGGTAGGTCCTGCCAAAGCCTCTGCGTTACATTTGTACAAAATAGGTAAAAAGCACCTAGCTGTGAGGTATGATCCTTCCGGATCAAGAGTCAATAGCCGACCATCAAAGTAGTAACTGCTTTTATTTCCTGACGACAGGGTGAATTCACCGAATAGCAGTGCTTTTTTCTCTTTAGCTACTTCTAATAATCTCTCGATATCATTCATTTCAATAATAGAATGTGTTCCACAATATTAATTTAGGCCAATAAATGATATAGCTTTTCCTTCTGAATGTATTCATTTACTCCCCGAGGAACTAACTCTTCAACATCCAGTCCATTTTGAATACGGTTTCTTACCTTAGTGGATGAAATAGCGGGAGAGCTAACTTCGATCGTTCTTAACGAATATTTTCTTTGCCTAGACAGATATGATTTCGATTCATCGATTTGGAACCCAGGACGAGTTAACCCAACAACTTCACATTCGGAATGAAGTGAATCTGGGTCTTCCCATTTATCCATTTCAATTATTGAATCCGCCCCTAGCAGGACAATCACTTCATCCCCATTTTGTTTCAATTCCTTCACCGTATCTATGGTATAGGAAGGCCCAGGCCGGAGAATCTCAATATCTGAAACTTCTAAAAAGGGGATTTTTTGAATTGCCAGGGACACCATATGGTGTCTTTCTTTTGGTGACGCCACTAATTCAGTTCTCTTTAGATAGGGATCTCCAGCAGGAATCATGATTACTTTATCCAATTTGAGAATTCGATGAGCAGAGTTTGCAGCTTGAATATGACCATTATGTATGGGATCGAAAGTTCCCCCGAAGAGCCCGATGAACAATACAAACTCCTAATGAATTAACTATCTCTCTATTTACTAGTCATTTATATGACAGGGTACAGGATATAGTTGCAAATTCCTGATACTCTAAAAACATTGAGCACCCTAACTTGAGGCATTTTACTCGATGAAGTATGACTATTTAGTGATAGGAGCAGGTTCGGCAGGAGCGATAGTGGCCACTCGACTTTCAGAAAATCCTGAAAGCTCTGTTTTGCTCTTAGAAGGAGGACCTGACTACCCTATATTTGAAAATCTGCCAGATGACGTTAAATATGGATATGCCACTGGTACCGATCTAGCAGTCTCTGATGAACATGATTGGGGATACGTTGCCACCGTGAGCAATCAAAGTGAACTGGGCAATCGAATGATTCGACTGCCCAGAGGTAAACTAACCGGCGGCACAAGTTCAATAAACGGACAGATATTTCTTCGAGGATTAACTCACGATTTCGAAAGTTGGTCTGAAAACGGACTCCACAATTGGGATTACCAAAAAGTTCTGCCTTATTTCAGAAAACTAGAAACAGATTTGGATTTTCATGGGGATTTTCATGGGGAAGACGGTCCAATCGTGGCGAGGCGATTTCCCAGGGATCAATGGACCGCACCCCAAGAAGGATTTTATCAAGCGTGTATCGATAGGGACTTTGGCAAAGCCACAGATTTCAATCTTCCAGACGAAACCGGCGTAGGTGCATTTCCGTGCAACAACCCAAATGGTATCCGCATGAGTACTTCTCTTGGATATCTAACTCAATCAAGGCACCGTATGAATTTCACCCTACGATCAAATTGCACAGTAACAAGGCTCATAGTAGACAAAAATAAGATTTCAGCCGCTGAGGTGGAAAGTGGCGGAGATATATTTAGGGTGGAAGCAGAAACAGTGATACTTTCAGCCGGAAGTTTGGCCAACCCTAAAATATTAATGCTGTCTGGAATAGGTCCCGTAGACAATCTAACATCATGTGGAATAAAACCCTTAATAAACCTGGAGGGGGTTGGTAAGAACCTTCAGGATCACCCACAAAATTTTGTGCTGGCCAAAGTAAAAAATATAGAATCTTTAGATCCTAAATCTCCACGGCTACAGGTTGGTTTAAGATACACATCTCAAGATTCGGCCCCAACTGACGATATGATGATGTGGATGGGTTCTTATGCAGTTAGCGGGGATTATAGAGACATATTGTCCTTACACAAATCTCATAACCAAGTTCAACCACAGCTATCAGGGATACAGATTACCACTTCTCTCTACCTAGGCACGAGCAGAGGAAGCGTTGCCCTTAAGTCTGCGGCCCCCGATGACAAGCCTGTTGTGAATTTAAATTTGCTAGCAACTGAAAGTGATATTAACAGGATGGCCGAAGGTGTCCAAATGGCCTCTGAAATTATGGATAGTTCTTACTTAAGGGACATAGTAGGTATTCGGACGAGCCCGACGAACAACATACTCGGCGATAAAAATAAATTTCACGAATGGCTCCACTCCACAACAACTACAGGAAATCATCTGACCAGCACATGTTCCATGGGAAAATCTTCTAATAAATATGCGGTCGTAGATGAAAATTGTCGAGTGTACGGGGTCGATAATCTATTTATTGCTGACGCCTCCATAATGCCGAACAATGTCAGAGCAAACACCAATGTAACAACAATGATGATAGGAGAAAGGTTGTCCGATTCTTTGAAAGGTCGCGTTTAAGGAGTATCCAAAGGTAGGAATAAAAATGCCGAAAATTGCTATTAACGATATCGAAATAGAATATCAGCGGTATGGGCCAAATACAGGGGAAGCAGAATCGATAATATTTCTTCATGGTGCCGGGGGTAATCTACTCTCATGGTTTCAACAAATACCTTATTTTTCTCGTAAATACGACTGCATAGTCTTCTCACACAGAGGATTTGGGCATTCCTATGACTCGAAACACGGCCCAGGTATGAAATCCTTCCCCGATGATTTGAGGAGCCTCGTGGACGCACTAGAAATCAAAAATATGCGTTTGGTAGCCCAATCGATGGGCGGAAGAACAGCTTTGGGATTTGCGGTCACTCACCCCGAAAGAGTTTCAAGTATAACTTTTGCTGACACAACAGGAGCGATGGGTGAGATAGATGTCGAAACAGCCCTTTCTCATTGGAGGGAAAGTAACCCTGACACGAAAGGAATAGGCTTTAGGGCCCTTTCAGATGGATTTCGTACCCGTAACCCATCGATGGCAAACCTTTATCTTCAAATACAAAGGTCTAATCCTCAGAGACCTGAGAGTGGAGGTGTTCTTTATGGGGGGCCTAAAGCTAAAGATCTTAAAAAATTAATTATGCCTGTCCAGTTCATCGTTGGAGAGGATGACGAAATAACCCCACCTCACATTCTTGACCTGGCATCAGCTCATATTAAAGGGTCCAAATTAATCATCGTTCCTGATTGTGGTCACTCTGTTTATTTTGAGAAACCAGAAATATTCAACTTCGAGGTTGAGAAATTCATCGACGGCTCCTGTTAGTTAGGCCGAAATAGCTAATTTCTTAGCGTCTGCATTTAAATTGGAGGCAGAAAACAGGCACCAACTCGGATAATTTAATTGGGATCAAATCGTGCACTTTGAGGGTTTTCTGCTATTCTGTATCTCACTTCCTAGGGGCAAAAATTTAAGACGAGTTTGGAGTAGGGTACATGGTTAGTACTAAAGCCAATACAGAAATTAGCTTGATGGCACACCTTATGAGAAGGGCCGGATTTGGAGCTTCCCGAGAGGAGCTCGAAACCAGGTGCACAAAAGGGTACAGGGAAACTGTAGAGGAGTTGTTGGCTCCCTTAACTCAAACCCCTGTTGATATATACGAATTTCTAAGATACTACCCAATGTGGTGGAAACCCGGAACCATGGGAGGGTTAGGCCAAGCCCCATGGGTTTGGACAATGATCAATACCGCCTCACCACTTCAGGAGAAGTTATGCATTTTTTATCACAATATTTTTGCCACTGGTGTCGCTAAAGTTGATCACTACGACGAAATCCAAGACATGATTGATATGTTCCGAGAGAAAGGTCTTGGTCACTATAAAGATATTCTCCTTGAAGTAGCAAAAAGCCCCGCTATGATTTACTGGTTGGACAACAACGAAAATCATGCAGATTCCATTAACGAAAATTGGGGTCGAGAGTTGTTAGAGCTGTTCACGATGGGGGTAGGAAATTATACAGAGGACGATGTCCAAGAGTGTTCGAGGGCTTTCACAGGATGGACCCTAGAACACAAGTTACCTAGATTTCATATGGGTAGGTGGGATTGGCATTTCAAGTTTATAGAAGAAGATCACGATTTTGGAGAAAAGGTATTCCTAGGGCACAAAGGAACCTTCGACGGGGAAGAAGTAATAGACATCATTCTTTCTAAACCCGCAACGGCGAACTTTATGGCTAGGCATATTTATAACTTTTTTGTAGAAGACGAGCCCCAGGTACCGGCATGGTCTGTTGTTCCACCAAACAACCCCGAGGCGGTACAGTTTTTGGCTGATGCCTTGATGGACAGTAACTACCATATGGAAACGGTCCTTAGAAAATTATTCAATAGCAATTTTTTTAAGGATTCACAATTCTCACGGGTTAAGAATCCCGCTGAAGTTGTAGTGAGTACTCTGAGGTTGGTTGGGAATAGTAGTCTTCCTGGGCCGGATATATTGAATTGGACCAGCCAGATCGTTTATATGGGTCAGGATCTCTTAAATCCTCCAAGTGTTGAAGGGTGGCACTCTGGTGTAGAGTGGATCAACAGTGGCACCTTAATGAAGCGTACAAATTTCATGTCGGAAATGGTCGGTGACTATTCGCGACCAGGTGTTGCAAAAATGATAGATCGAGTTAGCTCCACATCTTTCAAACCCGAAGACGTAGTAGATGCCTGTCTTGACATCATGGGGCCTCTAGAGGTTATAGCTGAGACAAGGGCTGAGCTTATAGATCACGTTTCTTCACAAGGAGATTTTGATTGGCAATCAACCGGGGTAACAAGAACCTTGGAATTGCTCCAACTTATAGTCGCAACCAGAGAATATCAATTTGCTTAACTGCCGTTGTGTTGTAAAGAAAAGGATAGAGGATAAACATGCCTGAAGCCCCATCAAAAGACCCCGTGATAGTGGTAGTTCAATTATCTGGTGGCAATGACTACATGAATACCGTGGTGCCTCACAGTAACTCTTTGTATAGAGACTACAGACCCTCAGTTAGCATAAATGAGACTGACGTAATCGAGCTCACCTCAGAAATAGGTTTTCATCCTGCCATGGCCCCTTTGGCCGCAATGTATAAGGAGGGTGATGTTGCCATTATTCATGGGGTTGGCTATGAAAACTCTCCTCGGTCCCATTTTAGATCCATGGATATCTGGCACACATGTGAACCTGAAACACTCGGAACCGAAGGTTGGCTTGGTAGAGCAATCAAGCAAATTGATCCCAACAAAAAAAACGTGGTGACAGCCGTAAGTATGGGCCCATCACTTTATAGGGCTTTGGTAGCTCCTGACGTTCCAGTAGCCACAGTGGAAAATCTAGATAATTACGGACTCCTTACTGATATTTCCCCAGAGCAAAAAAGAGACCGAGTGCTAGATAGGTACAAAAAAATGTACTCTCCAATGATTGGGTCTGGCCCAGTTATGGAATTTCTTGGTCAAACAGGACTTGACGCAATTAAAGGAGCAGACATATTAAATGTCGCACCTAGTTTGTATTCATCAACTGTTGAATACGCAGATTCCTCGATCGCCAAAAAACTCAAGGGAATTGCTCAAATACATTTGGCAAATTTAGGTACTCGGATTTTTTATTGTGACCTTGGAAGTTTTGATACTCATGCGGATCAACTCTCCACCCATAATAAACTTTGGTCCTCAGCTTCATCTGCTATAAGAGATTTCTTTGATGATTTGGAAGAACACCAGGCCGCTGATAATGTGACCATGTTTCTGTTTTCTGAGTTTGGCAGGAGAGTGTATGACAACGGTGCAGGAACCGACCATGGGGCTGGCGGTGTTTGTCTTGCTATTGGCAAAAACGTAAAGGGTGGAGAATATGGGCAATATCCATCAATGAAGGAAGGCGATCTTGATCAGGGCGATTTAGTACCTGACATGGATTTCCGAAGCGTGTACACCACTCTGGCTGAAGACTGGATGAAATTAGATCCTGTGCCTATTGTCGGCGGGCATTTTGAAAAGCCGGGATTTATGGGTTCTTCAAATTGAAATTAGCTATTTAAGTAGATTATAGGTAGATTCAAAATGCTAACTACATCGGTAAAGGGACGTGCTTTTGATTACAATCGGGTTGTAGGGGGTCGGGCATTCAGAGGAATAATTTACGCCACGAAAGGAGTGGGAAATGATTTTTTTGTAGTGTTAAGAGACACCTACGGATCAGATGTAATCAAATTAACAATTGGTTCCAACATAGATGATGAAGAGATTGTGATTTCATTCAGGGAAGTTGCTGAAGAAAACTTCAATGGTTCTTGGCCTAGTTGCGCAGTTTTCAATGGCGAACACTTGTTGGTCACGGATGAGCTCCGAAATATAATTTCTGTTTTCACTCCTCAAGGAGATCTTGTCAAAACCATAGGTGCCCCAGGAAATGGGGAATCCCAATTTAATCGCCCGTCAGGAATAACGATAGATTCCGATAATAATGTTTATGTAGCCGATACTCTTAACCATCGCATCCAAAAATTTTCCCCAGATTTAGTGTTCATCCAATCGTGGGGAGAGTTGGGCGAGACCGACGGATTGTTAAATGCCCCTTGGGGGATTTGCACGGACGACGACAATTTTGTCTATGTAGCTGACCATAAAAATCACAGAATTCAAAAGTTTAATGCAGACGGAGCCTTCATACTGTCGGTAGGAGAATTTGGTTCCAGCGCCTCAAACCTGAACCATCCTTCAGACGTTTCTACAGATAAATCCGGCGATATTTATGTGGCAGATTGGGTCAACAACAGAGTGCAGATTTACGATTCAGCCGGTATTCACATAGCAGGCCTAACTGGTTCAGCAGTTGAGCTGTCGAAATGGCAAAAGCAATACGTGGCCGCTAGCCCTGACGTACATAAGGCTCGAAGACGGGTACCAAGTTTAGAACCTGAAACACTTTTTGCATTGCCAACTTGCGTTAGTTTCGACGACTCAAAATCTAGGTTACTAGCCGTGGATTCACAAAGATGGCGAATACAAATATTCGATAAAATTACCAATTATAGTGATCCGCAATTCAACATCTGATTGGTCAAATATCAGTGTTTCCACTAATACCCTACCATGAATATTACCTTTGGGAATGGTTTGTATTCCCAAAGGTAATATTCATGTACCATTGATTTAGTATTATCTTATTGTTGACTTTCATCATATAATAGAAAGAGTCAAAAGCTACGAGTATTTTCGTAGGCTTGTTAAAGAAGTATTGTGTGGAGGTTACTCAATGCGCAAGAACGGTTTCATGTTTTTGGTGATTGGTGCCATGACGGCCCTGATGCTTACGGTCGTAGTTGGATGTAGTTCTTCAGAGGAAGCGACAGCCCCAGCAGCAGCCCCAGCAGCAGCCCCAGCAGCAGCCCCAGCAGCAGCTCCGGCCCCGGCTACAAAATCAGCTCCAGCAGCAAAAACAACCAACGTATTTGGACGTGAAATGCCAAGTGACGCTGCTCCAGCAGCTGATCAATTTCTCAAGGTCAACTATGAAAAAGAAGGTGAGTCTCTAGAATTCCCGGTCAGTGTTTACAACTCTGCCGCGGGAGGAATCCAGAGTGGTTTTAGCTTAGCTCTACTGAGCACAGACCTTTCTACCGTCCCTGGTGGTGCCACTAGTTGGTCATCTTCAGACGATATGAAAACCTGGACATTCAACATCGACCCAGATCTTACATGGAGTGACGGTGTCCCACTAACTGCTCATGACTACGTATATACATGGCAGTATTACGCTGACCCAGAACACGCTTACGACTTCACGTGGTACTTCGGTATGCTTGAAGTAGAAAACTATGGGGCAATTGAAGCCGGCGAGAAGGCTTTGGACACTCTAGGTGTTACAGCAACAGACGACAAAACCCTTGTGTTCCAGCTTGATACGCCAGCGCCATATGTCCCCGGGTTTATGATGTATGGTTCTCCGCTCGCAAAGCATGCAGCTGAGAAACATGGCCAATACTATTCAAATGATCCAGCGACAACGCTTTCAAGCACTCCGTGGATCCTAAAAGAATGGGTACCAAATCAGCATGCGGAATTTGAACCCAATTTGAATTACACTGGCAAGATCAAGCCTTACATAGAAAATTATAAGTCTGTGTATGGTGAGCGAAAATTTGATGCCTACCTCGCTGGCGAGGTCGATACTATCAACGGACCATTTACTCCAGCAGACCAAGAATATCTGGAGAATGACGCGAAGTTGATGTCAGAAAGAGGTCTTTCCCCAGGTGACTTCCGAACACACTACCTTTTCTTCGACAACCAGAGCGCACCGTTTAACGATGTCAAAGTCAGGCAGGCTTTTGCCAAAGCTATAGACAGAGATGCGATTATCAATAACATAGTTGGGTCAGAGGCCGGCGAGCCTAGGTACGGTGTATTAATACCTGGCTTCCCAGATGCTGCAGGACCTGACAAACTCAAACAATACCAAGGTCTTGATGTCGCCGCAGCCCAAAAACTGATGGCTGACGCAGGCTTTGCAGACGGTTCAGGTTTTCCAAAACTAGAATTGGCTCTAAGACAAGAAACCGAGCTCTTCCAAGCAACTGCAGCCGCCGTTGCCCAGCAACTTAAGGAAAACCTCGGCGTCGATGTCACTATCAACAATATGGACCGCAAAACCTACATGGGTCATCTAAATGGCCACGACCTGCAATTTGCTATGGTTTCCTACGGTTTTGACTATGTCGATGCTTCAAACTTTATGGGTGTCTTCAAGACGGATGGCCGACATAACTGGAACAACAAAGAATTCGAGGACTTAAGAATAGAAGCAGGTGCGATGGCACTTTCGGCTGAAAGGTCTGCCAAGATGCTCAAGCTACAAGAAATTCTCTCTGAGGATGTTGGTAGCGTATTCTTCTGGTCACAGGTTCAGAACCAGTTGCACAAGCCATACCTGAAAGGTACATGGCTCGAAACTAACGAGGCTGGTTGGTCAGGTCTTCAGTTCCCTAACTGGAATCCTGGTTTTGGAGCCCAAAACATCTATGAGGTGTATGTTGGCGAGAATGTTCAAGAGCACACTCGATCAGCCTACTAACCGTATATAAGGTTTCTCGCTATTAGCAAGAAACAAGAGAGATAAATTGAGCGGCCTGCTCGGTACTTTTTTGTATCAAGCGGGCCGTTTTTTTAGGGAGGCACAAAACGGATATTCAATCAATCCGCACCCAAATACCCGCACTCCAGAGTTGCACATATTTGAACTGTGGAACTTTCGGACCTACTCCAAGCGTGGTCGCAGAAGAAGCTGTCAGATTGGCCCGTCTTATAGAACACAAAGGGCCCTACGACAGGGACGTTAATGATGAAGTGTTAACCTTATTTGAAGACTCTAGAAAAGGCTTTGGTGATTATATCGGGGCCTCCTCAGACGAGATAGCACTAACCCGAAATGTGTCTGATGGAATTAATATAGTAGCCACTGGATTTGATTGGCTTCCTGGTGACGAGGTGATAATCACCAATGAAGAACATCCTAGTGGTTCCCTTCCGTTTATGAACTTATCTGAACGGTACGGAGTCCAGGTGAAACTGCTTAAATTCCAAACAGAGCCAACTCAGCTCTTAAAAGATTTGAAGTCTCTAGTAACTGATAAAACTAGGCTGGTTTTTCTCAGCCATGTATCAACTGTAGATGGAGCTAGATTGCCCGCGAGGGAAGTTGGAGAATTTCTGAAGGCTCGAGACATCCCTTATATGTTGGATGGGGCTCACGCAGTAGGTCAGTTTCCAGTCTCTATGAAAGAACTTGGCTGTGATTTTTACGCCGGATGTGGTCACAAATGGCTATTATGCCAGCAAGGAACTGGCTTTCTCTATGTGAAAAAAGACTGGATAACCAAGTTGAAGACGAGCTGGGTAGGCTGGGGAATGACTGAGGAATACGATCTTGACTCATTGTCCTACACAAGCCTTAAGACTGCACAACGATTTGAATTTGGCACTAGGTATTGGGCAACCCACGCATCAGGAGTTAAAGCTCTAGAATTCCATAACAACATAGGTCCTGAAAATATATATAGAAGAAGCCACGATTTGGCCAGCCAACTAAAAAGACGTCTAATCGACATTCAGGGTATAACAATTAAAACACCGATGGATAAAGCTGATAGCACAGGGATAGTCGCCTTTTCTACAGCGGGTCTGAATCACCCTGAACCAGGCAATTGGCTATGGAATGAGCATAGAATTTTGACAGCGCACAACCCCAAAACACACTCGATGCGGATTGCTGCCGCTTTTTATTTATTGGAAGAAGAAATAGATTTACTTGCGGACAAATTATCAGAACTTGCATCTTAGCCCAAATGAAGAGAAAATCTGACCATGATTAGATATTCTTTAGGAAGATTACTTGGTTTAATAGGCTCTGTTTTAATCATTTCTCTAATCCTGTTTATCGCAGTGAGATGGTTGCCTGGTACTCCGTGGAATGAGGCGGAAATACCCTTGCAGGGAGCCGCAAAAGAAAACATGATGAGAAAATATGGATTGGACCAACCAGTCTATATTCAATATGCAAAATACTTGTGGAATTTATTTCACTTAGATTTAGGCAATTCATTCATATACAAAACGGATACTGTCTGGCAAACAATAGCAAGAGGCTGGCCTGCCACCGCAAAGATAGGTTCTGTCACACTTCTAATAGCCTTTTCAATCGGAATTCCTGTGGGCATTATTGCCGCACTCCGACAAAATAGCCTGCTGGACTACACCGTAACTTTTCTAGCTACAACAGGTATCACTGTTCCAAATTTTGCCGTTGCGGTGTGGTTAGTTATGTTTGTTTCCGTGAAAATGGACCTCCTTCCAACCCAAGGCTGGGGAACTTGGCAGCATATGGTCCTACCGGTGGTAGCCTATTCCCTTGCTCCTACAAGCCTCATAGCGCGTTTTACAAGAGTTAGTATGCTCGAGGCAATGAGGTCTGACTACATCAGGACTGCACGAGCCAAGGGATTAGCAGAACCCGTAGTGATCCTTCGGCATGTTTTTAAGAATGCCTTGATCCCTATTATTACTCTCGTAGGGCCTTTAATCCCAAACCTGATGACAGGAAGCATTTTTATAGAAAACACCTTCGGGATACCGGGAATCGGTCGCCATTTCGTAACCAGTATTTTTGATAGAGATTACCCGGTCATCATGGGGGTTTTCATGTTGGTCGCCGTTCTGTTTGGTCTTACTTATTTTATCAGTGATATTCTCTACACTTGGGCTGACCCTCGGGTGAGACTGACGGATCGCCAAACATGACCAGCCTTAAAGAAGCCGAAGAAAAAGGCCAGAAGCGACGCAAGGCCAATTTCATGTGGCGCTTTAGGCGTAACAAATTGGCAGTCGCTGGCTCTGGCATCGTGCTTGCATGTATTTTCATCGCTATGTTCGCGAACTTTTTGGCACCTACCTCATATGATGTGGGAAACTTGGTTGAAGCGAGGCAGCCTCCCAGTTGGTCTCACGTATTTGGCACCGACGCAGTGGGCCGCGATTACCTCAGCCGTATGCTTTATGCCACGCGGACCTCTATCATTGTAGCTTTGGGAGTACAAGTCATCACCTTAAGTATAGGAATCAGTTTAGGCACTCTTGGTGGATATCTTGGGGGATGGGTAGACCAGATAGTGGTCAGGATAATAGAAATAGCAACCGGCATTCCAGCTTTACTAATAGCAATGTTTATTATGGGATTGCTTGGGCATTCCATGTGGAACGTGATATTTGCCTTGGGAATTTCGGGCTGGGTGGTAGAAACACGTATCACCCGCGGGCAGTTTTTAGCTTTTAAAGAGAGGGAATTTGTAATCGCAGCACAAGCAATCGGTGCCAGTAGATTCAGAGTAGCATTTAGACATATTTTCCCAAACATCGTACCTATATTGGCTGTCTTGTTGGCCTTTCAAGTTCCAGCTGTGATTTTCAATGAGGCCGGACTTAGCTTTTTAGGACTTGGGATTGATGAGCCGGTGCCAAGTTTAGGCAAAATGATATCAACCAGCCTTGGTTATGTCCGCACCTACTGGCATATGGGTCTGTTCCCGAGCCTCATGATAGCGGTTATTACGATGGGCTTTACATTTGTAGGTGATGGCTTGAGAGATGCATTAGATCCTACAATGAACCGATAGGCCCTTGGCCCTACTTTTTACTATCCCTTTATAGCTTCACTAGTTAGTCCTGACAGGTTATCCTTATTTGAAATAAAACGATTCACTGTCCTATTCGCCTAAGGCATCAATAGGCATAAGGTTTACTGATATGGTGCAATTCAAAAAAGAAACACTCGCCGGCCAATGGCAATCCTTGGACATAGAAAACGACTTACTTTCGGAAGCAGCGCGCAGCATAGGTGCAGGAAGCGCAACCGATGCTGGTCGTTTTTGGAGACTCCCCACAGAACATCCAGACCCCATTGTTTTGGCTGGTGGAATTCCGGACGATACTGCTCTTCCAACCGAAGACTTAATCGATAGTTTTTCCAAATCAATTAGAGACCATTTCAGTGATTCTCTTATGTACGGAGGTTGGTTTGGCTATGAAGGCCTACGTCAATTAATAGCTGACCGCCAAAATAAAATTGAAGGAACAAATCTTCTGCCTGACAATATCATCATGCACAATGGAAGTTCTGGGTGTCTAGAAAACGTCTGCAAGGCTTTCGTAGGGCCTGGAGACATCGCAATTGTAGAATCCCCAAGTTACTCGGGAACGGTAAGAGCCATTAGGGGATTCAGGGCAGAAGTTATTGAAGTGCCAATGGATAAAGAGGGCATTAACCCGGATTTATTTAAGGAAACTGTCGAATCCCTTGCGGCCCAAGGTAGAAGAGTAAAACTCTTTTACACCATCCCTGATTATCACAACCCGATGGGTAATGTGACTACATTAGAAATTAGAAAAGCAATTCTGGAAATATGCGCGGAGCACAAAATTCTCATAGCGGAAGACGCCGCATACACCGAACTTTATTACGATGCACCGCCGCCACCGTCGTACTATGCGCTTTCTGATGGCCATGGGGTAATAAAAATGTGTAGTTTTAGCAAAATTTTGGCCACCGGATTAAGGGCTGGCTGGATTCAAGCCAGGGATGAGTTGGCTGAACCACTAACGAAAGTACGTTTTGACATGGGCACCAGCCCATTAGTCCATTATGCGTTAGCAGATCTAATAGAGTCAGGAAAGTTGGACAGCCACATTACCTCGATGCGAAATTTATACAAATCGAAGTGTAGAACAATGGTAGATTCCCTCAAGAAATACTGCGATCCCTATATTGAATTGGAAGAACCAGAAGGCGGTTACTTTCTTTGGGTAAAATGTACTCAAACTAAAGCTTTTGATTTGATTCAGGCCGCCGCGGAAGAGGGTGTTGTTTTTCCGCTAGGATCTATTTTTTATGTTGATAGTTCACTAGATGATTCGCATTTTCGACTAGCCTTCACGCGTGCTCCATTTGAACATCTTGAGGAAGCCAGCAGAAGAATTGGAAAAGCTTTTGAAAAGGTTTTAGATATTCAACATTAACTGTGGTCAGCGTTTATATATTATCAAGGTGTGGAGTTTAAGTTGTGATAATAGGTATCCCAAAAGAAATAAAACCTGATGAGAACAGGGTATCCTTGCCTCCCGACAAAGTCGAGGTTTTAGTCTCTGACGGGCATAAAGTCCTCGTAGAATCTGGTGCCGGCCAAGGGTCTCGGTTTTCCGATGATGTTTACCTGTACGGTGCAGGTGCCACAATAGTCTCAGACCCCGCTGAAATATATGGCACAGCAGAGCTCATCGTCAAAGTGAAAGAACCTCAGCCTAACGAATTTGATTTAATACAAGAAGGACAAACCCTTTTCACCTATCTCCACCTAGCTGCTGAACTAGATTTACTTGATTGCCTATTGAAGAAAAATGTGACCGGGATCGCATATGAGACTGTAGAAGATGACAAAGGTAGGCTTGGACTCCTTCATCCAATGAGTGAAATTGCAGGACGTTTAGTTTCTCAAGTTTCAGCTCGCCTTCTAACCAATATAGACAGCGGGGTTGGTAAATTACTTAGTGGTGTGCCTGGGTCTGGCAATTGCAGCGCCTTTATTATTGGGGGAGGAACCGTGGGGTTAAATGCGGCGACGGCATTAATGGGCGCAGGGGCCGACGTAACCGTTGCTGATATCAATCTAGATAGGATTAGAGAAATAGACACCCTAACCAATGGCCACGTGAAAACCATTTATCCGACCCCAGCCGCACTGGCGGAGAAGGTTCAACGCTCAGAGGTTGTCGTGGGTGCAGTATTAGTACCAGGGGCAAAAGCTCCTAAAATAGTCAGTCGCGATATGGTTAAAGATATGATGCCTGGAGGCGTTATTATCGATGTTGCGATTGACCAAGGCGGCTGTGTTGAAGGGATTCGCCCAACCTCGCACCAAACCCCAACGTATATCCAAGACGACGTTATTCATTATGCAGTAACTAACATGCCGGGGATAGTCGGCCATACCGCCAGTACTTCGCTTTCGAATGCTACTCTGCCATACGTTCGGTCTATCGCGAACAATGGTGCTCACAAAGCTATCGCCTTAGACAGTAGCCTTGCTAAAGGAGTCAACACTATAGGTGGACAAATAACCTATCCTGCTCTGGCTGAGAGTCTGAGCATGACATTTTCAAGTTTAGAGGAAATGCTCTCATAATTTCATATTAAGCACAGGGTTTAAGACAAGATGCAACCTGATAGACATATAGTCACTGCGAAGGTTACTAACATCAAGCAAGAAACCACCTCTACGAAATCTTTCGATTTGTTTCCCTATAAAGGCAAAATCGATTTTCTTCCTGGGCAATGGATCGATCTGTTTGTCTCCTTACACGGGAGTGAGCAAGTGGCTGGTTATTCAATCACATCAACCCCATGCAACACAGAATTCATTTCTTTAGCCGTAAAAAACACAGGCGATGATGAAGTAACCCAATATATTCATCAATCTATGAGGGAAGGGGATACTGTTTCTTTTTCAACCGGCGGAACCTGCGTTTATACCCCTGAGCAGGGTAATGTGATATTAATAGCCGGAGGAATCGGAATTACCCCTTTGGTGAGTATTTTTAGGTACATCGGGGAGGCGACTAATCACAGAGCAACAATCATACATAGTGTTTGCTGTTATGAAGAATTATTGTTCCCCAGGAAATTAAAAGACCTTTGCCTGAAAAACCCTGATCAGCTTTCCTATGTCTACACGATATCCGGCGCACCCCATCACTCTGCTGAAGGATTCTCAGGCAGGGTTAATGGTGACATGTTAAATCAGTTAGAAGCCTCCACCTTCGATACCGCTTTTGTCTGTGGTCCGGACAGCTTTGTCGAATCTCTGTCAGCTCAATTACAAAAGACAGGTTTCAATAAGGGCCAAATTAAATCGGAGACTTGGTGGTAGTTTCAATATCGACATGCACAGATAAGCACGCTTCCAGCAATTATTGATTTAACTAAAAAACCCGAACTCTTTTTTTGTTGAAATATTCCCGATCAAACTCATACCCCCACCCATGCCTTTCAGTTAACCTTACCTCTCCTTTTACAGGCACCGGAGGATTTAGAAGACCAATCTCCTTACCTATGGAATCTCTACTACCGTCCGGAAAGTATTCATAATAGGACGTATTACTAATACCCGCGACCAATTGGGCGTGGACGTGCCCGAATAATCCTCCTGGACCATTTAATTCGATGTTCATTCCAATTCTAGCCAGGTCTTCTGCGATCCGAATAATCCCAGTGGTACCATGTCGTGCATTTCCGCGAACTATATTAACCGCAGCTTCTCTCACCCATTCTCTCATTATCACAAAATCATTCATCAAAGTTTCAAGGGCCAAAATTGGTATATCTGATTGTGAGCAAAGTGTTTTCAATGAGCCCAATTCTCTATCATTCAAAGGTTCCTCAAACCATCCAAAATTCAGTTGGCTTAATTGCTTCGCAACCTCGACAGCCTCATCCAGTGAATAGCTGCAGCCAGCCGCGTCATGCAACAAAATAATATCTTCTCCTACGGTGGCTCTGACAGATTCGAAAGATTTTATATTTTGTGTTGCATTCCAAGCAAAATGATCCTTTAGAACCTTGAACCCTTTTCCAATACCCACATTTGCATCATCGATCAACGCATTAAGGTCTGCCCCTCGGTAGTTATAGTAAGCTTTGACCGGTTTGCTCTTATTAGAAATAAGTGTTGCGACTGACTTGCCTCTCCTTTGTCCCTCTATATCCCATAAACAATTATCAAACCCCCCAAACCATCCTGGGGGCATAAAAACCATTCTGGTCGCTTTGGTTAGCATATCGAACAGGTATTCCCTTTTGGTTGGGTCCTCCCCAACTGTAAGGTGTTTCAGGTGTGCAAGAGCATTTTCGGTCATTGTTGTATACCGAGCATCCCCTACCGTACAGATTCCCTCCAACCCTTCATCGGTTATTACATGCATTACATGGAGATAACCTGTAGGCGATTTAAGGTCATATTTCTCCCACGCTTCATTTGTCTTACGAAGTTTGAATCGCGGTGTATTGTCCTTGATTTCAAATTCGCTAACTTTTATATCTTTGATTTTCATAACGAAATTATCACGGCTGTTGGGGTGCTAGACTTTAATTTCAGATACGTCCTACACATTGTTAGGTGTGCTGCCCGTTACTGCAAATCAGTATCAGATTTCTCTTGGTCTACTTCTTTAGATAGATCCTTAGTTTCTTCAACCTGTTTTTTTCTTGTTTGGGCCATTTTCCCTATGAATTCAAAGGCATCAACTGAATCCGCTTGTAACTTTTTGTCATCCTCTGGCATGAGATGAATCCTTTTGAATGTTTTCTTGGAGCCGACGGTCAGGTTCGAACTGACGACCTGCTGTTTACAAAACAGCTGCTCTACCACTGAGCTACGTCGGCATAACATTTTCATTTACAACCCAAAACTTAGTGCAGCCACAAATGTTGTACCAACAACTTCAATACTATTGTACAAGACTGATATGATTCCATTCCTATTTTTCACGTATCATCAATTATCTGAATTGCAATACCAATACATTTAAATAACTTAGAAAAAAGAATCACCCCACTATGAGCGCTGAAATCGTAATCTATGGAGCACAAATTGTAACTGGGCTAGCCACTTTAGTGGTAGCGTTTGTTTTGTTTTTTCAATTGAAACAGCAACGTGCAGTGGCACAACGAGAACTTGTACTCGCAATCAACCAACAACGACAAGATCTCGCCGTAGCAGTGGCTACCAACCCGGATTTATCTGATATAAATTTCCGTGGTGGTCACGATTTCGCAGATTTGAATAATCAATCCGAAAGAATACGCTTCAATAGATTATTTGCAGCAGAGATGAGTCTTAGTAACATAGCTCAGGAATACGCGGATTTGTTACACGTGGATCCAGATTTGGCACTAAAGACCAGTTTCGCCCTTTTCCCTGGAAGGCGAAAATTCTACAAGGAAAGTCTAATTAGGTTTACACTACCCGTCGAGTTCATTGAAAAGGTTGATGAATACATAAAAGAAATAGAAAATAATGTAGGCGAAGATGGTCAAGATCTATCCGTACTTGACCCAGAAGTACGAAACTCTTAACTTAGGAGACTGAAGATGGAACTTTTAAGGTATCAACCGGAAAATAATATAGAGATAGGAGCAAAGGTTCCGGATTTCATTTTAGTGGACCATGAAAATAAAACCTTACGGCTCCGTGATTTACTTGGTTCTCCCGCCGTCCTCTATTTTTATCCTAAAGATGGCACCTCAGGATGTATACAAGAAGCCTGTGACTTCCGAGATGTATATCACGATTTCCTTGAGCTCGATTGTCCGGTTTATGGAATAAGCCCAGATAACGAGGTCTCTCATCAAGATATGGCTGATAAGCACGATTTACCTTTTGATTTATGCGTAGATCCAGATCTGAATACGATCAAGGAATATGGGGTCTGGGGTGAATATCAATTAAATGATATGGAGGCGGAATATGCCAAGGGTTTTGGGTTTGACATTGATGAAGGTCTTCGTGCTTGGTCTGTAGTTCGTTGTACTTTCCTCATAGACAAGGATGGCATTTTAGTTCACAAATGGATGAACGTGAATTTCAGAGGTCACGCCAGCAGCGTTAGGGATCAACTTCACAAATCGTTCAAGTTCGATATAGCTTTTTAAATTATTGTCTCCGCGTATTTATCGAAATATTAGTCCCATTCCCACTCCACGTCACCAATTCGAACAGTATTCCCTTCGGTAATTCCCGCGTCCTCTAAAGCTTTCACGATTCCTGTTTTTTGCATGTGTTTATAGAATTGCATGCGGGCAAGCCAATCCTCGTAATCTATCCTCTGCGCTATTCTTTCGACTCCTGGAGCTTCCACAATATATACACCATCTTCTTGATGCACTGAAACACCCCTCCGTCGAGGCTCTGGGCGTAATATCGGAATAGGTTCTTCTTCTGGTTCGACGGAAAGCTTTGGACGGTTTAGAGTCGGTTGCTCAGATAAAATTTGCACCACCTCATCCATCATTTCAGACACTCCCTCGCCTGATATTGCCGAAACTATATGAAACTTCCAAGCATCTTCTCCCATTGCGTCCCTGATATCCTCTGCGAGTATTCTCACTTCTTCAAGATCAACTTTGTTAATCGCTAAGATTTGTGGTTTATTTTTAAGAGACTCGTCGAATAATGCCAATTCTCGGTTAATTTTGTGAAAATCCCCTCCAGGGTTTTCCGCTGTTCCATCTACAAGGTGTACCAGAACTCGGGTCCTTTCAATATGTCTAAGAAACTCATGTCCGAGACCAATCCCTTGGTGGGCTCCTTCAAGCAGACCAGGGATATCTACCATCACAAAATCTTTTTCCCGGTGTTCTACCAACCCAAGTACCGGTTCAATGGTTGTGAAAGGGTAGCTAGCCACCTTTGGGCGTGCGGCCGTGAGAAATGAGATAAGGCTCGATTTCCCGGCATTTGGAACACCTATTATCCCTACATCGGCGATCAATTTCAGTTCCAGTCTAAGATTGTGTTCAGTTCCTAATTCACCCGCTTGAGCGATCACTGGATACTGACTTGTGGAAGAAGAATATTTGACATTGCCGTACCCCCCTTTTCCTCCTGCGGCTGCAAGATATTCTTCTCCTGAGACCACAATATCGGCAACAACTGAGCCTTCTTCATCCATTATTTGAGTTCCCACTGGAACTTTTATTATCGTGTCTTCACCGTCCTTACCGTGCTTCTTTGCTTTAGATCCATTTCCTCCCTTTCCAGCCGCAAAATTTTTCACGTACCTAAAATTAATAAGTGTGTTTTCGTTATGGTCTCCCTTTATGATGACGTTGCCCCCTCTTCCGCCATCTCCTCCATCAGGGCCCCCTCTCGGCACAAATTTTTCGTGGCGGCCGCTGATTGCTCCGTCACCTCCAGAACCACTTATTATTTGTATTAATACGCTATCAATCATAAATAGCCTTTCTTTCCTTGTAGATAACAGTAATAACAATAAGGTTGTGTAAATAGTGGATATTAGCATCTGTTAGGCGGGGGATATATATAGATTTTATCATGATAGATTGTGGAAGATTAGAGGATTAATAGAAAATTTTGTGAATATTGTCTGCTGTTTATATTGAGTGTGGATATCAGTAGTACTTTGTCCCCTGCCTAACCTCTTGTTATTAATAAAATAGACATATAATTGCACAAGTTTTCCACAGGGTCTGTGGCATTCTTTTTGGATATTAGTAGATTTATATTGTTGAGGAGATAAATGGAAGAAATGGCACCTTACATTAAAAACAAGACAGCAGTGAGTGAAATGTTCAGTGAGTCTAACCTGTTTCAGTCCTATTTAGATGTGGAAGCAGCCCTTGCAAGAGCTCAGGCAAGCCAAGGAATTATTCCCACCAAGGCCGCCGAGATAATATCGCAAAAAGCTAAGCTCGATCTTCTGAATATACAAAATGTTTATGATGGATTAGATAAAACAGGGCATCCTCTGGTTCCTTTAATTTGGGAGCTAGACCGGATATGTGGCGAGGAAGCAGGCGGATATATACATTGGGGTGCCACGACTCAAAATATAACACAGACAGGAAAACTGCTATTAATTAAAAAGTGCCATAACAGTTACCTGGAAGACCTAGGTAGCTTGCTTCATATACTTGGGAAGCTGGCAGAAACAACTAAAGATTATGCGATGCCCGGAAGGACACATGGCCAACATGCTGTGCCAGCCACCTTTGGTTACAAAGTTGCAGTCTGGATAGATGAGTTGATGCGGCATGTGGATCGTTTGCAAGCAAGCGAGGAACGTGTTTTTGTGGCAATGCTTGGAGGAGGAGCGGGGACTATGGCTTCTGTAGGTCTTGAAGGTCTTGAAACCCAAAGGCTGATAGGAGAAGAACTTGGGTTGGGATCCATGACGATGCCCTCTAGAGTGATAGGAGATCATCTGACCGAATACATCACTATTCTTGCCATGCTCGCGGCTACCTCTACCAAAATGGCTCGAGAAATCTATACCATGATGAAACAAGAGTTTGGTGAAGTGGAAGAGCCTGTTCCTGTAGGCGCGGTTGGCTCCTCAACTATGCCTCAGAAAAGAAACCCTCGTTTATGTCAAGATGTAGTCGCGTGGGCTTCTGAAATCAGGACATTTGTGCCGATGTCTCTAGAAGCTATGCAAACGGAGCACGAAGCTGATAAGACTACCAGCATGATGATAAATTCAGCTATTGACAGGACATGCGTACTAATGGGCCAGATCACAAAAGGTCTCGTCGAAATATTCTCTGACCTAAAGGTCTTTCCAGATAGGATGAGACAAAATCTAGATCTTAGTGGAGGGCTAATACTTTCAGAGAGAATCATGCTGGAGCTTGGCCGGAAAATGGGTCGACAAAAGGCGCATGATGTAGTTTATGAGGCAGCGCAAAGATCCGTCAATGAACGGAGGCCATTTTCTCAGACCTTGCAAGAGGAACCAGAAGTGGCCAGCCAGTTAACTAAAGAGGAAATACTAAGGTTATTGGATCCAGAAGAATACACAGGTCTATGCTCCTATTTTGCAGAGGAGTTTGCATTAAAAGCGGAGCAAAAAAGTAAGGAATTGATTGATAATTAGCACACTATATCTTTATCGGTAAAACCATGGGAATAGCACCGGTCTCCCTCAGGTGATCAATTTCCTCTGTTGTCAATCCTAGTTCCTCCAATACACCGACGGTATCCCCTCCAAAAATAGGAGGAAATACGTCTTGCAAAGGAGTCTCAGACATAACGACGGGATTTCCTGCCCAAGATGTGCTGCCCCATGAGGAATTTAGTTCCCCCGAACTCGCATAATCCTTATCTCTGATAAGGCCTCGCTCGTGATTGAATTCATCACCATGTATTTCAGCTGCCGTTACATTTTTCACCAAAGGAATCCCAATTGAGCTCATGGTTCTAATCCAAAATGCGGTGGAATTAGCCGCAAAGATTTTTTCGAAGGCTTCACGTAAAAGCAAATCATTTTTCGACCTCAAATCAGATGAGAAAAACTCTTGCCGTAACCCTAGCTCCGAAAACTCCTCTACCCTGCAAAGTGTTTCCCATTCCTTGTTAGAAGAAACACTCAAGAACATCCAACTATCTGAAGACTCATACAACCCATTTAAGGCATGTAAACCCCGAGCTCCCGGCCCGCCGATATCATTCCTTACATAATTTTCATATGTGACATGATATGGGCCCGAAAGTGTGGCGGAGGTATAAGACAAGGCTGCCTCAATTTGCTGACCTTCCCCAGTTTTTTCTCTTTCTAGAAGGGCCATCATTATCCCGTATCCTGCGGCAATACCGGTTCCGTAGTCATTTAAGGTAAATGTAGCTGGTCTCGGTTGCCCTTTGCCTCCGCTATTTCGCAGCTGAACCCCCGTGGCGGCCTGGGCGTTTTGCTCGAACCCCGGCCTAAACTCCCAAGGGCCGGATCTGCCAAAACAGTTAATAGAAGCGTAGATCAATCTGGGGTTTCTAGGCTTAAGTTGTTCATAGCCTATTCCTAATCGATTGGTTACCCCCTTCCTGAAGCCTTCTAAAATAACGTCAGAGGAATCAACCAATTTAAGAAATGTATTTAATCCGTCTGGGTTCGTGATGTTTAAAGATATGCTCCGTTTTCCTCTACCAACATCTAGCCAGGGAGTCAATTGAGGCGGACGGTGCTGAGGGTCAACTTTTATTACTTCAGCACCGTATTGTGCGAGAGTTCTTCCACAGGTTGGTCCAGCCAAAACAATGCATAAATCTAAAACCCGGATCCCGGCTAGGGGTAGCCTAGTCATCGCTTCACCTCAGGGGAAGGCTTTTGAATTTGTGAGGCACGGGCAGGGTCTAAATTTGCATGATCATGATTATTAAGGCGGACAAGTTTTCCCGGCTGCTTCATTTTTCCGAAAACAGGATCATCAATAGTGATAGTGGCCCCTGAGATCACAGAGTGTTCAGAATCCATCCATTCATCTATAGTCCGGCACATTGTTCCTGGAATTCCCAATTCGTCCATGATGTTTTCCCACTCTAAGGCGGTTTTATTTTGCCAAACCGCGGCAAATCGGCTGATCCAGTGGCTCAAGTCTGTTTTATTAGACAGTAGGGTGTTTGTATCAGTCAGCTGTTCTAACCATTCCATATGATCAATACTTGCCAGAAATGGCTTTAAGAACCTAGGGAAAGATATATTGACGTTAACCCATCGCCCGTCTTTGCACTGGTAAAATCTTTTTATGACGGGATGACCTTCTTGGTTGCCGGTGCTTCTTTTTGAATGTCGTACCAGAGCTGTGCCCATGCCTTGGTACATAGCGTCATGGACAGGAACGGTAATTTGCTGACCAGTGTCATGTTTTGCCCTGTGGTAAAGTGCAGCGACTACGGCTGTGGAAGCTGTTATGGCAGCAAATGTGCTGGCGTATGGCAACCCATGGAAGGATGGCCCTTCTCCCGCAACCGGAAGTTCCCCTGACGGATTGAAAGAATAGATTCCTGAAGCCGAAGCCACGATTCCCTCGTCTGGAGGAAGGTCTTCATAGGTATGTCCTTTTGGAAACCCGGGCAAGGAAACACATATCAGACCTGGATTCTCTTTTGCCAGAGAGTTATAAGATAGATTGAAATCTTCATAGGAGTCAGGGTGTTTGTCGTAGATGATTACATCAGCATTGTTGATATATTTAATGAGCTGTTCTTTTCCCTGGTGATTGCTCACATCTATTTCAAAAGACTGTTTCCCTCTGTTCCATACCGAGTTTGCGGGGCCTTCAAACTGCATAGGGTAATCTTTTGGAGAATCAATTCTAACTACCTCAGCGCCTTGGTCAGATAATAGCATTCCTAAAATTGAACCTACAGGGTACGAACTAAACTCAATAACTCTATATCCAGTTAGGGAACCTATCTTATTTACTCCTTAAATGTTGGGCCAACATGTAAAAAATACTCGGAAATTCCGATTATACAGGAGGTGAGCATTCTTTGAATAAGTGCCTGAACTAAGTACTTTTGATGAATAAAAACGCTGATTGCATATAATTTGTCTATGAAAAATACTGATAACCTGCCAATTGATATAGTGATCGCAACCCACAATTCAGGAAAGATGGATGAGTTGGGGAGAATGTTATTCAACAGTGCCTATAAGCCGATTTCCCTTAAACGGGCCGGAGTGTTTGAAGAAGTAGAGGAAACAGGAACAACTTTCAAAGAAAATGCCATATTGAAAGCTGAGACCTATGGTAAATTAACCGGCAGATTAACTCTGGCAGATGATTCCGGTATAGAAGTAGATGCGTTAGATGGGTTCCCGGGAATTTATTCTGCCCGCTACGGTGGCGAGGGCAAAAATGACAATGACAGGAATCAACTGTTATTAACAGAGCTAGACGGGATATCAGAAAATGAACTAACGGCTAGGTTTCGATGTGTTGTTGCTCTATGGAACCCTATTGATGATACTGTGGTGACATTTGAGGGTAAAATTGAAGGCAGTATTACTAGGAAGATGAAAGGAAGAAATGGGTTTGGATATGACCCCCTATTTTTCATTCCTGAAAAGAATAGGACCTTGGCAGAATTGACCTCACAAGAAAAAGAATCCGTTAGCCATAGGGGAAAAGCGATGAGAGAGGCCATATCATACATGGCAGAAAATGTATTTAGTCTTCGAGGAGACTAAAAATGGGAAACAGCCTGATATTCGACACGTTGAATCGACCGCTTCGAGATTTAAGAATCTCTGTAACAGATCGTTGTAACTTTCGATGCCCTTACTGCATGCCGGCTGAAATTTTTGGAGATCGGTATGAATTCCTTCCCAGAGCAGACCTGCTTACTTTCGAAGAAATCACTCGCGTTGTAAATATCGCAGTTGAGCTAGGTGTCACAAAAGTGAGAATCACCGGAGGAGAGCCACTAGTACGTCAAAACATAGAGGAATTGATAGGTATGATTGCAGCTGTGGACGGGGTTGAAGATTTAGCTATGACGACAAATGCCTATTTGCTATCCGGGTATGCACAAAAGTTAAAAGACGCAGGGTTGCAGCGGATAACAGTAAGCCTCGATTCGCTGGAAGATGATATTTTTCAGAAGATGAATGGAAGAGGATTTAGCACAGCCCGTGTACTAGATGGAATAAAGGCAGCAAAAGAAGCCGGGTTACAGCCAATTAAAATTAACGCTGTTGTCCAAAAAGGAGTTAATAATCACACTGTTGTGGGTTTGGCAGAGTGGTGCAAGAGTAATGGGCATACTCCTCGGTTTATTGAATACATGGATGTTGGCACACTGAATGATTGGAAGTTGGAACAGGTTGTTGCGGCTGACGAAATTGTTGAGTTAATAAGACAAAAATTTCCGGCTGATCCAGTAGGGCCCACTTATCCTGGGGAAGTTGCCAAAAGATATCGCTACAAGGATGGGGAAGGCGAATTTGGCGTCATTTCCTCAGTATCCCAGCCATTCTGTGGGGACTGTTCGCGAATGCGCCTGTCTCCGGAAGGGAAAGCAGTTACTTGTCTTTTTGCAGAATCAGGGACTGATCTAAGGAAGTGGTTACGAAATGGATCCACCGATGATGAAATAAAAGACGCCATCATTGGGATATGGGGGGAGAGAGAGGATCGATATTCCGAAGAACGGTCTGAAGAAACAGTAAAAAGAAAAAAAGTAGAGATGTATCACATTGGAGGCTAGTAAAAACCTAGGAGGACCTCGGATAGTCATATACACCGATGGAGCATGCCTGGGGAATCCTGGTCCCGGTGGCTGGGGGGCCGTCATTTTTGAAAATGGAGAAAAGAAACAACTTCAGGGGTCAGAAGAAAATACCACCAACAACAGGATGGAGATTATGGCGGTGATTGAAGCTTTGAGAACCATTCCTAGAAATGCCGATGTGAAAATTTTTTCTGATTCAACATACGTAATAAATACCATGACAAAGAATTGGAAGAGAAAGAAAAATCAAGATTTATGGCCCTTGTTAGATAACGAGGTAGGGCTTCGGAATGTTGAGTGGGAATGGGTGAAAGGCCATTCGGGGGACCGGTTTAATGAAGAAGCCGACCAATTGGCGTATGGAGAAGCCTCAAAAGTGGCTAAAGAAAGATAGCAGCATAATACTTACATCAGAGGAGCCAAAAGTGGCCAAAGAAAAAAAATTAACGCATGTTAATGAAACCGGCACCGCCAATATGGTTGATGTGGGATCAAAGCCAAACACTGAGAGAATTGCCGAGGCGAAAGCCGAAGTTTATATGCAAAGAGGAACTATTGCTCTGATTCGGGACAATTCTTTTGATAAAGGAGATGTGATAGCCACGGCCCGCATCGCTGGAATAATGGCTGCTAAGGAGACCTCCAAATTGATACCATTGTGCCACCCTTTACCAATCAGTCAGGTAAAGATTGATATTCAATTAGATGAAGAAAATAATAGCGTAAAAATCGCATCCACCGTTAAAACTAATAGTAAAACGGGGGTTGAGATGGAGGCATTGACAGGAGCCTCTGTAACCGCACTCACGATCTACGATATGTGTAAAGCTGTCGATAGGGGTATGAATTTTAGGGTATGGCTTGCCACCAAATCAGGAGGGCAATCAGGCAAGGTTGCCTTTGAACCTCCTTTTTCAAAATAAGGTGGCTGGTTCCGAAGATCAATGATGACTACTTCAACGGCACGGTATCATGGGCTAGATGCCTTGAGGGGCATTGCCATGGTTTTGGGAATAGTCCTGCATGCTGCCTTTCCATATATACCGGGGATGCCTTCAGCCATTTGGCCTTCTGATAATAGTTCTTCATATCCGATAAAGATTGTTTTTGAATTCATCCATATGTGGCGAATGCCAGTATTTTTCATATTAGCCGGATTTTTTGCTAATTTGATTATTACCCGTAAGTCCTGGATGTTCTGGTGTAATAACCGGTTTTTGCGAGTTGGGCTACCTATCGCGGTATTTTTTCCTGTTATGGGTCTAACACTACCTTGGATTTGGAAATATGGACGAACCGGGGAATTTTACTTTTTTTACTCGAATACAGGTCAGCCTTTTCATTTGTGGTTTTTATGGCACCTCTTAATATTTGTCTTATTTTCGATCCTATTTCGAATGCCCGGCAAATCCCTTGTTGCTTTGATGCGCCTACTAAACGGCGGCGGGCTGGAGGTATTAACCTCATTTCTTTATAAACTTAAAAACGTTATAGCAGTAATTATTTTTAAATCTAAATTCCCAATCGGATTTATGCTCGCATGCGGAATCACTAATTTATGGGCAGGAGGAGAGCTAATAATAAACCCCTTAGGTAGCGGGCTATATTTCCTTTTTGGGTTTAGCTTATATAAAAACCCCTCTTTGCTTTCTTTTATAAAAAAGGAATGGAAATACTATTTATTAATCGCTACTCTCATCTTTTCTTTGTATATAGGGTTGGATATGAGAGTAGCCAAAGATATAACTGAGGTGATTTATCAAACACGGATAGGAGAAAACCAAACCCCGGATGTAAGTCTATTTGTACTGACACGGTATAGTATGGAAATTATTGGTGCCGTCTTGTTTTCAATTGGATTCATTGGTCTGGCGGAAGATAAATTTGGTTCTTATAATCGTTTTTTCCGATTTATATCAGATGGTTCATATTGGATGTATCTGATTCATTTGCCTGTCGTCGCATTTACGACATTTCTCATGTTTGGGTGGCCAATATACCCAGAAATTAAATTTGTCATAGCAACAAGTTTTACTGCCGGGGTTTGCTTAGTAACTTATCGGTATTTTGTACGAGCTACTTTTATAGGCCTATTTTTGAACGGTAAACGACACCGGGGATCAAATTTCGGAAATGTGTGTCCTGGCTGTGGAATGAGTTTCAGAAAGCTGGAACGATTTTGTACTGGATGTGGTAGCGAACTAGCCCGGTGAAATTGTTGTACCTTGTAGCGGGAAGAGAGGTTCGTAAATAGACAGAAATGTATTTCCGTCGAGAAATTTGTTAAATTCACAAATAAGATTAACTACTGCTAATCAGGAGAAGATTTAATGAAAATAACTAATATAGACACCTTGATAGTGGATGCTGGTTGGCGTCCCTGGACCTTTGTTAAAGTTGAAACTGATGAAGGCATTACAGGTTGGGGAGAATGTAGTGATGGAAAATCGCCGCACGGGATTGAAGGTGTTATCAGGGACTTGAAACCTGTTTTAATTGGCAAAGACCCATGTGCCTTTGAAATGAGATTTCAAGAAATGTATATAGGGACAAGAGCTAGTAAAGGCGGGATAGCTGCCAAGGCCTTAGCAGGGCTGGATTGCGCTTTTATTGATATTAAAGCTAAATCATTAAATATATCAGTGGCCGAGCTATTCGGCGGACCAACTAGAGATAAAGTGAGAGTTTATTGGTCTCACTGTGGTTCGAGCAGGATTAGGCATACGGATATTCTAGGGACACCGCCTATAGAGACTTGGGATGATGTTACTAGGCTGGGTAAGGAAGTTAAAAGCAAAGGATTTACGGCTTTAAAAACTAATGTTTTACTCCCCGGCCAGAGTGCTACATTCGGGGGAGGCTCTTTTGGTGGGTCTGGCACTACAGATCAAGTAGCCCCAAAATGGTTAATTCCGCATATAGAAACCCTCATTGGCACTTTTAGAGATGCCGTTGGCGATGATATAGATATCAATTTGGATTTAAATTTCCATTTCAAAACAGAAGCTTGTTTAAGAATTGCTAAAGTGCTTGAGAAATTTGACATGCTATGGCTAGAAATCGATATGTATGATCCTTTGAGCTTAAGGCAGATTAAAGATTCTACCGATACTCGGATTTGTACTGGAGAAAATCTATTTTACATGAGTGATTACCTTCCTTATTTTGAAAATCACTCTGCAGATATGTTTATGATCGATGTTCCGTGGAATGGCTTCAGTCAGTCGAAAAAGATTGGAGACCTAGCCGAGGTATTTCAACATAATGTGGCCCCTCATAATTATTATAGCCATCTAGCTACATTTGTAAGCGCCTCACTTTGTGCTTCATTACCTAATGTTCGGATAATGGAAATAGATATCGACGATGTTCCATGGAAGGATGAGTTGACCACTTCCGCTCCCGAATTACTAGACGGATATATGACAGTTCCTAATAAGCCCGGCTGGGGCACTGATATCAATGAGGAAGTAGCCAAGGCTCACCCATGGGATGAGAGCAAGATAATGTCGATTCAATCAACAGGCTATAAGGTGCTATAAATTCAAGGGTAATTCCACATAATTGGTGCTGAATACATATTCTTTAAAGGTATAAAATAGATATATACTGGGCATAGAGTTGCCAATTGTGGTACAACTCTGCCATTATTGTTAGCCGGATATGTACTTGCATATCCATTAGTTTAAAAGTAGGAAGAGAAGAAGTGAACATTTACGTTGGAAATATTGCGTACGGGACTGGTGAAGACGATTTAAGAGATTTATTTACTAAGTACGGCGAGGTGAGCGCAACTCGTGTCATCACTGACAGGGACACAGGTAGATCTAAAGGATTTGCATTCGTTGAAATGGCCGATGATGAAAAAGCTAAAGAAGCTATTGCAGCTTTGGATAGCAATGATTTCATGGGTCGTGATCTTAGAGTTAATGAGGCTCGGCCTAGAGAACCCAGATAGGCTTGTGTGAGAACAAGGAGCCGCCACCGATCGGTATAATTGGTGCTGAATACATATTCTTTATAAGATATAAAATAGATATATACTGGGCATAGAGTTGCCAATTGTGGTAGAATTCTATACTTATTATTAGCCCGGATATGTACTATGCATATCCATTAGTTTAGAAGCAGGAAGAGAAGAAGTGAACATTTACGTTGGAAATATCTCGTACGGAACTGGTGAAGACGATTTAAGAGATTTATTTACTAGGTACGGCGAGGTTAGCGCGGTTCGTGTCATCACTGACAGGGACACAGGTAGATCCAAAGGATTTGGATTCGTTGAAATGGCCGAGGATGAAAAAGCTAAAGAAGCTATTGCAGCTTTGGATAGCAATGATTTCATGGGTCGTGATCTTAGAGTTAATGAGGCTAGGCCTAGAGAACCCAGATAGGCTTTTGTGAAAACAAGGAGCCCCACTGATCAGTGGGGCTCCTTGTTTACCCGAATTCCCCAGTCGACTACGAATTTTCCAGTGAACTACAATGCTATAAAGTGTTGTCGGTTATTTGGTCGTTTGTCCGATAAAAGCTATTATTCAGGAGATGTGAAACCAAATGAATGATGTTAATGCTTCTGGGCTAAAAACTGTGGGAACCGAACCTTATGTTGGAGAAACTCCGCAAATTGCTCTGGGCAGTTGGCTGACCCCTAATCCGTTATTTTATGTCCGCTCTCAATTTGATTATCCAGATGTGGATGAAAAGTCCTGGAGGTTGCAAGCAACCAGCCGAGGAGGCCAAAGAATAACTTTCAGCCTAGATGATATTAGGCAGTTACCCAAACATACACTACCAGTCACACTGGAATGTGCCGGAAACAACAGGGCAGATTTGAATCCGAAGGCCCCGGGTAATCAGTTTGATAATGGTGCGGTTAGCAATGCAGTTTGGTCAGGGACATCATTAAACTCGGTGCTTTCGAGTATGAATTTGAGTGAAGACGTGGTAGAAATACTTTTTGAAGGGGCTGATATTGGATCCCCTACGGCAGATAAAGATCCGGAGCCCTATTTGCGAAGTTTACCTCTAGATTTAGCTAGGCACCAAGACACTTTGCTGGCCTATGAAATGAATGGTGAAACTCTTTCCCTTGAACACGGGTATCCTGTTCGCCTTCTTGTTCCCGGATGGTACGGTATGGCTCATGTGAAATGGCTTACCAAGATAACAGCACTGACAAAACCATTCTCCGGCTATTTTCAGGGGGAAAAATATGTTCTCAAATACGAGGACGGAACGGAGAAACCTGTGCAGGAAATGCAGGTAAAATCAGCCATAACCTCTCCTGGCGAAAATGAATCTTTGAAATGCTGCACCGATTATCATATGAGCGGGAACGCTTGGTCGGGCCGAACAGGCATAGCAAAAGTAGAGGTTTCTGTTGATTGTGGGAATAGTTGGATCGAAGCTGAACTTACAGGGCCGTCGGAGCAGTATTCATGGCAGCAGTGGAATTACAAATGGACCCCAAATACACCTGGTGAACACACCTTACTATCGAGAGCCACCAACAGCGATGGTGAGCAACAGCCTTTAAAAGCAGTTTGGAATGAATTGGGCTATGCTATAAATGGTTCGAAACCCATAAAAATAATTGTCTCGCCTTAACCGGCAATTAAATCCGCCTGTAGGGAGGGTTATTAGTTGTCCTGGATAAAAGAAGATCCTAAATATGCCGATATCGCCAATGTCATTAAATGCATGTCAATTAACGAAGAAGCTATGCATGCGGTGTGGGATATGGGGAATAAAATCAGTTTTGGCTCCTCGGCGTTGACTAGGTCTCAAGAAGAAGTAATAGCGACCGTAGTTTCCTCCATAAATCACTGTAAATATTGAACTGTTTCGCACGGGGAGTATCTCCGTCAGGCGACAGAGGATCCTGAAATGGCATCTATTGTGATGCAGGATTATGGCGACGCTGCTTTAGATGTTGAAACACTGGCCATAGTTGGGTATGTAGAGAAGTTGACCAACGAACCTTCTGAGATGACGGAAAACGATATCCAAACTCTTAGAAAGACAGGTTTGTCAGACAATCAGATCCTTTCTGTAGTCATGATAACGGCTATGTTTGCCTTTATGAATAGACTTGCAGATGGACTGGGGGTGGAAATAGAAGATGAGAAAGGAACATTAGTAAATTCTTGGCTTCGAACATCCGAAAACACAGCCTCTTGGTTGCATTATCAACCAAAAGAAAAAGTATAAACAAAGAAACTTACCATTCCTAGATTTGAATCGTGGCTGGATCAACCTTTTTTGAACGAATCCATTCGTCAATATCAGATCGGAAAAATCTCCACTGATGACCTACTCTGTTAGCTGGGATATCACCAGCCTTTAATAACTTATAAATTGTCATTCTATCCAATTGTAAGTATTCTGCTAATTCTTTGGTAGTCATAAGATCATTGCTGATCACGGCTACACCCCCTCAGGCTTTATTTAAAGTCATATTAAACCAATATGACATAATTATTCAGTGTTTATATAGCTAATTAACCTATTTATGATAAGAATAATCCATCCCCCCTGTCAATCCATATTCAATTCATGAATTAGGCTTCTGAGAGTGGCGCCCTTGATGTTGTTAAATGAGCGATCGATGACATAAATTGGAGAATAGCCATCAGAAGAAAGACTGATCGCATTCCCGATATAAAAGTGCGCAAGATTGTGCTTCCTGTCTCAGCTATCATGACCTCTTCTACATTTGAAGAAAAACCAGCAGAAAGCATTGTTCCGCTAACTATTGCTGTAGCAATGGCGATACCTGTCACGTTACCTGAGTTTCGAGAGAGATTGACCAAGGCAGATGTAACACCGAATTTATTTCCAGTAGCAGAAGAGAAGATGGCAGCGCTATTGGGAGACATAAACATTCCGGAACCTGAGCTCATAATCACAATGGATAAAATGACAAACCAAATCGGGGTACTATCAGCCATAAAAGCCATCAGCAATAATCCACACCCTGCAAGTAATAATCCAAAGGTGGTGAATGGCTTAGTACCATATTTATCAGATAAGTTACCACTTAGTGGGCCTAAGATGATGCGACTTATAGCATTTGGAACGAGCACCCATGAAATTTGCGCCGGGGTTAGCCTTAAAGCGGCCTGAAGGTAAAATGTAATTAGAAATCGAAATGACGTTACCCCCAAGAAGGAAATGTAGCTAGAGCCAATTCCCACTGAAAATAGTCTACTACGGAATAAAGACAAGTCCAGCATGGGTGAAGATGATTTTAATTCCCACCAAATAAAAGTTGTAATTAGTCCAATAAAGATCAGGAAACCTGCAATGATAGGCAGAGAGAACCATCCCAACTCAGCCCCATTTGATAAAGTGAGAAGGAACAAAAGGAGTGTGGAAGAGGATAAAGTCGCCCCTAACCAATCAAAGCTTTTATCTCCTTGAGTGGCTCCCCGAAATCTTGATGAATCCAATAAAAGCGCCGTACCTAAAAATGTGATGGCACACAACGGTACATTAATCCAAAAAATCCAATGCCAGCTAGCGTAGGTTACTAGAAATCCCCCCACAATGGGCCCAATTATGCCCCCCGTGCCAATAATACTGCCATGAGCCCCCAATCCTTTCCCTCGTTCTCGGTCTGAGAATACAGAGGTCACCATTGCCATTCCGTTGGCCTGGGTCATTGCTGCTCCAACCCCTTGAAAAATACGAAAAGGAATCATCAACATGATGGGATGAGCATACCCGAGGTACTGGGCAATAGCCGGAGAACTGCCTGAAAATAGGGCCATCGCACCAAATAGGACAACCCCCAATAAATACATTGGTTTTCTGCCGATAATATCTGATAGGCGTCCCATTGGTAATAACAGCGCACTGATGGTTAAGGATTCGGCCAAAACCACCCACTGGATCGTAGTTAAGGATACGTCAAATTCTCTGGCGATCGTAGGTAAAGCAATGCTAATACTCCCATGATGAATCACATTAGTCAGTGAGCCTAACCCAATTGCCGAGAAAACCAGCCATTTGTAGTTAGAGGAAGAATATAGGGATTTGAGCATTAAATTAATTGTACTCTTAGTGCGTCATGCCTGCATCTTTGAGTATATACTGCGTCTTGAGTAAAGAAGGAGCAAAAAAATATGTTAACCACACCTATTACAGGAACACCCTCGGAAGTGTTAGTTGAGCAGCTAGTAGCTTCGGGAATTAAATATGTTTTCTACAATTCAGGATCTAGAGAGGCGTTATTTTTTGATGCTTTGAACAATAACCCCAACATTGATGGGATTTTGGCTCTGCATGAAGGCTCAGTGGCTTCCATGGCAGGAGCATATACTCAAGTAAATAGTGAACCTGCCGTCATGGTGGTTCATTTAGGTGCAGGGCTGGCCCAATGCATGGGGCAGCTATATAACATTTGGTTTGGTGGTCTACCTGTAGTTGTAATTACCTTTGCTGGAGACACAGGCAGTTTTACAGACAGAATCAATTTGGATTTGGATTCAAGCTATAGCCCTGCCTCGATTTCAGTCCCAATGGTAAAGGAAACATGGACAATCATTGAACCTGAGGGCCTTCCAGCGGCGGTCGATAGGGCATTGAGGGTAGCAACGACTCCACCCTTTGGTCCGGTTCATCTGGCCGTATACGACAAAATGTTGGAAAACCAACAAGTTTCAACAGAGATAATTCACGGCGGTGCCAAGAACATAAAGGCGGGAAATGCCACGGATCAAGATATTGACAAAATACTGGACGCTCTTGATAAGGCAGATAGGCCTCTTCTTTATGTGGGTGACGGAGTTTGGAAAAGTGGAGCCGATAAATTAGCTGCAGAGCTGGCTACTCATTTTGGAACGGTAATCGCCTCCCCGGAAACTGACCTTAGAGGTATTTCCCTCAAACACCCACAGCATATTGGCATGTCAAATACGGCTTTCGACTCATATGAGCCTGACGTAATTGTCTCCCTTGGGGTAAGGCATCAAGGTTCGGGGAAAAAAGAAGATATTGATCCCCTGAGAAAGGTCAAACAAATTTTGGCCTTGGGATCTGGCCTGGAATATTTGAAAAACTATCCTGGGTTAGAAGTGGGAATCATCGCTGACGAGACCTCCTCTATATCGAGAATGCTAGAAATAGCCAAAACCGACTACAAGGCTGAGAGGTACTCTAAACGAAGAGAGGAAACTTTGACCCTCGTGGGCCAGCAACGGTCTAAACTTCGAGATTACTTGATGCCTTCCCATGAGAAAGGTAGGGTACGACCTACCCTTCTAGTCGATGCAATAGATACGGAATTGGAAAAAATAGGGGGAGGATATATTGCCAATGAGCAATTTGCTGCTAGGTATGATGCTGTGGGTCCGGGATTGTCAGAACAAAATAACATTTTGATGAAAGGGGCTGGTGGATCAGAAGGATGGGGTGTAGGGGCCGCTATTGGTGCAAAATTGGCGGTTGGCGAAAAGCCTGTAATAGGGTTGGTTGGCGATGGATCCCTTTATTATGCGGATTCAGGGCTGTGGACAGCGGTACATCATAATGTGCCCCTACTCTACGTAATACCTAATAATGGGGCCTATGGAATTGTAGCTGGATTCTTTGGTCAGAGTGGTGGCAGAATGTCGGATACGGGAAGTTATCAAGGGGTTGTTTTGGATGGTATAGACCCGGTTAAAATTGCCGAGGCATTTGGCATGGAAGGTGAAAGAGTTGATGATGAAGAGAAGCTGAATCAGACTATCGAAAGAGCACTAGAAATAGTCATGAAACAAAACAGGCCTTATTTATTAGATGTTCGCCTTCCCCTTGGTCTGCCTGAAGGCGGTGTAGCCGATCAACAGTACCGGATGAAATAATAAAGGCCCTGAGATAAACCTCAGGGCCTTTATTATTTTGCATTAAATGGAGGTTAGGTGCCCCTCAACCTTGGGTCTAGGGCGTCCCTTAATCCATCTCCAAAAAGGTTGAAGCCGTATACTGAGAGAGATAAACCTACCCCAGGCCAAATTGCCATCCAAGGCGCAAGGATAAAATAGTCTCTCGCTGCGCCTGACAACATACCACCCCATGACGGTCTAGGAGGCGGAACTCCGAGCCCCAAATAACTTAGGGAAGCCTCTGTCAATATGGCAATACCTAATGCGCTGGTTGCAATTATCAAAAAAGGTGCAACGCATTGTGGCGTAATATGCTGAACCATTATGCGGATATTGTTCGCACCAATAGCCCTCGCAGCATCCACGTACTGAGTTTCTTTGACGGTTAACGCTTGAGCCCGAACAACTCTATTTGCTCGTGGTATTTGGACTACCCCAACAGCAATTATTATATTTTCTATCGTTTGTCCCAACACTGAAGTTACAGCCAACGCTAAGATCAAGGTTGGAATTGACATTAGGGCATCCATGGCTCTTTGTATAATCTGGTCAGTTTTTCCGCCGAACCATGCGCTAATCACACCAAGGACCCCACCGAGCCCTGATCCAAATGCTACCGAGAGAAATCCCACCATTAGCGATACCTGTGCCCCAATGGCCATTTGTGCCCAAATATCCCTACCTTTGTCATCTGTTCCCATAAGGAAGGTTGAATATGGCTCCCTTTCACTTGAAGTTAAAGGGCTGGAAAGCTTGTCAAACAGTCGCCATTCAATGGGATCATACCAGGTAATTAATTCAGCAGCTGCTGCCATAAAGCACATCAGTATAATGATAAGAAGCCCAGCTGCTGCCAAAGGCCGCTTCACTGTAAACCGCAACGAACCAGACAGTATTCTTACCGGTAATGAAGGGGTTGAGTCCGCAATTTCTGCTAATTCTGTTGACATTTAATTCCCTGTGATTCCGATTTATTGATATCTCACTCGAGGGTCAAACCACCCGTATGAAATATCTATTAGTAAGTTGACAAATACCACAGCTATGGCAAAGAAAAGGGTAATTGATTGTACTATTGGGAAGTCTCTAGCGAGCATTCCCTCTAAGATAAAACTTCCAAGTCCAGGCATTGAAAAAACCCTTTCCATTACAACTGAGCCACCCAGCGCCAAAGCAGTAGTTATTCCAATTACTGTTATTACAGGAATGAATGCGTTTTTAAGTGCATGCCGGGCGGTAACTACATATTCGGTGAGACCTTTGGCCTTTGCTGTTCGAATGTAATCTTGCCGTAGTACTTCCAACATGGTTGATCTCATCATTCGCGCTTTCGTCGACGCGCTGATGTACCCAAGCATCATTGATGGCCAGAAGAACTGTTGTATATTCTGCAAGGGTTCTTGAGTTATTTTGAATGAGCCTAATTCCGGGTTCCACATAAAAAAATAAGCGCCACCCAAGAGAAGTAATGTGGCACTCCAGAAAGATGGCAATGACAGACCAGCTAGGGATGCTATACGAATAGTGTAATCCATCCATGAATCTTGCCTAAGGGCCATAATTATTCCCGCAGGAAGACCCAAAACAATGGCGATTATTTGAGAGAAAATGACTAATTCAAGTGTTACCGGGAACTTTAATTTAAACTCGTCGAAAACATCCCTTCCCGTAAATAGCGAATCACCCCAATCACCTACCACGTATCCTTTTATCCAGGTGACATATTGAATGTGTAAAGGGCTGTTAAGTCCAAGTTTTTCACGTATTTTGTCTAGGTCTTCTTCTGAAACATCAATTCCTTCACCGCCGGAATTTGCTTCGGCTATCATTAAGGCTACATCGCCAGGGGCGATTCTCAACAGGGCAAAAATCAACGCAGAAACTGTGAATAGGGTAACCACTCCAAATAGGAGTCTTCGAATCAAATATTCCTTCATTTTATCTGTTCCCTGCTGGATGTCTCTTATTCTTACTCGCTACATTATATATATGAAAGGAGGTGCAATCCATTTTGAACCTACCTAACCGAGTTATTACTCGAAAGCGGCCCGCTGGCCTTTCCGGGCTAGCGAGCCGCTTTCTGGTTTCTTTTGTCATCAAAAGGTGAGATTGCGAGCTATATTTAACTTTCTTCCCACCCCTCGATGTTATTTCTGTAGTTAGTTTCTATCTAACCACATCCTCTCCCACTGCGCCCACTTATTCTGGGATGGGTGAGGGTACAGTTGCCAGCCTTTAACTTCATTCGACCAGGCTGGGAATATGTAGGTCCATGGATATGGAATAGAGTACATGGCCTCTGTTGCCAGGATTCTCTCTATGTCGTGTACTAGTTCTACGCGTTTTGCCACATCCAGTTCACTGGACTGTTCAAGAGCCAGCTTTTCTAGCCTGGCTGCCAATTCTGGGTCAGCAGTTTCCCGACCTGTACCACGGTAGTACCAGCTTTCTTTGTCTTTGACCAGGTGAATCATGTAGAAGTCATCTGGGTCTGCAACGTTGGTTCGTACCTTAGAACCGTAGTGAACGTCGTAGTCCGCATCTTTACCACGAGTGCTTTGTACAGCACTTTCTACAGAGGCAATAGTTACTTCTACGTCAAGGTTTCTGCTCATCTGGTCCTGGAAGTATAAGCATCCGTCTATGTATATCTGTGCACTTTGCGCCATACATTCAACGCTGAATCTGTTTCCAGCTCCGAGCACTTCATCTACCAACCGGTTTGCCTCTGCTATGTCAGCGATTTTTCCATCGCCTCTTCTCCAGCCAGGCATTTCGCCTAGCTCTGAATCCGGCAGAGCCCAGATACTTCCTGGTGGCATCCACAAGGTGTGCCTATGCACACCTGACACGCCACCGGCCATGTTGAACTCTACCCAGTCATCACGGTCAAGCGCTAAGTGCATTGCCATTCTGATATCAGGATTGTTAAAGGGCTCCCTTTCCATGTTGATCTGGAGGCCTTTACCCCAAGAATGGAGGGCTGGCATAATCGTGAATTTATCCGCAAACCGTAATTTAATTTGCTCTACGTGAGCTGGCAGCAGTGATGCGCTACCTTCACCATAGTAGTCAGTCTGTCCAGTGATAAGGGCAGAGAATCTAGCTGTGGCGTCTGTGATGATGAATTGGTCTTGACCTTCGGTCAGAGGTAACCCTTCACGCCAGTAGTCAGGGTTTGCCCGGACCTTGGATTGAATATCAACCTCAAATTCTGTAGGAACAAAAGCTCCTGTTCCTGTGCCATATAAGAATGTCACGGGTGTGGTCTCATCGAGCATGTCGATGTATGGGATTTCTAAGTCGGGATCCTCCCCCTCTTGCCTAATGTAGGCAACGAAATCCTTGTCCATATTATTAGGCGAACCTAGCATTCCTGCGAACTGAGGCAGTGTCCTAGCCAGGGCTTCCTTAAATTCAACCTTGAACGTGTAGTCGTCGACACACGATGATTGTTTATAGTGGCCCAAGGCTGCTCTTGGTCCTGAGTGCAGGATTCCGTCTGGAGGATTCAAAGCATATTCCAAGCTGGCTTGGGCATCCTCGCAGGTAAAACTATCCCCAGATACAGCTGAGGCTATTTCGGCTGGAAGGTTTGGGTTAATCTGAAAATTAATGCCTTCTCTCAGCTTGAAAAGTACAGTAAGTCCACCGTCCTGCACCTCCCATGTCTCAGCAAGGTCACCCTCAATTTCTCCACCTAGTCCCATCCAAGGGTCATACCTTAGAAGAGCGTTGTAGGTAGGAAGGAATTGAGGACCTTCAAAGCTGTGTCCATAGTTCGGGTCATGGCCAGCTAGTTTATGAGAAGCTCCATACCTGAAAATCCCCCCTTTCTTTGGCTCGCCCCATTCTGGGTTGTAGCCTGGGCCAGACATGTAAAGGCTCATCCAAGTTTGCTCAGCAGCCTTCTGTACCGGTGTGGGCACAGCGGTTGCCTTAGCTTCTTTAGCGACCTCTTTCTGTACCAAAGCTACAGGTGCCGGAGCTGCCGGAGCTGCCGCCGCTGGTTGCGCCGGAGCTGCCGCTGCCGGAGCTGCTGGAGCTGCCGCTGCCTGTGCCGGAGCTGCCGCTGCTGGAGCTGCCGGAGCTGCGGCCTCTTGAGCCGCACAAGCCATGAACAGTGAAATAACTGTTATGGCTCCCAACATCATGATTAGTTTACTTCTCATCGTTTTCCTCCCATCTATTAAATGGTTTAGTTTCCTCGTTCCAAATTACAACACAGAAAACCGCCATCATTACACAGGATGACTGAATGAATCACCGCATATAATGATTGACTGTTGGGGAACAATAAGGGATAAACTAGATAAGGTCAATCTATATTGAAAACCTAAATCAACCTTTAATTTCTCATTTGAAATTTATTTATGAAATTTATTTATGCCAAAATCTCTTAAGACAGCAGCAATTTAGTGAAACCATTGACAATATGCCCTGGCTGCGGGCGAAGTAATAATCTAGATAAAGTTTTTTGCCCCCATTGTAGAAGTCCGCTAAGTAGAGGCCGCGCAGTGCCAAAGGAAGAGGCTGAAACAATAGAAATTGGCCGACTTCAGGCCTTGAAGAAAGCGAAGAAAAAGAGCTACACCATCAAAGGCAGCCTGGCCGCTGCTGCACTGATTATTTTCGGATTAATGTTTTGGACTCCGGGGAATCAAAACTTTGAACCATCAACGGGCCTTTCTGCGCAATTCTCTAATTTTGAGTGGAATATGTATCAAGGAGGCCCAGCACTTTCAGGTAGCAGAGCTTTAAACCAGTTAGCCTTTCTTAATTTTTGCCTTATTTTCGATTGTATCTCGAATCCGGATTTGGGCTCGGACTCGGAATTTGGCGAGATTGTCTGGCGTTATCAAGCAAATGGAGCCATATCTTCTTCCCCAGCAGTCACAGACGAAGCCGTTTATGTCACTACCGAAGACAGGCGAATTCTTGCATTAGAGATTGAAACGGGGAACCCGATATGGGAATACCCTGCCGAGGCACCTACGGATACTTCTCCGGCTGTAGCAGGTGACATGCTTTATGTTGCGCTGAGAGAGGGTAAATTTGTTGCTCTAGACCGAAATAATGGAACTGTAGTGTGGGATTTCCAAAGTAAGGAACCGTTTTTTTCATCCCCGTCAATTCATAATGGGATTGCTTATATAGGGTCGGGAGATAAGAATTTTTATGCTTTTGATGCACTGACCGGAGAGCAAATTTGGGAATATGACGCGGGTTCAAGGGTTGCTAATGCTGCCGCTGTTAATGAAGATGTTGTTGCTTTCACAACCCAAAACAATGTTCTGCACATTGTGGATGCATTGAATGGTGACTTAAGACTCGATTACCCTATTGGGTCCCCTTATAGTGCTCCTGCTATGGATGGGAAATTGCTGTTCGTTGCTGATCTGGATGGTGTAGTAAGGGCCATTGATTGGACAAAAATTCAGTATCCCATGGAAAAAATAGCCCGCAGGGCTAGAATGACTATGTTTTTGTGGGGGTTTGAAGACACACCCCCTGTCATGAAAGGATTTGTTTGGAAATTTCAAAACCCGAGAGAGGTTTTTCAAAACACCCCGACAATTGCAAAGGGTATGGTCTATGTTCCCTCTCTTAACGGGCATATCTATAAGCTCAGCACCACAACCGGGGACATACAATGGAGATATACGACCGATGGTACGATTTCGGAATCGGTCTCGGTAGTTGGCGACCTTATGTTGACAGGGGATTCAACAGGTAAGATCCACGGTGTTAATGTGCAAACGGGAAAGAAGATTTGGGAAATGCAACTAGACGGGCACATTTCCTCGACTCCGGTAGTGGCGGGAGAAAGGTTATTTGTTGCCACCCAAAATGGTTCTATATACGCGATTAAGTAGCATTTATGTGAGGTGATTTAAAGGTGGCAGATGTAACTGCGGACCAATTCAACTCTCATATTGCCAATGGTAAAGACCTGTCTGGACTCAATCTTTCCGGCCTTGATCTGTCATATTTATCCATAACCAAATTGAATCTACGTGGCGTGAATCTGGCTGGATGCAATCTCTCAGGATCAGACCTAAGTGGCTCCGATTTAACCAGAGCTAATTTAAGAGGTGCTTGCCTTGATGGCGCGAACCTTTGTGGAGCTATTTTCACCAGAGCTAATTTAACTATAACCGACATGCGAGGCACTGACTTGAGATGTGCTAATTTTGAAGGCGCCAACTTAAGTGGAGCCGCCTCCAATTCTTGGCAGAGTACAGCGAGAGCAATAGGTGCGAATATGCACAAAGCTAATGCTCAAAATGCGAATTTCTCTAATGCAATTCTTGTCAGAGTCAACTTTAATGGGTCAAATTTGTCTGGCGCGAATTTTGAAGGAGCAAATATAACGAGAGCATCTTTGCAAAATGCGAAATATGATATTGATGCGTTTGATAGGGCTATTGGTGTCTAAAACTCTGAAAATATACTGCTAGAATCAACCAAATTCCTTAAATATTTATTGGAGGTACGGACTAATTGAACACAGGGCGTCATGATCCCCAACTGTTAATTGTAGGTATAGGTAACCCTGGACCAAAATACCAACAAACCCGGCATAATGCAGGGTTTTGGGTGGTTGATTTTATCGTTGACTCGTTAAAACTTAAATTAAAAAGAAACCACAAATCCACACTTTTGGCAGAAGGGTCGTTGGGTGGTACAAGTATAGTGGTGGCGAAGCCTAGGACATATGTTAATTTAAGCGGCGAATCTGCGGAGTATCTGCTTTCTCGCTATTCACTTCCAACACAAAAACTTCTCGTGATTTATGACGATATTCATATTGAGGCGGGAAAAATGCGATTAAGAGCAAGTGGCAGCGCAGGAGGCCATAATGGCATGCGATCAATAATTAATTCTTTGAACACCCAGGATTTTCCTAGATTAAGAATCGGTGTGGGAAGCCCTGATACTGGAGAAGATCAAATCGAGTATGTGTTAGGAAAACCTACCATGTTTGAAAGAGAGGCCATTTTGAAATGTGTCGCGGATGCAATGGATTGTGTGGAGACTTTGCTAACCGAAAATATTGATGTTGCTATGGACCGGTTTAATTGATGGTTGCAAGGTAGATTGATTTATTTGGTGCAATCGCAAAGATATTATCTAATCGTTCTGGCTTCACTAATTTTTTTAATGTTGGGCACGGTCTCCTGTGGCCAAGAAGGCTTTTCTTTTGAGCCAGATATTAAGGTAAAGAATAAGAGTTTGGTGACATCAAATCTTGAAACATGGGCACCCTTAGTGGAAATTCCCCCAGATAGGGATCTTGAAAATCTTGCCATCCAATACGGGTTCGTCCCAGATAAAAAAGTTTGGTCCACTAAACCAAATAATCAAGGCAACAATGTGGGAATGAGAGAATTGTTTACTGTTGCCAATTTATCTCTGACAGAGTCTTATGTAGTCGAAGCAGAGTTGCTGAATGTTACTGACAATGCCTATTGGTATGCTGATATCAACAGTGAGATCGACCGGGACTTGTACAACATAGTTGCGGCAAAATGGGAGAAGATACATTCCGATCATTTTGCAACATTTGAGACCCCGAAATTGACTATTCTAAATACGGCTTTAAATGGTGCGGCCGGATATTTTAGCGATGTTGATTCGTACCCTAAATGGGTTCACAGCAATAGTAACGAACGCCCAATGGTTTATATAGACCCTGCGAGAAATAAGCCTGGTTCGGATAGGTACCTGTCTGTCTTAATTCATGAGTATCAACATTTTGTCAACAATGAAGCAGACCAAGGTGAAGAGGCGTGGGTTGATGAAGGGTTGGCGGAATTAGCAGTAAGAAATGCAGGTTATAAAACTTCCATGGAGAGTTTTTTTTTAATCGATCCAGATACACAGCTTAATTACTGGCCGGATGATCCTAGCAAAACACCGGCTCATTATGGGGCCGCCTCATTATTTTTTGAGTTTGTTAGCGGTAGGCTTGGAGGTTCCCAGTCGTTGCGGGGCTTGGTAGAGGAACCCTTAGATGGGATCTTGGGAGTTGAAAATTGGTTGGAAAAAAATGGAACTCATTTCCATCATGAATTTGGCGAATGGGTACTGGCTAACTATTTGGGATCGGAGACAGGGCAACATTCTTATCCAACACGAAATCTCAAATTGAGGTCAGGACTAGATGAATTAAAACTCGGAAAAAATACTTATCAGGTTTCCCAATACGGAACTCGGTATTTCAAGATTGAAGCGAGCGGAAGGAATATAGATATCTGGTTTAACGGGAATGATTTGGTTAATCGTTTTAAAACCGAATGTCACACAAATTGTTGGTGGTCAAACAAAGGAGATTCTATTGACTCTTCTCTGACATTGTCACTTGATTTCACGGGGGAAAAAGCGCCGCCACTGTATTTTGACCTATGGCATGACATAGAAGAAGGTTGGGACTACGGGTATCTATCTGTGTCTTTGGATGAAGGCAATACTTGGGAAACCTTAAATGTTCCGGGCACAACTTCAGACAATCCCGTCGGATCAAACTACGGGAATGGCTATTCTGGACAGAGCCCTTGGACGAGCCATGTTGTTCACTTAGACGACTATGCTGATAAAAAAATACTTGTGAGATTTCAATATGTGACTGATTCCGCCGTTCATCTCGATGGAATGCTTATTAAGGGGGCTAGATTGTCTGAAATTAGCCGTACATCTTCTTCAGAGGATTTAAAATGGGTTTCCTCGGGGTTTGTACTGGTTGACGATTCTCTTGAACAGAAATTTCTTGTCCGGGTTATAAAAAAGATGAAATCTGGTCAATATGGCGTTGATGAAATTACGTTGGATGATTTTAATGAAGCCCGATATTCTATCCGCGATGATAAAAATCTAGATAGTGTTACTGTTGTTGTGTCTGGAATTACCGGATTGACCCAACAGCCTGCTGTTTTCGATCTCGAAGTATCAGAAATATTTGCTAAATAATTACCTGCTCGTTGTTTTGTAATGCCTCATAGGGTGCTACAAACGATTGGCTGTGAGCTCTAATTGACTGTAAATAACGATAAAAATGCGGTTTCTACAAACTATAAATGGTTGGTATATGCCTCCGTTGCTGTGGGGGCATTTTTAACCGTCTCCGATCAAACAGGGACAAATATTGCAATGCCGAGGATTGCAGAAGATCTTTCTGCTGACATACCGACTGTGCAATGGGTATATCTTCTGTATACGTTGTCGATAAGTTCACTTTTGCTACCAATGGGCCGTTTGTCTGACCTAGTGGGAAGGAAAAGTGTTTATTGCACAGGACTGGCAATATTTTCGATCGGAGCGCTAGGGGCGTATTTATCTGGGATATTACCTATCTTGTTGGCAGCTAAGGCTTTTCAAGGCCTAGGTGCAGCTATGATCCAGGCAAATGGTATGGCTCTGATGGCAGAATCATTTCCTAGGAACGAGAGGGGGAAAGCTCTCGGATTATATATGACGATAATTGGGATTGGAGCTACAGGGGGTCCCGTTATCGGAGGATATCTAATAGGTGCTTTTGGCTGGCGGTCTATGTATTTGGCAATCCTGATTTTTGGAATACTGGCCTTTGTTCTTTCCTTTAAGATACTGAAAAAAGAGGAGCTTACGTCCTCCCAAAAAGGTTTGTCCTTTGATTGGATTGGGGCGGCTTTATCTGCGTCGGCATTAGCATTATTTCTATTGGGGTTAACCTACTCCTATAGATTAGGCTGGAGTAATTCCCTAGTGATTGTAGGGTTCTTGCTTTCGGCCATGTCATTAGCCGGGTTTATTTGGTGGGAAAGACGTAATCAGAACCCAATCGTTGATTTGTCTCTTTTTTCTGTGCCAGTATTTTCTCTTGGAATGGCAGCAAGATATTTGGCTTTTATGTCGGGGTCTTCGGCCTTTTTCCTAATGCCTTTTTATTTAATACGAGTAATTGGACTCAAGGAATCAGAGGCTGCTTTAGTGTTAGCTCCTAGCTCGATTATGATGGCTATAACGAGTCCGCTTAGTGGAAGATTATCTGACAAAATAGGCACTAAATGGCCGGCTGTCGTAGGGCTGGTTTGTTGGGCGGCTGCGGTAGCTGTTTATACCACATTAACTGTCGATTCCTCGCCTTGGATTGTCGTTACAGGGATGTTTTTACAAGGCTCCGGAAATGGAATATTTGGTTCTCCGAACACAACTGCGGTAATGAACGTGGTGGAATCAAATAGATATGGTGTTGTCTCTGCTCTGTTGAACATGGTTAGGACATCCGGTAACCTGACTGGAATAGCTATGGGCACTACCTTGGTGGTTTTCACTATGGCCTCAATGGATTATCCGCCAGATTTGTCCGCCATTGAATCGGTTGGGGCTACAGCCTACGGTGAGGGCCTGAAAACGGCATTCACCGTAGGCATAACTAGGGCTTTTTGGGTTGGTACAGGAATCGTCGGATTTGCAGCACTTTTCACAGCGTTCAGACCCGAAAAACCAATTAGGCAAAAGAAAACTACCAGTACTCGTTAAGTCGCTGTTATACTTTGTTTCCAATAGCAAACATATGGTATCGATGGTAAGTGACAAGACTGGAAATGGGGTTGATATATGAGTGGATCTGATTACTCTTTTTCGACATTTTCAAAAAACGAATTCTACTCCCAGTTAAACGCAAGATTAGTGGATATGGCGGAAGTTGGGTCTGATCTGAGAGTTGTAGATCTAGCTTGTGGAACTGGGGGCGTAACCCGCCTTATTTTGGAAAGAATAAACCGCACACGGGATACAGTAGTTATAGCACTGGATCATTCTCAAACCGCATTAAAAGCGGCAATGGAAGATCTTAAGGATATTTCTGATAATGCGGTCAGATACGTCCAGAGCGGTGTTGAGAATGTGTCGGAAGCGGTAAAAGGTTCAGTAGACACCATTGTTTTTTGCAACGCTATTCATTATCTTCCTGATAAAGATGCAGTAGTTCATGATATTGGAGCAGCCCTACGTACGGGAGGGAAATTCGCATTCAATACTTCTTTTTATGAGGGTGGACAGCATGAAGAGTCCTCAGCTTTTTATAGTAAATGGATGTTCAAGGCTTTTCGGATCCTTAGGAAAGAGTATGGGTTGAAACCCAACAGAGCAGCAAAAGTGGAATCAAGGCGGCAACTAACTCCTGAGGAGTACAGTGATCTCTTGGAGAGAAACGGACTCACCATACTCAAGCAAAAAGTCGATACTGTACAGGTTCCGATAGAAGGTTGGTTGGATATAAGTACCTTTTCAGATTTCATTGAAGGCACAATGCCAGGTGTTCCGATGAATGAGGCTAGTGCGGCATTGCAGGAAGGAATAAGACAGACCTACTCGGAGCTTAATGTTACCCATGTTCCTAGGAATTGGCTTGACATCATTGCTGTTAAACGCTGAGATTCAATATTCGTATATGTTCCTTTCCTATCAATCAAGCATAGCTTTTGGACCCCCTAATTGAGTTAGTTTGGGTGCTTACTTATCAAATAATTTGATCTATAATTGGTGTCTGTTCCATTTTCGGTTCACTGAATATATTGAGAGTATTGATGACGTCAACAAATAATCTTCCCGACCAGTCAGGCCGATATGGCCAGTTTGGTGGCAAATACGTCCCTGAAACTTTAATGCCAGCTATAAACGAATTGGAAGAGTCGTATCGACAAGTACAAATCGACGATAAATTCCAGGCAGAACTATCCGAATTACTGATAAATTTTGTTGGTAGGCCTACTGAGCTCTATTTTGCCTCAAACCTTACCGAAAGATTTGGAGGTGCAAAAATTTTTCTTAAAAGGGAAGATTTAGCCCACACAGGTGCACATAAAATTAATAATGCATTGGGTCAAGGTCTTTTAGCTAAGAAAATGGGGAAAACCAGGATAATAGCTGAAACAGGAGCAGGGCAGCACGGGGTGGCAACGGCAACTGTGTGTGCAAAATTGGGATTAGATTGTGTTGTTTATATGGGGGAGGAGGATATAAGAAGGCAGGCATTAAACGTTTTCCGAATGAAGTTGTTAGGGGCCGAAGTTATTTCTGTGGATTCCGGTAGCAAAACTCTTAAGGATGCGATTAACGAAGCGATGCGAGATTGGGTAACAAATGTAAATGATTCCTATTATCTGATAGGAAGCGTTGTTGGTCCCCATCCTTATCCTATGATAGTGCGTGACTTCCAGAGAATTATAGGGTTAGAAACTAGGAAGCAAATTTTAGAGCAGACGGGGAAACTGCCCAATTATCTAATAGCCTGTGTTGGTGGTGGGAGTAACGCTATGGGATTATTTTATGATTTCATTGGTGATGAGGAAGTGAACTTAGTGGGGGTGGAAGCAGGAGGAGAAGGTATTGAATCTGGTAGACACGCGGCTACAATTTCAGCTGGATCTGTAGGGGTGTTACATGGAAGCATGTCCTATCTCATACAAAATGACGATGGACAGATTATAGAAACCCACAGTATATCTGCAGGGTTAGATTACCCAGGAGTAGGCCCTGAACATAGCTGGCTTAATGATAGCCAAAGGGCATCTTACGTCAGTGTGGATGATTCGCAAGCTTTGGAAGGATTTAAACTGATGTGTGAATTAGAAGGAATAATTCCGGCCTTGGAACCGGCGCATGCCATATATTATGTCTCCCAGTTGGCACCTACCTTGAAGAAAGATCAGATTATTGTAATGGGACTGTCTGGTCGCGGAGACAAAGATATGGAAACTGTAGCTTCAGAAATGGATGTTCAGGTGTAAGAGCATCATGAAATATTTTGCCGCTAGATTGGCCCATGCCATTTTATGGAGAATTCCGCCTATCCTTTTACTTATTTTCTTTTTGGTTCCTTCTATGGGTGTGATGTTTAACCATCATTTGCCTGATCAAAATCCTTATCATTCACATTTTGCCAATGGCTTAAAGCATGCTCATTTTGTTTCGGGTGAACATACACATGGAAAGGCAAATGACTCGACTTCTAGTAATGCGGCCCTTTTGGTCAAAAATGTTGGCATGAGTACTGTTGGCGCTCATATCGACCTCATTTGTTCCGAGGTCCATATACCATCACCCCTAGTGGCATTGGTTAAATCACCGATTTTGACCATGGATATTCACAATGAAAGAAACATCGCTGTAGAGACTCCTCCACCAATTCTGTAGCGTTGTTATAGAAATTCAGCGTATTTACCGTTTCAAAGGTGGAGATAAAAATGCTCTGGTTCCGCACTGCTACATTCATGTCGCTTTTGTTTTTAGGTTTGTATATTCAGCCAGGTATCTTGGTTGAAGCGAACGGCTCTATCCGTTCATATGAAAAGAAAATAATTGGCGAATATATAATTGGACTAGGAACTACACCGGCTTCACCATCAATGGGTGTTACTCATTTTGCTGCTTTTGTGGAAAATGAACAAACAGGAACCAAATATGTGGATGCTGAAATAGAGTTCGTATCTTCTTTTTCAGCTATTGACCTGCCAGAAGCAGACCCTGTATTGATGAAAAATAGCATTATGGATCCCATGTATTACGAGATTGACACATCTTTTAATAAAGAGGGAGTGTGGTTCGTAATGTTGACGGTAAGAAGGGACGGTGATGAGGTTTCGGTGGTATATGAGGTTGAGGTTCAAGAACCAAACCCTATTGTGCCAATTTTGACAGTGGGGGCATTACTTTTTTTCTTAGCCATCCTGAGTTTATCGTTGAGGTCTTGGATAAAAGAATATAAAAGGAAACATAAAATTAGGAGAACCTCGTGAATTATAAAAAATTAATGATGCCAATCTTCACCATAGCTATGTTCTTTGCCATGGTGATAGGTTGTGGCTTCTCTGATGAAGAATCTTTGGAAAATTCATCCTCAACTACAGGCGATAATACAGCAAAGTTTGACATCACAATCAATTCTGGAGAATTAGCCGGAGATGAAGATTTATTTAGAATTAAGAAAAATGAAAACGTCAGCCTAAATTTTTCTTCAGACACTGATATTACAGTACATTTACATGGATATGATATAGAAAAAACTGTTTCCCCAGGTAATGATCAAGCGATGGAGTTCAAGGCAAATGCAACCGGTAGGTTTGGTATCACTTCACACGGAACCGAAGCAGAACATCAGGACTATGGGTCACAGCCTGCACATTCGGGAACTAAAACCGATCCCGATGTCCATGCAGGCTTATTTGAGTCCGAAACCCTGACTTCAGGAGATATGTTTTCATATCAATTGCCTATGAATATTGAAAATACTAGCATTCCTTATCATGATCATATGAGCCACGGGGCAGTAGGAAGCATCGAAGTGTCCTCTCATTATGGTGAAAGCGATAATGTTTTGGTGACTGTAGTAAGTGGAGAGCATCAGTTTCATCCCGATAATGTCATAGTGAAACCTGGTGCACTGATAGAGTGGAAAATCGATTCAAACGAAAAAGTTCGTTTAACAAGTGGCTTACCTCCATCAGACCATGCTAATCATGAATCTGAAGAGAAAACCCTAATTATATTAGAGGTGTATCCATAGCTTTCACGAGAAATGACACTAACTTAGAAAGGTGTCATTTCTCGTGAAAGAGCTCATCGTTGAAGATTCATCGGAGAGGAAGAAGTTGAATACTAAAACAAATTTTTTTATAACAGTAACTTTGCTGGTTATCTGCGTTTTTTTATTCGGATCCACTGCCAATGCTCATGGATTTGGTGAAAGATATGATTTGCCTATTCCATTGAGCTATTTTTTGATTGGTGCGGCTCTTGCGGTTGCATTTTCTTTTGCGGCTATTGGATGGTTTGTAAGGTCGAGCGGCACAAACCCAAAATATCCACGGATTAATGTGTATCGATATTCTGCACTGACCTTCTTTTGTAAGGTCAGTGCAAGGTTTCTTGGGCTGATTTCGGTATTTATTCTTTTTATTTCTATACATTCCGGCCTTACGGGTACATCTAACGCGGTTGAGAATTTTGCCCCTATTTTTGTTTGGATAATATGGTGGGTTGGGGCCGGGTATGTTGTTTGTATTGTCGGGAATATATGGCTATTAATGAACCCATGGATGGTGATTTTCAACTATTGGGAGCAAATTTTCGGTAAGCATATAGGCCTCGTAGATTGGCCCAAAAAACTGGATGCATGGCCTGCATTGTTTTTCTTTCTTTTGTTTGCCTGGATTGAGAATGTGCATCCAGCGAGTTCTCAGCCGTACAGTTTAGGGATCCTAATACTGATTTACTCCCTTTTAACGTGGGGAGGAATGATTTTGTTCGGTAAACATGTTTGGTTGACACACGGGGATCCTTTTTACGTTCTTTTTAATTTATTCGCTCGTTTTTCTGCTACCGAGTTAAGGATAAATGGAACCAAAGGCTGGTGTATGCAGTGCTCCTCCGGGTGCAAAGAAAACCTAAATTTGCCCGATTGTGTTGACTGCTATGAATGTTGGTCAAATACTGATTCGAAAAATAAAGAATTTTGTTTGCGACCGTGGTCCGTCGGATTGTCTCGTGGGGAGCGTGTTACGCCGGCTATTATGTTTTTTCATGTTACTGCTCTAGCCACCGTTTCTTTTGATGGTTTTGCCGAAACCCCCGCGTGGATTGAGATTCAGACAATTTTATGGCCTGTAATAGATCCGTTACCTGGTTCTGCAGCCCCTACCATAGAAACAATAGGGATAATTCTTGTTCCCTTAATTTTTGCTACGGTCTATTTGTATGTGTGTGGCCTTATAGCCCAAATGTCACAGGGACAAATGGTCTCTGCTGATATAAGGATGAGGTTTGTATTTTCATTGGTTCCAATAGCTTTGGCCTATAATTTGTCGCACTATTTGTCTTTTCTGTTGATCACGGGACAGGAAATAATCCCTCTCTTATCTGATCCTTATGGGTTTGGCTGGAATTTGTTCGGAACCTCAGATTTTAAGACTAATATAGCTATAATAGATGCTCGATTCGCATGGGTATTTTCTGTGATTGCTCTTGTGACCGGTCACATCATTTCCGTTTTCACGGCTCACGCTATAGCTTTAAGGAGGACAACCTCTCACTCTATAGCCGTTAGAAGTCAGTATCCTATGCTATTTCTTATGGTGTTCTATACAGCAGTGAGTCTTTGGATAGTAGCCCAACCGATTGTGGAATAGAAAATTTATCAATTTCAGAATTACAGAAGTACCTTCAGGCGGGCACTTAATAATGAATATCTTTAACATTGGCAAATTTTATTTACCAGTAGATTTTTATTTATGAATAGAACAGTTAATCTCATCGAATAATTGGTTTGACCGTGAATTAGACTGAGCAGTATAATTCGGTCGTGGTCATAGTCGTAGTCGTGGTTTGGATTAGATGAGTCTTGGTGTTTACTACCGTCATTCCTAGGGAGTAAAGGTAATCGAACAGGGCAGCCGGTCCCGCTTCCATACCGAGGTTAACCCCTTAATTTCGAAGGAATTTCCTTCGACGGGTGGCGATACCATGAAAGAAGCGTGTGGGATAGTTGGGGTATATGCTAAGGATGAAGATGTTGCACGCTCAATATTTTTTGGATTATATGCCTTACAGCATAGGGGCCAAGAGAGTGCAGGAATATCAGCGAGCGACGGCCATAGAATTAGGTTGCATACAGAAATGGGACTTGTGTCCCAAGCCTTTCAAGAAAATGATTTATCCCATTTATCCGGTCACATAGGAATAGGGCATACTCGATATTCAACCACGGGCTCAAGCAACATTAATAACGCCCAACCGATTCTATGCAAGGGAACTAGCACTGAAATTTCTCTAGCGCATAATGGGAATGTGATCAACGCCGTGGATCTTCGGGAAGAGTTATTAGATTGGGGTATTCAATTCCAATCTTCTGGAGATTCTGAAATTATTGCTCATTTAATTGCAAATGCGCCTGCCGAAAATTGGTCTGACAGGATTGCATACATTATGCGCAGATTACAAGGCGCTTATTCCCTTGTTATTATGACCAATCAAGAAGTGTTAGGTGTTAGGGACCCTCTAGGTGTTAGACCCCTTTGCATAGGCAAATTAAATTCTGGGTGGGTTCTGGCGTCTGAGTCATGTGCCCTGGACCATATTGGCGCTGAATTTGTTAGGGAGGTGGAACCTGGAGAGGCAGTTTTGATAGATGATAATGGCATGACATCTATTTATAAAAAACCTAGGGCTGGAGTTTTAGGAAGATGTGTCTTCGAACACATTTATTTTTCCAGACCAGATTCTCTATTGGATGGACAATTGGTTTACAGTACGAGATTAGCCATGGGCGCCCAACTTGCGAAAGAGTACCCGGTTGAAGCGGATTTAGTAATAGGGGTCCCAGATTCTGCCACGGCTTCGGCTGTTGGATATTCACAGGAATCAGGTATTCCTTTTACAGAAGGTCTGGTGAAAAATCGATATGTAGGAAGAACGTTTATTTTGCCTGACCAGAGGCTCAGAGAACTGGGGGTTAGAAGAAAACTAAATTTGCTTCCACAGATACTGAAAGGGAAAAGAGTGATTGTGGTGGATGACAGCATAGTTAGAGGAACTACCACCCCACATGTAGTTAATCTTCTTCGGAAAGGAGGTGCTAAAGAGATTCATTTACGAATCTGTGCTCCACCAATAGTTTCACCCTGCCATTTTGGTGTGGATATGGCTACCAAAGCAGAGCTGTTAGCTAGTGGTAATTCAGTCGACGAAATAAGGGAAATAATTGGTGCTGATTCGTTAGGCTTTTTAAGCGAAGAGGGTTTATTGAGGGCCGTGTCTGGAAAAAGAAGTGAATACTGCATGGGTTGTTTTACTGGTACGTACCCGATTCCAGTTCAACTCGAAATGGATAAACTAGTTTTAGAAACGTAAAAATAGGTATTAACTATTGAATGATTTGGATGCCGACAGCATCTCTCTGGGAATTTTGGCCTCCCATGGAGGATCAAACCTCCAAGCCATAATGGATGCTTGCGACAACGGATTATTAGAGGCAAGCGTGGCGGTGGTGGTGAGTAATAATTCGGGGTCATTGGCTCTACGAAGAGCCAGAAAATCAGGCATACCTGCATACCATTTGAGTTCCAACACCCACTCTGATGATGGAGACCTAGATATTGCCACTAAAAATATTTTAAAGAAATATAATGTGGATTTAATAATTTTGGCTGGGTATATGAAAAAAATCGGACCGTCTGTGTTGAGAACCTTCCGCAATAGAGTTATCAATAGCCATCCAGCTTTACTGCCTAAATACGGCGGAAAGGGGATGTATGGTGATCGTGTGCATAAAGCTGTAGTTAAAGCTAAATCAAAGGAAACTGGGATCTCAATACATCTAGTAGATGAGGATTATGATCACGGTCCGATCATTAGTCAAAAAATAATATCCGTTGATCCTGCTGAAGGTGTCGAGTATGTGAAAAAGAAAGTTCAAAAGTATGAGCATGGATTCTGGGTAACCACACTTAATAAAATTCAGAAGGGAGAAATTGATTTGGACAATGCTGGCCATTAAACCAGTGTTCACCACCACAAGATCATGAAAGACAACAAAATCACTTACGAAGCAGCTGGGGTTGATCTACTGGCATCAGAAAAAATCAAGAAAAAGATAAAAGATTTAGCTGATAAAACATATACTCCTAATGTATTGGGTGGAGTCGGTGGCTTTGGAGCGATGTATAAAGTTTCCGGTTATCGTGACCCTGTTTTGGTCAGTAGCACTGATCCTGTGGGTACGAAATTGCTGGTGGCAGGGATGGTAGGTGATTATAGCTATATAGGGGAAGACCTAGTTAATGCTTGTGTGAATGATCTCATTGTAGTTGGCGCAGAACCACTGTTTTTCCTTGACTATATTGCTACGTCCAAGTTGGTCCCAGAGGTAGTAGAAAGTATTGTTACTGGTATCTCTGAAGCGTGTAAAAATGTGGGTTGTGCTCTTATTGGGGGAGAAACTTCTGAAATGCCAGGGGTTTTTAAAGAGGGCAAATTTGATATTTCTGGTTTTGTTGTTGGTGCCGTAGAGGCAGATCAAATGCTAAATCCATTGGAAACCATTAGCGAAGGTGATTTACTCATAGGCCTTCCATCAAATGGTCTGCATACCAACGGATACTCTTTAGTGCGGCACGTTTTTAACTTGGAAAATGATTTGGGGATTCTCAAGCAGCGATTGAATAAATCTGGAGAAACCTTGGGAGAGGCACTTTTGAAGCCACACCCTTCCTACTATCATGATTTAAAGCCAGCTTTTCCCGATTCAAAAGGAATAGCACATATCACGGGCGGTGGGTTGTATGAGAATATGCCAAGAATTTTGCCAGCAGACATAGAAGCTCAATTTGATGCTTCTATGTGGGACGTCCCAGCTGTATTTGAATTTATCAAAAAAAATGGATCGATTGATTCTAATGAGATGTATAGAGTTTTCAATATGGGTTTAGGAATGGTTATTGTTTGTGCTCCTGAAAATGCTTCTAGAATTTTAAAAAATGTTCCTAATGCAATATTAGTAGGGGAATTAAAGCAGAAGAGTTCGGATAATAGGGTCAAAATAGAAAATAAAAGGTGATTAGCCAAGCCAGAAGGGGTTTATGAAAGCTTTATTAAGTGTCTACAACAAAAAAGAGATAGAACTTATGGGAATTTCCCTTAGTGAAGCTGGGTACGAAATCGTAAGTACAGGGGGCACTTACAACTCTCTCAACAAAGCTGGTGTTCCAGTGCAGCAAATATCAGACCTTACTGGGTCACCAGAGATTTTGAATGGAAGGGTGAAGACATTGCACCCGAAAGTTCATGGTGGAATTTTGGCAAGGCGTGACATCCCTGATCATTTAGAAGAAATAGAATCACATGGGATATCTGAAATAGACGTGGTGGTAGTCAACTTATATCCGTTTGTGGATACAGTGAAAAAAGAAGATGTTTTATTGTCCGAGGCATTGGAAAATATAGATATAGGTGGGCCAACAATGATTCGGTCGGCTGCCAAAAATTACCCCGATGTCTTGGTTATCGTAGATCCATCTGATTATGGTTGGGTCGCTGAGAAGATCTCTTGTGGACAAGGGTTCACCAAGGATGAAAGGAAAAAATTAGCTCAAAAGGCTTTCCAGCATGTGGCTTTGTACGATACCGCAATATCAACTTGGCTGAGCGAAGCCCCCTTGGAATCTACCGAACTATCAATTGGGCTTAGTAAGGTAACTGATCTTAGATATGGGGAGAATCCTCACCAAGAAGCCGTTTTATATCGGAATACATTAGGTGAAGGGGGAATCGTACAGGCTAAACAACTCCATGGGGTCCCGATGTCGTATACGAATTATTTAGATGCAGATGCAGCATGGACAACGGTAACAAGTTTTAATAAGACAGCTTGCGTCGTTGTGAAGCATACGAACCCGTGTGGCATTTCAGTAGACGATGACCAATCCTCTGCCTATGAAGGCGCCTTTCAAGGCGATTCTATTTCCGCTTATGGAGGAATAGTTGGATTTAATACAGTGGTGACAAAAAAGACAGCTGAGGTAATGCGTGGAGTTTTGTTCGATATAATTGTTGCTCCTGACTACGAAATGGATGCTTTGGATATTTTGAGGAAAAGGAAAAGAACCCGTGTTCTTAAGGCTGACTGTCATTCTGGACCGTTTTCAAACTTAGAAGTTCTGACGATAACTGGGGGGGTATTAATTCAAACAGCTGATCAAATTCAGGAGAATCCTTCCGCCTGGAAGGTTGTTACTGATAGGCAACCAACTGAAACAGAATTGAGAGACCTTGAATTTGCCTGGAGCTGTTTGAGGCACATTAAATCCAATACAATAGTTATAGCTAAAGACAATACATTAGTGGGGATGGGAGCAGGCCAACCGAATAGGCTTGTGAGTGTGCATCTGGCATTGAGAATTTCCGGAGATAGGTCCATTGGCTCATCTTTAGCTTCTGATGCCTTTATGCCATTCGCTGATAATGTGGAATTGGCTGCCAAAGGTGGCGTTACCGCTATCATTCAACCCGGTGGGTCCATAAGAGATGAAGAAGTGATAGAGGCAGCAAACCATCATTCCATATCTATGATGTTTACTGGGATAAGGCATTTTAATCACTGACCAATGACCCTCTAGAGGAATATTTTGAGCGGATTTTCAAATTCTTTAGATATTGTGATACCTGTACTTAACGAGGAAAAGGCATTAGAGAACAGCGTTCATACCCTTGTTTCATTTTGCCAGCATAATATAGAACATTATGATTGGTTTATTACAGTGGCTGACAATGGATCCACTGATCAGACTTTGCAGATTGCTGAGATGTTATCTGAACAGTATTCCAGAGTTCGGTTTATACGGTTGGAAGAGAGAGGTAGGGGGAGGGCACTAAAAATGGCGTGGTCCCAGAGCGAAGCAGCGATACTGGCTTACATGGATGTGGATCTTTCCACAGATTTAAATTGCTTACCCCAGCTCTTAGAATCACTCAGCGGTTCAAAATTTCAGATTGCTATCGGTTCTAGATTAATTTCTGGCTCTAAAGTAGTGGGAAGATCTTTTAAAAGAGAATTTATCTCACGGTGCTACAGTATTCTTTTTAGAATTATGTTTTTTGTCTCGTTTAAAGATGCTCAATGTGGCTTTAAAGCTATATCTAGACAAGTGGCCCAAGAGGTTGTCCCGCTTACAAAAAATAATGGTTGGTTTTTTGATACTGAACTTTTGATATTAGCCGAGAAAACCGGATATCCGGTTTTAGAAATCCCCGTGAAGTGGGTGGATGATCCAGATTCTAGAGTTAATATACTGAAGACTGCGTTTGAAGATATAAAAGGCTTATTTAGACTTAGATTTCGAGATTTATCTGAAGTTCGAAAATTGATTAAATGCAATAAATCATGACACCAGATTGCTATGGTAGACCCGCGAGAGTACAATTGAAGACCCACAAATTCTACTGTTAGTGAAAACAGGTAAATCATACAATTAGGAACAGAGGAAAAGCTTTCTTACTGTGCTGTAGGCCTGCCCAATGACAACACCTCAATTTGATATAAGACCCTCTCTAATCAAAGGTGATCCTGCTGACGCATATTTACATTGGACCAAAGAAGTGATGCGTCTGGAGTCTCTAAATCCTAAGGTGTTAATGGATTTTTCAACCCCTAATCCTGGAGTTTTATGTGGAGTCGGAGAAGCCAAAGCTCTACTTTTAAATGTACTACCCAAGGTTGAACAGGATAGACAGGCACATAATGGTGGAGATATTGTACAAGTTTGGGCGATGGAAGAAGGTGAAAAATTTGAAGCAGGGGAACCTGTGTTGCGAGTCATAGCGAAATATGCTTCATTCGGCCTTTACGAAACTAGTCTATTGGGTATGCTTTCGTCGTCTAGTGGATGGGCCACTGCCTCCAAGGAATGTGTTGAGGCGGCTGGAGAGACGACCATAATAGCTTATGGCGCCCGGCATATACATCCCAACGTGGCCCATATACTTGACTACGCTTCGGTTGTAGGTGGCTGTTCATCTGTCTCTACCATTTTAGGGTCCAAACACGCAGGAAGAAATCCACTTGGGAACATGCCTCACAGCTTACCTTTATTGTTTGGCGATACAGTTGCTGCGGCCCAGGCATTTGACAAACATATTGGTATGGAAACTCAACGGATAGTGGTAGTTGATACTTTTAAAGATGAAGCAGAAGAATCTTTAAATGTTGCGGAAGCTCTCAGGGACCGCCTCAGGGGAGTAAGGTTGGATACACCTTCCGAAAGGGGAGGCGTCACTCCAATGTTAGTGAAGGAAATTCGAAATCGACTTGACCATATGAACTTCAAACATGTGGAAATATACGTAAGTGGCGGATTTACTCCCGAAAAAATCCAGGAGTTCCAAGAGACGAACGCGCCGGTTAATGGATATTTAGTCGGTAGTTACATTTCCTCTGCTGCCCCGAATGAATTTCGGGCGGATATTCTTGAAATAGAAGATAAACCTGTTGCTAAAAGAGGTCGTGTTCCAGGTCGACTTGACGGAAATCGCCTGGATAGAATTCTTTAAGTTTGAGCTGAGCTAATAGGCCTTGTTTCTGTGAAGAAATAATTTGAAAATAGGCGGTACTAAGCGACCGGCTTCAAAGGGTTTCACAGTCAAATTCGATATAAAGGCAATCCTCATTTTTTGATGGAACCGCCCACTCGGCTACCCTCCAACCTACTACTGCTGCGATTCCCTTATTTGAAACTATTAATGGAACAGAATCTCTGTCTATTCGCGGTATTTTTGAATCTACCATGAAATCTTGTAATTTCTTAGTGTTTTTCATTCCGGATGGCTGAAACACATCTCCTGGATTTCGAGAACGAACCCATATTGATTCCTTCATCAAGTCTTTATTTAGAAACGTTGACATGTTCTTTTTTGAGTCATTTTTCTCGGAAGAACAATTACGGGGTTTCAAAGATGACACTAATTTCCAACGCTCGGTTTCAGTGTTTCCTGGAGTCGTTATTACTGTGGGGTGATTCGAAAAGGAGGAGGGCAAGAAGTCGCTGTCGGATTTGAATACTAAAAGATTGTCATAACTTTTAATTGCAATGACCTTTCCCGGAAGATTAACGGAGCGTCCTGAAACCCCCTTGGTTATATCCAGCATCAATTCGATGTGGGTATAGGTCATGTTTTGGTCATCACCTTTTATGTTTGTGGCGGCTTTTTTAAGAATTCTCCATACCAAAGAAGCATCTAACTGCTGAAGTCGACTTATGCTGAGTACAATGGCTCCGTTTGATGTCGTGGCAATGGAAGGCCATATTTCTTCTATTTTTAATTCTATGTAATCATGGTCTCTCGTAGCTAAATTTCCTAATTTAACAAGAGATTTAGATATTTCCGGATTATATTTCTTTAAAAACGGAATTAATTCTAATCGGATTGAATTCCGAGTGTATTCTGTCGAAAAATTTGTACTGTCTGCTTTCCATGGAATATTGTAATCCTCACAATATTTGAGTATAGACTCTCGGTTAACTGAAAGCAGTGGTCGGAATAGGTTTAAATTCAATCCTTGAATTGTTTGAGTTGAAAACTCAGCCATGCCCCGAAGCCCGTTTATACCAGAGCCCCTGATAGTATGCATTAGTATAGTTTCGGCTTGGTCATCAAAATTATGTCCTAAAGTGAGTACCGAATTTCTTTTATTTTCGCAGATGTGGGTTGCAAAGAATTCATATCTTGCAGTACGAGCGGCGGTTTCTAATGACAGCTTTTTTTTCTTAGAGAGTGCTAGGATATTTCCTTCAGATACAAAAGTCGGAACATCTAACGACTCAAAGAAGTTCTTTACGAAATCGGAGTCTGATTTTGCTTCCTTGCCTCTGATTTGATGATTGAAATGAAGAATTTCAATCTCAGCATTCACCTCGCGGTTATTTGTAATTAAAACGTGAGCCATTGCCATAGAATCAGGTCCACCAGAAACCGCAAGAGAAAGGGCCCGACCTGAAAGACCGTGGCTATGTACTGAATTTATAATGGTTTCCCGAAGTGATACCGGTTTCATACCCACCGCCTTTGAAAGGGGTTTTTAGAGTCTGTTAATGGGAGATATATCGTTCATTCTAATTAGGCGATATGAGTTATCTTGAATCTCAATAGATGATAATGAGCCTAAATCAATCATTAGCTTTTCAAAGTTGTTGGACTTAATTCCTAGCACATTGCAAAGTATGCCCTGTATAGGGAAAAGATGAGCCACCACAACGACCAAGGATTCGTTATACTCATCAAAAATATTTAGAATGGATTTCCAAGCTCTTAAATGCACCTCTCCGAGAGTTTCCCCACCAGGGGGCCTAGCAGTAGAGTGGTCACGCCTCCAGTTCTTCATATAATCTGGATATTTATCATTCATCTCTGAGGCTTTTATACCCTCCATTTCACCAGAATTCATCTCCTTTAAGCCATCAATAAAGATAGGAGTTAGGCCGGTGACATTAGAAATGTACCCAGCAGTCTCCTTAGCTCTTTGGTAAGGACTCGAAAATAAGGTAGTAGGAGAAGGCTCCATTAAAGATATTTTTTGTGCGGCTGCTTTGGCTTGATTTCTTCCTAATTCCGTTAACGGTACGTCACTTGTTCCGAGAACTAGTTGTGCTTTATTGGCTATTGTTTCACCGTGTCTAACTAGTATTATCTGCATCGTGCATCTTGTCCGATTTAGAATCTTTTGGTGTTTTCGGTGGGTTCTGATTTCTTGTGATTAATAGAGACTCAACCCGGAATCGATCCATTTCTAATATACGAAAGGTCAAATCTCCATATTCAAACTCATCATGTATCACAGGTATTTCACCTATCTGATCAAGTACAAAACCAGCTATTGTTTCGTATTCGCCTTCCGGTAGTTCTAAATCCATCTCGTTGTTGGCTTCCGTTATATCCATTCCACCTTCAATCTGGAAAACGTTAGGCCGGATGTTTTCGTATTCAATTTCTGGAGATTCACCCTCTTCACCAACCTTACCGACTATGAGTTCTGTTAGTCTTTTTAGCGTTACAAGGCCGGCAAGACCACCATATTCGTCAAGGCAGATTGCCATTTGGTTACCAGCGTGTCGTAACTCTTCAAACAGTTCTGATGCCCATTTTGTTTCTGGAACAAAATGGGCATCTCGAATAATATCAGTTACAGAATCATTTCGATTTATTCCTTTGGTCGATAAAATCCTTAACACGTCTTTGGCAGAAATAATTCCTACGATATTTTCGTTTGTGTCCTTATAAATCGGAAATCGTGTGTGAGAGTGTTCAGAGTAAATATTTAGGAAGTCGTTAAGGGTGGTACTTCGTTCCATAACAATAATTTCGGTTCGCGGGGTCATTATCTCCCTGACTTGGGTGTCTCCAAATCGGAAAACATTTTCTAGCATTTCCGCTTCATTTGGCTCTACGGTACCTCCAGCCTCACCAAGATCTATCATCGATAAAATCTCGCCTTCTGTCACCGTATCTTCTGATTCTTGTTCCTGTCCAAAAATAGATTGGGTGGTCCTTGATAACCATTGGAGGAATAGAATCATGGGATAGAGAGAGAGTTCTATTAATTTTAGAGGCCTCGCGTATAGGAATGACACTCGTTCTGATTTTTTAACAGCGAGACTTTTAGGGATTATTTCTCCAAAAATGAGCAGTAACCCTGTACCTACTATTGTGGCCGCAGCCACAGCAAGGGGACCTTCATCTAACCAAGTGAAAGCTAGGGCTGTGACCACTGCTGTAAAGGCAACATTCACTAAATTGTTGCCTAGTAATATGGTTGAAAGTAATCTTTCTGTGTTAGTCACCATATCGTAAACACGTTTCGCACCGGGCACGTTGTTAGTTACTAAATAATTCAGACGTGTTCTTTGAAGAGATAAAAAAGCAGCTTCTGAACTTGAAAAGAAGGCAGACAGAAGAAGAAATACCCCCATCAGTACTATGCTCACAACTGTGTCGGTCGGCAAAGACTACCTCCAATATCTACGTAACACCGGACAGATCATGGAGATAATTATAGATTGATTGCGTCGGCGGTGTTTTGAAAAGAAGATTGATTGAGATCCCACGCTTCTGATATAACTGTACGTGAGATAGAAAAACTGAAACCTCTTCTTCGTAAATAACCTTCCAGTTTTTTATAAAAGTCGTCTTTCCCAAGCCTACTTAGCGATCTAGCTTTCTTATTAGCGCACAATACCGCACTGTCAATATCGCTTAGCTGTGAAACCGATTTTTCTGCAAGATGTTCTGAAATTCCTTTTGAAAGCAATTCTTGCTTAATAGATTTCCTGCTTTTCGGCCGGGATTGCTGCCTGCTATCAACCCACATTTGAGCGAACCTTTGATCATTAAGTAAGCCTTCTCTATACATTTGGGCAACAGATTCCGAAACTACCTCATGGGAGTATATTTTCAGTAATCGTATTCGTAACTCACCCTCACTTCTAGGCCGATATGATATGAATCGTCTGGATACACTGTTGGCATTTTCTAGGTCTTTGCCATTCTGAAAAAAATTAGATGGCTCTGATTGAATATTTTGATTAGAACCGTTTAAATTTTCAGGCAGTTCGATAATTTTCAAGACAAACCCCTACTTATATAGCTTTGTTTACTTCTTCGTCACTTCCAAGATCATCCAAAGGTACGATTAAATCATCCATGGGTTCTGGATTTAATGCTGCCTTGACCATTTCATTAATTTCATCAGTTAAAACCGGATTTTCTTTAAGGAATGTTCTAGCACTTTCTCTTCCACGGCCTATTTGGATTTCCCCAAAAGAATAGAAAGCCCCACTTTTTTTCACGATAGAGTGTTCAACAGCTAAATCTAGTAAATCGCCTTCCCTACTTATGCCCTCGTTGAACATAATATCAAACTCAGCTGTTTTAAATGGAGCAGCCAATTTATTTTTCACAACTCTAGCACGGACACGGTTTCCCACTATTTCAGTTCCCTGCTTTAAAGATTCTATTTTTCTAAGATCAATTCGGACGGAACTATAGAACTTAAGTGCTCGTCCACCAGGTGTTGTTTCTGGACTTCCCCAGAAAACACCAACCTTTTCTCTAATTTGGTTTATAAAGACAACCGCAGTGTTTGATTTGCTTATGGATGAAGTTAATTTGCGAAGCCCTTGGGACATTAATCGTGCCTGTAGCCCTATGTGGGAATCGCCCATATCTCCTTCTAATTCAGCCTTTGGCACCATAGCAGCAACGCTGTCAATGACCACCACATCTACTGCACTACTGCGGACAAGGTATTCGCATATCTCCAAAGCTTGTTCTGCGGTGTCGGGTTGAGAAACTAAGAGATTCTCAGTGTCGACGCCACAGCGGGCAGCGTAACTAGGGTCTAAAGCATGCTCTGCATCTATGTAGGCAGCTGTGCCCCCATCTCTTTGTGCAGAGGCCATAACATGATATGTGAGAGTTGATTTCCCAGATGATTCTGCTCCGTACACTTCAGTAACTCGACCTTTAGGTATTCCGCCTATACCAAGGCCAGCATCGAGAGAAGGTGAGCCTGTTGAAATGGAATCTATTGTCACATCTTGAGCATCACCTAATTTCATTACGGCGCCTTTGCCAAAATGTTTATCTATTTGGCTGATGGCTAGTTCCAATGCTTTCGTTTTTTCCTTTTTGTCCATCAAGAATCTCCTGAGATGTTTGAATGCATGAGCTATACATATGGGTATTTACGAAAAGGTTAGCATAGGGATCTTGCAAAGTAAATACAAATGTTCTAATAAAAAATAGGAAATTAGAACATGAGTACGAATAAAATATCAGGAAATCAATTCTTTAAGAATGTCTCCAATTGAACCGGGGCCTGGGATTATGGAAACTCCGGCAGCGGAGAGGGCATTCTGTTTTTCCTCGGCCTTTCCGGCTGAACCTGTGATGATAGCTCCAGCGTGGCCCATTCGTTTTCCTTGAGGAGCACTTTGTCCTACTATTAAGGCGGCAATCGGTTTATTGAATTCGCTTTTAATGTATTCTGCAGCCTCTTGTTCTTTTGTGCCGCCAATCTCCCCTATCATAACCACGTTATCTGTATCAGGGTCATTCTCAAATTTTTCTAAAATATCGACGAAAGTCACTCCAGATACAGGGTCTCCGCCAATTCCCACACATGTTGATTGGCCAATGCCTAGTTGAGTCAACTGCCCGACTGCTTCATATGTTAAGGTGCCACTTCTCGAGACAACACCAGTTCGACCGGGGAGGTGGATGTGGCCTGGCATGATCCCCATTTTGAAGTTTTCTCCGGGAGAGATAATTCCAGGGCAATTGGGTCCAATTAGGGTGACTTCTTTGTCTTTAAGGTACCTGACTACCTTTATGGTATCTTGGACTGGGATACCTTCAGTTATACAGGCGATTACTTTTATGCCAGCATCTATGGATTCGACAATCGCGTCTGCCGCGAATGCGGGTGGGACAAAAATTAAGGAGGCATTGGCAGAAGTTTCGCCCACCGCCTGCTGGACTGTGTTATAGACAGGAACTGTCGCATTAAAATTCTGCCCACCTTTTCCGGGAGTCACCCCTGCTACCAGATTTGCACCATACTCGGCTGATCTTTGTGCGTGATAACTACCTTCTTTTCCGGTAATCCCTTGTACTAGTAGCCTGGTTGATTTACCTACGAGAATACTCATGTATTTGTTCCTATAAACTGGCTTAAATGTGTATGTTAGTAGCGCATGATTTATGCAAGCTTTTTAATTTCAGCTGCGGCTTCTCCTAAGGTATCCACCAGAAGTACATTTAGACTGGATTTAGAAAGGATTTCCCTTCCTTCATCTGAATTGGTTCCAAGCATTCTCACTACCATTGGCCTCACTTTATCGGGCTGTTGTTCAGCTGCTAATAAAAACCCTCTCGCAGCTATGTCACAACGCAAAATCCCACCGAAGAGGTTAACAAGAACAGCCTTAACACTCTGATCCGATAATACTAGGTTCAGGGCTTTGGCTACTTTTTCCTCGTCTGCACCTCCGCCTATATCCAAAAAGTTTGAGGGCGAAGCTCCGGCTGAACTGGTCACATCCATTGTGGCCATTGCAAGGCCGGCCCCATTGACGATGCAGCCGACGGTTCCTTCTAATTTCACATAATTTATATCTGAAGAACGCGCTTCTACTTCTAGAGGATCCTCTTGAGAAATGTCTCTCATTTCCTGTATGTCTTTATGCCTAAAGATCGCATCATCATCAATGTCCAATTTTGCATCTGCTGCCAGCACTTTTCCATCTTTTGTAATGACGAGAGGGTTTATTTCCACCAAAGAGGCATCCGTTTCAATAAATGCTCGGTATAGGTTTTGTACTAAGCTGGTAACCGGACGAATATGTTCTTGATCTAGGTTTAGCCCATAAGCTATTCTCCTGCCTTGAAATGGCTGGAGACCCAATACTGGATCAATGGGGATTTGGAGTATTTTTTCCGGGGAAGTTTCTGCTACCTCTTCTATGTTCATGCCTCCAGCTTCGCTAGCAATGACAACTACCCCTTTTGAAGCTCCATCTATCACCATGCCCAAATAGAGTTCGTTTTCTATTTCAAGACCCTCTTCTATAAGCACGCTGTTGACGGGTACACCTTCCGGCCCAGTCTGAAAAGTGACAAGGTTTGTTCCGATCATTTTTTCAGCTGCCTGTTCCGCTTCCCCAGGGGAGTCCACAATTTTAACGCCACCACCTTTTCCTCTCCCTCCTGCGTGTACTTGGGCCTTAACTACCACGGTACCGCCCATCTCAAATGCTGCTGTTGCGGCTTGGCTTCCTGTTCTGGCAAGCCGACTTTTTGGAGTGGGTACTCCGTATCTTCCAAGGATCTCTTTTGCCTGATATTCATGGAGTTTCATTTTTGTTTTCCCTAATAAGACGCGCTATTTAAAAGTAACGAAAATGGCGGAGGGTGTGGGATTCGAACCCACGATACCCGTTAGGATATGCCAGTTTTCAAGACTGGTGCATTCGTCCACTCTGCCAACCCTCCATTTATAAAAACGACTTAGGTATTCTAGTGTCTAGCGGAAATTATCAGCAACTTGGCCGTGAGATTCAACCTAGGCTATTTTTAAATAAAGGTATTTCTGTTACACCAATGGCCACGGTATGTTCACATTAGGATCCAGAATGGGCATGATAGGATTTTCAATAATTCGATCCAGCCTTGTGGCCAATGCCTTTATTTCTTCAGCGCTGATTAGCAATCCTAGTGAATTATAGTCTTCATTTAAATGGGTTCTTAAATTTTTCATATCGGCTATGAGGCTTGGAGGTATTTCCTGACCACAATATTCCATCATCACGGTACGCATTTTGAATGCTGTGTGGAAAGTCAAACCATGATCAATGGACCATATATTTTTAACCTCGTCAAGTAAGCAATGCCCAGCTTTTCTGTCTGCATTATTAACCAGTAGGTCAAATACTGCTAAAGGGAACAGGCCATCAGGGAAGTCATCTCTCATATCGAAATATGTGATACGAGGGTCGCAATCCAGATAGAGTTGCATGGAACCTACACCATACGGGCCATCTCTTATTATGGTCAGTGGGATCTTAGGCCAGCCTAATAGTTTACTAACTTCATATGCGGCTTGTTCTCTTTTATATAAGGTGCCGGCGGGAAAATCCCGGAGTGGTTTTTCACCCTCTCTAGGCTTATAAATAGCCCTCACACATTGATTTTCCCCAGCAGTGACCCAAAGCAGAAAAGTATAATTGGAGCCCCAAGGCATAGTGTGACCACCGATGACTTCCCCTTTTGTCAAAGGTGCTAAAGCTTCGGTAGGTTCCAAATTTAATATTTCCGCTTCAGGCAGTGGAAAGTTTTCTCTAGGGTCAATTGGATACTGAGTTGGCATAGTTTTTAAATTTGAAAAACCGAATCAGAGCTCTCCTGGATAAACTCTTGCATGGCCATTTCTTCGAACACAGTAATGGCCATCAGGGTTGATAGGTTTTTCACATAATGGACATAGTGCTCTTCCAGAAGCAACTATTTCCAATCCGTTCTTGGCAAAATTATTAATTGTTTCTCGAGTTAGCCATATCCTTACTGTAGGTTCTTCAGAATCATCTTCCGGATCGTGAGCATCAATTATGAACATATTTGTCTCGGGATTGTGCCCAAAGGCCAATCGGCCTGCTTTGAAATCCAAATTTGTTAAACCTGCAGCTTCCAATTCCGTCGGTGGGTCTATGGTATCTTCATTGGCTTCAGGGGTTTCCTTTGACAATTGGAGCATCGCGATTGATAGTTCCGCCAGCTGTTCTTTTTCCAACCAGATAGTTGCCGTGCTACTTGAACTGTCTACATTTATCCGAAAAGTTCTCGTGCCTGGTTCACCAAATGTTTCAGGTAAAAATTTTGTTACTTGTGTGAACTCATTACTAGGTCCAGCCATTGGTACTCCGAAAAATGTGCCTTAGCTCAACGCTTTGGAACATTGGGTATAAATTAAAGTCCAACGGGAATGGTAGGTCTTTTGTGAGGTTTGTAGCAACATTAAACTGTTGGTTATTGGACTTCTATGCTAAACGATAATGTCCTGTGTGTTACAATCTGCACCTGCGTTGCCGGATGGCACGCATTTTTATTTGGCTGAAAATTAGAGACTAGGAGAAAAAGCTTGGCATACGTTACCCTTCGCGAAGGCGAGGAGGCTGAAGTACTACTCAAGAGATTCCAGACCCAGATGCAAAGATCGGGTATTCTAAGAGAGTTGAGGAACAGAAGATTCTTCCGTTCTAAAGGTGAGCAGTCTCGGCTTGACCTACAGCGAAGCATCCGCAGGCTTCGAAGGCGTCGAACTAGACGGTAATAATTTCCGGCTACGCATTCAACAATCGCTAAACAGGTTGATTGGTTTTAACCTATGGTAGGTGCGTCAAATGGGCATCCTCTACGTCGTTTCAGATACTGACAGAGCAGGCAAAACTTCTTTTTGTGCCTCATTAGCTAGCGTCCTAATGGATATGGGCCACAAGGTCTCTGTTTCCAAAGCCATTTTCTCAGAACAAGATAAAGAAGACTTAGATTGTTACTCTTCTGTATTAGGTTCAAATCTCAGTAAATTATCTGGGCAATCTTTTGATGTATCAGCTGTTGGTGCAGAGATTAAGTCTGCGGCTAAGGAAGTTGATACTCTTTTGGTGGAAGCATCAAATACTTTGTCCAGAGATGAACATACTGACCTTGTTAAAAACATTGGGGCAAAAGTCATACATGTGACTAAATACGACGAGGCGATTGGGTCCATTCCATTCGGCACCTTTTTTGGCCAGGATCTAATTGGGACGGTGCTAAATTTTTTGACTAGATACAAAACAACTGAAGCCTACGAGATAGTAATACCTAGGTTGGAAAAATCTGGAATAACCGTTTTGGGGTTGATACCTGAGAATAGGACTTTGTTAAGCTTAACTGTAAAACAGATTTGTGAGAATCTGGAGGGCACATTTGTTGGTGGTGAGGAATACGGGGAAGATTTGGTAGAAAGCTTCATGGTCGGTGGTTTTGGAATGGATCCAGGACAATATATATTCAGCCGGCAGGATAAGAAAGCTGTGGTGGTTCGGGGAGATAGACCCGATGTCCAAATGTCTGCTTTAGACACCGACATGGAATGTTTCATAATGACTGGCGGTTTTGAGCCGATCGAGTACGTTAAATATGAAGCTAATGAGGAAGAGGTTTCTATTATCATTGTTAACTCGGACACCCTTGAAACAATGGATAAAATAGGGACACTTCAAGAACACTCGGAATTTGATCACAAAGATAAATTAGCCAGGTTTAAGAATCTCATCTCTAGCAATATCGATGTTGAAGGTTTGAAGTCAGTCCTTTAAATTCTTGGTTGTCTTATAGACCCTCAGCGTGGGCTGCGTGGAAGGTGTCGACACCTCCTCTAAATTCACCCCCATTTTTGGTAATAGCCACGGGGCTCGCGAATTTTGCAAACCCAGTTTGAGTGAATCCGTCACCGAGAACCCTAATGCTGTGACCCTTAGCCTTTAAGCCGGCAACAGTATTTGGGTCGAGTTCTGGGCCCACATCAGTTGTTGGAGAGCTGCAATCCACTCTGGGAGCATCAATTGCGGTTTGGGGATTCATGTTGAAATCAACCATTTTTACTATTAACGATGTGACACAATTGGTTATTCTTCTCCCACCGGAAGCTCCAAGAGCAATTTCCACGCCATCTTTTCCTAACACCAAAGCCGGGGTCATATTATTTAATGGGTATTTTCCCGAGGCTATAGAGTTAACCCTGTTTGGTGTAGGGTCATACCACATCATCCCGTTATTCATAACAATTCCAGTTCCTTTGGGAATTATTCCGGATCCAAACCCTGACATTATCGTGTTGGTAATAGAAACAGCATTGCCATCACCGTCAATTACCGCCAGGTGAGTTGTTCCGTTGTCAGGGCGTGGCCTGCTACTCTCTAAGACGAATTTTGGTTCCCTACCTTCTTCAATCCATGGATTTCCCGGAAGGAAAGATTCAGGAACATGATCTCCTATTTCCTTCTGTCTTTTCTGGGTGTATTTATCGGAAACTAAACCGTTCCATGGGACATCTGCGTATTCGGGGTCTGCCACATATTCAAATCTATCGGCGTATGCCATTCTGGCGGCACTGATGTACAGATGCAACATGTCGACTGAGTTATGGCCTAAACTAGGAATATCAAACCCGTCTAGGATCTTTAAGGTCATAGCGCTGGTTATACCGGCGGAAGCATATCTTGGGACTCTCACGGTTTTGCCGTGATAATTAAGTTCTAAGCCTTTGTCCCAATAGAATGGCTTGTACTGATCGAAATCTTCCATTGTTAGGAACCCACCATTTTTTTGCATATCTTCAACCAAAACTTCCGTTAGTTCCCCTCGATAAAAGGCATCAACTCCTCCTCTACCGATTGCCTCAAGGGCATTTGCTAAATTTGGCTGTTTTAAGACATGTGGACCGTCGATTCCACCATAGGGCAGCGACCCAGATGGCATATATGTGTTGCCTAATTCTGGATATCGCAAAAGCATGCTTGAAAGACTTCCAAATTTATATAAGGTGAACCATTCGGGATGAAATCCATCACGGGCTATTTTGGTGGCTGGTGCCACAACTTCTGATAAAGGCAATTTTCCAAACCGAGAATGAGCTTCGACTAAACCAGCAACACATCCAGGTACTGCAATCGATTTGTACCCGTGAATGTTTTCGTCATTTTTGACGCCCGCCCAACCAAAACTTCCCACGGATGCTTCACCAGTTAGCTCGTACAAATCAGGTTTACCAGATAATGGTCCCTTCATAGGAAACCCGATGACACCACCTTCGTCACCAACCTGAAATGTCATATAGCCACCGCCACCGATACCACTTGATTCAGGTTCTACTACACCTACAGCCAAACAAGCAGCTACACCTGCATCGATAGCGTTGCCTCCCATTTTCAGCATATCTAACCCTGCTTGGGTGGATAATTGGTCTTTAGTTGCCACCATACCGTTAGTGGACACCGCTTCACTTTTAGTGAAGGTGGCGTTAGAGGCTAAGTCAGTAACCATCTATTCTCTCCTGCTGTAGATTTGTAATTATCTCTCGTAGCAGGCGTCATGATACATCAGAATTTGGCTTCGAGGGTCGGGTCGGAAATATTTATCCTACTGAGTCTTCCTCCAAACGGTATTTCCAAACACCCTTGAAACAATATGTCGCTGCAATCAAACTAACAAAAATCAAGCTTGATCCAATAAGGGTTGATAATTGGGGCCCCACCACATTTGCTATCGAACCGGCAAGTAGACTTCCGACTGGGATGAAGCCCCAAGCCATCATATATATTCCGGTTACCCGGCCCCTGTATTGATCCGGGAGAATGCCTTGAACAGTGGCCCCTGAAATAGAAAAATAAGACATCATAGAACCAGACAAAAGCATTATAAGTATCATAGCCACTGAGTAAACATTAGTTATCGCTAGTGTTGCCATTAAAGCGCCGAGAAATCCGAGCAATACGAAAAGAATTTTCCCGGGTCGAGTAATTTGGGTAAATGAGGCAAGAATTACCGATCCTATCAGTGACCCAAGCCCAGCCGCAGACAGAAGTAATCCCAATCCTTGTGGGCCAACTTCAAAAACTTCAGCAGCATAGACTGGCATTAAACCATGTACAAAAGGCATCACCATGATGACCATAATTACCGTCATGCAAGTTAGGCCGATTACAGTTTTCTGGTTAATCACGTAATTTATTCCAGACTTCAAATCTGCTAATAATTGTTCTGCAGATCTATCGGAATTATCAAAGGAAGAGTCTTTATCGAGTTGAATCATCATAATGGTGGCAGCAGCTGAAAACATGAGAATGCCTTCAACAACAAATAATGGAGCTGGACCAAAGATTGCAAGAGAAAATCCGCCTGCCGCGGGAATAATTAATCTCATCACACTGAAAGCCATAGAATTTAATGCGAAAGCATTTATTAGGCTTTTCTTTGGAACAATCACAGCAAGTAGTGACATTCTAGCTGGATCATTTATGACCCATGAAATCCCCACAAGAAATACGAAAATGAATAAGTTCCAAATGTTGGCATATCCCATGGCAATAACGACTGTGTAGCCGACCATCAACACTGCTTGGTATGAATAAATAATGGAAAGGAGTATTTTTTTATCGAATTTATCGCTTATTAAACCCCCAAACGGAGCTCCCACTAAAATTGGCAGTGCATCAAGCCCAAGGGCCATACTTGTCAGTAACGGGGACCCGGTTATTTCATATGCAAGCCATCCAACTACAACTTGTTGGAGCCAAAACCCGCTGCTGAAGATAGCTGTGGCAAGCCATAAAAACCTGTAATTACGTGAATGAAATGCGTCAAAAGTGTGTAATTTTCTCTGAATACCCTTTGGGTCCGGTATTTTTTTTAAAAGCTTTTCCGCATGAGAATCGGAATCAAGGTCGAGATCACTTGGTGAAGTTACGTTTTTAGGAGCGACATGGGTTGATGAAATTACTTCATCCTGCTCGCCGTTGGTGGGCCCAGGGATTAGTCCAGACTCGGTCTTATTCAATTGTATTGTCTTACACCTCGCCGCTATTGGAATTGGTACAAATTGGAAGGTCAAAATCAACGTTATATAAGTCTAAAATTTCATGAAATAAAAAACAAGTATTTTTGATCGGTTAATAAAATATTGAAAATACCATCAGAAACCTAAATGCCCCATAGTTCAGAGGCTCATATTAAATTGCAGGCCCTTAAATTATTTTCCAGTATGAACATGGTTTTACCCTTAGAGTTAAATTCGAAGTAATTTAGTAGTGGTTGAGCCTCTTTAAACTAGACTGAGCTAATTGACCTTGTACAAACATCGCCTCAACTATTCGATCCACGAGCCGGGTTAGTTAAACGAGGAGATAAAACTCCCTATGGACTATAAAGAATTTGAATCCTTGGCCTTGTATGGCCTCGTCAAATTAATCTGGCCCACCTTTAGAATCAAGGTCGCTGAGTAGAATCAAAAGACTGATGCTTGGCCTACCAATTTGGATGAACACCTATTTTCGTTTTATAGCCGATATGGCACATCGCTATTTTAGAAGCTCTGTTTCACCTAGGTATTTTGGTTGATGGAATACAGTTCCAGGTCGCACAAGATTTACTCTGTCAATCACAGGCTTGAGGGATCTTGGGTTTGAATCATCCTTTGTTCTAGGTGGCATCCAGTCATCATGGTGGCCTAATATGATTTCTTTGGGTTTTAACATGCTTGCCATTAGGCCAATATAGTCAGTAAGGGAACCTTGAATAGGCTCCCCGTCAATGTTGGGACGGCCTGCCATTGCTAAGATAGCAGCATCTGCCCTTAGATCAGATACCACCCCTGTCCAGCATCCAGAAGTATCTTGGAAAAAAATAGATCCCTGCGGAGTTTCGAATAAGAAACAAAGTGCTCCACCTATATCGCTAGAACCCAGAGTCTCTTTCCTATGCTCTTCAATCTCTTTGATTAGATTTGGATCTGTTCCGCTAGGCAAGAGATCTGGTTTTCGGAGTCCCCACCTTTCATTTTCAGTGAGATTCAGGTGTCCTGTTTGACTTTCATCGGTTTTAGGCCCAAATGTGTTTGGAATCCATATACAGGAATGCAAGCTTGGATAAACTCTGACGGTGACAGAATCGCTAAGCCGGTATCTTTCACCTCCCTGAGCTCTTCGAAGTTGTTCTCTAGGAACTCCTGCCTCAATTAGTATTCGGACACTTTCATTTGAACCAATGACTTCTGCCCCTGTATTTTTGGCAATTACATCCGCCCCGCCGATATGATCGAAATGGCTGTGCCCTATAAAAATAAAGTCTGCCTTATTTATTTCGGCTGTTGATATACCGACATTTGGAGCCGCCGAAACTCTATCAATATAGGTATCTAAGAAAATTGTTAGATCATCTATAAGTAGACGAAAAGTAGCACATCCGAGCCAGTCTAATTTAATCGACATATTTCCTTACCTCAAATGAATAAAATTTACTAGGGGCACATATATAAATATGCTAAAATTGGTTCGTTTTATGCCCCTATTATTACAGAATTTTTTCGGGTGGTCTTGTGACTGAATCATATGTAACTAATTGGACAGCAATATTAGTAGTCGCCTTAGTGGGAACTTTGGCTGTGCTATTAATGTTTATAGCATCTAGGGTGTTGGCTCCTAAACGGCATTCTGATATAAAAAATACTCCATACGAGTGTGGCATCCCCGCATCCCCATATCACTGGTCTCAAATCCAAATACGTTACTATGTTTTTGCAATATTGTTCGTGATATTCGATGTCGAAGCTGTTTTTCTATTTCCTTGGGCTCTAGTATTTTTGGAAGCTCCTCCTGCGGTTTTTTATGAAATGATTATTTTTATTGGTATATTGCTTTTTGGGTTAGCTTACGTTTGGAGAAAGGGGGTTTTGCAATGGCGATAGAGGAAAACTCTAATACTCATATTCCAAAATATGATGGGTTCCCTGCCATTGAAAAACCACTTGGACATGGCTACGAAGCCGGTAAAGGAAACAATCCTGCGGATAGCGTTTTCAATAGGGTTTTGCCCAATGCATTGACTGCAAAATCTGACCAATTATTTGCATTGGCAAGAAAATCATCGCTTTGGACTTTATCTTTTGGTTTAGCATGCTGTGCCATTGAAATGATGAGTGCCCATGCTTCACATCATGATCTTGATAGGTTTGGGGTGGTGACTTGGCCTTCCCCTCGTCAGGCGGATGTCATGATAGTTGCTGGCACTGTGGTAAAAAAAATGGCAGACCCCATAAAACTTTTATATGAACAAATGCCTGACCCAAAATGGGTCATTGCTATGGGAAGTTGTGCAACCAATGGAGGGCCCTACTATAAATCATATTCAGTGGTGATGGGAGTAGATCATTTGATACCCGTTGACGTTTATGTTCCAGGTTGTCCACCTAGACCTGAAGCACTCATTTATGGTGTTATGCAATTACAAGAAAAAATAAAAAATGATGCCAATCAATCCTTCGAAAAAGAATCACTAAATGCCAATGATGGAGAGCAGTAACATACCTTCGAAGCGTGAAATTAAAGTTCCAATGGTGCGGGAATGTCTCGACCAGAGGGGAGAGAATCTCCACAAAATATTAAAAGAATCTATTGCTGGCTTTTCCGGGGCAGAAATATCGGTTTCTATAGATATGGTTACGCTCAGAATTGATTCAGTGGATCTGGCTGAAGTTTGTGAACTCCTCAAATACACTGAAAAATTTGGGTTTGATTATTTGTCCTGTATCACTGTAGTAGATTACGAAGAAAAACAAGAAATATTTGAGATGGTCTATCATCTTGTCTCTATCAGACGACATCACAAAATGGCCATTAAAGTGTCATTACCTTCAAATGACCCGACAGTGCCTTCAGTATTGAGTATATGGAAATCAGCTGACTGGTTCGAAAGGGAAGCCCACGATTTGTTCGGCATTAAATTTGGAGGTCGTGAAAATTTATCTCCATTGTTATTATTTGAAGAATTCGAGGGTTATCCAGGAAGGAAAAGTTACCCTTTTCATGATTATGGAGAATGGTAATAATCAGTAAATTTAGTTATGCAAGTACACCAACAGGTTAGTGAACATTCTGATGCGATAGACCTTATGGTCAATATGGGCCCTCAACACCCTAGTACCCACGGGGTCTTTAGATTAGTAATATGGGTTGATGGTGAACGTATTGTGAAGGTGGAACCGCATATCGGGTACCTTCATCGTGGATCAGAAAAAATATGTGAAAGCGAACAATATAATCAGATTGTGACTCTTTTTGATCGTCTCGATTATGTCGGAAATTTAAACAGCGAATTAGCTTTTTGCTTGGCGGTAGAGAAACTTACGGAAACGGCTGTTCCCGAAAGGGCTGAGTATATACGGGTCATTTTGTGTGAATTAAACCGGATAGCAAGCCATATGCTGTTCTACGGTGTTTATGGTTTAGATGCCGGAGCCACTACTCCTATGCTTTATGGTTTTCGTGAACGTGAGAGGGTACAAGAACTTTTTGAAAGCGTGACTGGTGCAAGGATGATGCATAACTACATCCGAATTGGGGGTGTAAAGGAAGATGTCCCTGATGATTTTCATAAAAATGTGCTGGCATTACTTGATCATCTCAAAGGAGGTGTCGACGAATGTGACAGCCTTTTATCCCAAAATGAAATGTTTCTCGCTCGTACAAAAGGGGTCGGTATTATCAATGGAGAGGATGCTTTGGACTATGGTGTGACCGGCCCTGCTTTGCGAGCGTCCGGTGTTATAGAAGACGTAAGAGTCACAGACCCCTATTCCATTTACGACCGGTTCGATTTTGGTATACCGGTGGGGAGTAATGGTGATTGTTGGGATAGATACTATGTTCGTGTTGAGGAAATGAGAGAGTCAATTAAGATAGTAGAACAGGCCATTTCCAATATTCCTAAAGGTGAGATTTCTGCCAAAGTTAGAAGGATCATCCGACCACCAGCTGGAGAGGTATTCGTTCGTACAGAATCTCCGAGAGGTGACCTCGGAGTTTTCCTTGTAAGTGACGGTTCAGATAAACCTTACAGAGTTAAAGTAAGGCCACCATCTTTTGCAAATCTACAAGCCCTTGAACATATGCTTGAGGATACCTATATCGCCGACGCTGTTTTAGTGTTGGGTTCCATCGACATTATTATGGGCGAGGTCGATCGATGAATTTGCCTGAAATCATAGGCTTGTTTTTGAAAGCATCTTTATTACTTGTTTTTATCCTTATTGTGGTTCTTATTTTGACTTTGGCTGAACGAAAGGCATTAGCCCGGATACAGCAACGAAAAGGCCCTAACAGGGTGGGGTTTAAAGGAATTCTTCAGCCATTTGCTGACGCTTTAAAATTGCTTACCAAAGAAGATATCCTACCAGCATCTGCCAATAAGCGAGTTTTTTGGGTTGCGCCCCTTGCTGTGTTTCTTCCAGGGTTTTTGATTTGGGTGACAATTCCGTTGGCGAAGGAAGTTGTACTCGCAAACTTGGATATGGGTTTGTTTTATATAACTGCTATTTCGGTATTGTCTGTTATGGGATTACTAATGGCTGGGTGGGGTTCAGCTAATAAGTGGGCAATGATAGGAGGGTTGAGGGCAGCCGGCCAGCTTATAAGCTATGAGATTCCATTCATCATGGCTATTTTGTCGATCGGAATTTTAGCCCAGTCTTTTAATCTGAAGGAAATAGTTGATGATCAGGCCAGATGGCCTTTTGCTTTTAAACAACCATTGGGGTTATTTATTTTTCTTACAGCGGGATTAGCGGAATTAGGAAGGACTCCTTTCGATATTCATCATGCAGAATCTGAGGTAGTTGGTGGCCCATTTGTGGAATATAGTGGAGCGCATTGGTCAGTCTTTTATCTTGCCGAATATATGAACACGTTTACTATTGCAGTTCTGACGGCACTGCTATTTCTTGGAGGCTGGCAATCCCCTGCATTACCTTTCAGTGGAACTATCCATACTGTGGCTTCACTCAGCTGGTTCCTAATAAAAACCGTCCTTGTGATCTGGGTCATATTTTGGATTCGTGGCACATATCCAAGATTGAGGATCGATCAACTTATGTCTTTTGGGTGGAAGATACTAGTTCCGGCATCCTTTATTAACATTTTTATTACCGCCTCGGTACTTTATTATGCTTTGCCAGACTGGGTTATCACAGTCGTATCTTTAGGTGTCATAGGTGCAATTTTTTATTTTATAAGGAGAGGATCTCTATCTGGACATAACCAAAATACTGTGAAGATTATAAAAACTAGTGATATAAGAGCTCAGCTTTCAAATAGGACTGAGGTATAGATGAAAATACATAGCCCAGTGGTTGGTTTTATGAATGGCCTTATGGTCACCATAAGGTCTACTCTAAGGCGTCCAGTGACTGCTGAGTACCCTGCGGTTGAAAAACGTCTAGCTCTTTCGAACAGATATATGGGGTTTCCGGCATTAACTTGGGATTATGATGTCGAGGAACCATACTGCACGGGGTGCATGGTATGTGTTCGAGAATGCCCTACCCAGTGTATGTCGGCTCAAATGAAAGATAATCCCAAGCATGAAAAAGACCTGAGTAGGCGTCGTAAAATCATAGAAAGCTTCGAAATAAATTTAGGACGGTGTATTTTGTGTGGCATCTGTGTTGATGTGTGCAACTTTGATGCGATTGAAATGTCCCACGAGTATGAATTGAGCAAATATCAAAGAAACGCAAACAGAGTTGGTTTGAATCAATTGTTGGATATGGGCGTTGCTTATCAAAATAAACTTGGGTGGACTCCAAAGCAACCACAAAAAAATAGTGGGGTACCACTGCCCCCAAAGCAATCCGAGGATTCCTCTTAATGTCAGTAGTGTTTTTTACGGTTGCAGCTATTTTGGTTATTTCAGGTGGGATCGGAGTTGTGGCTGCACGAAATATTGTTTATGCTGCCCTATCGTTGCTGATCGCGATGATAGGAACTGCTGGCATATTTCTAATAGGGCTTGCGGAGTTTTTGGCATTAGTGCAGCTTCTGATATATGGAGGAGCTGTTGTAATCGTGATTCTATTCTCACTCATGTTAACCAGGATTCAAGATTTCGAATTTTTGACAACAAACAAGCAATGGCCAATAGCATTGATAGTGGCAATGTGCCTGCTCGGCTTACTGGCAATTTCCGTTTTGGTCGGAGACAGTACCGCCACTACAATGGGAAGTACCGATATATCTGAATTGGGTTTGAGTTTGTTTTCAGATTGGGCCATACCATTTGAACTTGCATCTTTAGTACTGCTAATTGCCCTTATAGGAGCAGTAGTTATAGTTCGTAGGGATAATGAGGAAGATAAGTAATGGAGCTAATCTATTTTCAGTTATTAGCCGCGATCCTATTTTGTATAGGAGTTTATGGAGTATTGGCTAGGAGAAGTGCAGTTCTCATATTAATGTCAATCGAGTTGATGCTTAATGCGGTCAACATTAATTTAATTGGCTATGCGGCCTTTTCAAGTTTCGGATCAGCTCACAGAAATTTAGGGCAAGTCCTAATAATATTTATCATCACCATAGCAGCGGCAGAACTAGCTTTGGCTATGGCTATTATTTTGAGGCTCTATAGGAATAAAAACAACGTTAATGTTGACGAATTGGATATCTTAAAGGGCTAGAATCTGAACTATGATCTTGAGTGCTGAATATGCATGGATAATACCTGGGTTGGCAGTTATTGCTTTTTGCATAACTAGTTTGTTTGGTAAAAACCTTCCGTATAAAGGAATCTTTCTGCCCATAGCAGCGGCCCTATTAGGGTTTATTTTTTTCTGTTTGATATTTGTTGATTTCATCTCTACTGGGTTTAATCCATCAAGCGTAAGCATTGACTGGATTGTCATTGACGATTTGTCCATAACTTTGGGATTTTCAATCGATGAAATTGCCATAGTTATGCTGGGGTTGGTGACGTTCATATCTTTGCTTGTCCAGATATATTCAGTGGGGTACATGTCGGGTGACCCTAGGATTTCATGGTATTTTGCCGTCCACGCCTTGTTTGCAGGGGCGATGCTGGCCTTGGTTCTAGCTGACAATTTGCTTTTCCTATATTTTTGCTGGGAGCTGGTGGGATTGGGATCATATTTACTTATAGGGTTTTGGTTTGAGAAGAAAGCTGCATCAGAAGCGGCAAAGAAGGCTTTTATAACCACAAGGGTGGGAGATGTTGGCTTATTAATTGGCGTTATATTGTTGTTTAAAGCAACCGGTACTTTTCATATACCGTCCATAATTCACGCAGCCCAAAATGGGGCTATAGCAGAATCTACTTTGATATGGTCTTCCCTTCTGCTGTTTCTAGGAGCAATGGGAAAATCAGCTCAATTTCCTTTTCATGTTTGGTTGCCTGATGCCATGGAAGGGCCAACTCCTGTCTCAGCCCTTATACATGCAGCTACTATGGTGGTCGCTGGGGTCTATTTGATTGCTCGGATGCTGCCTTTGTTGCAGATAGTCCCAGGGTTTTTGACTCTTGTTGCTGTGGTTGGGTTATTTACTTTCTTGTTTGCAGGAATAATCGCTTTGGTAATGACTGACATAAAAAAAGTTTTGGCATACTCGACCATAAGCCACTTGGGGTTGATGATGCTAACTTTAGGTTCCGGCGGGCTAGCCGCTGCTATGTTTCATTTAGTGGTGCATGGTTTTTCTAAAGCTCTTCTGTTCTTGGGAGCAGGAAGTGTGATGCATGGGATGGATGGGGAGACTGACTGTTGGAAGATGGGAGGGTTAAGACGAAATATGTCTGCCACTGGGGTCACCTTCTTAATTGGGTGCTTGTCCCTAGCAGGAATAGTCCCCCTGAGTGGGTTTTTTAGTAAAGATGAAATGCTGCTCTCAATATATGAGGGGCTTGGGCCTATATTTCTCTTTATTACCCTCGCCGGCGTTTTTCTTAGCTCGCTGTACATGATTCGTTTGTTTTGTGTGATCTTTATAGGGGAACACCGAAGCGAAGGGGCGAAAAACTCCCATGAATCTCCTCGGATAATGACTTATCCTCTTGTAATATTGGCTGTTTTCGGAACAGTATTGGGCATATTGGCCCTTCCATTACCATTCGGAGATTTTGAAGGATTGGGTAATTTTATCGACCCGAAGCATCATTTTCATCTCTCGCCTTGGATAACTTCCCTTTCTCTTTTGATAACTTTGGCTGGCCTAGTAATTGGGTATATGTGTTATGGATATCCTAAAATTTCGCATCATTTGGTAGCTTTAAGGTTCGGCTATTTATATAAGTTGACCTTATCTAAATTCTATATAGATGAATTTTATCAATGGGTAATAGATAAAATAGTGTTGTCAGCGGCCCGATTTATTTCTATCTTCGACCGAGTTGTCGTTAACGACACTGGAGTTGATGGCATGGGGATGTCCGTATTGCTTTCTGCCTTTAAGGTGAGGCTAATTCAGACGGGTAAGTTGTACAATTACGGCGCTGCAATGGGAATGGGTATATTCTTCATGGCTGTTATGTGGATATTGGTCAGTAATTAATGGAATTTCTCAGTTTCTCCAATCCCGCAAGTTTGGTTGCGTTACCAATTTTAGGCTGCTTCATCTTATTCTTCATTCCAGGCCATAGAGCTAATCTTGTCCGCTGGGTTTCTACAATTTTTGCTTTCACCGTCTTGATTATATCTTTCTATTTTTTCTTAGCATTCGATCATTCAGAAGGTGGCAGACAATTTATTTATGAATATGAATGGCTATCTTTAATAGGGCCTTGGGGAGAATCTCAAGGAGCCATATCCATGTCGGTTGGGATAGATGGTATTGCTGCAATGATGGTACTTTTGACAGGTATTGTTATGTTCACCGGTACTGTGATTTCGTGGAATATTAATGTAAATAATAAAGATTTCTTCATTCTATATTTTCTGTTACTGTCAGGGGTTTTTGGCGTTTTCATTTCCTATGATCTTTTCTTTTTCTTTTTCTTTTATGAATTGTCCGTTCTTCCGATGTACCTGCTTATTGGTAAATGGGGTAGTAACAGTAAGTTCTCTTCTTTTGAAAGGACCAAAGAATACAGCGCCATGAAACTGACCTTAGTTCTTGTTGCGGGGAGTGCTTTAATATGGGTTGCCATAATCGCTATGTTCGTACAGTCTGGGACAGGGAGCTTTCATATAGATGAAATCCAAAAAGTAATTCCTGATAAATTCTCTTCGGAATTCCAAAGTGCTTTTTTCTTGATGCTTATGATTGGGTTTGGAGTACTGGCTGGGTTATGGCCTTTTCATACATGGTCACCAGATGGTCATGTGGCTGCGCCTACTGCTGTAAGTATGGTTCATGCCGGTGTCCTTATGAAATTGGGGGCTTTCGGCATAATTAGAGTTGGAATGACCCTTTTGCCAGAAGGGGCTCAGATCTGGATGCCGTTATTGATAGGACTCGGGGCGGTTAATGTGATTTATGGTGCTCTTTCAGCCATGGGTCAGACGGACCTGAAATATGTCATAGGCTATTCATCAGTTAGTCATATGGGTTACGTATTAATGGGACTAGGTACATTGAGTCTTGTGGGATTGAATGGAGCTGTGTTGCAAATGTTTTCCCATGGGGTTATGACCGCTTTGTTTTTTGCCGTGGTAGGAATGATTTACGAACGTACACATACAAGGGATTCTTTAGTACTTAGCGGATTGGCAAAGAAGATGGGAACAATAGCTGTCTTGTTTACTCTAGCAGGTTTAACTTCTCTTGGCCTACCTGGGCTTAGTGGATTTGCCGCAGAACTATTGATATTTATTGGTATATTTCAAAGTTATGAGATCTGGGGCATTATTTTGGGATCCCTTGCTGTGATTGGAGCTGCGATCACAGCGGTATATATTTTGAGATTGCTATCCAAAGTATTTTTTGGTCTACCTGATGATACTTTGCCAGAATATTTGGATTTGACACCAAGGGAGAAATTTGCGGCAGGTATTTTAGTCATTTTTGTTGTACTAGTGGGCCTTTGGCCGTTTCCATTTGTGAAAGTAATTGAAAGTGGTGTTGAGCCGGTTCTTCTTCAAATTGTGGGGGCTGGATGAACTTTCACTTGATATATCCAGAATTTTTTCTAATTGGGCTTGCGTTTCTTGTTCTGACGGTAGATTTTTTCTTATCGGAGAAAGAAAAATATTTGTTGAATTGGGTCTCCGCCATCGGAATGGCTTTCATACTTGGAATAGCCTTGTTTATGAACCAGCAAGGTGATCTATACCAAGGCTTGTTGATAATCGATGGGTATGCGAGTTTTTTCAGGATATTTTTTCTAGCTATTGGAATAGTAGTGACACTTATATCACGAGATTATGTGGACTCTAATGTTTCAAATCCCGGTGAATACTACGCTATTTTGATTTTCACTATTTTGGCATCAATATCGTTGGCTTCATCCGGTGAGTTACTAACAGCCTATGTCAGCCTAGAAATTTTAAGCTTCGGCCTATATGTGTTAGTCGCATATGACCGATATAACCCTGCTTCAAATGAAGGAGGGGTCAAATTTATCCTTTTAGGGGCTTTTTCCTCGGCTTTGATTCTATATGGCTTGAGTCAAACATACGGGTTGATAGGAACCACTAGATTTAATGAAATTGCCGTTTTACTTAACTCGATGGAAAACATATCGATTGGAATGCTCATCGGGTTCGTTTTGATTCTGGCTGGAATAGCATTCAAACTGGCTGCTGTGCCGTTTCACATGTGGGCTCCTGATGCCTATGAGGGGGCGCCTATACCAATAACGGCTTGGTTGTCCGTATGTTCGAAAGTGGCGATTGTTGCTTTGGCTATTAGATTCTTCACCAACGGCATATTCCCTCTTGCTCCTGATTGGCAGCCTATCCTAATGATCTTGGCAGTTCTTACTATGATAGGTGGCAATTTATTAGCACTCGTTCAAAAAAATATGAAACGCCTACTAGCTTATTCCAGCATCGGACATGCCGGGTATCTACTCATGGGTTTGGCGGCATTGGTCGGGGTCAGCGATGATGGTACTGTAAGTAAGGACCTTACCCATTTAGTTTCGAATGGATTGATTTTTCATATGGTTGCCTATGGGGCAACAAATTTTGCGATTTTTTTCTGCTTAATAATTGTTTACAACAGTACTGGTAGAGAGGATATTCAAGGTCTTTCAGGACTTGCTTCAAAGCAACCTTTAGTAGCTTTGGTGATGGTTTGTTCTCTGTTTTCTTTAGCAGGTATGCCTGTGTTTGCTGGTTTCACTAGTAAATTTTATCTGTTTAATGCTGTAGCATCGCAGGGATTTTTACTGATGGTTGGGGTGGCGATAGTTGCGAGCCTAATCTCACTATACTATTACCTCACCGTAGCTCGGTATTTGTATATTGAAAAAATTTCAAATGATTCAGTAATCTATGTTTCATTCAACAGTAAATTGATTCTTATAGCACTATTAGTTTTTATGGTTTTAGCGGGAGTATATCCCTCACCTCTGATGGATTTGATTCAAACTGCCACCGATTCCATCTTAAAAATAGACTAATCTCTCTGATAGACTGAACGGCGGATTTCTAATTACACCGAGAGAAAGGAGATGAAATTGGCTCATTCAATAGATTGGCCTGAAGAATATAAAAGAGGGCTTGTTGTGGTAGCTCATGCTGATGATGCGGAATATGGTTGTTCAGGCACAGTGGCTCGATTAGTTGCTGAGGGTTGGGACATGGCCTATGTTATGTGTACTGACGGGAGTAAAGGCAGCAGTGATCCAGACATAACGGAAGGGCAATTATCTGAGATTAGAAGGGAAGAGCAAGGGAATGCAGGAAAAATTTTAGGCTTATCGAATGTCGCCTTTTTGGGGCATCCTGATAGTTATTTACAGCCTACGCTAGATTTAAGAAAAGACATAGCCAGAGAAATCCGCCGACAAAAACCAGATGTAGTCATCTGCCAATACCCCATGAGAATATTGGATGGCGGTTTTGGCTCTGGTCATCCAGACCACATGACTGCGGGCGATGCCGCCCTTTCTGCTATATTTCCAACTGCCAGAGATCATATGACTTTTCCCGAATTGATTGAAGAAGGATTTGAGCCTCATAAAGTCGCAGAAGCGTGGATAATGGGACATCCCGAACCTGACCTTTGGGTTGATATAAGTGACCATATGGAAACTTCGATAAAAGCCCTAACGGCTCACGTGTCTCAGATGGGTGGTAAATCATATGATGAGGTATTGGAAAGGATGCTGGAGTGGCGTGGAGAAAGAGGTAAAGGTAAAGGAATGCCACAGGCAGACGCCTTTAAACGGATTTATTATAGAAGATAAAATCAAATAACAAAGGAATAAAAATGAAACCTGTCATTAAAAATTACAGAGATCACTCTAATCCAATTTTAGGTAAAAGTGATGGAGTCCCAAATTATGTGATGCTCTATGTTCAGCATGCACCTGGAGAATCTTCACCTTTTCATACCCACCCATGGGAACATCAGGCTTTTATCACTGAAGGGTCCGGGGTATTGTTTTTTGGTGGTGAGGAATATCCTATAAAACAGGGTGATTGTGTTCATGTACCTGAGGATGTTGAGCATCAGTTCAGAAACACTGGGGATGTCTCGATGAATAGAGTTACTGTTAATCCAATAGAATCAGAAGAATAGATTTATTTTAGGCCGACCCTTTTAATTATTTGAAGGAGCTCATTAAAAGTATTTTCAGCAAGTTGACCCGCAGGGTGCCTAACAATCGGATGACTTATTAGCTCCCTATGATGGATACCCGCTTTCCGAATGGCAAGACCAATCCCTTCCTGTTGCTCAAATTGTATAAGGGGAAGATGATCATAAAATAACTTTTCGGCAAGATCAGAAGCCCCGGTTTTATGATGGTTGCAAATTTTTACCAATACTTCAGGGTATGCAAATCCAGTCATAGCTCCTATAGAACCTCTTCTTAGTTCATCCAGAAGAAATACTCCGCCAAGCCCGCCAAAGATTCCTAACCTGTCTTGAATTTTATTACGTATAGCACTTATTTTTGTCGGGGTTGGTGGGTCTTCGAGTTTGAGGTATTTCACATTCGGGATTTCGTTCGCTACCCTGACTACAAAATCGACAGGCATTTCCACTCCAGATGTCTGCGGGTAGTCTTGCATTACGATGGGGATAGATATTTGTCCTGCCAGTTGGTAGTAATATCCGAATAAGGCATCCAAGTTGGCCTTTGGCATAGAAGGTGCTGAAACCATTACTGCCGCCGCGCCCAGTTGTTCAGCCTCTTTACTTCTTTCTATCATTGCTTTTGTCCCGTTAGCTGTGGTTCCTAAAGTCACAGGTAGATTGCCTGCAGCATCTATGATTGTTTCAGCAATCTTCGTTCGCTCTTTGTCGGATAAACGTGCAGCTTCACCCATCACTCCTAAACCAACAACTCCTGTGCAACCAGAGGATATTGCCTCGGCCACTAAATTCGGTATTGATTCATAGTCGACCTCTTCTTTTTGGTCGAAAGGGGTTGCTAGCATCCAATGCATTCCGTAGAAAGAGTCGGGCATATCGTTCTCCTAATGATAGTAAATTGTTCTTATACGATGATTCTCGCTGTCAGCTATGTAAATTGTTCCAGAAAGACCAGTTACTACACCATGAGGCCGGGCGAGCCCAGCCATGGTAGAAGGGCCGCCATCTCCCCCTGATCCTAAGGTTCCCCCCGCGATGGTGTCGATAATGTTATTTTCTCTATAAATGATTCGGAGAGCGTGATTTTCTGTGTCTACCACCAATATATTTCCATCATTGTCACACCTTATGGCTTTAGGGCCATTGAGCAAGGCATATTTTGCATCTTCGCCATCACCTGTGTAGCCTTTTTCCCCCCTTCCAGCGATAGTGCTGATGATTCCTTCTGTGTCTATTTTTCGGATTGTATTTCCCTCTCTTTCACAAATGTATATATTGCCAATTTTGTCTGTGCATACTGCCCTCGCACCAAATATGCCGGCTTTTACTGCTGGGCCTTCATCCCCTGTGTGTTCTTTGACCTTAGTTCCAGCTATGGTGGTAATAGTCCCGGTATTGGGATCAAATTTTCGGATCCTTTGATCTTGCACATCGGCTATCAATAAGTTGCCGTCGTTGTCTATGGCACAATCATTAGGTTCTATCATTGCTGATTTGGTTGCTGAAATACCATCCTTTCCGGAACCAGGTCTACCTGTACCAACGACAGTTCTTATTTCATTAGTAGACTTATCGATCACCCTTATAGATGGATTGAATCTTTGGCATATGAAAACGTTTCCGATTTGGTCTACTTGTATTGCATATATTTCATCTATTGAGGCGTGTTTGGCATATCCTCCATCACCGGTGTGGCCCTGTAAACCAGTGCCGGCAAAATTTTCGATGATGCCAGAATCTAAATTTAAGCGTCGCACCCTGAAATTAAAACAATCGGCGATATATAGATATTTTCCAGTTGGATCAATGTCTACATGGAATGGATTATCCATTGTGGCCTCTTTGGCAAGGCCTCCGTCGCCACTATACCCCCTCTCACTGGTGCCAACTATGCTTTGTATTACAGAGCCCAAATTTTATTCCTTGAATATTCGCTATTCTTTTTTCACAAATCATTCTATATCACCGGTAAAATACTATAGGAAGAATGTGCAAATACTAATATAAGTAGCAAGTGTATGAATAAATTATTATTTTCTTTGATGGGTTTATCGGCTTTCTTGTTATTTGCTTGTGGTTCCGATTCAGAAACAGATTCAGCTGCAGCATTAGAAATTGAAAATAGCCCCATTGTTGAGACGATCTCTACGGCCAAACCTGCAATTACCCAATCATCCCCTATCACACCGATAGCTACCCAACCGATGACTACTCAAATTGTTGTACCAACAAAGGTGCCTCAAACAAAGGTGCTTCAAAAACCCATAACCCAAGATAATAAAATTGGTTCTGGGGAGCCGGATTCAAAATCAGTGGTTGAAATCATTTCCAGTTTGAAAGAGGAACTAAGTAACGGGTATTCACACCATTCAATTTTGAAAATGAATATGACGATTTCATTTGACGATTACTTGGAAGATATGCCATTGCTAATGGAGGGAGATGTTCAAAATTCTCGTAATTTCAAAGGGGTCACCTCTTTTGAAGATAATAATCAAATCAAAATGATCGAAATGATCGTTTTTGATCAAGATACTTTTGCCAAATATCCTGATACCAAATATTGGATCCAGTTTCCAGAAGGCCAAACCCCTGTAACTCCCATATCGATAATTGAATTGCTAAAAACCAATTTTGTTCAAGGGGAACTCACCGGTATTGAAAAATCTGGTGGTGTCTCCTCCCAGCATATTAGCAGTGAACTTGAGTCAAAGATTTTTGGTGAGTTGCTGCCAGTACTGGATGACTCCACAGGTATTTTGCAAGTAGATATGTGGGTTGAACCTGATAGCTCGCAAATAGGTAGATTATTAATTAAAGGATTGGCTACAGGGGGGCCTAGAGTTAAAGGCCCTGACGGACAAGAGGTAACGATTAAGGTTGATATTGAAATGTCATCATGGGATTTTGGAAAACTGGTTGAGTTAGCTAAACCAGTTTTACCAGGTACTCCAGAAACAATGATTTGGGATATGGCACCCAAAATTACGTTAGAGGAAGGAAGGGATTATTTTGCCACTATTGAGATATTTGAAGGAGGTGAAATAAAGATTGATCTTCTGGAAGAACTAGCTCCAGTAACAGTGAATAATTTTGTTTTTCTCTCCGAGCAGGGATATTACGATTGGGTTACCTTTCATAGAGTAATCCCAGATTTTATGGCCCAAGGTGGTGATCCTTCTGGTACCGGTAGAGGAGGTCCTGGATATTATATCGATAATGAATTTCACCCTGATGCCAGACATGATTCTGCAGGGGTAGTGTCGATGGCGAATGCAGGTCTTTTGCCAGATGGACAAGGAACGAATGGAAGTCAATTCTTCATCACATTCATAAACACGCCTACTTTGGATGGAATAAATCCGGATGGAACTTTGAAGGATTGTAGTCAAGGTTCTTGTCATTCAGTCTTTGGAAGAGTTGTAGAAGGCATGGATGTGTTAGGTAACATAATTCCCCGAGATCCTGCGACTGCTAATTTACCTGGTGATGTAATTCGTACGATTCGAATAACATTCGTTCCGAAATAATTTTAGGAAAGTTTGAGGAATTGTTCACCAAAGGCAACCGAATTTTTGAAGTAGTTCGTACTTCTTAATTCATCAATGGATTTTATCGGCAAGGTATCTTCTGAGGCATCACTAAGTTTAAGTCTCCAAAACCCAACGTCATACCAACGGCCATCTTTGTAACCAGCATCGGCCATCAAATAATCTTTGGTAAATCCAAAATGTTCATGAAGTGAAACACTTGGATCGTTTGGAAGAGCAATAACTCCATAGGCAGAGGTGAAGCCCTGTAGTTTCAGGCATTCCAACAGTGATGCGTAGAGAGCTTTTCCAATCCCTAAACCGTGGGCTGCTTCTCTAACATATACTGTTGTTTCTACTATCCAATCGTAAGCACTTCTGTCCCGGAATTTACTTCCATAGGAATAACCCATTATTTCGTTTTCATGTTCACAGACGAGTGAAGTGTATGTTTCCGACACCTTTTTCATTCGCCTATACATTTCAGTTCCGCCAGGAGGGTTCGTTTCAAAAGTTATCGGAGTATTTATTACATATGGATAATAAATGGCCGCCACCTGACGAGCGTCCCTTTTGGGACCTGCTAGTCGGATGACGGCCATTTTTAAGTAGGTATCGCTATTATAGGGCTATTCCTTTGGCACTTGCGGAGGAGCAGGGTTAGCCATATCCATTCCTAGTGTTCCAGAGAACATCGCATCTATTTCTTCGACAGTCCATCTACCATTTTTTCTTAAGGTTCGTTCTTCAGTCGGGTTACTCATTAGAGAGATCTGTCCCCCCTGACAATGGAAGACGTGACCATTCACATCCTTAGCTTCATCTGAGGCCAGCCATGCCACCATAGGAGCAACATCTTCAGGGTCGCGGTTTAACTCCAAAGGAGTCACTGCAGAATTCGCCTGAATCCCGCTTGAGGCTCTGATATCTCTGGCAGATTGAGGCACTGTTTGGGTCATCCTAGAATTTGCTCCAGGGGATATGGCATTGACCGTAACACCATACCTGCCTAGGTCACGTGCGATAGCTCTGGTAAATCCTGCTATGCCATCCTTTGCAGCTCCGTAATTTGCTTGACCGGAATTACCGTACAAACCTGAAGTGGAAGAGAAATTAATTATTCTGCCACTGCGCTGTTGCCTGAACAGTATGGAAGCAGCTTTAGCTACAGTGAAGGTCCCTTTAAGATGAACCGCAATAACTGCGTCCCATTCTTCCTCTGTCATGTTGAACAACATTCGATCTCTAAGAATTCCAGCCACGGCTACAACGATGTCTAGTTTGCCGAAGTTGTCTAGGGCGGCTTTGATAATATTTTCGCCACCATCCATCTCGGAGACAGAATCGTAGTTGGCTGCAGCTTCACCTCCGGCTGCTTTAATTTCATTTACAACTTCGTCAGCTGGGGCGACAGAATCTCCGCTGCCATCTACGGCACCACCAAGGTCGTTCACCACTACCTTTGCGCCCTCTTCTGCGAGTAATAAGGCTATACCACGCCCTATACCGCGACCTGAACCAGTGACTACTGCTACTTTATCTTTAAGAAGGGTTCCCATCTTTCTTACTCCTGACTTGTTTTACTCTTAAAACCTATCTGAACCATTAACACTATTTGGGTGCTTGTGGTGGCGATGGGTTGACTAAGCCTTGTGTGAGATGCTGTGGAGCTAGTTCTCTAAGTTCCTCTACATCCCACCTTCCTTGTTTGAAAATGGTGCGAACTCGTCGTGGCAGGGAAAGCTTAGTGATTGCTCCTCCATATACGAGGAAAGTCTGACCATTAATACTAGCTGCCTGATCAGAGGCCAAATATGCTACGAATGGTGCAACATCCTCCGCTTCCATCTGAGTTGTTGGTGGAGGGGCTTCCCTATCATCGGGCCGATCAGCTCTTAACTCTCTAGCCGAATCGGGAACAGACTGAGTCATTCTAGTGTTAGCTCTTGGACAAATAGAATTTGCTGTTACTCCATATCGGCCTAGGTCTTTTGCAGCTACTTTGGTGAAACCTGCGATTCCGGACTTGGCAGCTGCATAGTTACCTTGTCCTGTATTCCCTATCAGACCAGATTCTGATGCGAATGTTATTATTCGTCCACTTCGTTGCTGACGATATAAGATTGAAGCATATTTGCAAACTGTGAAAGTGCCTTTTAAATGAACCCGAATAACATCATCCCATTCTTGTTCTGTCATATTGAAAATCATTCTGTCTCTCAATATTCCAGCTACAGTTACTACGATGTCTAATTTGTCATAGTTGTCCAAAGCAGATTTGACGATAGCCTCCCCACCTTCCATCGTCGATATATCAGTGTAGTTTGGTGTGGCTTCTCCTCCTGCAGCTTTTATCTCTTCAACGACTTGTTCTGCTGGGGTATTTGAACTTCCTTCTCCATCTAATGCAGCACCGATATCATTTACAATGACTTTGGCTCCTTCCGAAGCCAATTGTTTTGCTACTCCTGCCCCTATTCCTCTACCTGATCCTGTGACTATTGCAACTTTACCGTCTAGGTAATTCGCCATTTTTTTCCTCCTGAGATTCGTTCGCAACACAAAATTAACTTTGTCATTTGCGCGCAACCTCCATTGTGCCACAACTAGACGGGTCTTGTCATAGATGGTCTAGTTTATTTATTCTGAACTAAAATGTTAGTAATTACTGAAAATGAAAATAGGCTGGTACCGCCGTGCATATTGTTTTATACAGGCCCGAAATCCCTTATAACACCGGCAACATAATCCGACTTTGTGCCAATGTTGGCGCTGAATTACACTTGATCCATCCTTTGGGATTTGAACTCACAGAAGCCAAATTACGGCGGGCAGCTTTGGATTATTCTGATTTAGCAGTCGTGACGGAGCATGAGAATCTGGAAGATTACAAAAAAATGTACCCTGATAGAATCTATTACGCCACATCATCGCGCTCCCGGAAATATTACAGTGAAATCGAATTTGGAAGTAAAGACACATACATATTTGGTCCAGAATCGTCAGGAATACCACCTGCGGTTTTGGATACAATTTCAAAAGAAAGACATCTGTTGATCCCTATGAAACCAGGAAACAGGAGCCTGAATATTGCAAACGCGGTTTCCATAATAGCCTATGAGGCTTGGAGACAAAATAATTTCGAGCATGCTGGTCCTCCTAGAACAATATTCAAATCAGAAAATTAAAATACCAAAAAGAGGAGTAGATTTATGGGACGCTCCAACTGGCATTATGAGCACCCTCCAGCTTGTACTTGTGTTAAATGTGTTGAAAAAAGGCAGGAAAGTGGTTCGGGTGGGATTTTCCAGATTATTAAAAGGTTAATATCCTTTAAAAAAAAATAGGGGGGAATTTGAAGCGGATACGGCAAAACCATATTGAAGAAATGATTAATCATGCAAAAGAACATGATCCTGATGAATGTTGTGGGATATTGGCAGGGACCGGTGAAGATATAACTCATTTATACCGGGTTAAAAACTCGACTCCAAGCCCATTTAGATATGTAATGGATCCGAAAGAACAACTAGAAGTTATGAAGAATGCTGACGATAACGGTCTTGAATTATTGTGCTTTTATCACTCGCATACCCATAGCCCAGCTTTTCCATCGGATACTGATATCAGGATGGCGGTCGAATCCGGTTGGGTTGATTTTGGATATGCATTGGTTTCGTTGGAAGAGAAAAATCGGCCGAAAGTTAAATTTTTTATCATCGACTCTGAAGGAACCGTTATTCCTGAAGATTGTGAAGTGGTCTAATCTTATTGGTTGTGCTGACCTAACATCACCGGACCTTTGCTATAGGTAACAATGCCGTCTTCTATCGTCATTGACATTTTCTCCCCAGGGTTGGGACTTCCAGGGGTTTCACCTAAGGGAAATATTTCTACCTTTGCCTTACCGGGATATATCTCGAGTGTTCCCACAGTCCCCAACCGCAATTCTTTATGTTGTGGGAATGTGATACTGCCGGAATTGATTAGCAGCACTCCGTCTCTGTACTCCAGACGTTCTTGGTGAGTGTGCCCAGAAATCATGATCTGTACGGGCTCTGGAAACATTTTTTGAAGGTCCTGTATGGGCCGAAACTGCCCTTCTAAACTATGAATCATTCCGATTAACCATCCCTCTATTTCAAGAACTTGAACCTCCTTCATTCGAGGATCAGGGATTGGGTCATTATTGCCTGTTGAACAAACCACAGGAGCGAACTGTTCGCACCAGTCAAGAACCATTGGGGAAGTTAAATCTCCTCCATGAAGAATTAAATCTACACTAGAAAGAAATTCTCCCGGAAGATCACCCAGCCCATCCAAAGCTCTGACCCTTCCGGGTAGATGGGTGTCCGTTATTAATCCAATTAGCATTCGAAGAACTATAGTTTTGATTTACTGAGTTATCAATAGGTTACAAGGTGCCATATTTTTTAAGTTTATGGAACCACTTGTATCTAAAGGCAAATACAATTGTTAACAGTGCGTACTGACTCATTGAGAATATGATGGTAGGAAGCATGTCGAGATTTTGATTTGTGCTGATGAAGAGAGAGGAACTTGGTATCACTGAATCTTCCAACCCGACTATTAAATGTACCCATAAATTATTGGCAATATGGATACCAACAGCTAATTCTATTCCACCATCAACCAATGTTATTAATCCCATAAACATACCAACCATAAAAACCGAAATGAGATATGTTCCGACACCGTATGACCATGGTTCAGGATTCATTAGGTGCAAGAAAGCGAAGAGCGATGAAGTAATAATCAAAATTAGTACACGTGACTTAAATAGCAGTGAAAACCCCTGTAATAGATATCCTCTAAAGAACGCTTCTTCCAAACTCGCCTGTATTGGGACAAATATCAAGGCGATTAGAGTGATTAGCAATAAATCTGGGATATCACCTCGGAGTTTTAGCCCTGAGGAATCAGTTAAAAGTGTGGCTGTTAGGGGAATTACCGCGAACAAAAAAAAGATGCTCAGTGAAAACAAACTTCTTTTGTAATCGAATCGAATCCGTTCAGTCAATACTTTCAGAAGATTTTTCTTGTGCAAAATTTTAAGAAAGAAATAAAAGCTTGCAGCGCCAATTACAAAGGTGGTGTGCATTAAAAGGAAATTAGGTGCTTTGGAAGCTCCTGTTATTACTAGTTCGTCAAGGCTGCAACTATAACCAGCTAGTGTCCCAATCTTCAGGATTCCACAAAACCCGACTAAAGGAAGGGAGCCAACTACTTGCCAAACTACGATGAATATAACTGTGAAAACTAGCCATATCCACCAGTTATTTTTGCCAATGGATGAGTTATCTAAAAAAGATTTTGTCTTGGGCTTTATACATTTACCACAATTTTGGCAGTAGAAGGCTATAGAAGAGGAAATCCAGCCCCCACAGTTCAGACATATTTTTGAAGTTTCTCGCATTGTTTGGCCCATATTATGAGGGTATCTGACAAATAAATTTTGGACAATAAAACTTAATTTTGATATGTCATTGACGGCTTAGGAGGCATGTGCTAACTTCAGGTTCATTACTAAGTACCACAAAATTTTATGAGGACTAACTTATGGCTCAGACGAGGGAAGCTGCAATTGTTGGAATACACGAATACCCATTAAGGGTGGCGCCCGGCGTTAGCGCCTTGCAAATTAAGGCCGCATCCGCATCGAAGGCATTAGAGGACGCTGGTATTTCATGGCAGGATGTAGACGCAGTTTATGACACTGGCTCCCACCAAAATATCGGAGGACTTGGGATTTCGGAATATTTGGGCTTGAATCCAAGATTGATTGATAACACGAGCGTTGGTGGCACTTCATATGAATTTCAAGCTCATCATGCTGCTACTATGATAGCCGCAGGCAAGGCTAATGTTGCCTTGTTAACATATGGGTCTACAGCTCATTCGGATCGCAGAGCAATAGGAACTGCCGGGGCAACTGGCCAAGGATCCCCAACCCCATTTAATAACATGGAAGATCCTTGGGGAATGACGTTGATATCTGGGTATGGAATGGTGAAAGCACGCCATATGCATCAATATGGAACCACAAATGAGCAGTTCGCAGAGATTTCTGTGGCCACCAGATATCATGCCATGCGCAATCCGGAGGCTGTGAAAGCTATGACGGCCCTCGAGTTTGTAGGGGTTAATGAAATCACCACACAGGATGTTCTAGATTCAAGGATGATTGCCTGGCCGCTGCATCTTCTGGAGTGCTGCATGGTATCAGATGGTGGTGGAGCGGTTGTGATTGCTTCCAAAGAAGTTGCAAAGAATTGTAAAAAATCCCCAGTATGGATTATCGGCGGTGCCGAAGCTACGAAATATAGAGAAAATGGAGGAGATATCACTGTAAGTGCTGGTGCTCAATCCGGGCCTAGGGCCTTTGAAGACGCTGGAGTATCTCCAAACGAAATTGATGTTCTGATGGCATATGATTCATTTTCCATAACAGTAATGTGCATGATTGAGGATTTAGGATTTTGCAAAAAAGGTGAAGGTGGAGATTATGTCAGTCAGGGCATACTGAAGTTTGATCAAAAAGGGGGCCCTGCTCTTAATACTGATGGGGGAGGTCTTTCCTCAAACCATCCGGGTGAAAGGGGTATTTTTCTTTTACTTGAAGCTACCAGACAAATGAGAGGAGAATCAACTTCCCAAGTGGATGGCGCCAAACTTGCCGTTGCGGTGGGGAATGGTGGTCAGTTGGGTGCTAGGCATGCAACGTCACCAACCATCCTCGCAGCAGATTAATAAATTAGGAGAGTTATAAAATGACTTTGAGACCTCAGCCTAGATTTCCAGAACCTGACACCGAACCATTTTGGGAAGCGACTAAAGAAAGAAACCTTGTTTACCAAACATGTGACAATCCGGATTGCACCGACAAATTGATTTTTTACCCTAGAGCCCACTGTAATAGCTGCGGTGGTTTAAAAACCACTTGGAATACCTCAAAAGGCGAAGGTGTTGTCTACACGTACAGTGTTGTGATGCAGAGTAGACATCCAGCTTTCAAAGATTTAGGCCCGTATGCTGTGGCCTATGTAGATCTAGATGAAGGCTTTAGAATGATGACCAATGTCATAAATGTTGATAATCCAATTGATGATATCCAGATCGGTATGAAGGTTAAATTAGTTTGGCAGGAGCAAGGTGAAGGAGAGATTGCACTTCCAATGTTTGAACCTGCTTAAATTTCAGATGCTCTTAAAAAAATCTAATCAAAAATTCATATCGGCCTTCTTGAAGTATTAGTATAAGCGGATTTGAGATAGGGGATTTATGCAGCATCACCCGGTGCCACTTCAAGCAACTCTGGATTCCTTGCCTCCACTATGGCCTCAGGACTTGTTGCCGCAAATAAGGTCAATTTTGGCTGGAACTCCATCAATGGTCTTTGTTTTGGATGATGATCCGACAGGAGCCCAAACTGTCGCCAATGCCTCTTTTTTAACTGAATGGTCGCTTGATGTGTTGCTTTCTGAGTATCATCAACCTGAGAAGGTAACTTTTCTGCTGACCAATACTAGGGCAAAAACGGAAGCGGAGGCGGTGGAGATAAATACTAAACTCGGTAAAGAATTCGACCAATTAAAAAATTATTTAAAGATACCCATCTCGATAATATCTAGGTCAGATTCCACTCTCCGTGGACACTTCCCTTCAGAATTGGACGCTTTGGCTGAGGGAATGGGTAACTCCCATGATGGGATTGTCTTCATCCCCTTTTTTATTCAAGGAGGACGTTACACGATTGATGATGTTCAATACGTTGCAGATGAAGGTATGTTGATGCCAGTAGGACAAACACCCTTTGCCAGAGATTCTGCCTTTGGCTACCAATCATCAAACTTACGTGATTGGATAGAAGAGAAAACTCTTGGGAGAGTTCTGGCCAAAGATGTATTGAGCGTTTCGATAGACGATATCAGAATTGGTGGCCCAGAGGTGGTAGCGAAAAAACTGCAAAATATGCAATCTGACAATATATGCATAGTTAATGCAGCCGATATGAGAGATTTGGATGTGGTGGCTCTGGCAATGTTGACTTTGCAAAATAACTACGAAAAAAATTATTTGATACGATCTTCTGCTTCGTTTGTTAGATCGTGGCTTGGACAAGAGGAACAATCGTTCCTCACTAAAAAAGAAATGGGATACACGAGAGAAGGGGGGGCACTCATTCTCGTTGGTTCTCATGTGCCGGGCAGCACTTCCCAGCTAGAAAATCTTCTAAATCTACCGAATGTGTACGGTTTGGAGCTGGATGTACACAAAGTTCTGCAATATGACAAAGAGCAAATAATCTCGATAATTGAGCAAACTAACAAACTTTTGGCAGAATCCAAGGATATTGTTATTTATACGAGCCGAGAAGTCATAACTGGTTCTTCTCCTGATGAATACTTGAGAATAGGGACAACTATTACCGATGCCATAACAGAAATCGTTTCTGGTATCACAATCACCCCAAGGTACCTTATATCTAAAGGAGGGATGACTTCTTCAAACATCATTGCCAATGGCTTGAAAATAAAAAGAGCTACTGTTCCTGGGCAAATTTCTTCTGGAGTTTTGGTATTGCAATTGGGCCTGGAATCTAAATATCCAGGATCTAAATTAATCCTTTGGCCTGGCAACGTAGGCGGGCCAACAGCTATTTCAGATGTGGTAATGAGGATGAGGAATTAGAATATCAAATGTTTGCACCTTCTTTCGATATTTTAAAATGGGCCGATTCACAAAATGTCGCCATCGGAGCCTTTAATGTTTACAATTTTGAGGGAATAAAAGCTGTTATAGAAGGGGCCGAAGAAGAGGGAACTCCAATAATTATTCAGATGCATCCAGCATCGCTTCAACGGGGAAGTAAGCCTCTAATTGCTATGGCATTGGAAGCAGCCAACTTATCCACGGTGCCAGTTTCTATTCACCTTGACCATGTGGGTAGTTTGGAAGTTATTAATGAGGGTATAGATCTCGGTCTTCAGTCTTTCATGCCTGACGGATCAATATATAACTATCAAGCAAACGTGGAATTTACCCAATTGTGTGCTCAAACAATTAAGAATAATGAAGGCTTTGTCGAAGGAGAATTAGGCCGGCTTTCAGGTACGGAGGATGATATAACTATCGAAGATCACAAGGCACTTTTGACAGATCCGTTGCAAGTGGTCGATTTTGTGTCCAGCACTACGATTGATGCCCTTGCGATTTGTGTTGGTAATGTGCATGGGAAATACCTCTCAGAACCCAAATTGGATTTTCAACGTTTGTATAGAATACGTGAAGCTACCGAGATACCCCTTGTAATGCATGGTGCCTCAGGCCTATCAAATGAAATGATTTCAGAATGTATACATGCCGGAATATCAAAATTCAATGTTAATACTGAGTTAAGGCAGGCATATATATTGGGTATGTCAGAAGCTGTTGATCAGGGAATATCTGATTTGATATCCGTGATGAATTTATGTATTACTAAAATGAGGGAAGTGGTGGTGTCCAAGATCCGCCAGTATTCATTCAGATAATGGTTGGATAGTGCATTTTAATTTGAAAACCTTCGTCAATCGCCAGTTTTTATAAAATCAGCTATTCTTTCTCCTATCAACATTGCTGCGACGTTAGTGTTTGCTCTAGGACAATCTGGCAATATGGAAGCATCAGCAATCCTCAATTGCTTAGTTCCATATACGAGACCATATTGATCTACAACCGCTTCCTTATCTGAACTTGGACCCATTTTGCATGTACCCGAAATGTGATGCATAGTCAAAACGTTTTCCAGCATCCACCGATCAAGTAAGTCGTCGTTATTTATGGTGGTCTCGTCTGGAGAAAGCCTTGCAACTATACTATTGGTAAAACTGGGTGCCTTGGCTATTTTGTCAGCAAGCCTAACCCCTTCCCTTAATCTTTTCAGATCATATTTATGGCTCAATAGGTTGTAATCTAAAATGGGTTGTATATGAATATCGGTGGATTGAAGCGAAATTCTGCCCACACTTTCAGCTAGATATATTCCTACAGAGATCATAAGTGCACCAGCATCACCTATTTCATGACTGAAACGCATAATCATGATCATGTCGTTCTGGTATTTGGAATCTTGGGAGGTATACCGCAAGGAGACTTTTTGTGGACCTATTTTTTGTTCGGGTTTGTTGAATGAAGAATGAGGTTTCCATGTAGTGTGAACTGTTGGATGATCTCGAAGATTTTTTCCTACCCCAGGTAAATCATTTATTACGCTTATGTCGAATGTGGACAATAATTCTTCTGACCCTACGCCAGACAGCATTAATATTTGAGGTGTTGCTATTGAACCTGCAGATAGGATTATTTCTGTTCCTTCAACTTTGAATATTTCACCACCACTAATCACTTCAACACCGGTTGCTATATTTCCATCAAATATGATTTTTCGGGTGACACAATTTGGCTTGATAGTCAAATTTAGGCGATGTCTACTTTGAGAAAGGTAACCAAGAGCTGTACTGAATCTTATTCCGTCAGGGTTGTTAAGGGGATATGGTCCGACACCCGTTGCGCCCGGCAGGTTGTGATCTATATTCTCCTTGTAGCCTAAGTATTTACAAGCTTTGTAGAAAGCCAGTTGGTCATCGGTTAAGGAATGAAAGGGGTGTCTTTTTACCAAAATAGGTCCATCTTGGCCGTGGAAGTCGCCGCCATAATCTAGGTCTGTTTCAATTTTAAGGAGGTAAGGCAGGCATTCTTTAAAACTCCACCTGTCATTGCCCCATTCAACCCATCTTTCAAAATCCTCTGGTAGCGGACGTAGAAAAACCTGGCCATTTATGGCACTGGTGCCTCCTGTTACTTTTCCGCGAGGAACGGGCATGTTTTCTGATAGTGTGGAAGCCCTACCTGTAAATTGCCAATCGTGAATACCGCCGACAACTATGTCTGGCCCAGTTCCCCATCCATGTTTCAAATCAAAAGGTAAGGTTTCGAAATCTGGATAATCTGGACCAGCTTCCAATAAAAGAACTGAACAATTTGGGTTTTCTGACAAACGAGATGCCAGAACTGCCCCGGCGGAGCCTGCGCCTATAACAATTTTGTCGTATTTCAATTTGATCCCCTCATCGATTATAAAAAGAAGAAGCTATCGCAAAAAAACCTGACGGAATATAAAACATTCCAACGGATGAAATACTTACGAGGATAAAAACTACAAAAATAACTGACACGGCCCATGAGTAGGATTTCCATCTAAGAATCAAGGTCTTGGGGTCGTTGCTGGCAGCCTTGGCCATTATTGAAGAAAAAATGCATACCCCAGATAAAACCCAAGGTAATATTATGACGAAAAGACCTTGTGGACCCAACGCTTCAAATATAGTTTTATTTGTCTGGAATTGTTGGGTGAAATTGCCAGAATCTGTTATTTGCTCGAATTCGCTGATTACTGGAAAAAAGAGCAGTAATAGGCCTGCTAACATGGCTGTAATGTGTGAAAGCCCGGCGAGGATTGTTGATTTATGTAGTAGGGTCATTGCCAATAATTTCCTTTATTTCAGCTACTAATTTTGGCAAAGAATCTTCTGTGGGGCCTTTTATAGACGCGGTAGCCACTTCAGATATTGGAGTCTCCTCAGGATTAATTTCTATTATCTTTCCACCAGATGATAAAACTTCCCTTGGGAAACCAGCGGCTGGGTACACTGTTGCTGAAGTCCCGATGACCAAAATACAGTCGGACAATCTAGTTTCAGCGACACAAGTATATAAGGTCGAAAGTGGTATGGGTTCACCAAACATCACAGTATCTGGCTTCACGATGCCAAAACATGTATTACATTTGGGAGGTAGGTTTTGTTGCCAACCCAATGTTATTTGATCAAACTCATCTCGATGCCATTTCATATCACAACGGATACACCGTAATTTAGTTCTATTCCCGTGTATTTCAGTTACATGCTTGGACCCCGCAATGTAATGTAAGTTGTCTATATTTTGAGTAATTTGGTGTTTTAAAACACAAATTTTTTCAAGATCTACCAACGCTAAATGCCCCGGGTTTGGTTTTGCTTTTTCAATGGCCTCTCGAAATTTTGTTCTTTCAGGATCTATTTGGGCATTTAGATTTTGATCCCACCATTCTTTAGGATCGGCAAGAAAATTTTCATACCCGTTGTTGGATGGTTCGCCTAATTTTGTCCATAATCCGCCAGTACCTCTAAACGTTGGTATCCCACTTCCAACCGATAATCCGGCACCAATCAAGGCTATAGGATACCGAGATTGAACTATTATTTTGGCAGCATCTGATATTGGTTTTTGTTTTTTTACTTCCATTGTCATTCAATTCTAAATTGTTTTTACGGAACCGTTTATCACTTCCAACCTATTGGAACTATTTGTAAATGAGTCTGGAATGTTGCTTGGCTCAGCAGTAGTTATGATAACTTGATCGTGTTTCTTCAAGTGCTCTACCAACTGTTCTCTACGAGTTTGGTCTAATTCGGACATTACATCGTCTAGCAATAACACAGGTTTTGTACTTCTACGGGTATATAAAAATTCCGATTCAGCCATTTTTAAAGCTAAAATAGCCGTTCTTGACTGGCCTCTAGAAGCGTATTTGGAGGCCTCCATATTATCGACTTCAAAAACCAAATCGTCTCTATGGGGACCAATGCTTGTAGACCCTTGGGCTATATCTCTTCCTCTTGACCGTTCTAGATCATTCATGAAATTTTCTAAATCTATGTTTTCAGAGAGATCATATGTCCTCGCATAACGAATGTTCATTTTTTCATTGCTACCGCTCAGCAGTTTATGAAAAGGAAGAGATGTACCTTCTAAGATTTCCACGGCTTCTTGTCGTTTTCTTGTGAGAATTACGGCATTTTTTGCTAATTGTTGATCCCAAAACGTTAGTTCATTTGCCGAAGAGGAACCGTCCCGTATTAATCTCAAAAGATGGTTTCTCTGGGTATTTGCTTTTTGATACTGCTGTATTGATAGAAGATATTCCTTGTCGACTTGAGAAAGTAGTATGTCAAGGTATCTACGTCTGACCGAAGGGCTACCATATATTAGGTCTAGATCACCTACACTAAATAAAACCGCGTTAACGATGCCTACCAGCTCGGATGATTTTTTGGGAGAACCGTTGATTCGTATAAATTTTTGTGCAACGAATCCATGAATATTCTGTGATGATTGGCACCTATAATGAATCTCTAAGTTTTCTGATCCTTGAGTGTGTTCAGCAACACATCCAATTTTAGAGTAGCTCAATTCTTGTTGTTTGAGTTGCAGAACAGAGAACTTGTTGATTAATTCTCTGTCGGTGGTGACTTTTGGTGACTTGGCAATGGCCATCATATAGATTGCCTCTAGCAGATTGCTTTTGCCATGTCCATTTGCTCCTTGAATTACTGTCGTACCTAGAGGTAGCGCCAGTTCCAAATTGTCGTAATTTCGAAAATTAAGAAGACTTAAATGGGAGATGCGTATGAGAATTCTCCAAAGCAAGTGCAGTGTGTCGTAATCAACCGTTATTGAAAGGATTTTAGCATGTTAGTTATATTGCGTGAGCTATATAGTAATTCTGAAAAGTCTACGAATTGTTAGGAGATTAGTACTGATGAAATCGGTAGTTGCTTTAGCAGGTGGGGTTGGAGGAGCTAAATTGGTTCTTGGGTTTTCTTATATTTTAGGTTCTGAGGAGCTGACTGTTGTAGTCAATACTGCGGATGATGACCGTTTCTATGGATTACATGTTTCTCCTGACCTTGATACTGTGATGTATACCTTAGCAGGAGTATCCAATACTGAAATGGGTTGGGGCCTTGCAAGTGAATCTTTTCGAACCTTAGAAAGATTGAAGGAATATGGTGTTGATGCTTGGTTTAACTTGGGCGATTTAGATCTTGCTACCCACCTATATCGCACAAAAATGTTAGATGAAGGAAAAACATTGTCAGAGGTATGTCAACAATTGGCGAAATCTTTGGGTCTCGAGCATAAAATATTACCAGCCACCGACAGCTCCATAAAAACAATGTTGGAAACTCATGATGGGATTATGAGTTTCCAAGAGTATTTTGTGAAAAATCGGTGTGAACCTATTGTCAAATCAATAGATTTTGATGGATCCTCAAATTGTACAGTTACCCCTGAGGTAAGACAGGCCATCTTAGATATGGATCTACTGGTGTTCTGCCCTTCAAACCCTTTTGTTAGCCTTGCTCCAATCCTATCAGTGCCAGGAATGAAGGAAATGATCGAGTCGTTTTCGGGGAAATCAATTGGTATTAGCCCCATTGTGGAAGGGGAAGCGATCAAGGGCCCTGCTGCAAAGATGCTGAAGGAACTTGGGCACGACGTGTCTTCAGTGGGAGTCGCTCGTCAATACGTTGGGCTCTGCAACACATTCATTATAGATGAAAAAGATATGGCTCTTAAGAAAGAGATAGAATCTTTGGGAATGGATGTCTTTGTAACTCAGACTATTATGGAAACAGATCAGGACAAAAAACAATTGGCTGAATACATACTAGAGATAAGCGCGTAAATAAGTGGATCAATTTTCTGTACTTATACCGATGAAAATCCCTAGTGAAGGTAAGTCTAGGCTGGCTGAGGTTTTAGACGGGCCAGGTAGGAAGGCACTAATAATATCCTTATTGGAAAGAGTTCTAGAAGCCTCTATGAATTCATCTAGCGGTGATGTTTATGTAATTGGTGGCGGCTTTGAAGTGGCCGATATTTGTAGACAAAATGGTGCCAATTGGCTGGCTTCAGATTCGGGGGATTTAAATCTCGATGTTTCGGCGGGCATTGCTGAGATTACCCAAGTAGGTAATGGGACGATATATTTGCCGGGAGACCTCCCATTTGTTACCTCAGAAGATATTGACTTAGTAATTAATCGCTCAGAGAATGGCGATTCGGCAGTGTTGGTTGCATCTGAGTCTGATGGTGGTACCAACTGTGTGCTTTTTCCATATCAAACTAAACTGATTCCTTTGCTGGGTTCAGATAGTTATAGAAAACATTGCAAATATGCTGTAAACCATGGGATTCTTTTTGAATCGCTTCGGCCAGCAGGATTACTTATAGACCTTGATACGGCAGAGGATTTAAAAAAATGTCAACGCAGAGAAAAGGGATTCTTAGGGAATGTTGGAATTAATTGAATATATTTGGTTAAAGTGGATTTGAGTATGACTAAATTAGGTGTGTTACTTCCTACAAGAGGATTGTTGATGACGGAGGTTCCTGCTACTAATATAGATGAGATCGTTGATATGGCGGAAGCTGTAGAGGCTTCTGGTATTGATTCAGTTTGGGTGGGGGATAGTTTAACTGCAAAACCGAGATTGGAGCCTTTCGCGGCTTTATCGGCTATAGCTGCCAGGACAAAAAATATACGACTGGGTACAGCGGTGTTACTTTCTTCTTTAAGGCATCCCGTTCAGCTTGCTCATGTAGCGACTACTTTGGATTTGATATCAGAGGGCAGGCTTGTATTGGGCATGGGAGTTGGCGGAGCCTTTAATGATGCTCAAAGACAAGAGTGGAATAACGTAGGAGTGGACCCTCGAAAGAGAGCTGGTAGATTTGAAGAGTCCCTCAAAATTTTTAAGCCTCTCACTAAGGGAGAGACCGTCACGTTTTCCGGGAAACATTTTGACGTAAAAGATATTTCAATTAAACCAGTTTCCCCTCAAAACAACGGAGTACCAGTTTTGGTTGCGGCCCATGGACGCTCCAAATTGGAAAGACAATATGAACGGGTTCTCCTTGGTGATGGGATAATATCGATCTCAGATTTTCCAGATGAATATGAGATGGCTCTAAAAAAAGTGTCCCAGTATTGTGAGCAAAAAGGTACTCCGTTTAAAAATTTGGAAAAAAGCTTTTATATGACAGTGAATATCGGAGATAGAAAAGAAAAATTGACCGAGGAAGCAGATCGGTTTCTAAAATTATATTATGGGGTGAATATATGGCAAGAAAGATGGGGCCCTTGGGGAACCGCTGAAGAGGTTTTGACCAGAATAAAAAGCTATGAAAATGCGGGTGCTGAAACAATAATTGTGAGGTTTGCTTCATTTGACCAGGCTAGGCAGCTTGATCTCTTTTTGAATGAGGTCGTAGCGTACGTGTAAGGGCTACGTTTGATTAAGGTTTCACTTACCTACCGTCAGTATGTCAAAATCGCTCTCTGAAATTATTTGTACTCCCAATTTATTGGCCTCAACCAGTTTTGAACCTCCATCCTGTCCGGCTAATAAATAATCTGTGCTTTTAGAAACTGAACTGCTAACTTTTCCTCCGTATCGTTTAATTAAATCTTGGATTTCCGTTCTGCTGTAATTCTCTAGTCTTCCTGTGACTACAAACCGAAGATCTGACAGTAAAGGGATGCCTTCAGACCGGGTAACGGTTTCAGATACCATATTTACTCCCGCAGACCTTAATTTCTCCAGAACATTAAGATTGTCAAATTTACTAAAATATTCAGTAATACTTTCAGATATTTTTGGACCAATAGAAGGAATATTCAGGAGAGTTTCTTGGTTACAGGCAACTAAATTATCGATAGAGGCAAATTTATTTAATAGTAAAGATGATATCTCTGATCCAACATGCGGTATCCCTAAAGAGACCAATAATCTTTCAGGAGGTTGTTTCTTACTTTCCTTTATAGCTCTAAGTAGGTTATCAACACTCTTTTTGCCCATTCGGTCCAATTGCTCTAGTTTTTCCCTTTGCACAAAATATATATCTGCCACGTCCTTAATGAGTCCGTTTTGTATTAAGGAAACACCTACTTTCCCTCCCATGCCTTCAATATCCATAGCACTTTTGCTTACAAAGTGTTCAACGAGTCTTTCCAATTGTGCCGGGCAAGTAGAATTTGTGCAGAAAGTAGCTGCTTCACCTTCCCTATTTACCAATTTAGCGCCACAACTAGGGCAGAGGCTCGGCATTGAGAAAGATGTTTCAGAACCGGTTCTTTTATCTTTATGGCTTTTGACGACCTGCGGTATGACCTCTCCAGCCCTTTCCACTATAACCCAGTCTCCAATTTTTAGATCTTTGGATTCAATATAGTCTGCATTGTGCAAAGTTGCCTGTTTTATAATGACTCCCCCCACCTCCACGGGTTCAAGTATGGCATAAGGGTTTATGCTCCCAGTTCTTCCTACATTTAACCTTATGTCTAAAAGCCTCGTTTGGGCCTGAACAGCCGGAAATTTATAAGCTGTCGCCCATCTCGGCTCCCTTCCTATAGTCCCTAAATGTTGTTGGTAATCCAACCGGTTCACCTTCACAACTACTCCGTCACAGTCATAATCTAACGAGGCACGATTTTGGATCCAATTGGTGTGGTATCTGATAACCTCCTGGGTACTTTTTGCTAAAATATTATTTGGGTTTATTTTGAATCCAAGGCTTTTCAGATAGTTCAAAGTCTCAAATTGTGTGTAGAGGCTATAGTCGCTATCAATTTGTGCTAACGAATATATGAAAATATCAAGAGGTCTGCCAGCGGTCACATTGGAATCTAATTGTCGCAAAGACCCTGCAGCTGTGTTACGGGGATTAGCATAGGTTTGAAGCCCTTCTTGATCTCTGTGGGCGTTAAATTTATCAAATTCAGATTTTGGAAAATAAACTTCACCTCTAACCTCAAGGGTTTGCGGAAATTCTCCTTGCAAATGTAGCGGTATGCTATTGATGGTTTTGAGGTTTAAGGTTATATCCTCTCCTGTCATTCCATTTCCTCGCGTCGAACCTTGGATAAATAAACCATTCTCGTATCGCAGCGATACTGCTAGCCCATCATATTTGAGTTCACAGACCATTTCGAAATTCGTATCATCCAACATGGCGTAGAGTCGGCTGTACCATGCTGTTAAATCATCATCTGAGAAGGCGTTTGAGAGGCTAAGCATCGGTATTTCATGCGATATTTCTGAAAATCCAATGAGTGGTTCCGCACCTAACCTTTGTGAGGGAGATTGATTTGTAATTAGATCTGGGAAGCTATTTTCTAGATCTCGTAGTTCTGACATTAGTTTGTCATATTGACCATCTCCAATTTCAGGAATGTTTTCCACGAAATATAGGTAATTATGACGGTCTACTAACGCCCGTAACTGGGATATTCTATTTTCGGCTTCTTTTCTATCCATAAATCCCCGATCAGAGGCTTGGTTACTTCATAGTAACTTGCTGGAAAAAAGTGCTCAAGGGCGCATACAGAGACATCAGCTCTGTTTCCTCTGCTAGACTGCGAAATTATCAGAAGATATACTCATTAAGGAGATAGAATTATTTCTCCTTTAATTTTTGTTAAAACTAGAGGCCGACTAAGCACTTGCCGTACGCTCAAGATATTCAAGATTTTGTGAATCAATACCCCGCTCTACAGGCTATCGGGAATACACCATTAGTTAAACTAGACCTTCCCTGGGATATAGGTAATTCTTGTATCCACGCCAAGTTTGAACAATTAAATCCGGGCGGGTCGATTAAAGACAGACCAGTATTAAGAATGCTAGCAGAAGCCGTAATTTCGGGAAAACTGAAGCAAGGAAAAACTATCCTTGATGCAACGTCGGGCAACGCAGGGATAGCATATGCGATGGTTGGAGCGATTTTGGGATTTCCGGTTGAGTTGGTGATGCCAGAAAATGCCAGTGAAGAAAGGAAAAAAAGATTAAAGGCTCATGGGGCTAATCTTATATTTACTGATGCACAACTAGGATACGACGAAGCCTTATATGAGGTTAAAAGAAGGTATGATCAAAACCCCGATAAATATTTCTACTGTGATCAATATAGTAACAGCGGCAACCCATTAGCCCATTATGAAACTACGGCTGTAGAACTTTTGGAACAGGCACCCTTTGTGACCCATTTTGTTGGTGGGGTCGGCACTGGAGGAACCATTAGCGGCATTGGTCGAAGGTTGAAAGAAACAAATCCGTCAATAGAGGTGATTTGTATAGACTTTGAAGAATGGCCTGGAGTAGAGGGGCTAAAACCTTTAAGCGAAGGGCATATCATTCCTGAGACCTTTGATAGTTCAGTGGTGGATCGTATGATTAGCGTGGATGTTGTTGAAGGATTTGAAATATCCCATGAATTGGCAAAGATGGGAATTTTCGTAGGCCAGTCATCGGGGGCTTATTTGCTTGGTGCCAAACAGGTGGCTGAGGAAATCAGATCAGGCCATGTGGTGACAATTTTCAATGATATTGGTGAACGGTATTTTTCAACTTCCATGTGGGGCTAAATTAAATACCTTCTACTGGATCAAATAATTTAACCGGATGTTTTCCCTGATTCATATGTGAGTTACAGTCTAGACAGATATTGTCCCGAAATGTCGATTCCAACCAAGCCGCTATAGGCGTCGAGCAGTCTCGAAGTTAAAGGGCCTGGGACCATTACAGAATCCCCAATGTTAGATCCGTTAATCGATGATACAGGGCATATGCAAAAGCTAGTGGAGGTAACGAAGGCTTCATCGGCCGTGTAGGCATCGTATAAATCGATATCTGCTTCTTTGGTTTCAATTCCGAGTTCTTGTGCAAGTTCAATAGTGGTAGATCTGCTGATACCTGCTAGGACAAACTGTTCCCGAGGGGTTACCACCACACCATCTTTCACTATAAAAAAGTTGCTCCCAGGTCCCTCACAAAGATTTCCATTCATGTCTAAGAGGATGGGCCATCCATCTGGGTTTTTGTCTTTCACTTCAAATTCTGCTTGAACAAGATTAGCGTAATTCTGTATTTTGGCTCTTGGGCTTAAAACTTCTGGAGGTGTTCTTCGCACAGACGGAACAACTACGGGGATACCGTCCCTATAATACTTTGCGCGTGCTTTAAAGGGGAGTGGGACAGTCTCTACTATTACTGTTGGAGCTTCTCCATCTGGGCCAGATACTCCCCTGGAAACTCTTTGTGTGACCCAATAATCGTCGTCGTCGTCGATAAGGGGAAGATTAGTTTCAAGAACCTCCATAGTTATCTGAGCCATTTCAGTGCGAGGCATTCCGGGATCGAGTCGAGCATACTTAAGAGAGTTATAAAACCGATTGAGGTGTTCTTCTAGTTTGAAGATTCGATGTTTGAATGTACGAGTGGTATCAAATACAGAATATCCTTGTAGAAATCCTCGATCATGAATTGAGATGGAGGCGAGGCTTTCTTGTATTATTTTACCGTTTACATAAGCTACTCTGTCCGATTCCATAATCAATCTCCTGTCGCGAATACACCCATTTATTTCGATGCCGTCATCAGACCATAGACCATACTGGCTGCTCCAGTTTCCCCCAAACATCACAGGTTTAGATATCTAAGTTGGTCACTTCCAGAGCGTGAGTTTGGATGAAGCTTCTTCTCGGTGCCACTTCATCTCCCATTAGCACAGTAAAGGTTTCATCTGCTATAACGGCGTCAGCCACAGTTACCTGCAATAATGTACGACTCTCAGGATTCATAGTGGTGTGCCATAGCTGATCGGCGTTCATTTCGCCCAAGCCTTTGTAACGTTGGATATGAACATTTCTTTTCGCATTCAGTTGATCAATGACTTCGTCTCTTTCGGAATCTGTATAAACATACTGGTCTTTTCTCCCAACGGATATCTTGTATAGAGGAGGTTGAGCGATATATAGGTGGCCGTGATGAATCAGTTCCGGCATGTGTCGGAAGAAAAAAGTCAGGAGTAAAGTACGTATGTGAGAGCCATCAACATCCGCATCACACATGATAATTACTCGGTGGTATCTGAGTTTCTCAACATCGAAATCTTCATCAAGGCCGGCCCCTATTGCTGTAATCATTGACCTGATGGCATCGTGTTCTACTATCTTATCTGCTCTAGCTTTTTCCACATTTAGGATTTTTCCCCACAGGGGTAGAATTGCTTGGAACCTTCTGTTCCTGCCCATCTTTGCTGTACCGCCAGCTGAATCCCCTTCCACCAAATAGATTTCACAAAGTTCCGGGTTTTTTTCTGAACAATCGGCGAGTTTTCCTGGAAGGCCACCGCCATCCATGGCATTCTTACGGATAATTAACTCTCTGGCTTTCCTAGCAGCCTCTCTCGCCCGTTGGGAGGTCATGCACTTGTCGATGATTGCCTTAGCCTCTTTAGGATTGTCCTCTAAGAATATTTGTAAGGCCTCTCCCAATACGGTCTCCACTTGAGTTCTGGCTTCTGGGTTTCCAAGTTTATTTTTTGTCTGTCCCTCAAATTGAGGATCTTTCAATTTGACACTTATTACAGCTGTGATGCCTTCTCTTGTATCCTCTCCTGCAAGGTTAGGTTCATTATCTTTGATAAGTTTTGACTTCCTTCCAAAGTCATTCAAAACTCGGGTTAGGGCCGACCTAAAACCAGTAACATGGGTCCCCCCATCTTCAGTGTTTATACAGTTTGCAAAGGCATATACGAATTCGCTGTAGGAATCGTTGTACTGAAGGGCAACCTCAACTTTGGTACCCTCAAAATCTTTTTCTACGTAAATAGGTTCCTCGTGAACCACACCTCTTTTTTGATTAAGGCCTCTAACAAAACTAGATATACCTCCATCAAAATAGTAAGTTACGTCGTTATTCGGCCACCGGCTGGAATGCCAGTCGCTTTTAAAAGAAATTTCCAGACCTTTATTAAGGTACGCCATTTCCTTGAACCTGTTGGAGAGAACGGCAAAATCAAAGACTAGTTCACCAAATATATCGATGTCTGGCATGAATTCTATGGTTGTACCAGTCTCACTGTTTTTGCCATCGGGATCGTTTTCTGAGGTCAATTCAGTCTGAGTGATACCTCTAGAATATTCTTGCCGAAATATCTTCTCTTCTCTGTAAACGGAAACTTTCACCCATTCGGACAGAGCATTTACAACCGAGGCCCCGACTCCGTGTAATCCACCAGAAACCGCGTATGCCTTGCCTCCAAATTTTCCCCCGGCATGCAGCGTGGTCATAACAGTTTCAAGGGCTGTCATTCCAGTTGTTTGATGTGTATCGACAGGAATCCCCCGTCCGTCATCAGCAACTAGTATAGATCCGTCTTCTTGAATAGTTACACTTACTGAACTGGAGTATCCACCCATAAATTCATCAACGCTATTATCGACGATTTCGTATATTAGGTGGTGAAGGCCTCTTTGATCCTGGCTTCCAATGTACATACCTGGTCTTTTTCGGACAGCTTCCATACCTTCAAGGACTTGTATATCACTTGCTGAATATTGATCGTCACTTTGGGGTTTCAAAGTTGCCATTTGCGAATCTCCCTAAAAAGAGCCTATTGGGCCAGTTATAGATCTGCTTGCATTTACGGATGCGTCCTTTGTAAAAATAGGGCGTAGGGTTGCCGTCTCTGAGACGTATATGCGGGCACGAATACCCAGTCTAAGTGGTTGATCTAGTAACCATGAGAAAGTCTCTATTTTCACGATTTCAATTCTAGCAGAATCACGATGGTTTACTCAAGCGTAATTTGTTCCTAATCTCAGTTAAAGTATTTACCTGAATTTCCACTATCTGTAATGCTATTGACTTAATTGATAAAATTGGGCTTCGCAGCCAATCTTTAAAGAGATGGTGAGCCTTGAAAAATAATTTATTAAAAGTTTGCTTTCTTTGAAAATAGCAGGTCTTATTTTTTGGTTAGAAAATATGAACAATAGTATTACAGACATTCCAGGTATCACGGTGGGGCATTGGACTAACCTTGAGGCCATAACGGGGTGTACAGCTGTGTTGTGCCCAACAGGCTCTTTGGGAGGCGTATCAGTTCGAGGGGCTTCACCCGGTACTAGAGAGACTGATGTGCTAAACCCGTCCAATCGTGTAGATGAGATTCATGCAATTATGCTTTCAGGAGGTAGTGCGTACGGTTTAGCAGCAGCTGATGGCGCAATGCGTTACTTGGAAGGAAAGGGAATTGGAGTAAAAGTAGGTGGTAGTGTAGTACCTATAGTCCCGTCAGCAATTTTATTTGATTTAGGAATAGGCCAAAGTGAAGTGCGCCCGGATTCAGAAAGCGGATATCATGCTTGTAAATTTGCTTCCTCAGACCCCGTTGAGCAAGGGTGTGTTGGAGCTGGGACGGGTGCAACTGTTGGGAAGACCCAGGGACCACAAAGATCTGTGAAAGGTGGACTAGGCTCAGCGAGTATTGATTTAGGCGGAGGTCTATTAGTGGGTGCATTGGCTGTCGTAAATGCTATAGGGAGTGTACATGACCCGGAAAATGGAGCATTGATAGCAGGGCCTAGAATTAACAAATCTATGTCTAGTTCAATCGACGACTTAATATCTGGCAATTCTTTCAAATTGCCAGATATTAATGGAAATACCACCATCGGAGTTGTAGCAACTAACGCAAAGCTGACCAAAGCTCAGGCTGCACGGATGGCCGCCAGTTCGCATGATGGTTTGGCCTTGGCTATCAGACCAGCTCATCTAGTTGGTGATGGAGACACTATGTTCTCTATATCCACCGGAGAGCAAGGCGGCATCGACGGGTATGGTGATATGAATCGTATTATCGCAGGAGCTATCCAAACAGTGTCATTAGCGATACTGAATGCCATCCATTTCGCCGAAACTATGGGAGGAATCCCCTCGGTTAAGGACTTGTGATTGCAGAATATCCTGTAACATCAGAATCAATAATTTGTATGGCTGTGAATGTCAGGGCCTAGCTTTATAATGTCTCTTATTGTTCGATATAAGGGTAATTTAAAAGGGTAGGTTCTCATGCGCGTGTTGCTAACAAACGATGATGGAATACATTCTCCTGGACTTTGGGCTATAGCGAAATCTTTGGAGGAGATAGCAGATCTTACTGTGGTTGTTCCGGACAGAGACCAGAGCGGCAAAGGGGCTTCTATGACTTTGTTACGCCCTTTGACAGTCGAGAAAATTAACACCCCTAAAAATATGAAATGTCCCACCTATACAGTGGATGGTACCCCTGGGGATTGTGTGATCATGGCGTGTGAATCTTTGTGTAATGATCCTATTGATTTGATTGTTTCAGGAATAAACCAAGGTGCAAATATGGGACTAGATGTTTTTAATTCTGGTACTTTTGGGGCAGCTTTACACGGATTCTTTCGGGGAATAAATTCCATTGCCTTATCTGTCTTTTATAAGCAGGATGTTATATATTCCCCTGCTGCCTTGATTGGAGCAGAAATAGCTAAAGTAATACACAGCCAAAACTTCGGATCAACAGTACTGTTAAATGTGAATCTTCCAGCTTGTGATTTCAAAGATATTGGAGGCGTTGACCTAACTGAATTAGGCCCAAAGGCGTATCTAGAAAACGTGGAAACTGTGGAAAGTGGTAGAAGAACATTCCACTGGCTACGTCATAACAAACCGATGGGAGTTACACACCAAAAAGGAACCGATGTTTGGTCCATACACCATGATAGGGCTTCTGTCACCATGGTTAATCCCTACCTAACGACTGACAATAAGACAGAATTAGGCAAGTCAGTGTTGAAAAGTTCACTTGAATGTCTAGGTCTAGCTGGGGCGAACTAGTTTTAAGAGGGTCCGTACCCAGGGATTGTATGTTTTATCAGAAACTCTTCGTTCAAATTGAGACCCAATCCTGGTTCATTGGGAACGTATAAGTTTCCATTGCGGATATCCAACGGCTTGTCTAATAGGCAGTTATACCCGCTTAGATCGTATCTGATGGTCTCTAACTTATAAAAATTTGGGATGGTCATAGAAACCTGTGCCCCGGCCATTATGTTAATGGGGCCACTGGCGTCATGTGGTGATACTGGTATGTAGTATGCCTCAGCCATGGTAGAGATTTTCTTTAACTCTGATATTCCTCCGGTCCAAGTAACATCCGGCATTACATAATCGGCTAAATTTTTTTCAAACACTGGTATGAACTCAAATCTAGTGTGAAGCCTTTCTCCTACACTGATTCTTACATTGGTGCTATCTCTTACTTGTTGCAAGGCGTGGTAACTTTCCACTGGAACGGGTTCTTCAAACCAATGTATATCGTAAGCTGAAAGACGATTGGCTAGGTCTATCGCGGTAGGGACATTAAATTTTCCATGAGCATCAATAAGTATCTCAATATCTGGTCCAACTGCGTCTCGAATTTCTGCCGTAATTTGTTCGGCCCTATGAGCACCTTCTGGGCTAATTTCCCCATCCAAATACCCGATGTTCCCACCATTATTACCATCCCATGAAGAGTGCATCATTGGATCCATTTTGAATGCAGTGTGTCCTGATTCAACAATCTCCTTAGCGTTTTCGATTGCCATGGCAATGTCTTCGCCAGGTTCTGGCGGGTGAGTGTAGAGAGGTATTTCATTTCTAACTGACCCTCCTAAAAGCTGGTAAATTGGCAGATTGACGGATTTACCAAAAATGTCCCACAGGGCAATATCAATTCCGCTAATTGCTGCCGTCGTTGCTCCTCTAGTACCTGTGTAGGTGAAAAGTCTAAAAGTGCGAGTCCAAATTTCTTCAATTTTGGTTGGATCCCATCCTATTAGAAAATCCTTCAATTCCATGACATATTTTTGAATTGCTCGATTACCGACACTGCCTGGGTAATTAGTGATTTCACCCCAACCGGTAATTCCTTCATCCGTATCAATCTGAACGAATATAAATTCACGTTCAATAGAGGACCTGGGTTTATCTTTTCCTGGGCGGTCGTCCCAGTCCATTTTAATTAGATAGCTTTTTACATCTGTAATTTTCATTTCCAATCCTTCTGTTTGCTTTAAATACGTCCTTCTCTATGATCACCATCGTAGCTTAACCATTAAAGGTATATCATGATTCAGTAATACTTAATGTGATAACGAATGCCTTTACCAAATCCTAACCCTAATACTAACAACTTTATCAATTCTCTCCCCTTTTTTTATGGATGGGTCATTTTATTTGTAGCGGCCTTGGCTCATTTTGCTTCGGCGCCAGGCCAGACATATGTTTCATCAATTTTTATTGACCCGATGATTGATGATCTGGGTTGGTCACGTACCACCTTTTCTGGCCTATACACAGGGGGATCCATGGCAGCAGCAGTATTCATGATTGCTGTCGGGAAAATGTTAGATAAATATGGTGCCAGAAAAACCCTGTCGGTCCTATGTTTGATGATGTGTTTGGCTACTATTTGGATGAGTGGAGTCGATTCTCGATGGAAGTTGTTTCTTGGTTATGCAATGTTGAGAACTATTGGCCAGGGTTCCTTTGGACTAGTAGCGACCACTATGGTTTCGACTTGGTTTGTACGGATAAGAGGTCGTGCAACTGCGATATCGTCAATTGGAGGGGCCGCGAGCCTTGCAGTTTTCCCCTTTATAGTACATTTGTTAATCGAACGCTTTGATTGGCGAAGTACGTGGTTTATTCTAGGTATAGTCGTTTTAGTCGTTCTTTTTATTCCCGCTCTTACCCTCATTAGAAGGAGTCCAGAGGCGGTCGGACTCAAACCAGACGGGACTGATCATAAAGTTACAGGAGGCGGTGATGAATTAGGAAAAGAGGGAGCAGAAGCCAACTTCACTTTGTTTGAAGCACTGAAGACAAGATCGTTGTGGATGTTGGTGTTTGGAAGCACTGCTATGCCATTAATAATGACGGGTCTTATGTTCCATCACGTTTCTATTCTTGGTTCGAAAGGAATTTCACCGAGCTTGGCAGCTATTACAATGGGATTGTTTGGACCCTTAGTATTTCTTGGAAGCCTAGGTTGCGGTTATCTTGCCGATAGAATTCCGAACAGATTTTTGCTAGCTGCAGGTCAACTTATTCTTATAGTGACAATGCTTTGGACCATATTAATATCTACGCCATGGCAGGCAATAATTTATATAGTTTTGGCGTCAGTAAGCATGTCCTTAATGAGTACCCCTAATACGGTTATTTGGGCTAACTATTTTGGAAGAGCCTATCTAGGAAGTATCAGGGGATTTGCATCTACAATTATGGTGGCTTTTTCGGCTATGGGTGCTTTGCCGTTTGGATTCATATATGACAGGACAGGATCATATAACGATGCGGTTTTTGTATTATTGATTCTGCCTGTAATAGCTGGGATAGCCTATATGCTGGCTTTGGAACCCAAGGCTAAACCCAACGCAAACCGTTTTTAAAAATGCGTTGTCAGTTGCATCAACAAAGTAAAGGCTTTATTAAAATTTTCTTCAAATAGTTTTTTGTTCCATTCCCAATCCGTTTTTTCTGTGAGGTCATGGGTGTCGGATACTACGAATAAACCAACAGATGGAATTGTCAGGTATTTGCAGAGAGCAAAGACAGCAGACATTTCCATGTCGACCCCAAGTATCCCATCTTTTCTCCAGGTGAGTTCTGTTTCAATCGTTTGTCTATATGGTGCATCGGTACTTACTGTTTTGCCTGCATGATATGGAAGATTATATTTTTCAAGATGTCTGGTAAGACTTTGTAACATATCGTAGTTTGGCGAGGCAGCTGTATTTGGAGGAAGATAGTGAAAAGATGTTCCCTCCTCCCTTTCACACAATGTTGGTAAAACTAAATCCCCTACATTCAAAGAATTATCCACAGCACCGCAAAGGCCTAGTGCAAAAACTCGTTTAACTCCCCTTGAAACTGCTGTTTGGATCGCGCTTACTCCGATTGGAGCGCTTATGGTACCTTCTATAGCCACCAGATCGCTGTTGCTGTTACTTCTATATAGGTTTGATTCCCCGCCAAAGAATTGGAGTAGAGCTGCGTCTTGATAAAGCACATTAGGCTTAACGAAATTTTTCAAAAGGTTTTGAGAGAATATTACCAACAGATTTGGGGGTAAACTCAAAGCTGTTTTATCTTGTAGTTCAGGCCTTATTACACACGGTGATTTATCTTCTGGATTAAACCACTTTTCCCTACTCATGTAAAATTAAATTTCATTTAAGGCCCAGGATTTTACTAGGTGATGAGCAATCGCTATTTTCATGGGTACCTTTAGTATTTCGCTGTTATTTTCAAGGGCTGAGATGACATCTCTTCTCTCAAACCATTTGACATCAGTCATTTCATCCTTGTCCATATTGATATCAGTAGTAACCGCCTCTGCGTGGCAACCTATCATTAAAGAATAAGGTAACGGCCAAGGTTGAGATGAATGGTATCTAACATTCTTGATTTCTATTCCTGCTTCTTCCCTCACTTCTCGAGCCACGGCTTCTTCAATTGATTCACCTTGATCAACGAATCCAGCTAGTGCTGAATAAGTGTTAGTTCTTTGAAGTCTTCCTCTGGATTGCCCTAATAAACACTTATCCCCATCATGTACCACGACTATTATGACCGGATCGGTTCTTGGAAAATGATCAGTGCCGCATCCGGTACAATTCCGTACTTGGCCAGCTCTCTTCATTTGGGTTTTTGATCCGCAAGCCGAACAGAACTTGTACCGTTGGTGCCAGTAGATTTGTATTCTTGCCTGAGCGGCGATTCCTGCTTCCGCCTGGTCTAGAAATTCACCACACGACCTAACATCAATGAATCTCAGGGAAGGGTTTAAATTCCTGATTACTGCATCTGAAAAGCGATCAATTGATACCTCTATTGCGAAGTGATATACATCGTTCGATATCCCTAGAAAAATAGGTTCTGATTCGTATCCGAAATCATCCAACTGAACACGTGAGAGCCAAAACAGATTGGATTCAGGTCCTGTATTAACCAGTAAATTGAGTTCTCTTAATGGCAAAAAACGACTTTTCGGGTCCACCATCATATTGGTTATTTCAGATTCGTCTCTTCTTTCTTTTTCTCCCCTATCTAGAGGGTTTCTTGCAAATACGTGTCCGTATCCCTGTAAGGTCATGAAAATCTCCTAAAATCGGATGTTATGGTATTAGAACACATTCATGGTGTGAAGGTGGATTTGTTTTTTTGTCGGGGACTTTCTTAAGTTTTTAATCCTGTCGTCTAAGGCATAATTATTTTGATTGACACTCTTGGTGATGTGAACACAAAATAGCGTCACAATAACCAAATCCAAGAATATAAGGAGACTAACCAATGATATATGAAACCCGAATTTATGAGGCACACCCCGGTAAGTTGCCAGCCCTCAACGATAGGTTTCGTAACCATACTATGGGGATTTTTGAAAAACATGGAATAGAAAATATAGGATATTGGACCTCCGAGGTTGGTGAATTTAGTGATAGGTTAACTTACATAATTGCTTTTAAAGATCAAGGGCATAGAGAGAAAGCTTGGAATGCCTTTAGGAATGATCCTGAGTGGAACAAGGTAAGAACCGAATCAGAATTGGAAGGACCAATAGTGAAAAGAGTATTTAATAATTTGCTGACACCGACCGACTATTCCCCTTTGCAATAAGTTGTGAATCGATATTGACCTCTTCTAAAAAAGCGAATTTTCAACAATGGTGGGGATCATTCACGTTTAAGGATTTCCGGTTCCTGTGGGCATCTACTTTCTTTCAATCAGCCGGGTTTGGGATGGACAGCGTGGCCTTGGGGTGGATTGTTTTCGAGAAAACAGATTCTGCATTTATGGTTGCATTATTAGCTGCACTTCGAATGGTTCCATTGTTTTTGTTGGGTATATTCTCTGGACTTATAGCCGACAAGGTCGAAAGGCGAATCTTTCTCCGTATCTTTACCATACTCGCTGGAATCCTCATGGCCTTGCTCGGAGTTCTAATAATTGGCGGCTACGGCCACGTTTGGGTAATTATTTTGGTAGCGACCATTACGGGTGCTGCCTTTGCATTTATCCTCACTTTGAGGCAGGCATATACTTTCGACATTGTTGGACCAGCTCTTTCTTTGAACGGATTATCCATGCTTCAAATAGCTTCTCAAACGGGAGGTGTTTTTGGATCTTTGATTTCAGGAATTTTGATATCTACACTGGGACCAGGATTACAATTCCTTGTTATAGGGTTAATGTATGTAATTTCCTTTTTAGTCCTATTTGGAGCATCTGAGTCAGGTCAGGCTGCCTCTCAGAGAAAAGGAAGCCTCAAGTCCAATCTGAAAGGATATATTGGCCTTATACAACAATACCCAGTGTTACTTGTTCTGATGTGCTTGGCATCAGTTACCGAAATATTTGGCTTCACACATATGAGTCTAATTCCAGTTTTTGCCAAGGAAATTTTGTCTGTTGGGCCTATTGGGTTGGGGGTGTTGACAGCTCTACGTCAAGTCGGAGGCTTCTTGGGTCTTTTTGCATTGGCTTTGTTAGGAGATTACAACAAAAAAGGACAGCTGATGTTTTACATCGTCGTTTTTTTTGGTGTAGGCCAGATCTTTTTGTCATTTTCAGATAACTTATATTTGTTTGCAATTTTCTTATTGTTTGTTAATGCTTGCGCTATGTCTGTGGATACTTTGTATAAAACCTTAATGCAACAAAATGTACCCAATGAGCACCGGGGAAGGGCAATGGGATCCTGGGTCCTAAGTATTGGAACTGCTCCTGTTGGGTATTTAAGTATTGGTGGAATTGCCGGAGCTTTTGGAGCCCCAATGGCTGTTCTATTTAACGGGATAATGCTTACTTTGGCGGGTGTTTCAACCTTTATTTGCCTGCCGAAAATCAGGAAATTGCCTTAAAGTTCCTGATAAATCACACCTATACCATGAAGGAAGTAGGGCTTTGCAAAAGACGTTTCACTTCTATTAGAAATTGAGCCCCTTCGGCACCATCTACGATCCTATGATCAGCTGAAATGGTAGCTGTCATAATCTGTCCGACAGCTATCTCTCCGTCAATAACTATTGGTTTCTCTGATACGGTGCCTACGGCCAGTACTGCGCTTTGAGGCGGATGTATTATTGCAACGAAACTGCTGACATCAAACATTCCTAGGTTACTAATCGCGAATGTGCCGCCGGTGTATTCTTGGGGGCTCAGGGTGCCGCTTGACGATCTTTCAGCCAAATCTTTGATCATCTGGGATATTTGTCGTAGTGATTTTTCGCCACAGTCTAAAATAGCTGGGACTATCAATCCTTCATTATCTGCGATGGCTACGGCTATGTTAATTTTGTCGTTATACTGAATCCCATCGTCCTGATAGTAAGCGTTGAATTTGGGATATTTCTGTAAAGCTTGAATACACGCTTTCACAATTAAGTCATTTACTGTCAATCTAACGCCATCATCTTTTAGTTGGTCATTAATTTGTTTTCGAAGAGACATAGCGTTGGTCATATTTATTTCTGCTGAAACATAAAAGTGAGGTTTTTCAGTTTTACTTTTAACGGTGACTCTTGCTATCTGTTGACGCATTCTGCTTATCGGTTGCTTTTCCCCTGGCATGAATGTCACAGGCACTGATAATGTAGAATCATTGCCTGTCTCCTTGGGTATTGTTGTCTCCAATGAAACAGGGGAGGTTGATTGTGAAGAAAGGTCTGGTTCGTATTCTTCGACATCTTTTTTTGTGATTCTGCCACCTGGTCCTGAACCAGATACATTAGCGAGGCTTATGCGACGTTCCTCGGCTATGCGACGTGCAATAGGGGTAGCTAGTATTCGGCCGGTGGATGGTCCACTGATGACCTCTGTGGTTTCATGGAATTGCTCCGGCTCATCGGCTGGGTCAGAATCTTCCGTTTCGGAATCATTGATGGCCGTTGTTTGTTCAATCAGGGTATCTGAGACATCGCCCACTTCCTCACCCGCATTGCCAACTACAGCTATGGTCTGGCCTACAGGCACTATGGTTCCTTCTGGTGCTACTATCTTAAGAAGAACCCCTTCTGAATCTGATTCAAATTCAACGACTGCTTTATCAGTTTCTATTTCGGCCACTGCCTCATTTCGGTTTACCGTTGAACCCTCCTCTTTTAACCAGCGAACGACGGTGCCTTCTTCCATGTCATATCCCATTTGGGGCATTTTTAATTCAGTGGCCATCTCTGACTCATCTCCATTAAAGACCGAAATTATATTTAACTGATTTTACTACCCAGTCTGAACTTGGGATCATAAGTTGTTCTATATTTCTAGCGTAGGGCGCTGGCACATCTGGTCCGTTTATTCTTATGACAGGACCGTCAAGTTCATCAAATGCTGCCTCTTGTATATCACTAGCGATTGTTCCTGAAAAACCACCTGTTTTCCAAGTTTCTTCTACAATGGCAACCCTATTGGTTTTTTTAACCGATTCAATAACTGTATCCAAGTCTAACGGAGAAAGGCACCTTAAATCTATCACTTCTGAGGAAATGTCATCTTCCTCCAGTTTTGCAGCTGCTTCTTCGGCTACACGAACCATCCCTGAATATGCAACCAGGGTCACATCAGTGCCTGGTTTGGCTATCCTTGCCTTTCCTAAAGGCACCTCATAATACTCCTCGGGAACCTCTCCCTTCACCCTATATAAAAGTGCATGTTCTGCAAAAATTATAGGGTTATTGTCTTTCCTGCAGGACCTGAACATTCCTAAAGCGTCGTACGGTGTAGCTGGTACAACAACCCGAAGGCCAGGTACCGAAGCATACCAATTCTCAAAACTTTGTGAGTGGGTTGCTGCTAGTTGACCTCCGCCTCCAGTAACCGTTCGTATAATAAGTGGTACTTGCAGTTGGCCATTAGACATATAACTTAGTTTTGCCGCATGGTTTATTATTTGATCCATTGCAACCAGGGTAAAATTTATCGTCATCACTTCAACTATTGGTCGCATGCCAATCATTGCTGAACCAATTCCGGCGCCGACAAATACCGATTCAGATATAGGCGTATCCCTAACCCTCTCTTCCCCATATTTTTCCAAGAAACCCCTGGTGACCGCGTAGGCTCCCCCATACGCACCTATGTCTTCGCCCATAAGGAACGATCTGTCGTCCTCATCAAGAGCTTCTCTCAAAGCTTTCGACATAGCATCTCTTAATAGCATTTCTGCCATCTTTAATTCCCCTCCGGTTCCGCATAAATGTGGGTATAGAGGTCTTCAGCAGTAGGCTCTGGGCTTTGTTCGGCAAATTCCCTTGCCTCTTGAACCAGGATATCTATTTGCTCCGCTACAAGTGCGATATCATTGCCGTCTACCTTGCCTGCCTCTATGCAATCATCTCTGAATTTGTCGATTGGATCACGTGTTCTGTTTTCTTGAACTTCCTCATTATCTCTGTAATTTGATGGATCTGCCATGGAATGTCCGTGGAACCGATAGGCCATAGATTCAATAAACACTGGGCCTTGCCCTTCTCGGACTTTTGCGACGCCTTCTATGACAGTTTCTCTCACCGCCATCACGTCCATACCGTCTATTTGAACGGCTGGGATCATATACGGCTCAGCTGCCCCATATATACTGGAACCACCGGCTCGAGAACGATTCACATCTGTACCCATGCCATAAAGATTGTTTTCCAGCATAAACACCACTGGCAGTTTCCATAATGAGGCTATGTTCATAGCTTCATGGAATTCACCTTCATTCACAGCTCCATCTCCAAAAAAACACATTACTACACTATCTAATTGTTTTAACTTCACTCCAAGTGCTATCCCGATTGCTAACGGAAGTTGGCCTCCGACGATTGCATGACCGCCCATAAAATGTTTTTCAATGTCAAACAGGTGCATGGAACCTCCCTTGCCACCACTGCACCCGGTAGATTTTCCACATAACTCGGCCATGGCGGCTTTTGGGTCAATGCCCCTAGCTAACGCGTGGCCGTGGTCCCGGTAATGACCTATGACGTAATCGTCTTCCCGCAGGATTGGTATAGCTCCTACCGCTATCGCTTCCTCACCAATATATGTATGTAAGAATCCTCTTACAAGACCCTTTCTATACAAACGTTCGGCTTCTTCTTCAAAACGTCTTATCAAAAGCATCCGGCTGAAAATACCCAACGCTTCTTGTTTTTCCATGTTTTCTATATTTGAGGTAGTGGTCACTTTTTGTTCTTCTTTAAATGTGGATCGCTTCACCGTTTGAGTCTAAAGCTGCTTCTTTCAAAGTCTCAGATATTGTCGGATGAGGGTGAACTAACCATCCAAGCTCTGTGGTTGTTCCCTCCAATAATTTTGTCATAGATAATTCAGCAAGAAGTTCTGTCACCTCCGGCCCTATCATATGTGCACCGAGTATCTCTCCGATTTCGGGGTCTATGACTAGTTTAATAATTCCTTCCGTACGCCCGAGGGCAATCGCTTTGCCGCTAGCAGAAAAGGGGAATCTCCCTATTTTGGTCTCAATGCCCTGTTCTTTAGCTTGTGCTTCGGTCATCCCAAAACTGGCGACTTGCGGTTCACAATATATAGCTCTCGGCATTAATTGATAGTCAACTGGGGCAGGGTTTAATCCCGCTATGTATTCAACGGCAGTCACAGCTTGAGCAGAGGCTACGTGAGCCAAGAGCATTTTCCCGGTCACATCTCCAATTGCGTAAACACCTGAGACATTTGTTTCCATATTTTCACCAATTGATATGAAACCTTTATTGGTGGTTATTCCTGCCTTCTCTAAACCTATTCCGTCTGTGTTGGGCTGTACCCCCACGGCAACTAGTACTTTGTCAGAAGTGATTAAATGTTCTTCTTCGTTTGTTACTAATGTGACCGAAGCTATTCCAGTTGAAGCCTCTATTGATTTTACGGCTACCCCAACTTTTATATCTATTTCTCTTTCTGCGAAGGATTTTTTTAGTAAATCACTAATCTCTGAGTCTTCGTTAGGTATAATTCTATCCATCATTTCCACTAGGGTTACTTTCGCACCGTAGCTTCTGTATATATGTGCGAACTCTACCCCTGTGGCACCGGCACCTATTATCGTAATATCATCAGGAATTTCTGACATGTTTAGCGCATCGCGGCTATTGATTACTACGTGGTGGTCAATAGGCATAGAATCAATATCTCTTTGCCTGGCCCCGGTCGCGATTATTATGTTTTCGGAGGTAAATTTTCGATTATTCTCCATGATTTCTATTTCATGGGGTCCGGCTAACTTTCCGGTTCCCTCAATAAGTTCAACCTGGTTTTTATTCAATAAATATTGGACACCGGAGGTCAATTTATCAACAACTTCCCGACTACGTGAGATAGCCTTAGAAAAATCGTAAGTTATGTTTTCGAATGTAATTCCAAATTCTTCAGCGTTGTTAACCAAGTTAAGCACTTCGGCGTTTCTGAGGAGCGACTTGCTTGGTATACATCCCCAATTAAGGCAAACTCCGCCGACGGAATCTTTTTCTACAATTGCTGTTTTCAAGCCAAGCTGGGCCGCTCTTATAGCAGCCACATATCCCCCTGGGCCTGCGCCTAAAACAACTACGTCAAAATCAGCCAATAGATCACCTCTCAGAGCCTTAAGTATTCCAGTCACCTAATTATAGTCATGAAATGCTCAAAAAAGCTGCCCTAAGTAATTGAGCGGTTATTGTACACCATAAGCTGACTGGTGGCTGACTGGTAGGGGTAATACTGGTTACTCTCCGCCCAAACATAAGAAAATGTGTTTGGGCGGTGCCGAAAGAAAATACTTTCAATTAAATTCCTTGACACTGATAATTCTCGGCAATAGGATGTATTCTCGGCTTGGTATAGGCCGAGGTAGCTCAGTCGGTAGAGCACAGCACTGAAAATGCTGGTGTCGCCAGTTCGATTCTGGCCCTCGGCACGCCCTAAGGCCTAGATCTGTATTGATTCGGCTTGACTAGCGGAAGTGGCTCAGTGGTAGAGCATCTCCTTGCCAAGGAGAAGGTCGCGGGTTCGAATCCCGTCTTCCGCTCCAAATTTAACTTTCAGCACTTTTGGAATTTAACTAGGGTGTAATCCTCAGTTATGTCATCAAAAACCACTGAAACTGGCATGTTTACGTACACCTCTTTCGGTTCGCACCCTGATATACCCGAAGGGATTTTAGGGCCTTCATCCAGTTGAACTATGGCATAAATATGACCGTTCGCTGATTGAAAGGATGGATGAACCGCCTGCCTGACATGGGTGTAAGTGTACACGTGCCCCTTACCAGACATTTTTTTCCAGTCGAGATCTTTGGAAAAGCAATTTGGACAAACTTCTCGAGGGTAGAAAAAAAGGTTTGAACATGAATTGCAATATGGGATAATCAATTCTCCGCGCTTAGCAGCTTCCCAAAAAGGCTTAGTCAAGTCGGCATTGGATGGTATAGGTACTGGTTTATCGTATGCTGAAGTCATTTTAAAACCTCGATATTTGTTTTTAATGGCCTAGAGTGTGTTCTCGGACCCGAGAACTAGCGAGCACATTTCGCTCGCTGTGCCTCCTCAACCATTCACCAGACATAAGTCGCTTTTCTCTACTTGTCTTGACCCAGCCTTGCCCATTATTTGTCGCGCACCTTCTATCACATGCCTGAATCCACCTGCCAATCCTGGCTGACCGCCCGAAAGTTGACCACCATCCGTGTTTATAGGAAATGCACCTTTATATGTTGTATCAGTTTCTTCGTAAAAGGGGCCTATTTCTCCCTTCTCTACAAGACCGGCATCTTCAATACACATAGCTGCTAATATGGTGTAGCAGTCGTAGAATTCCGCGAATTCTATGTCGCTAGGGGTGCAACCAGCCATTTCCAAGGCCCTCCTTACGGAATCAACTGCCGGGGTTTCTGTGAATTTGTCTCGTTGCCATATATTGGCTTCACCTTGCTTTAATCCTACGCCAAGTACATATGCAGGTTTGTTTCTCATATTTTTGGCTCGTTCAGGAGTAGTAATTATCAGTGCCGCAGCACCGTCACACGGCATGACAGACTCCAATAACTTTAGTGGCTCATTGATATATCTTGAATTCAAAACATCTTCGGCGCTTATTGGTTGTCCATTGAAAACAGCATTCTCATTCTCTAAGGCATTGAATCTTTGGTCTGCTGCCATTTTGGCTAATTGCTCTTCTGTTGTGCCATACTCATGGATGTGCCTTCGATACATTAGACCGTAACCAGTATTGGCTCCGGGAGCCATACCATGAGGCTCCTCCCACTCTGACCTCACGCTGGGGCCAGAAGCTCCACGGCCGGCCGGCCGGCCTGCCCTTTCAGCATCTTGCCGAGAATTACCCATCACTACCAGAACGGTGTTACAAATTCCACTACTGACTGCAGAGGTGGCTACCATTGTAGCTGTTGCTCCGCTGGCTCCCTGCATTGAGACTCCGGTTGCAAAATTAGGTTTAATGTCCATATATTCCGCTATTGCGGGTGGGAGTGCCACGCCGTCTGTAACGAGACCGTCTATATCATTCTTGGTGATGCCTGCATCTGCTATTGCCAAACCAGCAGCCTCAGCACATAGCCCGTACATGCTTCGCCCTTCATAAATACGGCGAGTCGGCACCTCCCCAATGCCAACGATGGCTCCTCTTCCTCTCAAGGTCATGTATCTTCCTCCTAAATTTTAATCGTCCGCTAAATCTGAAATAACAGCATAATTCCCCAAACTGCAAATCCTATACCTGTGATTCGAGACACCCAATCTCCTTTGGGTGCTACTTTCTCAACAAGGACCAAAGCAGTCAGTATTGCAATCCAAAGGAGGTTCATTACACCTAAAACGAATAGTAGTGCCATTAGCAACCAACAGCAACCTAAACAATAGGTTCCATGGCCGAGACCCATTCTAAGGGCTCCATAGGAGCCATTTTTCCATTCGGCCATTAAGAAACCCATGGGAGTTCTACAATTGGTCAGGCAAGCTCTTTTTATCGGGGTCCATTGAAAAATACCTGCCAAAATTAACAAGGCACCTCCGAATAAATTACTTGTTGATTCACCCATCATTCCGGATAGAAGTGTGTTGGAATGGAGAATCCAGTTGATGACTGTAGCTCCGATGGAAAAACTTAACCAGACCAAAACATATCCTGAAAGAAAAACAATAGTCGCCACATATGGCTGGTTTTGTTCCTTCTTTTGTTGATTGACCGCTGAAAACATCAGGATCATAGGGGACGCGGTTGGCACCATCATGCCGATCATCATTACAAACCACATGACAAACATCGATATCCAGTCTGAAAATCTCCAAGGCACCATATTCGGCATAGCACGTGACAAGCCAGTCTTACTATCCAAGCTCGACATGTTATTCATGTCAGCAGATAGATTAAATAGATATACCCACGACACACAGGTTATTATTATGATTGCGACAACAATTATTGCCCTGTCACGATTGTATACCGACAGCGAGCCGTTACCCGACCCCAGTCCCATCATAGCCTGCTAGCCTTTTTATCTAGTTTTCGTAACTGAATGCGGAAAAGAATCCGTTATTACCCGCGTTATCCCAGGTTAAACCGTGGTCGCTGAATTTACTCACACTGGATTGCGCTATGTGTAAAGGGACCCCAGGAACTACGCCTAAGGGATTACCCGCTATCGTCACGTCTTCTCCCTCGACTCCTAGTATGGCTTCTATCTCAATTTCCGCGATGTTCCCTATGGTGACTCCGCGTTTTTTCCCGTCTGATCGGTAATCAATGGAAGCTGTTGCTACCCCTAGAATCTCTCCAATAAATCCGGAAAGTACTTCAAAATGTCCTCCACCTTGCCCGCTAAATATCTGGCCGAGTGCCTCTTGTTGGGCACTATCTGCATTTTCATCAAGATATACTGCCGCTTTCCAATTACCGTCTGTCATGATTTCGGGAGAATGAACCGCCAGGGCAACAGAAAGTCCCCCTAGATTAGTTCCTCCAAAGTCTCCTGATTCGATATTCCAGGCGATAACTACGTTACACGCCCCATCATCTGTGGAAGGTGGTTGCAAAAATACACATGGACAAGCGATATCACAATCGCAAGACTCAAAGTAGGTCCCGTTAATTTTCCACTTCGTAATTGTTGCCATAAAATCCTCCATATGCATCTTCGATTACTAGTGTTTCTATCTAAACCAACCGTATCTTGTCATATCGTACTGTTAGTTAAATTGAAAGGCCATCTCTTTAATTTTTTTTATAGTTTAGGTGGAGGTAATTGCCGCAATCGCAACTAAATCTGGCCCTGCGTGAGTTCCTATTACTGGTCCTACTCTGGTTATGTAGGGTACTTTTCCTTCCGGTAGGAGTTCCTGCACCGTTGTCGCTAAATTTTCTGCGTCAGTGCCGTCAGTACTGTAAACAATAGCGATATCATCTAATTCTCCAAGATCCCTGACAGCCTGCTCCAATTTCATCATTCCCATATTTCTTGAGCGAGCCTTTCCGAATTGACCGATTTCCCCGTCCTCAACACGCAAAATTGGACGGATTTTCAGCAGACCCCCTATCAAGGATCTCGCTTTTCCGATTCTCCCGCCTTTTTCTAGGTATTCCAATGTGTCAAATAAAGCAAAAAAGTTGCTTCTGCGGGCTATTGACTCAGCGATGGCAATGCATTCTTCTGCGGATTGTCCTGCTTGGGCTGCTTTAGCGGCACCGAGAGCCGACAACCCGACTGTCATCGATACCTGTTGTGTATCCACAATTTTGACATCGATCTTATCTGACAAAGTGGTTGCGGCTTGCTGGGCAGAATTGATGGTACCGCTAAGCTTTGAAGATACATGAATTGAGATAATCACATCTCCAGGTTGGCTAACTTTTTCATAGACATCTACAAATTCACCCAGCGACGGCTGTGAGGTGGAAGGAAACACTGTGCCGTTTATCAGCTTGTCAAAAAACTGATCCGTGTTTAGGTCAATTCCATCTTTGTAGATAGTCTGGCCAAAATGTACGTTTAAAGGGACTACCGTTATGTCCAATTCCTCTGCGAGGGCTGGATCTAAATCTGAAGTGCTGTCTGTGACTATTTTAACCGCCATGTTTAATCTCCCACTCAAATACGAAACATTCTACGCTACTTTTCATGAGCCTTACGTCGCAGATATAGGATTATTTCTCTTTTGCCTTATCAACATGGGTAAGTGTCTGTATAATCGGGCGAAATATTTTGTTGTATTCGTTAAATTGGAGATACCTCTATGGATTTCGAAGAATTTCTCCAAAATTTTAGATCTGATGATCTTTCATATGCCCTTAAATCACTTAAATTACCAACGACGGGGAATAAGCCTGACAGGGTTTCTCGGCTAGTGGATTTGGAAAAGACGGGGGCTGAGGTAAAAAGCATATTAAGGGCTTTCCGGGTGGATGATGTTAAGAGAGCGGCTAAATCTGTTGGTCTTCTTTAACTTAACTGGATTTTTTTGCACGCCATTCTGATCTTACCGAGTAATTTTATATATTCCCTAACTTATTTTTAAGGACCATTGGCGAATTTTTTAAATTATGAATAGGGCAATAAAATAATAAAATAAGGCAGTAATTAATAGAATAAATGCAGTAATTCTGGTAATATAGGAATTAATTATGGGAAGAACTTTTACCAACATTGCACAAATCTCTAAAGGGTTTGAAATGTACGCCAAGGGGTATCGGCGTTCCAGAATTCTTGAATCTTTTGGTGACGAACCTCGACCAAGTTTGCGTACTTTGGGAAATTGGATTGCCAGATACAAAAATGTTTCAGAAGATATGCTTGCATTGGAACATGAGTTTGAATGGCTGCATATGGATACGTTCTCTATACCTTGGGAATATGCCCACTTGATCAATCGGCTATCTTCTCTTGAGTTTCATAAGCCGTCACTAAGACGGGTAAGGTGGTGGTTTCGTATAAAGAAAATTAATCCTCACTATTCTGATGGAGTTGTTGCACATATTGCTAGTAAATGTGTTGTCAATGAACATATGAATTTGATGGAAATACCAGTTTCCGATTGGACCAACCTATTAGAATTGACATTGATAGATGATGAAGAGCAGCTGGAATTGCTGTCAGGTACATTTGCAATTTGTTTTTTTGAACTTGGCACAATTTTACCGAATTGGGTTCAAAATGGAGTTTTTCTTTCAATTATCAGGACAGAATCAAAAATTTCAGTAGTCTGTTCGGACAATTTGATTCCAGATGAAGAAAATATCAGCTGCGGGTGGAATTGTTTAAAATACGAAGGTGACCAAGCGTCATGGAGATCCTTGGTATCAAGAATCGTCTCCCCCTACGATCTTCAATTCTTGTCCCTAGGAGATAGCAATTATTTACTTTTAAAAAACCTGGGAGACATTGAACAATTGGGCATAAAGTTAAAGAGAATAGTTGATGATTAGGTCTTTAATATAGATTCGACCATTATAATTATTACCCTGGTAGTTCTGTTCGTTCGCTAATGTAGTCTATAAAAGATTGATATTCTGAAATATATGAAAGTTTCGCCACTCGTTTGTCGTCGAACACTATATTGACTTCCCCGTATCCTAGGGTTTTCCCAAAGAATCCATGTCTAATACCTATTTGCACCTTCCCGTCCTCGTCTCTTGCTATAGTGTCAAATTTGACTTGGTATATTTTGCTTTTTTGGATTACAGGAAGTCCGGCCATCGTAAGATATAGGGAATCATTGGATAAATGATAAACAGTTTGTCTCCATCTCAAATATCTTGGAGCTGCAATTAGTGGGGCCAAAAGGATACCAAGCCCCCCCAACAGTCCAATTTGAAGATCGACCACTACCAACCCTATTATCCAAATGGAAGATGGGATTAACCAAGACAGGTGGGATTGCCTAAATATGATGGATCCTTGGGGAATGCTTTCGACTTGCAAAGTATCCTTGTTTTTCTGTGGGGTTTCTACTGTTTCGTCGGTTGGCCGATCATTTGCTTCAGAGTCGGAGGTTAGTCGATTATTTGCTTCGGGATCGGAACCTGATTCATCTTCGCTTTGTTCCTCAGGATCGAGATTATTTTGGTCTTTAGTCATATATACACCAGTTTTAGTATTTGAGATAGTTACTTGATTTAGATTTCAATACATACCTTAGATAATTGGCTCCGCAGGCTGGATTCGAACCAGCGACCGATCGGTTAACAGCCGATTGCTCTACCACTGAGCTACTGCGGAACGTTTTCAGCTCACTTCGACTTAAGTTCATGTTTCTTGCAAACTAGTTTCTTAATAAAATCAGCATTCGTAATTGTCTTTTAAGGAGACTTTCTAGTCAAGAAAAGACCGGAGTAAAACATAAATTGGGCCACATAGCATCAATTTTGTTGTATTTGAACTTTTATGGAGCCAGATGACTTGTCGTACGCAGTCTTGAATCCTACATCTATATCTTCAAGAGAATATTTGTGCGTTACTATTTGACTTAGGTTGCAGTTAGGTCCGGATAGAATTTCTATAGAAGTTTCAAAATCATGTTGCCCGTTAATTATTCCGTAACATATGGATCCTTGAATGGTTTGCTCCTTAAGCACTGGCCCTGTCCAGTCGATTGAATGTTCACCATAAAATACCCCTAAAATTACTATTCGGCCTTGCCTTCTTGTGACCTCAATAGCTTGTTTTAAAGTATCTCCTCTACTGCCACCCACCGTTTCTATAGTCAAATCTGCTCCCCTACCGTCAGTCGCATCAAGTACCATTTGAGCGAATTTGCTTTCTTCTTGAATTCCTACAGCATCCGCACCCAAAGATAAAGCTGCCTCTGCCTGTTGTGGGTGTCTTGCAGTCGCAAGAATTTTCCCCGCGCCTAGAGCTTTGGCCGCTGTTATGGCTGTAAGCCCGATGCTACCGGAACCGAGCACAGCGACGGTATCTCCACCCACCATGTTCCCTATTCGAACACCGTGAACAGAAACTGCCAAAGGTTCCACTAATGCACCTTCCTCCCAAGTCATTTTGTCAGAAAGAGGATAACAACCTTCTATTTTTCGAGTGACATATTCGGCAAATCCACCACTTACGCCTGAATCCCTATTAGAACAATGAATATATTGCCCTTGCCTGCAGTACCAACAATTTTGACAAGCCCTTCCACTCCCGAGAACCTCCACAGCCACCCGAGATCCGATATGTTTTTGGTCCACTCCATCGCCAACTCCCACTATTTCCCCGGCAACCTCGTGTCCTGCCGGATCCGAGTCAGGACCTGTTTTGTCTAAATTCATATTCAAATCCGACCCGCAAATCCCGGTCGATTTAACTTTTATGAGAGCTTCACCAGGCTTAGGATTTGGTTGAGGGTATTCCTTCACAGTCATATTCCCGCTACCATCGTAGAAAGCTGCTTTCATTCTAAATTCCCTTTCTTTTGAAATTGTATTTTTGCAAAAGGTGGCTGCCTAACCGAGTACAAAAGTAGCTCTTATTAGGAAGAAAAACAATAAAAAAACTATTATTATCGGTATTAAGCAACCTAAACATCCTACTCTCCAGGTGAAATGGAATCTTTTTGAACGATCCGGGATAAATTGATTGTGGTCTTTGGATAGGTAGGATTCATCTATTTGTTTCATTATCGGTTTTGATTCCTGTGATCTGAGGATTGTCGAAATCAACTTTGTCTTGGTGAATGCCTACTCCTCACACCAGTCGGCAGCGTTAGTTTTCAATTCAGGAGAAATCAATGAACCGTATTCCTTCTAAGGGTTTTTTTAAATGATTTTTCTGGCACACAAAAATTTGTCTTCCAAAGTTACATTTTCAAATTTTCTTGACATTATACAGTGATCAATTCTTGTATTAAGTCAGATATTCATACTATGGCTAGTGTATAATTTCGAACCTATAACGAGATTCATATTAGTAAAATTTCATTTTGGTGGTTGTACAGGCCTATGAGAGTTGGTGAATTTGAACTGGCTGACCCTGTGCCAGAGATGAACAATACCGTGGCAATCGGCATGTTGCGACCTTGGGTAGATGTGGGAAGAGTTGGAACCTTGTCATTGAGGAAATTAGAACAATACCTAGGGGCCAAGGAACTTGGCAGATTAGCGAAACCCGGAAAATTTTTTGACTTCACCAGATACCGACCAAGGATGCGTGTTGTCAACGGGAAACGTGTATTTACAAAACCAAATACGATAGTTCACCATGCAAAAGACGAATATTCCGGTAGAGATTATATCTTCATACACATAAGGGAACCGCATAATTTTGGTGAGGAATACACTGACTCGATAGTGGAATTATTTAAATATTGTAAGGTAACTGAATATTGCAGAATTGGGGGAATGTATGACTCTGTCCCACATACCCGTCCGATTTTAGTGACTGGGTCGATGACTGATGAACAAGAGGGAAAAGCTGGGACGTTATTGAATCCGCGCCGCAGCACTTACCAAGGGCCTACCTCCATAATCAACCAAATTAATGAAGACTTGACTGAGCAGGGCATCCAAAACACTACCCTGATGGCACATTTGCCTCAATATGTTCAATTGGATGAAGATCACCTAGGCGCCTCGAGATTATTAGAGGTGTTGTGTGCAGTTTATAATTTCCCTTCTGATCTGGCTGAGAAAAGTAAAGGGGATCAACAGTATAAAGATATCGAGAGAGCAATAGATTATGGTGGCGAGGTGGGGACCCTGATAAAACAATTAGAAACCTATTTTGACAGAGTCTTAAGCCGAACCGAAGGCGAAGAGGATCCTGATAAAGCTCAGGAGGAGGATGCAGATATCAGTCTTTCAGCCGATGTTGAAGATTTCTTGAACGAAATGGGCGAAAGGTTTGAGGATGACAGGAGTGATCCTAGCCAAAGGAATTAGATACATCTCTCAGTTTCCCGCTTAATGTAATCTCTTAAGTCACCTGGTATTTCTACGGCCCCCAAAGCATTTTCCCTTACTCTTCTGGGGTTGGAGGTAGCTGGGATAGCTGTTGTTACCACCTTGTTTGAGATGACCCAAGATATCAATGCCTGTGCCCATGTCGTTATGCCTAGATCAGCCAAAGGGGATATATCGGGAGTTAATCTAAGATCTTTTACATATCTTCCTTTTTGTAAAGGTTCCATCACTAATACTCCTAACCCCATTGATTCTGCGAGTGGGAGGATATCAGATTCGACACAGGTATTAATCGCGTTATAGGGAATTTGTATTGTGTCGACTTTGCCTGTTTTCATAATGTTCATCATTTCCGGATAATCACTTGGGGCCATACAGGTCAGGCCGATTAGGCCGATTCTTCCCTCTTGCTTAAGTTGGTTAGCGTTGGAAGATGTGTCTTCCAGTCTACAAGGTTATGAATTTGGAAAATGTGGATGTAGTTGGTGCCTAGTAGTGAGAATGTGTTATCAATTTGCTTTTTGCCTTCTTCGAAACCCTTGATCCATACTTTTGTTGCAATTTGAAAATCTTTGGGGTTATCTCGGATAGATAGCCCAAGTACACGTTCAGAATTGCCGTACATTGGTGATGAATCCACCAGGGTCATTTGATGAATCCTGCATTCGTTAATGATATCGGCTCTTATTCCTAACACTTCAGGATCTGAGGTGTTTACATCAAAAATCTTAAATGTGCCCATGCCTACAGCGGGGAAAATCAGGTCTTTTACTTTTCGGTACAGCATTCGTAGAATCTATTTTTTATTTTTGAGTAATACGTGCTTTCTGTTGAAAGTGTGTTGTCTGACATCGGTAGCCCATCTTCCTTTATCGACGGCTGCTGCCCACTCGGGGGATGATAGAACTGCAGGGTCCTCAATTTCGTAAATAGCAGTATGTTTTGGCTGATTTTCAATGATGATTTCCTGCTCCTTTCCTCCTATCACCATTTTTAAGGGTGCTGTGGTGAATCTAGCGATAGCCAATACTCCCGGAACCTCTGATAAGTAAGGGATGTGTTCTTTGTCATATACCTCGTCAAATAAGGCTTCCTTGTCTTGCGGTACATCCATTGCTGCTGAGAAATAATATTTGCCTTCCATTTTTTTACTCCTTTGGGTATGTTATTAAAATATTTGGGATAAGAAAAAATTTAAAATCCAAATCGATCTCCGACTTTCAATCCTTGGGACTCAACAAACTCAGCGGCTGTAACTTTGGATTCGCGGTCTATTTTTACTCTACCGACTGAAATAAGACCTGACGCCACTGATAAAGTGAAAAAATCATCCGATATGGCCGTAACGGTCCCGGGGATTTCTCTATTTTCCTCCGCATTAAAGTATGTATTGAATAGATATATTGATTTGCCGTTCCACAAAGTATTGGCTCCTGGGCTAGGGTCTGAACCTCTGATCAGGTTGTAGATTTCTGCACCAGATTTACTCCAGTCAATGACCACATCACTCGATTTACACCAGCCTTCGTATGTAGCTTTACTGTGATCTTGTTCAATTTTAGGGGCAGTGCCGTCTCTAACCATTTCTACAGCTGTAACCATGGCTTCAATACCTGCAGGATAAAGTTTTCCGAAATATACTGATCCTAGAGTATCGGTGTCAGTGATAGCCACCTCTTTTTGCAGAAGAATTGGGCCAGTGTCCAACCCTTTGTCGGGCCAAAAAACGGTAAGGCCCGTTTTAGTTTTACCTTGAATGATAGGCCAATTAATGGAACTAGGGCCTCTATGTTCTGGGAGTAATGATGGGTGGTATTGAATAGTTCCTGAGGAGGGTGATTCTAATATTTCATCAGGAACGATATCCGTGACAAATGCCATCACGCAAAGATCCACATTTAGCGATCTGAATTCATTAATCGCTTCCGTATCTCGCATTCTTTTATATTGAAATACGGGAATCTTGTGTTCCGTGGCCGAAGATTTTATAGGATCTACAGACCTGCTGGGATTGTCTGGCGGGCACAGGACAGCGACCACCTCTTCTTTTTTTTCTACAAGAGCATCCAACACATCCTTGCCGAAGGCAGCTTGACCAATTACCGCAATTCTCATATCCGGGTCTCCTAGGCAGTTGTTTTTTTAAGGCAATGGTTCATTTTGGAATATAACACATTGATTGACCGTACCTCTGTACAAACATAGTATGAGACTATCGCCGTTGAGATTTATTTGAAGAAATTTTTCACAAAGAGGTTTTACTTTGGTTAAAGTTGAAAAGTCGATGGCTCCACTGTCAGGTATTCGAGTATTGGGTGTCACAGTTTATTTGGCGGGACCATTTACAATGATGAATTTAGCAAGGCTTGGTGCCGAATGTATAAAAGTTGAAATGCCAGGAACAGGTGATCCTTCTAGAGGCAACGGACCGTTTGCTTCACCCGATGGTTATACTGAAACTCAAGAATCTGAAAAACATCTTTCTACGCGATTTTTGAAAAGGGCCCAGGGTTTAAAAAGTGTGACCTTAAACCTAAAACATTCCAAAGGTCGGGAAATGTTTATGGATATGGCAAAAAAGTCAGATGTGGTGGTAGAGAATTTATCCCCAGGTGCCATGAAAAGATTAGGGTTAGGTTACCAGGATGTATCCTCGGTCAATCCCGGCATAATTTATGCTTCCATTTCAGGCTATGGTCAATCAGGTTCACATTCTCATCGAAAAGCACATGATCCCCAAATACAAGGTATGAGCGGCCTTATGGATATCAACGGCTCAGAAGATGGACCTCCTACTAGAGTTGGATTTTACATTGGAGATTTAGTAACGCCGCTCTTTGCCTGCTACTCAATGTTAGCTGCTCTCCGAGAAAAGGAGCGTACAGGGACAGGTCAATATTTGGATGTGTCCATGATGGATTCACTTACCTCTTTAATGTTCATGGAAAACCTTGAGGAGGCTATTATGTACGGCGAGCCATTGAGGCAAGGAAATAATAGTCGTGGTGGACCCATGGGGCTTTACCATACAAAGGATGGAGATATCACCTTAACTGTTGCAAGTGATGACCAGTGGGGAAGACTAGCTATCGCTTTAGATGCCCCAAACTTAACTGAGGACCCTAGGTTCGCTACTTTTATTGAACGGAATCGAAACGTTACCGAGGCGCGTGGGGAAGTACAGGATAGACTAAGCTGTCTTACTCAAGATGAGGCGATAGAGCTGTTGGAAAAAAATAAAGTTCCTTGTGGGTTGGTGCGAACAGTGCCCGAAATAATAGACGATCCCCATTTTTGGGATAGGGGAACACTTCAACCAATGCGAAGCTCTGCTTTTGATGAGCCAGTTCCAGGAATTGCGTCAGGGTTTCCTGTCAATTTTTCAGGCGGACGATTACCAGAACCCCAAGGTGCCCCTTTGTTGGGCGAACACAATGGTGAAGTATATCGCGATGTTTTGGGATTAAGTAACGATGATCTGATCGAATATCAAGAAGAAGGGATCGTCTAATTCAATTAAAGTGAGGTAATTTATGAAAGATCAAGCTAGGCCTTTGCGTACAATGCTCTATGTGCCTGCAAACAAGGAGGATTGGGTAAGAAAGGCTCCAAAATATGGTGCCGATGCCCTAATACTAGATATAGAAGATTCTGTTCCTCTTGATGAGAAGCAAAATGCACGTGAAATTGTGTCCCGATTGGTTCCGGAATTAGCTTCGGAAGGAGTGACAGTACTTGTGAGGGTCAATGATATGGATACTGGGCTCACCGGTCAGGATATTTCCTATGCCGTGCAAGAAGGCCTATATGGAATTACTCTGCCTATGGTCAAAGGAGCTTCAGACGTAAAAGCTTTGGATAATTTAATCTCTAACGAAGAAGGAAAAAAAAATATAAAACACGGGACGGTGTTGATAGACCCTGGGTTGGAGACAGCCGCGGGGCTGCGTTTCGCCTACGAAGTGGGAACATCTTCCGATAGAGTTGCACATATGGGTGCTGGAGGTGGCAGGGGAGGTGATATTGCCCGCGCAGTGGGATATCAATGGACTCCAGAGGGCACAGAAACTTTGTTTATTCGATCAAAGGTACTGTTGGATTCTAGGGCAGGAGGTGTTCCTTATCCCTTGACTGGGCTTTGGCAGGATATACATGATCACGAAGGGTTAAGACGGTTTGCTCAACATTCAAGAGAATTGGGATATAACGGTATGACTGTTATCCATCCATCGCATGTCCCGATAGTGAATGAAATATTCTCCCCTAGTAAAGAAGAAATAAATGAGTGGCAAGGTTTAGTCGAATCGATGAAAAAAATCAGAGAAACTGGAGGTGCTGCCGTTTCTTTTCAAGGAGGAATGGTAGACATAGCTCATGAAAAGACCGCCTTGGAAATGCTGGATATGGCCCGCGCTCTAGGGTTACTGGATAGTTAGTTGCAAAGGCTGACTATTTCTTCTACTGACTGATTTACCAATTGGTTCATATTTTCAGTGGGCGATCCGTCTTCATTCCAGTGCTCGTTCCAAGAGAAGATGGGTTTTGTAGAAACTAAGGCCCCTAAGGTTCGGACCATCGGCACTAATCCATACTCGATTGATAATGAATGTTCTGGCGAACCTCCCGTCTGGATTGGTAGCAGTAATTTACCTGCTAATGAATCAGCTGGTAATTGATCAAAAAAACTTTTAATTAGACCAGTGTAAGTAGCTCTATATGTTGGGGTGGCTGCTATTATGACAGTTGAATTGACGACATAATCAATAGACGAATTTAAAGTTTCATCTTCTTTTCTGAGTAAAAGAGCATCAGATGATATTTTGGATAAATCTATTACGCGTGTGTTCCAATCAGATGTAGGGAGAGACTCAATTACAAGATTTACGATTTTCTCTGATGAGGAACCAGAGAAAGGGCTCCCTAATATGGCAGTTAAGCTATTCACAACAGATGTTTTCCCGTCACAGGGTGGATTTTGTGATAACGCTCAACGGATTCTTTCAATAACGGGATTAATTCTTTTCCCCAGTAAGCTGCATCGTTGTAGGCGTCGAAGCCTCGTATCAATAAAGTTGTGCAGCCTAATGCATAGTATTTCATGAGAGAATCTGCCACCTGTTCTGCGGTTCCGACTAGGGCGGTTGTGTTGCCGGCACCTCCAGTTGCAGTAGCTATTGGCATATACAGTCGTTCATCTAATACTTCCCCGTTTTTTGCAAAATCCACAAGACGTTGGGATCCAGTAGATTCCAATCGTTCTTTTCCCGTGCCATGCATCGAAATTTGGTTTGTGGCTAAGACATTTTCCAGGGTGTGGTGGGCTAAATCCCAGGCTTCTGTCTCAGTATTAGCTACAATAGGCCTCGTAGAGACTGAAAACCTTATAGATTTTGGATCTCTGCCGAGAGTTTTCACTTTATCCGTGAAAGAGATCATCTTTTTTTCTACTTCCTTAAGTGGTTCACCCCACATAGCATATACGTCGCATTCTTTCGCTCCCACTGTTAATGCTGCTTCAGAGGCACCTCCAAAATAGAGAGGTATGTGAGGTTTTTGAAAGCAGCTAAAATCACTTTTTGCCTGTTCGAATTGATAAAACTCCCCTTCGTGGTCTATTGGGTCTTCTGCTGTCCATAAGTTTTTCAGGATATTCATGAATTCTCCTGACCTTCTATACCTAGCATCATGATCCAGGAAATCACCGTCACGTTTTTGTTCAACATCGCCTCCTCCACTTATGATGTGAAGGGCGATTCTACCTTGAGTTATGTGGTCAATTGTGGCCGCTTTTCTGCTTAAAACCGTTGGGCTAACAAAGCCTGGTCTGTGAGCAACTAGAAACCCAAGGTTACTTGTTTCGGCTGCTGCATGCATGGCGACTATAAAACCATCGGCCGATGAAGAAGTGTACCCAACTAAAACCTTGTCGAAGCCACTGTTCTCATGGACTATTGCAAAATCAGAAATGTAATCCTTATCTACACCTCCTCCAATAATGTGTACTTCAGCCCCTTTGTTTCCGGTACCTTCTCTTACCGCACCAATCATTCCGACAATTTCAAATTTCAAATAGTTTTCCTAATTTATCTACATGTATTGTGGCAGTATATGCTCTGAAAAAAGGTTAATCGAGTTCATAGCCGTTTGATGGTCGATGTCTCCCCATTGGAAGGAACAAACGAAATAATTAGCTCCGGTTTCAATATATTCCTCTAGATACCGGGCTACTGATTTCGGCGATCCTGCCAAAGCTACTCCTCCCAACCTAGTAGGATCTTTTCGATTTGATTGCTGGTCGAATCGCTCTATTTCCGCTTCTATATCTTTTCTAGTCTCTCGAGCCGGCAAATTGGCGGGCCGATCCCCGACGAAACCGAATGAGCCATCTTTGGAAGTTTGGAATTGTGTCAACCCTCTTTTTTCGGCCTCGATTCTTCTTGGGGCAGCCAAATTCCATTTGTATTTATCCCAAGCAGGGCTTGCTATACTTATCGCTTCTTCGTCTGTATCAGCTACAACCATGTGGACGACAAGACCTATTTTTGGGTCTTGGCCCTGTTTATTTAAAGATCCTTCTCCGTGAGTACTCTTCCAAATTTGTTGGTATCGTTGAGTTTCAATTTTGAGGCTTTCCAAAGTTCCCACTATGACGGTATTCATCCCCTCTAAAGCTGCAGTTTCCGCGTTTCTCATGTACCACATCGGAGGGAATGGCTTTTGAACAGGTCCTAGTCTCATCGGGAGGTTATCGAATTGATGAAAATTACCTTGGAATGTCAAATATTCTGAGCTTAAGCCTTTTCTTATTACGGCCAAAGTTTCCAGATATCTTTGGTAATTGGAGTCAGAATCGTCATCTTGCCCCCAGAAGAAAGCTTCCATTACACCCCCTCTACCGACACCAATTTCTAATCGACCATTACTTAGATGATCTAGCATACTGATTTCTTCGATTAATCTTAAGGGGTGATGTAGCGGTAGCACATAAACGCAGGGAGCTAATTTTATCTGTGTTGTTCTTTGTGATGCTGCCGCTAAAAAAACGTTTTGGGAAGGCGCCAAGCTATGTACAGCCGGGGTATGGTGTTCAGCTAGATGGTAAGCGTAAAACCCTTTTCGGTCTAAAGCCTCAATTTGCTGCAGACGAAGCTTGTATACTTCGTTCAAGGGCATGTTCGAGACAGGTTCTATATGATCAAATACGCCAAATTGAAGTGCCAAATACCTCTCCTAAATTTTGTGTGCTATCAGTTTTATTAGCGACAAGATTTGTGAATCAATATAATACTAGCTATATAATCTTCTGTGTTGTACTGTGACCGTTTTTAAAATTTTGGGAGACAGATAGATGGCTGATCAAAAAAATGATGAACAATACCGGGACAAACTTACTCCAATGCAATATGAAGTAACTCGGAATAGAGCTACAGAAAGAGCATTCACTGGGGAATATTGGAACACGACAGAAAATGGTACTTATTTATGTGTTTGTTGTGGGGAAGAACTTTTTTCTTCCGATACCAAATATGACTCCATGTGTGGGTGGCCAAGCTTTTATCAACCGCTTGTTGAGGATCAGATAGAAGAAGAAACGGATATGTCGCTAGGAATGGAGAGGACGGAAGTCATCTGTAAATCATGTGGTGCGCATCTGGGCCATGTTTTTCCAGATGGCCCCCAACCTACTGGGTTGCGGTATTGTATTAACTCAGCTTCCTTGAATCTTAAAAAGGACGAGTAGGTTAGAGATCAATTGGTCATTTGGGAAAATATCGGGTTTAGGCGGTTTCTTGCTTCAGATTGGGGTTTTGAATCTTCAACCTCATAGATGGGAATGTCTTCATCCCAATCGGCTTCAAGATCGTATAGCTCGCCGGTCTCATATAATTTCCATTTATGATCACGAATGAACCTTATTTGTCTTAAATCGTTCAGACCACTTCTTCTATTCATTGGTTCGAAGTGAAAAAACATCCAGTCTCTGGGGCTGCCTTTTTCCCCTTTCAACTGAGGATAAAAAGACCTTCCGTCAATGATATATCCTTCGGGGAAATTCAGGCCAGCCGCTTCGAAAATAGTTGGTAGGAAATCTGTGGCTTCAATAAGGTCCGTTTGCACAGCCTTGGAAGGAATCGTTCCTGGCATCAAACAAATCAAAGGAACATGGGTGCCCCTATCGTTGGTCTTCCCTTTACCGCCGCAAATCTCATTATGCTGGTGCATCATTGAACAAACATCGGCTGGGCTACCGTTATCTCCAAGGTAGACGACTAATGTATCTTCCTGCAGTCCTTGATTTTTAAGATAACTTAGCAATCTACCTATGACTTTGTCGTGATACTCAACCATATCTCTATAGAATTTAGGATCATCTTCCCATGATCCATCTTCTAACTCCGCCCATGTTTTTGCGCCTATAGATCGGTTTGAGGGGGGATCAAAAGAGTCCCATTCCGGGCTGTCTGGGGTGGGCTCATGGGGTTTGTGGGTGGCAGCCATTGGCCAGTAGACAAAAAAAGGTTTTTCATCATCCTTTTTCCGTTCTAAGAAATCAATGATGTAATCGCAGAATATGTCCTCCCCATATTTACCCTCGGTATCAGTTCTGAATTCACCGTTTTCGTATATAACTGGATTTTTGTACCTGGAACCTTTCTCTTCTGTGTGATGCGGATGCCATACGCAAAACTCGTCAAAGCCAGCATCTTCGATTTTTTGCCCTGAAGATCTTTCTTCCGGGTGTTGATCTGGTGGGTTATAGGAGTAAAGTTGCCATTTGCCCGATATACATGTGTTATAACCTGCGTCAGTGAGCAAATGTCCAAAAGTGACTTCGTCTGGCCTTATTAAGCCGAAACCTATGTAGTTCCGGAAATTATATTTTCCGGTCATCAATGAAAGTCTGGTTGGTGTACACAGTGGCATAACATGAGCGTTTTCAAAGCGCATGCCTTGCTGGGCCATTGAGTCTATGGATGGAGTTTTATATGAAGAACCACCGTTGGCGCCTATTACCTCATAGCCAAGATCGTCAGACATTATCAGTACTATATTTGGCTGTTTTGACATAGTGGCTCCGCCTTGTAGATTTCTAAACTATTAGATTGAACATATGGGATCAGGTTGTACTCGTGGTTTGTTTGTAGGGTCCGGCTTTAAATCAACAGGTCTTTCACAGGCTTAATTTTCATATTGGCCTCTCTGATTAATCTAACAAAGCTCTTGCTGCTAAGACCCAGCCCCATATGCATGCAATTTAATTATAACGAACAGATTAAAACTAGGTCATAACCGGAAAAACTCTAACCCGCAACAAAGTGAATATTTCCACCGGTTAATTGAGCATCCTTCTTCTAAAAGTTGCAGACCCGTGGATAAAATAAGAACAAATTAATCCACCTAAAGATAGCACTGCCATAAAAATCATCATCAACTGGTATGATCCCGTGTGATCGAAAACTATGCCCCCCGCATATGCTCCAATAGCGCCTCCAAATTGATGCACCATATTGACGATACCGATCAGAGTGCCCATTTTGGATGTCCCGAAAAGGTCTTTTACAAACACTACCGTTAGAGGCGCAGTAATCAAGAATGTGAATCCGTACGAAAATGCCAATAACACAATAAATGATGGCTGATTAGAAGTGCATATCAAGATGAATATAACCAGTCGTATCAAAAAACAAATCACGGTAGGAAAACCAGCTTTAAATCTGTCACCTAAGAGCCCTGCAATTATCACTCCTGCAAGTGCAAACACACCCATTATTGCTAACAAATTACCCGCGAACTGATCTTCGACACCGTTATCAGTTGCAAAAGATGCTATATGTGTAGCCATGAAAAAGTCTTGGAAGCCGCATAAGGCATAAACTACTATCAAAATGGCAAATTTTGTCGAGATAGTGAATCTTAGTAAATGTGGTACCGAACTGGATGGAAGTTCGGTGTGATGGCCCTTATATCGTTCAGGGCTATCTGGCAAAAAGTTCACGAATTTAGCATGAAACAGCAATAGTGGAATAAGAACTGAAGCTGCCCCCGCAGCTAAATATACATGGGATATCCTCCAACCTACCTCAAACACAATCAGTGTCAATACAGAGATAATGATGAGCTGCCCGAACCCGAATCCAGACATGGCAATACTATTGGCTATACCAGCTCGATCCGGAAATGCCCGTCCTACCATTACGGATACAGCCAAAATCGAGAACCCTGAGTGGCCTAAGGCAAAAACTATTCCGTAAAAAAAAATGAACTGCCATGGAGTCTGGACAATCGCAACTAAGCCGAATCCAAGCGAGGTTACCGCAATAGATATAATCATTATCCGTGAAAGACTGTAACGGTCGATTAGTCGTCCATATATTGGCATGACTAAAGCAGACACTACAAAAAAAGCTGTAGCAGCCATTGTTGTCTCTGCTCTGGTCCAACCCAGATCTTCAGACATAGGCTTAAGCACGATTCCAAAAGCGAATCTCAGGCCGCTAGAAAAAAATAAGATTATGAAAGCAACAGCCAGAGTAAACCAAGCATTTTTAATTGCCAAGCAACCCCCCCCATGAAGGTGTCTGTGCATGAAATACGGGGGTTCTTAAATTAGCCATTCTTGGAAAATCACTATGGTTTTACGCTTTAAATTGTGACATACGACCTGTTTAAATCACCTACTTTATTTACTCCCAAATAAGCTATGGCAAGGTCAAGTTCAGTTTTAAGAATATCTAGCACACCGAATACACCTTGTTCACCATCAACACACAATCCCCAGAAGATTGGGCGGCCAATAAGGACCGCTCTAGCTCCCAAACATAGCGCTTTGGCAACATCCATCCCTCTCCTAATTCCTGAGTCAAAGAATACCTCGATCCGCTCATTCACCACTGGAGCTATCTCCGCCAGAGCCTCTATGGATGAATTTGTTCCATCCATGTGGCGAGCACCATGGTTAGAAACCGTAATTCCATCAAATCCTACATCGGCGCAACGCTTTGCGTCCTCAATATTTCTTACTCCCTTAACGATTACGGGCAGGTCTGTTAGTCCACGAAACCACTCCATGTCATCCCAGGTCATTGATTTATCACCAGTTCCTGCTGATACTGGTTCATCTTTTTCTGATATGCCATATATGTACTCGCGTAAGTGGGGATCAGACAACAGAAACTCCTCGTGTCCCTCAACGCTACCCCAACTCAAATGATTTTGAATTGAGAAATTATTTCTGATCTCACTTTCTCTTCTACTCGGTATCGGGGCATCTGCGGTAAGGACGATAGCTTTATAACCAGCCTGCTTTGCTCTTTTGACAAAATGTTCCTGAATCTCTCTGCTGTGTTGTCCAATTTGAAACCATTTAGGACCAGGTGTCTCATCGGCAATCTTTTCCAATGAGTAACCCGAATTAGTTGGGGTCGAGTAGACGGTCCCATGCCCGTGAGATGCTCTGGCCGACCCTAACTCCCCGTCAGGATGCATATGAAGTTGTCCGCCTGCAGGGGTTAACATAATAGGGATATCTATTTTATCGCCCAAAACCGTGGTGCTCAGATCACGACAATCTACATCTCTAAATATCCTAGGATTAACTATTATGTCTTCTAGGGCTTGTCGGTTTCTCCTAAGTGTTATTTCATCCTGAGCCCCCGATCTTACATAGTCAGACAACTCTTTAGACATTTTCCGATAAGAAGCTTTCTCATAATCAGCAAGGGTTATTAGATTATTTTTGTCCACGATGTCATCCTTTTGATTAACGATCAATTTGATTTTTTATCCACTTGTAGGTAAAAATTTCTGTGAATCCCAATAAATCAAAACTATAACAACACCAAAAACTGATGTGAAGGCAATTCAGTGAGCACTCTGATTCGTCGATGTAGGTACTTTATATATCAGTCGGACCATTTTTTGGTTCTTATCGCCTGACATGAACAGCCTAACTTATTTTCACTAACATATTGACTTACCCTTTCATCTTAGGTTGCCCCTGGCTTTCTATCACCCTCATACTTTCCCATTTGCCGCCTTTGAACCTGAGATAATACACAATTCCAAGGCAGAGTACATATGCGACGCCTGAAATCCATGCAACATTTAAGCCCAGGTGGAAGATTTCAATTATTAGAAATGTAGGTGCTATAAGGACGATGGGTCCTGTGAGACATATGGTTAACATAATGAAAGCAGTGTCCCCGGCTCCTTTAAGAGCTGACGAAAATATAATTGCTAGGGAATCAAATATTGACCAGAGTGCTATGAACCTCAATGCTACTAAAGCGGTACTTTTTATTGATTCAAATTCAACTGGGTCAGCCTTAGCTGAAAAGGGATAGATAAATAAATTGGGTATCAAAATGTAGAGCATGGCAAGGATAGTCATATAGGTAAAAGAAATCTGCAAGGCTGAAGAAGTGGCAATTTTTGCCTGCCCGGGCTCACTGGCCCCCAGAGATTGACCGACCAAAATCGATACTGTTATCCCTAGACCAATCATAGGCATAAAGGCCAACATACTAACGTTAAACGCTATACTTGCCGCGGCCAGTTCCGTTGCCCCGAGTCTGCCAATCAACAATATGAATAATGAAAACGCTGCTATGTCTAGGAAAAATTGAATTCCATTAGGGAGGCCGTATCTGATGAGCCTTCTGAACAAAACCGGATCATATTTCCATCCTGAGCGTGTTTTAAATTTTGAATTATTTTCCTTGGAAAAAACTAGAATTGAAAGAATCAAAAAATTTAGCATTCCCGATATAAAGGTGGATAAACCAGCTCCCGATATTCCCATTTCTGGCATACCTAAATTTCCAAAAATCAGGAGATAGTTGAGCACAATATTCACAGCCGTTGCAGCGAAAGTACTCCACATGATCGGGTATGTTTTACCACGGCCACTGAAAAAACCAGCCACTGCACCTTGGGCGACAGGGAATATTCCACCTAAAGTTAGATATACCCAATACTCTGATTCTAAGATTTGTACCTCAGGGCTGTGACCAATCAAAGAAAAGATCGTTTCCGGGAAGAATGCAGTGAAAGCTATCAGGGAGCCTCCCAAGACCGAAAAATATATTCCCTGCCACATAGCTGGCCCGACTCTTTCTGGTCGAGATGCTCCGATGTATTGTGCTACGAAGGTACTAACGTAACCAGAAGTGCCCATAAATAGACTGATCAAAGTGAAACATAATATTCCTGTGGGTAACGCCGCGGCCAATGCATCGGGTGAATACCAAGATAAAAACATCCTGTCTATGAATTGCTGAACAGAAAAGGATCCCGTACTCAATATTAGTGGGAATGCAACCCTTAGAACTTGCAGGTAACCATTTCTTTGTCGCCATCGTTGAAAAAAAGCCGATTTTATGTTGTAGAGGGGCAGATTAATCTCCTGCATAAAAAATGAAACTTATTAAACGATGACTGTATCAATTTTATCTTCTAAGTCGGCGGAATGTGAACTATTTAACTTTATTTGAGTCAAACATAATAAAAAGCTAAATAAAAGCACCAACTTCGAGGTACTGATAAACTTGTTATGGGCTGATTAATGCGGCACTTTTTGGAGGCACCATGAGGCAAATTTTGTATGTTTCTCTTGCGGGAGAGAATCGAATCAGTTGTTGGTCGATTGATAATGACAGCGGGCACTTGAAGCATCTGAAGGATACAGAAGTGAATGACAGACCTGCTCCATTGGCTGCTGACCTCGATAACTCGCTTCTTTTCGTAGGTAGAAGAGATTTACCTTGTGTCACATCTTATAGATTTAATAGTTTGACCGGAGATTTAATTCATGTAGACGATGGACCGAAACTTCAAGGCGACCCTTGCTATATTTCATTGGATAAAACAAACAGATATATTCTGTCTGCTTACTATGAAGCTGGCGCAGTTTCTGTACATTCGAACGACAAGGGTATTTTCACTGGGGAAAAAGTCTGGATGCAGACCGGGAATGGAGCACATTGTATTTTCACAGACTCTGATAATTCTCATGCTTTACTTCCGCATATTGCGGGGGAAAGAGGTATAAACACGATTTTGAAATATAATTTCGATGAAGATACTGGAATGCTTAACCCATCGGAAAGAGAATTTGTTAAACAACCGGATAATAGAGGGCCAAGGCATTATACTTTCCATCCTAGTGGGGAGTATGTTTTTTTCTCTAACGAACAGGACAGTAGTGTAACTTCCTACAGGTACCATGAAGGGGATATGGAGGAGTTGTATACTATCTCGACTTTGCCTGCCCACTATGCCGGGGTAAATACTTGTGCTCAGATCAAAATAACTCCCGATGGCAAATTCCTCTATGCTCCTAATAGGGGGCATAATTCATTGGCCGGATTCTCTATTAACTCAAATAGTGGACAGCTAAAGGCCATTGGAAGAACTCTAACTGAGGCCATTCCAAGAGTATTGGATATAGACGGGAAGGGCCAATTTCTATATTCAGCCGGGCTTGAAACAGGGTTTATCTCAGCTTTCAGAATAAGTGATACCGGTAACCTTCAATTCATTGAAAGGTTTGAGGTAGGGAAAGAACCTATGTGGATTCTCATTTTGCCAGTGTCTGAATAAAAATGGAAAATCATGTCACGCAAGTAGCGTTTAAAGTAAACGGAGAGGAGCACACTTTAGATATCGATAATAGATTTACTTTATTAGATATTCTTCGAGATAAATTAAATCTAACGGGAGCCAAAAAAGGGTGTGATTTAGGTGAGTGCGGTGCCTGCACAGTCATTCTTGACGGTAAAGCCGTAAATTCATGCCAAATTCTAGCTGTAAAAATAGCCTCTTCTGAGATCAAAACTATCGAAGGATTGAACCAAGGGAATACATTACATCCATTACAAATTTCTTTTATTGAGAACGACGGAGGTCAGTGTGGCTACTGTACCCCTGGATTCATCATGGGTGCATATCCACTTTTCGAATCACGGAGAAATGTTTCTGTGGAAGAAATAAGGCTGGCTTTAGCAGGGAATTTATGTCGCTGCAATGCCTATGGCGCCATTATAGATTCAGTTGTGGGCGCCATAGGCATTAAGGCTGATGGTTGATCAAAATGCCCACCCACCATCCGTAGGCACTTCTTTTCAGCGGGCAGATTTGAGAGATAAAGTACTAGGTATTGCCAAATATACAGCGGATTTATCTTTGCCAGATATGCTTCACGCACGGGTGCTTAGGAGCCCGCATCCCCATGCCAACATTTTGAGTATTGATGTGCAACCGGCTTTGAACATGGTGGGGGTTTACGATGTTTTGACCCCATTTAATGTAGGTGGAGGCAAGGTAGCTCCTGATGTGCCAATTTTGGATACTAAAGTGCGATTTGTTGGAGACGAGATTGCGGTAATTGCGGCAGTTAACGTCTATGAGGCCGATGCCGCCATAGATTTAATCAAGGTTTCATATGAGGTATTACCATTCTCAACGAATATGGATACTTCTATGAAAAAAGGAAACCCTAAGATACATTCTCAAGGAAATGTAGTTAATGGAGGACCCATAGTTGAGGCAAGAGGGAATGTTGAAGAGGGTTTTGATCAAGCAGACTATATCGTAGAAGATTCATTCACTACACCAGACCATCATCCGGCTTCTCTAGAACCACGTGCTGCGCTTGCATCATGGGATGGGACTAGACTCACAATGTGGAAACCTAGCAGAGGGATTCATGCAGATAAGGCTATTTTGGCTTCTGCTTTGGATGTGGATCCTAATAATATTACTGTTATAGGACCTGTAATGGGGGGAGGCTATGGCAGTAAAGATGAAACTCGAACTTCAGTTTTGGCAGCCTTGCTATCCATGAGAACAGGTAGGCCAGTCAAATTGGAACTAAGTAGAGAAGAAGAATTTTTGGCTGGAAGAAGAAGACACTCTACTTTTACAAAAATAAAAATGGGTGTCAAAAAAGATGGAACCGTTACCGCAGTACATGTTAAAACAATTATGGACACGGGGGCGTATCTTTCATCAGGTCCAGGGGTAGTTAGAAGGGCAGGTCAGGGAGCTCTTTACCTTTACAGGTGTCCCAACGTGAAATATGAAGGCCAGATCGTGTATACAAATACCCCTACCGCAGGATCTTATCGAGCATTAGGGGCACCTCAAGGTCATTTTGCTTTGGAGTCTTTGTCAGATCAAGTTGCTGATAAATTGAACATCGATCCTCTGAAATTTCGCCTCATGAATCATGTAGGCCCTGAAGGACAACCTGGAGAGAGGACGACACCGAAAAACCAGATTATTGACACTCAACCTGTAGAGGGTGGAATCCCTTTTTCCAGTAATGAATTACGGCAATGTCTAATCCTTGGCGCTGATGCAATTGGCTGGGAAAGAAGAGATCAAATTCAAACTCCTACCGGATCCATCAGGAGAGGAATCGGGATGAGTATGTTTATTTACCGAGGTGGCCCAGGAGGTCAATCAAATGCGAAAATGTCTCTAGATGAAGACGGATTTTTTACTTTAAATGTTGGTTTCATGGATGTTGGCGAGGGTAGCTCAACCGTCGTTTTGCAAATGGCTGCCGACACGTTAGGTGTATTGCCCCAAATGGTAAGACTTAACAGTGGGAATACTGATAATACTCCTCAATCCCCAATGACAGCCGGCTCAACTCTTACCTTTTCTGCTGGACAGGCGGCCGTTCGGGCCGCTAACCAACTAGCCCAGATTGTTATTGAGTCAGCCTCAGAGGTAATAGGATTAACTGATACAGAGGGTTTGTATATCACCCCCGAAGGGGTGTGTTCTACTAGTGGTGATGAAGTCAATTTTACAGATTTGGTAAAAAAATCAGGTTTACTTAAAACCACCGTTTCTGTCACTCCGGGAAGCAAAGATTACATAGTTAATTCATTTGGAGCCCATTTTGCAGAAATCGAAGTGGATATAGAAACAGGCTATGTAAAAGTTATCAAATATGTCGCTGCGCATGATTCAGGTAAGATAATCAATCCAAGAATGGCCGAAAGTCAGGTGCGTGGGGGAATTTCTCAAATGATGGGATTTACTTTTCTGGAAGATATGGAAATAGATGATTTGAGTGGAGTGACTCTCAATGCAAGTTTTTTGGAACATAAAAGCCCTACTATAATGGAGTACCCGGAGATCGAGGTTATTTTTGCGGATTCAATAGACCCCGTTGGTCCTTTTGGGGCTAAATCCTTGGGGGAAACTCCGTGTATTGCTCCTGCGCCAACCATCGCTAACGCTTTGTATCATGCTACTGGTGTAAGGCTAAATCATTTGCCTTTTACACCGGATAATGTTTTAACAGCGCTGAGAAAACTTCGATGAAACCTTTCACATTTTACAAACCAACTGAATTAGAGGGAGCCTCAAAGCTCCTGAACGGTGTTGGTCGAGGGCATTTTTTGGCTGGTGGTACTGATCTAATGACTGAAATGAAACAAGGTGTCATTGAACCGGAATTGCTAATCAGTGCGTCAGATATTAAAGATATGTTTGGAATTGTATGGAATAATTCTGGATTAACGATAGGGTCCATGGTTACTCTTGATGAGATTGCGAGTGATACGAATATTGGATCTAGAATAAAAAGTTTGGCAGAAGCGGCAATTTCCATCGCTACTCCACAAATACGGAATATTGCTACCTTAGGGGGTAATTTATGTCAAAGGCCAAGGTGTTGGTACTATCGGAACGTCCGATTTAATTGTCTTAAAAAAGGTGGAGAAAAATGTTTTGCGATCGGAGGCTCCAATAAATATAATGCGATTTTGGGGGGGGCGGATTCTTGCTACATCGTCCATCCTTCGGATTCTGCAACAGTCTTGGTTGCTTTAAAGGCAAAGGTGGATATTTTCAGGAATTTTCAAAGAGTCACTATTCCTATTAGGGATTTTTTTATCGGACCTGAAGTTGCCGTAACTAGAGAGAATATTCTGGAGCCAGGAGATATTTTAATCTCAGTGCAAATACCAAAAGAATCAATGGATGGGAAAAACGTTTTTCTTAAGGCAAAGGAACGACAATCGATGGACTTCGCAATTGCAAGTGTAGCTGCTATGGTCAAAATGGAAAATGGATTAATTACTGGGGTTGGAATAGCAGCGGGAGGCGTCGCTCCGACCCCTTGGCATTTGACTTCAACGGAGCAAAAATTAATCGGATATTGTGTGGAAGATATAGATGTGCAGGCAATTAGTGCTGAGGCTTTTGCAGATGCAAAAATTCTTAGCCAAAATGGTTATAAGTTACAGTTGGTTCAGACTTATTTGGAAAGAGCCTTAAATTTGGTGTTACGTTAGGTAAGTCAATATCATTGACTTCAATCTGGTTGGGTATTTTTTATAGTTCTGGTCAATATCATTATGCAACCAAAGGAAACTAAAATGAAGAATTATAAAAATCTATCGTTTAGCGTAAATGACCATATCGGATTCTTAACCCTCGACAGGCCTGAGGTCATGAATGCGTTAAATCGTGAACTAACTTTGGAATTTCACGAGATTTTGGATGAATTGCCAAATCTATTTCCTGAAATTCGTGTGTTAGTCATTACGGGAAATGGTAATGCATTTTGCTCCGGCGCGGATTTGTCTCGAATGGGTTCCTCTGGATCAGAAAACAGAAGGGGCAGAGGTAAATCTGCTCCAGGACGTCGAAGGATACAGGAACTGGCTCCAACTATCCGTAATTTACCGCAACCAGTCATCGCCGCAGTAAACGGGGCGGCAGTGGGAGCTGGATTATCTATTGCTCTCGCCAGTGATATTAGGATCGCTACTGAGAGATCAAGATTTTCAGCAATTTTTGTTAAGCGAGGACTAGTCCCTGATACTGCGGCCTCTGCTACCATCAAGGCTATAGCTGGGCATGGTATTGCGGCAGAAATGTCATTGACCGGGAAAATATACGATGCTGAATGGGCATTGTCGAAAGGCCTGGTGAATGATGTTGTCGCCTCTTCAGATTTACTGGATGAATGTATGGAATTAGCGATTGAGATTGCTGAGAATCCACCTTTGGCGGTTAGGCAAACTAAGCAATTACTTCGGGTTCGGATGCATGATTGGAACGATATAGTTTCTGACGAGGATTCGGCGGGGGAAATGCTTTATGACACTGAGGACCAAAAGGAAGCTGTTAGAGCTTTCCTGGAAAAAAGAAAACCAACCTATATTGGTAAATAATGTCAAAGCCTAACATTTTAGTAATTTTTACTGACGATCAACGGTTCGATACTGTTCACGCTCTTGGCAATAAAAGCATCTCGACTCCTAATATTGATTGGCTTGTACAAAATGGTACTTCGCTTACCAATGCCTACATTATGGGAGGTACTGATACGGCGGTATGCATGCCGAGTAGGGCTATGTTGATGACTGGGCGAACACTATTTCACCTTGAAGATTCCGGAGAGCATATACCAGAGGATCACATTATGCTGGGAGAGACTTTAGGTAAAGCTGGATACCATTCTTGGGGGACTGGTAAATGGCATAACGGGACAGAATCATATACACGTAGCTTTCAAGATGGAGCCGACATCTATTTTGGAGGTGGATATGATCACTGGATGGTACCAGTCCATTCTTATGATCCATCGGGGACATATCCTGGACGTATATCCAAAGACATGATTCCTGTGCACCAGTACGAACCTGTTGAAACCTATAAGACGAGGGTCCAATCCTATCGAGTCCCTGCTTTAGTGGAAGAGAAGATTGCCGATCATGTTCATACGGGAGAACATTCTAGCAACTTATTTGCAAGCCAGGCTGAAGACTTCATTTTAAGTTACGACAAGGAAAACCCTTTCTTTTGCTATATAGCTTTTATGGCACCGCATGATCCTCGAACTACTCCTCAGGAGTTTTACGATATGTATCCTCCTGAGGAGATAGGGATTGAGGAAAATTTCATGAGCCAGCACCCGTTTGACAATGGCGAACTTGATGCTAGAGATGAGCTTTTGGTAACAATTCCTAGAGAGGAATTTGAAGTAAAATGCCATATCGCTGAATATTATGCCATGGTGTCTCATCTTGACTCACAGGTAGGAGTTATTTTGGAAGCGCTAAAAGCATCGGATCAGATTGATAAAACCATCATAGTTTTTGCGGGAGACAATGGGCTTGCTCTGGGTAGACATGGTCTTTTTGGAAAACAAAATTTATATGATCATAGTGTACATATACCAATGATTTTTTGTGGGCCTGGAATACCCAGTAATGTGGCTCGAGAGTCCTTGGTTTATACAACGGATATATATCCCACTATATGTGACATGATCAATATTGATATTCCTGAAAGCGTTCTGGGCAAAAGCATGATTAGCGCTATAAAAGAAAATGAAATAGGCCCACGTGATTACCTATACCATGCCTATAAGGATATCCAGAGAGCGGTGGTGCATCAGGGCTGGAAGCTGATTGAATACAACGTAAAAGGAGTTCGGTCGACCCAATTATTCAACCTGGCAATCGATCCCAATGAGCTGAATGATTTATCTGACCATCCAAGTTACCGTGAAAATATTCATGTCATGAGAAATAAAATGTTTGAGGCCCGCCGAGAGTTCGGAGACCATTTGGATCCTTTTGACAAATTTTGGGAAGGATTTTAGACACATATGGCTATGGGTTCCTCCAAATTTGTCCTTTCTTTATAACTTTATCCAATAATGTGAGGTTGCCTTTTTCCAAGGTGTAACCCATGGGTTGTGGCGGTCTTCCCGTCATGCCGATTCCGGCGGTAACTATCGGGTTTGTGTAATATGCGTTGTAGGTATGGCGCAGGAGTTGCGAAAAAAAAGCCTCGTTGGACGATTCATATTTTTTCAACAAGGCAATTTGTTCTATTTTTGGTAAAGACAAAAACTTTCCATTGTTGATATCACTAAGGCCTTCGACAAAAATTCGCTTTAATTTAGGAGTGTTTGAAAGGGCATCGTCTATGTGGCCCACAACATTAATTTTTGAGGGAGACGGTAGATTTCCCTTTGCTGGTATGAGTAAATCTACTATTTCGTCTAAAATATCAGCGTTGTTTTTGGATAGTGTTCTCATAAGGTGGGTTCCATTAAATCTGTGCTATTGGGTTAAGAATTCTCCCGATTTGGATACGATGTGATCTGCGATGTATAGCGCTAGGGCTTGGATAGTGGAGGTTGGATTAACTGCTCCGACGGTAACAAATATACTTCCATCGATAATATATAAGTTATCTACATCGTGAGTTTGACCATACTTGTTTACCACAGATTTATCCTCGTTGGTTCCCATTTTCGCTGTTCCCATCAGATGCCATCCGGCCTCTCGTTTTAGAGGATCATGTGTGATTTCTAACGCACCTGCTGTTTTCATGACTTGAGTGGCTGTTCCGATGCCGTGATCCAGCATTTTACGGCTATTCTCACTCAGCCTATATTCAATTTTTGGGGACGGTATACCAAAAGAATCTGTAAGTTCTGGGTCTATCGTGACTTTATTATGAATTTCTGGTAAATCTTCGCCTATCACGGCAAATGTTATAGTTCTATTGAATCGCTTCTTGAAAATTTCATGGTGATTTTCACCCCATGGGACGTGCCCACTAAGAGCTGTTGCCAAAGGGGCTAACGATCGGACCACTTGATAGGCATATCCCCTCATGAAATCTCGGGTAGGATCTGTTTCGTAAAACTCGGAACTCATTATATTCAAGGGGGTTGGTCCTTTATGTCCTTCCAAATCCTCCTCAAATAGGCCGGTGACTATCGAATAAGGATGGAACATCAAGTTCTTTCCTACGAGACCACTTGAATTGGCCAGGCCATCAGGAAATCTAGATGATGCTGAATTTAATAGAATCCTAGGTGTTCCAACACCATTTGAGGCTAGAACGATGATTGAAGCGTTTTGTTCTCTTACCTCACCATTACTATCATAATATATGGCACTTTTTGCCTTTCCAAATCGATCAACCGTAATCTCTCTCACCCGGGCGTTGGTAATTAATTCGGCGCCCAACTTCAATGCTTTAGGCCAGTAGGTAACATCTGTACTTGATTTAGCTTTTATTGAACATCCGAGGTCACAGGGTCCGCAGTTGTTGCAGCCTGGCCGACCGTCATATTCGATCGTATTTATTGCTGAATCTGAAGGCCACCAATGCCAGTCCAATTTGTCGAATCCGGAAGCGATTTTATCTCCCAGTTTTCCTAAGCCCACTGGAGGTGTCTGCCGAGGTGATTTTGGAGGATAAGCAGTATCTCCATTGAGTCCCGCAACCCCCATCATTTCGTCATTTAATGCAAAGTACGGTTCAAGATCAAAATATGACAGTGGCCAATCGTCCGCAACATTATCCAATGTTTTAACTCGGAAATCAGATGGTTTTAATCTAGGAAAATGGGCAGACCAGTGGATAGTACTACCGCCGACAGCGTTGTACATTAGGGGAGCTATCGGGCTTTCCGTATCATTGATCGGGTAGTCTACATCCAAGGATCTAATATTAGGATTTGGATTAAAGTCCGTTTGCCTGTGTATTTCCCAATCGGTGCTGGATGTTGAATAGTCAGTTGAGGGGTTTAGCCAATCACCTTGTTCTAGACACATCACTTTCATTCCCGATTTTGCCATTTTCCAAGTGAAGGCTGCTCCCGAGGCTCCTGCACCAATTACCAATACGTCTACTTTCTTTTTGTCACCGCTCAATTAAACTCTCCTTCCGATCACTGTACGACTGTTTAAGGTACTTCAATCACATGGATTCCAATATCTCAGTGACGTGTGTTGAAGCTAAAAGTGGGTATATTTGATCAAAGATGGAAGTTATCTCGGTAGTTTGCCTAACCATATTTCTGGAATCATTGTAAACCTCAATAGATTCCCATTCTTGTGTGGTCACAATAATGCCGTGTGATCCCAAAAATTTCCGATAAACTTTTACTTCTGGCAGCCCAGCTTCAATAGTCTTTTGACTTACAGTTTTTAGAAGCCCTATCAAACCGCCCCCACCAGGTTTTGGTGTGTATGTTCTCTGTACGATCAGCATATTTACTCCCCAATTTTTGACTCATTAGTATTTTCGAAAATTATCTGAAGTCTATTATAAGTTTTTAGCAAATTGAATTATCATTTGCAAACCAATATATATTTAGAAAAAAATAGGTACATACTCATAGTGTCTACCCTCACCGAAAAAGAAGTGTTAGAGATTTTCTCTGAAGGTGGGAGTCTTGCAGGAAAAGATTTAACCGGATTGAACTTACATAGATCGGTGTTAAGTGGTGTTGATTTGTCTGGTGCTGATATTCGCGGTATCAATTTCAGGGGCGCCAATTTAAGTGGATCTAATCTGTCAAATGTGAAATCTTCAGAAGGTATTCTTGCGGAAGCCAATCTCAGAAATTCTGACTTAAGTGGATCAGATCTTAGTGATACTTACCTGATGGAGGCCCGTTTATATGCTTCGGATTTATCTCACTGTGATTTAACGGGCTCCAATATGAGCGGAGCCTTTATGACAGGAGGTGTAAACCTTTGCTATTCATCTTTGGTCAGCGCTAATCTAAGGGGAGCTGATTTGTCCGGTGCAATAATTCGAAGAGCCGACCTAACTATGGCCACACTTAGGAGTGTGAAGTTGGTAGGTGCTGATGCTAGTTTCTCCGATTTCACGTCAGCGGCCTTAAATGGAGCTGATATGACTAGGGCAAATCTCTCTGGTGCCAAATTAGTTAAGGCTGTTTTAAATTCATCCAAGTTAGAATTTGCTCGATTGGATAACGCGAACCTGACTCAAGCTAGTTTGAGAAGATGCATGCTCAGAGGGGCTAGCCTGCAAATGGCGAAGCTTGCCAAAACCAACCTGGGTTTCACTGATTTTCAGGAGGCCGATCTTACCTTGGCTGATCTTAGCGAGTCGAACCTTAGAGGTGCGATCCTTCTAGGTGCTAATTTGAAATGGGCTGACTTAAGCCTTACTGAATTTGATAATACAAATTGAAATACCAATCAATCTAAATTTTTTAAACGGATTAGCATTCAGATTTTTAGAATACTTTAAATGGAGATAAATGTGAGCAGCACACCAACGATAAAAAAATACAACTTACTAGGTACAAATTTCCGTTTGCTGATATTGGACACGATTTATCTTTCGCGATGGGCCCTTTCTATGAACCTGGCAGTAAAGGGTTTCGATATGTTTTGGGCATCCAGATTCACACAGAAGCTGGAATAACAGGGGAATATATGAGTATTGCTCCCGGAACTTCGGAGCAAATTCAATCCTTTGGGCCTTTTTTGATAGGTAAAAATGGCCTAGAAAGAGAATTAATTTACAATCAGGCCAAGTCAATCTTGCGTAAGCAGGACCGAATGGGAATTGGCCCTATCGATATAGCTTTGTGGGACCTCGCGGGCAAGGTTCATAATGCACCTATTTATAGGCTCCTCGGTGGCTATCGGGATCGCCTACCCGCATATGCAAGCACTTACCATGCAGATAGATCCAAAGGAGGGCTTAATTCACCCGAAGCTTATGCTGATTTTGCCGAACAATGTCTTTCAATGGGATATCAGGGTTTTAAGATTCATTCTTGGGCCGAATCTAACATACAAAGGGAAATTGAAACAGTGACCTCGGTTGGGAGGCGAGTGGGTGGCAAAATGGCTTTGATGATAGACCCATGCTGTGTTTATGACACATTTGCTGAGGCTTTAGCGGTAGGTCACGCTTGTGATGAGCAGCAATTTTTCTGGTATGAAGATCCCATGAGAGATGGGGGAGTGTCGTTATATGCTCACAAACAATTAAGAAAAATGCTTACTACTCCTCTTCTTCAAGGCGAACACATTCATTTAGTCGAAGCCCATGTTGATATGGCTATCGCTGAATCTACTGATTTTTGGAGAGCAGATCCGGAATATGATGGAGGAATTACCGGTGTTATGAAAATAGCCAGCGCGGCGGAAGGGTTTGGTATGGATTTGGAGCTTCATATTGCCGGCCCGGCACAGAGGCATTGCATGGCGAGCATGAGGAACTCAAATTTTTATGAGATGGGGTTGATGCACCCAAAACTTAAAAATATCGCGAATCCTCCAGTTTATAAATGTGATTACTCAGATCAATTGGAATCTATCGATTCTGATGGGTGTGTTGGGTTACCTGACGGCCCTGGTCTGGGTGTGGAATACGATTGGGAGAGAATAGAAGGGGATAAAGTCGCGGAATTCGTGATAGATTGACTCAATAAAATGTGAGTATATTATGGCGATCAAACGTGTTTGGAATGCTTTCTTGTACTCTATTTCCGGCTTGAAAGATGCTATAAAAACCCAGACGGCCTTTCGAATTGAACTAGCATTAGGTTTAGTTCTTTTCCCATTGGCCTTAATATTGGGCCAGAACGGAATTGAGAGGACCTTTTTGATTGGTTCTCTTATGATTGTGTTGATCGTTGAGCTTATAAATTCTTCAATAGAAGCAGCCATTGATAGAATAAGTTTGGAACGACATGAACTATCTCGGAAGTCCAAAGATCTTGCATCTGCTGCTGTCTTTTTATCTCTGGTTAATGTCCCAATAGTTTGGTTATTAATTTTGTTCCAATAGATTGGTATAGTTATTTTTCAACTATTGTCACCGATTTCATAGCCTCTCCTGGAATTGTTGCCGCCCCAGGGTCTCGTTCCTTTATTGAATTTACAGCGTCCATGCCGTCTGAAACTCGTCCAAACACACTATGATGACCATCGAGATGGGGTGTTGGAGCGAATGTTATGAAAAATTGGCTTCCATTGGTTCCCATTCCATTAACAACTCCACGGTTAGCCATTGACAATATACCAGCGGAATCATGTTTTGCATCACCGTTAAACTCGTCGTCAAAGTTATAACCTGGCCCTCCAGACCCGGTTCCAGTTGGATCTCCCGTTTGAGCCATAAACCCAGGTATTACTCTGTGAAATGTAATGCCATCATAGTAACCATCCCTTGCCAGAAACACGAAATTGTTAACGGTTTTGGGAGCCTCCTTAGACAATAGATCAATGGTGATTTGACTCCCATTGGCCATTTCAATAACTGCTTCGTAAGTTTTTTCTGGATCCAGGTTGAATTCGGGAGGCTGACTGTAGGTTTTATTACTCAATTATGTGCCTTTGTAAGTTCATTCTTTAAATTGTGTCGGTAGATTCGAACTTGTCGATTATAGCCCTAATTTCTGCTGGGACATCGCGAGATTTTTCCAATTCAGAATCGAAATTCACTGAAATGGATTGACCAGAGCAGAGTAATTCGTCTGTGTCACTTCTGTAAATTTCTGACCTCTTGTCAATACTTGTCCTTCCTATTTTCTCCACTCTCAAAAATATATCTATAAGTTCATCAATTCTTGCTGGACTCTTGTACTCCAAAGTTACCTTCACAGCGGCCAGGTCAAAAACTTTTCGATCATTTGCCTGGTGAGTAAGAATTCCCAGGTTTCGAAAATATTCTGCCTGTGCGACATCTATGAAATCTATGTAGCTTCCGTAATACGCGATTCCTTGAATATCACATTCCTTCCATCGGACTCGAAGTGTATGTTTGAACTTGAAATCTAGTTTGCTCAATTGTTTTTATCCTTTAGAAATATATGCTTGTTGTTACTAGGCAAATGGATATTTGATATTTTAATTCAATAACAGAATAAAAATTAGGTGAAACCACCTAATTTAGTAGGGTGCCAACACGCATGAATTGGATCTGCATATGTGGTCTAATTCCCATATAACGATTTTAGTTTGGGTAATTGTCGGGATATTTCCTGCCACCCCGTTCAAGAAATCTTTATAAAGTAGTAAAATGATTGAGATCTTTTTCAAAAATGAGAGAAATTGCTGGGGGACTTTATAACATGTTCAAGAAAGCCCTGATGAAAATATCAGTTATAGGGATTGTCGGAGCTGCGTTTGTAGCCTGCGGTATCGTGGATGTGGAGCAAGCTCAAGGAGTGGTGGATTTACGAGCCAGAATACTTGAAATCCAAACCAATCAAGTTGATCCGCTTGTCGACCAGATAGACGCAATAGAAGAACAAGTAGCCCCTATTGAAGCTGAAATTGAGGCTCTAGAAAGGCAAAAAGAAGAACTTTACGGGGAGGCGGAAGAGATAGGCCATCAATTTGATGAGGAGATGCGAGAACGGTTTGACACTACCTATATGGAGGGCGATCAAGCCAGGGGAGAATTTGAAAACGAGATCCAAGAAAGACATAGAGAGCTGGAAGATAAGGAGAGGGCCTTACATGAAGAGCAACAAAGACTTCATGAAGAATTGGAAGAGGCTATGCAAGAGAAAAGACACGCTATAGAAGATGCCGGTCAAGATACCTGGGAAGCTCTTGAATTTGAGATGAGAGAGAAGGAAGAAGAGGCTCAGAAGGTTTCAAAATCTATGTGGAGAGCCTGGGACGATGAGAGGGAAGAAGCTCAGCAGCAAGTAGAAGATATGAGAAGGGAATATGAGGAAAATAACCCTTTCAACATGGAAATGGAAGCCATACATCAAGCCTGGAAAGATATTGATGATCTTTACTTCGAGATCGATGTCGAGCAAATGCAAATAGAAGAAGCCCGTATGGAACTCCATGACATGATGAACCCCCTTCAAGAGCAGGCACAGCAGCTGAGAAGAACAAAACGTGACATACAAGAGCAGGATCCCGCTACTTTTGCCCGAATCGCAGGTACTAGTGATTCTGGACAGAATTCAGAAGAGATGATTAGGGAGCAACACGATAAACTGGATGATCTTCGCAGGCAACTGCGTCAAGCTAGCGATGAGCAACAGCAGACACAAACTGCCCCAAGGCAGCTAAATTGGGATGATCATGCTAAGAGGACCGAAGAGATTTGGGAAGCCTATAACGAACAGATAGACCAAATAGCACTTAAAAGAAATCAGTCTTTTGATAGCACCGCAGCAGTCGGGGACGCCAGTATGGCTCAAGCTGATTTGGATCAAATCAATATCAATTTTCAAGACCAATTAGCATTCAACGAAGCTAAATTAGCTCAGGCTATGGAAGCTTTAGAGGCTTTTGAGACGGGGGCCGGGGCCAATGATGGTTCGGCTCAGAGAAGTCAGTTGATAGCAAATATTGAGGGACTTCGAAACGAGGTTAATGACCATCAGAATGTAATGGGTTCAATGACGCCAAATCTTCAGGACGAAGTGGAAAACCCCGAATGGCACAATACATCTGCTAACTTGGCCGATGCGGAATCGGCCTTGGCAAATACCCCTGAGACTAATACTGTTGACACGACGAATGCTGATGGTACTACTACGGCTCAAACAGTAGAAAATCCGGTTTATGCCAATGCCTTAGCGTTGGTTGTAGCGCTGAAAAATCAGCTGGCTGACACTCCGGAAGTCATACTCGGTGAGCCTTACGCTAATCCGACCTATCTTGAGCGTACTATAAGGGTTGGTGAACTTAACCAGGAAATAAGCAATCTTGAGTCTGAGCTGAATACCCTTTCAGATCAGCCAACTTCTGCAGACCCTGCCTACACGGCAGCTTTAGCAGAGAAGAATTCATACGACAGCCTGATTCACGATCTGCGACAGAATTGGGATAATGAGGTTGCGGCCAAGCAGAACATCATCAACGCCGGGTCCGGAGGAGCACCTGATCAGAATCAGGTCGATGCAGAAATCCAGGATCTGACGGCAAATGCTGAGGCTGATAGAGATAATCAGCTGGCAGCCTTAGATGCTGAATTCACGGTCGATGATGACGGCACGAACACCGGTGACTCTGAGGGTCGGGCACAAGAGATACGCAATGAAATAGAGAATATTGAAAACTATATTAGCGATCTTCACAACAATAAGGACCAGGGTAGAAATGCCAAAGAACAAATGGTCCAAGAAGTGAGAGGTGAGATTCGTGAAATAGAAGAGCAGATGGAAGGCATGCATAATTTCATGCGAGAACTGGAAGACCAGCAAAGACCTCTACATGAGAAGAGGATGGCGCTTGATAAAGAACGAATGGTTCTAGAGCAAAAACAGAGGGACATTGAGGACCAGCGTGAACCATGGGAGGAGGAAAGAAGGCGTTATGAAGAGGATTTATGGGATGGGTTTGAAGAATGGCAACGAACTCGACAGCGTGAGATAGAAGACCAGCAAGAAGGGATGTGGGAACTGGTTCGGGTTGATATGGACCAGAAGAGAAACGATACAGAAAGAGGAATGAAGCAGATGTGGAAGGACTTTGAAAACGAAGGTCGGGATTCTCACAAAAATGTCGATAGTGAATTTAAAGAAAAGCGAAAAGCTATAGAGCAAGAGCGACGGGAACTTGAAGACAGTCGGAATAACCTGGAGCAGGCTTTTGAAAATGAGCGCGAGGAAGCAATACAAGAAATTGAAAATATGCGCGATGAACTCTATGAGGAGCGAATGTCACCAATTGAAGAGGAAATAGCTTTTCTAGATGAGGAGATTGGCGCCAAGTTTGCTTCCATTGAGGGCTTGTATCAGCAACAAGAGGAGCTTGCCGGGCAGCTTGAAGACTTAGAAGCGCAAGTCAGGGAATTGGACCAGGAAGCTGAGTTTGGATTACTTAGTGTGATAAGTGGTGCTATAGAGAACGCTGAGCAATTGGAGCAAAATCCAGCTTCATTAGCTGGAGCGGCAGGAGTATCACTCACTGACTTCTTACCGGCGCCACCGTCGAGAGAATAAATATAGGAAGACTAATTAGTCTCGCTGAATACAAATGCGAGTTGAATTTATAGGAAAGGGTCACCAGCTTATCAAGCCTGGGGGCCCTTTCTTTATTTGAATAGATTTCACGAATGGTTTAGTACTGTAGTTAATGGCAAATTTGAACCAAAGGAAAGCTTTTTAATTTTGCGCTTATAAAGATCCTCTGCATCATTATCATAGGATTCATGCCGGGATGTATTTACCCGTGAAGGTAGCAAAGGTTTCGTCTGAGACGGCTTTATGTAGCTATAGCGATTTAATCCGTTTAAAGGTTTTAAACTTATACTCGGATTCCTTCAAACTTTTAGCGACATCTTAAAGACTTATCAATGAGCCATTTTCATACAGGCGATTTAGGGTGTTTCTTATTTCAGCTAAATAGAATCCATAGGCGTTGCTTATGTTCACAAGTAGATAAACGTCCTCTAAGCCTGGTAAAACTGTTCTCAGATACTTCTGCGATGTCATCATTAGTTGTCTGCATTTTGAAATCGATATTTATAAGTGGCTTACTTAGCCCGCGAGTAAGTTTTATTTAATCGGTTCATAACAGGGGGCATAACCCCTCCCAACTCTTTGGTAGAACCTTAGCAGGGGCTTTATATCTTTTTTCTTTAGATGATGACAACTCAGCAGCCGAAATGCATATTTAACCAACGTAGCCTTCAGCGCCGCGATTTAAACAATTACCCGAATGAACTCTTTAACCATTCTGTTTTCCTAAGGGGTATGTAGGCGGATGAGGCCATATTAAGTGAAAGCAGTAGTAATTCTTTTTCTTTGTAAGAGCTAATAATTTTTCAGAGCTAGCTAATAAGATTATGGCGAGCTAAAAACGCCATAACCCTGAAGTCTAAGATTACGAAATTACGGTTCCAGAAGAGTTTAAATACTTACCCCTCTATCTAATTTTCATTCCCAATTTAACTATATGGTTTTAAAAAAAGCCTAATTAAACCTTTGAAATAAGGTGTTAATTTCCTTGATAAGTAGTGAAATATAATTTTATGCTATAGGCCACATAAAAATATATAAAATGGAAACTAAGTAAAAAAAAGCAACATAAATATAAAATATGGCAACATACAATCATAAAAATGTAAACAACTGGGAATCAGGTAAAAGAGGATTTCAATCGGTTCTAAATGATTGTCAGCAGATTGGGCTTTTACTTATTTGGTCGCAGAATAAGTGGAAGAATTCTATTGGTCGCCAATTTCTTGAAAGTCGTTATCGAATAGTATTACCAACAAGGACATTAACGGCATATAAGGCACGCCTTAAAGCCCTTTGGGGTAAGGAATTTGGAACTGTCGATGACCCTGCAGATTGGTCTGATTTCAAAACTCTTCTTGCTAATGGTGTACCTGAGCGACATTTAAGTAAATTGCATGGTAGGTGGAGAGATATTCAAAAAATTTGCCTAGATGTTGATGTTACCCCCATCAGGCCCACATATAGGGCCTTGAAATGGTGGGCCTATGTGTCTGAATACTATGGGAACAGTATGCCGGCCCCATCGGATCGACAAATCATTGGAGATCAATTTATGGTCAGGGAATTCATTTCAGAAAGAACTCAAACGGCTCTTATCAATGAGGATCTTGAGATGTGGCTAATACATGAACCTTGGCGAGGCCAGGGAAATATGAGGAAATACTTAAATTTGGTGACCGAAAAAAGAATAACACCTATTAATTGGGGTAGAGATGGATGGGGATTAGAAATAGCAGACTCTCTTGAAAGAACAGATCAATATCCCAAAGATTATGGTTTATCCATGTTAAATTGGCTTTTAGCTACCTCACCTGAACCTTATCTTTTGCCATCGCAGATAATCGAAAGATATTCGATATTTGCTAGGCCTTGAATTTCGGATTCTGGTGTGTATAAGGTGAAAAGATCCAAATAAAGGAATTCATATGAAAGCTGTCTATAGCTTAAACACTTCGGATGCTGCAAATTACAAGATGAGGACGATGATATTGTCTCAAGTATAGAGGATCGCCATGGAGTGGGTGTGTTGGGTATATTCTTTTTGACGACAATACATATATGTTGATAAAGGGAAATTCAACTAATGTTGTGTCATCAATTCGCTATTGAAAGGGAACTTGCTACCTGTGAGGAGGTACTGCTGAACATAAAGGAACACTTGAAGGGGTATCGGTTGAGTGTTTCCCTGATTCATATGCGGCCTTAGCCCTCATTCCGCCATAGCCAGGTCATTTCCCTTCAATTGACTTCAGCTTAAAGTTGTCTCAACCTTGGGTCTAACTTGTCACGGAGCCAATCCCCCATGAAATTAAGAGAAAGAACTACCAAAAATATGGACATACCGGGAAATATTGCGGGCCACCAGGCTGTTTTTAGGTAACCTCTTGCTTCGGCTACCATTATGCCCCATGCAGGGGTGGGTGCTGGAACTCCTGCCCCCAGGAAGCTCAAAGCGGCCTCGGCTAGGATAAGGGACCCGACACTCAAGGTAGCGATGACTACTGCAGTGTTAATTACTCCTGGTAGTATATGGCGTATCAGAATCCTCGGGAGGGATGCTCCCGCCACTCTCGCCAGATCCACGTAAGGTTGATTTTTAATTGTAAGGGTCTGGCTTCTTATAACCCTTACAAACGGGTGCCAAGCTAATAGAACCATCAGAGAGAGCAATAAGGTGGTACTTTGGCCAAATATCATCACACACACGAGTGCGACCATAAGGAAAGGTAGGGCCTGCCATATGTCTACTATTCGGGTGATAAGTTCATCTATCCAACCTCCAGCGTACCCGCTTAGGATACCTAGAGTGGTTCCAATTATGAAGCCGCTCAGCAAGGCAGCCGCGGCGACAGCTAGTGAAATTCTGGCTCCGTAAAGGGTTCGTGTGAAGACATCTCGGCCAGCATGGTCTGTACCTAATATATGTTCTGCCGTCCCTTCTTCTGTCCATGCTGGGGGAATATGCCTGTCTCTTATTCCTCCTTTCCGGGCGTCCTGTGTGGCTAGGACGTCAGCCAATAATCCGGATAAAATTAATATGCTAAGGATAACGATAGGAATAACAGGCCAAGACCTAATGAAAATCCATATGGATCTAAGCTCTCTGATGACAGGAGGTCTTTCATGGAGCCCAAGTTTTCTTAAATCGTCTTCGTTTGTAGCCATAAATATTAACCTAGCTGTATCTTATTCTTGGATCTATAATCGCATAAAGCAAGTCAGCTATAAATGCGAAGGATACATATATTCCAATAAACGAAAACACGGTTCCAACAAGCAAAGGCCAATCATTGTCGTACACTGCCTGGTTGAGTGCTACCTGTCCTAAACCAGGCCATGAAAACACTATTTCGACGACTAATGCACCGTTAAGATAGTCAGCGAGTAGTACAAGCATTGAAGTTAATGGCGGTATGATTGCGTTTTTCAGTCCATGTTTCCAAATTAACGGTAGGTTGGCTACACCTTTCGCCCTAGCGAGTTTTATGTATTCTGAATCTAGTATTTCCAGCATCGATGAGCGGGTTAGTCGCATTATGCCTGCGGCGGCGGGCCATCCTAATACCATCCATGGAAGTATGTAATATTTGAGATTACCCCATGCAAGGAAAAATCCGTCATGATTACCTCTAGTACCGGCTGGGAACCAGCCCATGTAGACAGAAAAAACCATAATGGCCAATACCCCAGTAAAAAATTGGGGTGTAGCCTGCCCTACCAAAGCAAACGCCCTTGCCAGGTAATCCCAAATGGTGGCTCGTTTTACGGACGCAAGTATTCCCATTGAGAGACCTACAACCGCAGCAAATATCCATGCACCCAAGGCAAGCCATAAGGTGGCAGGAAGATGCTGCCAGATAATATCGCTAACAGGGCGCAGAGTGCCTATGGATTCCCCCATGTCACCTTGAAGCATTCTCCATACCCATTTGCCGTATTGGACATGTATGGGGTCATTGATTCCTAATTGTTCACCCAACTTCTCCCATAAATCTTCTTGAATGCCTATCCCGCCAGTTTGAGGTATGTATAGATAACGGGGATCTGGGCCAACTCGGGTTAGGGAAAAGATAAAAATAGTCGCACCTATGATTGAGATGAACATCGAAAATAGTCGGCGGACTAAAAAGCGACTCATTAAATAAACTAAAACCCTTACGGAAAGGTTTTGTCCTCCGCGGTACAGGTGCACCGAACTTTGTGTATAAGAGGCAAACTAAGGAAGGGGGTTCACGGCTCTGTTAGTTATACATCCGCGCAGGGTTTAAGCTGCGCGGATGTATGTGCGAATCTATTTGGCAGGCACTATGTGTTGAGGTCTGCCCCAAGCGCCAGCAGCTGTTGATCGCGATGACCACGATTCTATCGTGTCAGGATTGGCTGCAACACCTCGAGGAGGCTGCACCATTCCGCCGTACAATTGCCAGTAGTAATAGTAATCAACCATGTCTAGGTGTAACGCCTCTCTTTTTGCCTTGCTGCGTTCACCATTTATGTTGACGTACATGTAGTCAAGGTACTTGCTCTCAAAAGAACAACCCCAGCTAGGTCGGCTGAATGTACTGTCGGACGGTGGGGGCGGCCAGTCTAGTGGGTAGTTGGCTGTCTCCACGCTACAGTTTTTAACCACCGGGTAAGCCTGAGTCCTATTAGCCATTCTTGGAACGACCACTGCTCCATATTCTTCAGTTAACAGAGTAGTTTTGACTCCGAGTTCTTCCCATCCAGCGGCCACTGCGTCAGCCTGTTCAAGACAAACGTCCCCTGTTTCACAGCGGTATTTATTCATCTTGATTTCAAACCGTACACCGTCTGACCCTTTGGGGTATCCGGCTAGGTCAAGTAGGCGTCCTGCTTCGGTCAAATCTGTAGGTATCTTCCAAGGCCACTTGTAATTTGGCTCCGCAGCAGGGACATCGTATTCTACCCAATCAGTCCCACCGTATTTATCGTGGTAGCCCTTAATAGCAGCGGCTGTAACTGTACGACTTGGATCCCAGCCTGGGAACTTGGGTCCCATCAACTCTTGGTAGATTGGAGTTCCGAGCCCTCCTTGAAGAACGTCGTTAATTCCTTCCCTATCAATAGCCATGCCAAGGGCCCATCGCACGAGCCGAGCTTGTTCCATGTCGCTGATTCCATCTGGGTTGTCAGTATCATCATATGGACACTTGTCTTTCCAAGGGCATCCAATCCATGGATGGTCAACGGCGAACACCTCAGATTCCCAAGGAGTCAGAGCTTCGCCAGTTTTTGCATTTAAATCGGTCCATAAGTTACCCGGCCATATAACGCTCAAGGTCATTGTGTCCTTGTCAGACATGGTGGTAATGAACTTTAAGCCCATTCCAGGGAGTTCAGGGAGTCGTGCAAAGTCTATTTCACCAAGGTCTGCCTGACCGGTCTGCATCATAGCAAGCCTGCTGGTGATTTCTGGCACCTGGACGACGATAAATGTTCCAATATGGGACGTTTCCCTCCAGTGCGTCGGTATAGCGTGTACTGTTCCCCTGCTATTGGGTTCCCACTCACCAATCGTGAATGGTCCCGTACCAACTGGAACTAGTTTTTTCGCTTCTGCCCCGACTGTATCAAAGGCATTTTTACTGTCTATGACGACTGTGGTGTCGTTTATATCGAATTCACTGATTGGTATTCCCCAGAAAATTTCGGTAATCATGGGGACTGTAACAGTGTAATCGTCTGAGGCAACAGCTTCACCAAAAGTACCACCAAGCTGTGCGCCAAGACCAGATCGTATGTCCGGGTTGACCATTGCATTCTGCCTATTAAGGTTCCATGCAACGTCGTGTGCAGTTAATTCTCCGAAGTCTCCATGGGAAGAGAATTCTTCAGGGGTATTAAATTTAACCCCTTCTCTTATCTTTAAGGTGAGTTCGTTGCCTGCATCATTTATGCTCCATTCCGTAGCAAGGAATGGGGATAAAGGGTCAGTCCCGTCGTGGACTAGCAATTGATCGTAATAGCCCATATTCAGCTCACCCGGGCTAGCCCCGTAAGGCTGGACTGGATAATCACCAAACTGTTCAGAAACTTCTGCAATCGCGAAAGTGACAGTTACTTTTCCAGCCGCTGCTGGAGCTGCTGCCGAGGCTGCTGCTGGAGCTGCCACTGCCGCTGCCGCTGGTTCAGCTTCGTCATCTGAGCCACCACAAGCCACTGAAACTAGAGACATGAGAGCTATCAGTGTAACAACTGAAATCCCCCATTTACTCAGAATTTTCATGAGATTTACCCCCTGACTTCATTTTTCGTATCTTCGTTCAAACCCCACCCTCTACCGTCGACCTCTAGTTTAGTAGCGCCTTGGTAGTGGAATTACAGGTATATGATGCCCATGATAAATAAAGGGAACTAGTATTGCAATAGGAGTTATATTCAACCAGAATAAATTACTGGGGACCCGGTTTCCCCAATAAGACTCTTTTCTCTAATTAAATAGGAAGATAAAAATAAAAATACCAATCGTCGTTTCATCCTTCACAGCCAGATTTTTTCTTGGGCTGATTTTTTCCTCGTTTGCTGGGTTTATATCCTGGGTGTTTTTCTTTGACGGGAGTGGAGTAGACCAAAATGCCTATTACTTAAGACAGAGTTTAGTTATTGGAATACCTGTGGGTATCACTGTGTCTTTAATGTGGTGGAATACAGAAAGCTCTGGAATCATAATGATTATTCAGGCAGGTCTTGTAATTTTATTTACAATTTGCCTACCGCTTCTGATCGTGAACTTTTCAAATATCGATGTTGGAACTACCTTGCTCGGCCCATCACTTAGGGTGCCGGTGGTATCTTTGGGAGACATTTTAAAAAAAATGTTATTAGCGGCAGTTCTAGGAGGAAACGTTCTGGCTTCGCTGTTTTTCCTATACAGATCACTGTTTCATAAAGAGATGTAATACTTGTCCAAAATTCTTGTGTGAAGCTTATTTTAGCCGAGTTAACAGTTACCAAGGACAGTTATAATTTCGCCTGTATCCTCATAAAACCGCCACATTGCCCCGGATGACTGGTCATTTATAGTCCATTCATTCATTCCACGCACATGGTGATCATCAGTACGTGGCATTCTCATCCACGTAGCATCGAACCGATGTTTGTTTAATAAGTATCCAGGTCCATTTGCACATTCTTCAGATAAATAGGTTTTCACTCTAGAAAGGGCTTCAGACCTTGAAAGACTAGGAGTATGTTCTTCAGCCGCCTTCAGCCTCGTTTCTTCAGATAAAGCAAGACTTATATCAGTGAAAGGAATTCTGCCGGCAGACCCAATCAGAATCACGGCTATGCCCACCAGGAGAACTATGACCCACTTTACCAAATTCTTTTGTCTCCCTTCTCAGTCAGTCATTACTATCAATCGCATGGCAAATTATAGAGCTAATCAACACCCTGGTAAATTTGGACACACAGATTTCTGGACGGGAAAATCGGGATTTTTCCTCTGGGTACTTAAATAGACTAAATTTGCCGAAGTCTTGGATCCCACCTGTCACGTAGCCAATCGCCAACGAAGTTAAACGCCAGTACGGTGAGGAAAATAGCAATACCCGGGAAGAAAGCTACCCACCAAGCGGATCCGAGGTATTCCCTCCCGTTGGAAATGTCAGCACCCCAGGAAGGTGTCGGAGGTGGTACTCCTGCTCCCAAAAAGGACAAAATACTTTCGGAGAGGATGGTGTTTCCCACCTGCAATGTGGTGGCAACAACAACAGTATTGCCCACTGCTGGAAGTAGGTGTTTTAACATTATTCTTGGTGTCGATGCTCCCGCCACTCGCGCTAAGGAGATATAGTCAAAATTTCTCACTTGCAAAGTTTGACCCCTAACAAGCCTAGCTATTCCGGCCCAAGCTCCAAGAGCCAATACTAAAGCTACTACCGTAAAACTCTGTCCTAATACAAAAACTAACGCGATTGCAAGCAGTAGGTACGGGATAGCATTGAAGACGTCAACGATCCGCATAATGATTTCATCAATAAAGCCGCCATAGTATCCTGCTACCAAGCCCACCGTGGTACCAAATATTGTTCCAATAATTATGGCTACGGCAGCAAGGCTCAACGAAAGGCGGGCTCCATAAATGATTCGACTTAATAAGTCACGACCTAACTGATCTGCCCCGAGGAGGAAATGGTAGACCTTCTCGTCTTTTCCGAGGCCAATACCATTTGTATTACATGGCAGGAATTTGTTACTTAATTGACCCACTTCACAGGGTTCAGCCCAAGCAGGCATAGCCAAAACCGCCCTCAATTGGTCTTTCTCTGGATCATAGGGTGCTATTAATGGGGAGAAAACAGCACAAACAATAAGAACTCCCAAAATGAAGAAAGGGATAAGAGGCCAACGCCGGAGCACATAGATTGCTCTAGAAAACCTTGAATATTGCGTAGATTTCTCTAGCTCAGCGAGAGTCATCTTATCTGTTGATGTAGTCAAAAGAAGTCCTTACGTGTATCTGATTCTGGGGTCGATGACCGCATATAGAATATCGATCAAAAATACGGCGAAAACATAGACAATAGTAAAAACCAATACTGCCCCTGTCATAAGAGGGAAGTCGTTATTGAGTATGGCCGTATAGGTCATCTGACCTAAACCTGGCCATGCAAAAACAGTTTCAGTTACCACCGTGCCGCCAATAAAACCAACTAGAATCAGTGCAGAGAAGGTCAATGGGGGAATTAGGGCATTTCGAAAGGCATGTCTCCATATGACGCTGCGATTATTTACACCCTTTGCTCTTGCCAGCTTGATATATTCAGAGTCAAGAACGTCAAGCATGGAGGATCTCACAAGCCGCATTAAGCCGGCTGAGGCGAGCCACCCGAGAGTTACTGCAGGCATTATGTAATACGTGAGTTTGTCAAAAAAACCGGTCGAATCATGTCCCCTGGTACCGGAGGGCAGCAAGTCTAGGTTAACTGAGAAAATCAGAATGAGCATAATACCAAGCCAAAAAGGAGGTAAAGCTTGCCCGAATACCGCAAATGTCCTGCCTACGGCGTCTAGGATAGTGCCCCTTTTGACAGCTGACAGAACCCCTATCGGGATTCCTGTTAAAAGGACGAAAAGTGTTGCAGCGAGTCCAAGTTGCAAACTCGCTGGTGCAAAACCTCTGACCATTTCCAGCACAGGCTTACCTGTTTTAAGTGAATCACCAAAATCGCCCTGGAAGAATCCCTTACTGACCCATATGACGTACTGAACAACTAATGGCTTGTCCAAGTGAAAGTCTTCACCCCATGCCTCCCACTGTTCTGGTGACACATAACCAACGTTTAACATCACATTCCGAGGATCACCTTGAAGGCGAGAGAGAGCAAACACAATCAAAGTGGCCGCCAAAATGGCCATAATGAGGAACAAAAATCGTCTTATTATGAATACTCTCATTAGATATACCTGAACGCAGTTGTTCACAAAGTTGTTCGTCAATTATCCAACGGACGGGTTTTGAAGATTCACTGACGCACCTGCTCTAACTATCGCAAATGCGTCAGTGTTTACCTGTTTACTTTTACTTACTACCTCGCAGCAGGGACTATTGTCTCGAACGAGTTAGGAAGTTCGTACGGTGCCAAGTCCCAGCTTGCTACTGTATCCGGATTGTATCCGATCAAAACCGGAACCTCTACTGTACCAGTCGACAATGTCATGTCGTATGACCATGCTTTTTGTACAGCCCTACTTGCTAGGTTTTCAGGACCACCCTTTTTCTGCACTCGTGTCTCTTCACGGAATTGCCAGTAATTATTATTTTCAAGACCTGGATTCCATCCACCAGCAGGGAGAGGCCATTGGCCACCACCGTAAGTGCCACCACCATTTCCTAGCCTACCGTGTTTACTGGTAGGACCCCATCGGGTCATCCAAGGAACATGAATCTGTCTACCCAACATTGTTGGACGTCGGGATGAGTACTGTGTGCTGTCTATGAAAGGATCAAGCCCAAGATGCTCTTTCCATTGTCCAACTACAGCTTCGCATACTTCAAGTGAAGTACCGTTACCTTGTGAACAGAAGAATTCAAATTCGAACCCTGGCTGCACTCCAGATTCTGCCAAGAAAGCCTTGGCTTTATCGGGGTCAAACGCATATGTCCAATCTGAGTTATATTCAGGGTGTAGCTGGTGTAAGTCCATTCCTGGGGCAGCTCCACCGTATACGGCTCCACCGTACCCACCTGTAACCGAGGCAGCAATTAGCTCACGGTCAATGGAATACGCAAGAGCCTTCCGGAATGCCTTAGCCTTCAACATAGACGGAGTTTCATAGGAAAACCTATCGGTATCGGTAAAGTCGAATCCCACTGAGTCAGCAGTAAATTTAGAGTCCGAACCATCAAATGTGTATTCAAAATTGGCTACTTCACAGCCAGCGCCAGGGGTGTCCTGTATGGCTGGGTCTGATCGGTCGATGCCCACACACTCCAATCTAGGGTCACCAATCCAAGGATACTTATCCGATGGTAGGAACCCTTGTCTCATCACTGGCTTACCGGACAAATCGTCCTCGCCAAGTTTAGAGTTTGGTGGATATGCAAAGGACCAGAAGTTTCCAGCAAAGTAGTAGAAATTACCATTAATGGCATCCAAGCCTTCATTGAACGCAAATCCGTCCTTTTCAAGTCGACCGACGTCCTGGATTGATGCCATGGCTATGTCAGCTGCCCCAGTTTGGAGCATAGCAGAACGCTGCTGAGCTTCGTTAGCCTGTAAGAAAACAATTTTGTCGAATGCAGCGGACCGTTTCCAGTGATCTACCCTGGCGATTGCTTCAATTCTTTCAGCTGGTAGCCATTCGCTTACTACGAAAGGACCTGATCCGTGCGGAATACCGAATGTGTCTCCTGTTTCATCTTGGAGTGCCTTGGACTGCATCCATATGGCATCCTGACAAATTGAGGAGGCATCTTGTAGCCCATCTCCAACGAAAGCTCTGTTTGGTGCCTCAGCAATGTATGTGTCAACGGCTTTCCAGGGCTGGTAGTACTCATACGCCTGAGAGGAGTTTGAGTGAGCCGAGCTAATGTCTTCAGCACCAGCGTCGTTGAAGGACCATGCAACGTCTTCAGCAGTTAATGGTCCAATCTTGACCATGTCACCGTCCACTATTCTGTAGAAATCAATACCCTCATGGACATGAACTCTTATAGTACCTTGCTTGTCTGGGTCACTTAGGTCAACCAGATCCATTTTGTCTTGTAATTTACCATCCATGGTTATGTCTCCACTGCCGTCTTTAGCAGGAAGTATCCATTCCCAGGAATCGGCTACGTATGGGGCGTGACAAGCTTCGCCTGTATCCCGGATTGCGTTGCCTTTGTCGTCAAACGTTGGTTCCCACCCGAGCAAAGGCTCTTGGAAACCGAAGAACCCGTGGAATAGAACGTCAGGCCATGTGCCTTTAACGTTTCTAAACTGTGGTGTTCCTACGTTGTCAAACACGATGGTAATAGTGGTGCTGACTTGTTCCACTGGTGCCTTTGAGGCAGGCGCAGCAGCAGGTGCAGCAGCAGCAGGCGCAGCAGCAGGTGCAGCAGCAGGTGCAGCAGCAGGCGCAGCAGCAGGTGCAGCAGCAGGTGCAGCAGCAGGTGCAGCATCATCGTCAGAAGAGCCACAGGCTATCCCTGCCGCTAGTAAAGCAGCTGCAGAAAGGCCTATTAGCACCTTTGTACCTAAAATCTCTTTCCACTTAAACATAAGTGATCCTCCAAATTACATAACAATTTATCTTGTTTAATGTTGATAATGATTGTATTTACTCTTTCTGTGAATATTTATTAACCCACAAAAGTACTATCCCATAGTTAGATACCTCTGTAAAGGAACAAATTCTTTGTGCTAGAGATACACAATGAGAGTTTTGGAGCTCACCTCAGGGCCTTTATTTCGGGCTCAATACTTTTAGGATGTGCTCTGAAATAACCGGAAATATTGACGTTGACGTGAGATATATAAAAGTGTTTAGGCTGAAGAATATATCGGGGGAAACACCATTACCGATATTCATATCCTCCCTCCTTGGAGAAAAAGGACATAAGCCAAGAATGCGAACGACGCAGTTCACCGCAGTATTAATGGAATGGCACCAAGATAAGAACCTTGGCTATGAACCTAAGGTAGGACTCTTAAGAAAATAGCGTTTATCTAACCGCTTGTTTTGGGCTGGTGATTCTTAGCGTGAAATACCCGAATATGCCAGATGCCAGAGAACCGGTTATAACCCCCAAGCGGGCAAGAATTTGCAACTTGTCATCGTCGAAGGCTAATTCTCCGATGAACAAACTCATAGTAAATCCTATTCCAGCGAGAAGAGCTAGCCCGTAATATTGACTCCATCGAATCCCGGTAGGAAGCGAACAGAGCTTGAAGACAACACCAATATATGTAAAGAGCATGACTCCAATTTGCTTTCCAAAAAGCAGGCCAACTCCTACTCCCAGAGTAAGTGGCTCAGTGAAGAAGTCGATAGAGAGGCCTTTCAAAGAGACGCCAGCGTTGGCTAACGCAAATAAAGGTAGTATCAAAAATGCAACCCAAAGATGTAGGCCGTGTTCTAGACGATACAGAGGCGCGGGCTCTGCCGCATCTTTTGATTTATGAGGGGTGAACATGGCGACTATAACTCCTGCTAAGGTGGCGTGTAGGCCAGACTTTAAGACACATACCCAAAGCAATGTTCCTACAACCATGTAAGGTGACAGTTCAGAAATCCTTCTTTTATTGAGAGCTAAAAGAGCCAAAATACACAGGAAGGCTCCACCCAGAGGGTATACCGATAGGGTCTCAGTATAAAAAATCGCAATTATTACTATCGCTGCTAAGTCATCAAAGATTGCGATAGATACCAAGGTCAATTTCAAAGATTCAGGGACCCTGCTACCCAAAAGGGTCAAAACTCCAAGAGCAAATGCTATGTCGGTTGCCGCTGGGATTGCCCAACCTTGCATTGTGGTTGAATTTCCCCAGTTCAAAGTTATATAAATTAAAGCAGGAAATAATAGCCCTCCCAGGGCCGCGATTGCAGGAAGGCTGATCTGAGCTTTGCTTGATAACTGTCCGTCTAGAACTTCCCGTTTTATCTCCAAACTTACTAAAAGGAAAAAAATTGCCATCAAACCGTCATTAACCCAATGGTGGAGATGTTTATCAATGGAAAAATTTCCAATCTGAATAATTACAGGTGCGTTCAAGGTGTCATGATAGTAGTGCTCGAGAGGGGAGTTGCTGATGAATAAAGCAACTGCTGCAGCTATGACTAAAAGTATGCCTCCAGCAGACTCTAGTAAAAAAAATTCTCGAAGCATTTTTACAGGCATGATATTCTCCGGAAAAATATTACTCTCAATGAAAGCTTCATTTAATATTCATTTGGCGGGTTGAATAAAGTTAAAAATAAAACTAGATCCTAATCAGCAAACATAGGCAAACCAAAATATTGATTCACACCAAATGTAACTGAATTTTCGTGGCGGGTAGATTAGACTCCCAATGCAGAATCCACCTTATTCAAGGCTTTAGCTACGAGACGAGCTTGCGTCTTTGTCATATTCATATGAAAATCAAACCGTAGAGTCCTACCTAGAATGTCCAAGGTCTGTGGACACATATCCTTCGAGTATTCAACATTTCCTCGGTAAGACGGATCTTTCCATGGGTATCCTGTGGGATGTGGTGATCGTTTTTCCAAAATAGCGTCCCAATGGCTATATATATGTCTATCTGGAAAACCGTCGTTGTAGATGGTAGCCACTTCCACTCCTTCGGCTTGCAGGGCATGCGCGTATCCTATAGCCATCTCTTTATCATGGAAAATTATTGATGCCGAAACTCCTGTATCACCTGATGGGTCTTCCACGTATTGATGAACATAATTCCCAGACTCATCCAATTCGCCAAGAAATGAAGATTTAAGTAACCGTTGATGACCAACGATTTCATCTAACTTTCCCAGTTGAACCCGGGCTATGGCCGCAAGCACTTCGCTCGCACGGTATGTCTGACGAGGAAAAGGTTCATTATGCCACTCGTCCACGTGATCTGCCGTCTCCCACATCGGAAGACCGGGGTCAGCTGCAAGACAAGCCCTTTCAAACACATCTCTATCATTGGTATACACCAATCCTCCTTCTCCAGCGCTTATTGTTTTAAAGTAGTTCAGACTCCAAGCCCCAGCGTCACCAAAAGTTCCCACTTTATGTCCTCTGTATTCCGCCCCAACGCTTTGACAGCAATCCTCAACCACTCGAAGATCATGTTTAGTTGCAATTTTAATAAGCTGGTCGAGTTTCGCGGGTATTCCCCTCATATGAACTGGAATAATTGCCTTCGTATGAGGCGTTATTTTTTTTACAACGTCATCTGGGCTAAGTCCAAGTGAATCGTCAATTTCTGCTATCACTGGCACAGCACCAGTTGCTATCACTGCTGACGCGGTGGCGATAAATGTGTACCCAGGCACGATAACTTCGTCTCCTGGACCTACCCCAACACCTAACAAAGCACAAATGAGGGCACTCGTTCCCGAATTAACCATCAAAGCATATTTGACCCCCAATACCTTAGCTGCTTCTTTCTCCATCTGATTCGTCTCACTTGACTCTCGATGCCTAAAAAGTTGCTGGCTTTTTAGTAAATTGGTAACGGCGTTGATTTCTTCTTCTCCCACAACACTTGGCCCAGACACACCCGGAGAAATTGGATGGTCAAAGACTGGCGTCCCCCCGTCTATAGCAAGCCTTTCGGTTGGATCCATAAATCTATACCTCCATCGTAAATTCGTTAAACGAAAAAGTAGCCTCAATAATAGACAAGATGGGTCCAATAAAATATACGGATTTAATTAGACAGGTTAAACTAGAATTACGGGCCACTGCCTAAGTAAGTGCTCATTTGGATTTCCAAGCCATGACTGAAGGAACTGACCTATAGTTTCATCTGTTTTTTCTACGTAGTTGCCTGATTTTCATGGGCGAATAGTAACATTTTGACTAACACACGGTGTGATTGGAATTCGTATATTTCCACGTCGAAGGTATTTCCATAGCCGCCACTTCCAACGCTGAGCCGAGCATTTCCTCATAGAAAATAAACCTTGGTGTCTAATACCTGCCGCTGTATTCCACCACCATATTCCCAAGTGCAAATTGATGGATTCCAGCAATTATGGTTTCTTCAATTTCTACAATTTGATTCGGCTCCATATCAAGAGGAAAAACAAATTCGGGTATCCCATCGATGACCAAGGCAACGTCTTTAATCAGACGCTCCTGAGTATCATTCTTTATTGTACCGGTAATTGTCTTCAAAGAACCAACGATTTGTTCGGAATGAATTGGGCCTACATTGATCGAATTACCGATTATTCCTCCCTTTCCTATTCCTAGTCGATTACTGGTTGATATAGACCATATAGAAGATTCATAATTTTCAGGAATGTCATTTCCCATATCAGCTATTGGCACCATAAAAGAAATCCTTTCCTCCCTACCGTCATTGAAATCAGACCCATTTATCGTAGTAGCCACAATAGGGTTATATGTTTTTGAATCTTCGTCGAGCCAACTCAATTGCACTGACCATACATGGGCATCATAGCCTTCTGCCTGAAAGTGTATTTTAGGTAACTCAAATACTAATACAAAGCTAGGTGATGTTTTCGGCAAACCGAAGGTTTCCATTTCAAAATGCATAAACCCCTGCCTGTTAGGCCTGTTGTCAGGAAACGGGGGTTGAAACTCTCTAATAATAATACCAGCCTGGGATTGACCAAAGTCTGAAGAAGTTTTTATCATTGGGGTTCCGAATAACACTCCAGAACCATGGGGCAGACCTTCACCTAGATAATGCTCGAGTGAAACGTCATACCAAAACCCTGTTGATTCATCTCCCATTCCAGGTGTTGGAACCTTCATATCAAGTAATATTTGTGGGTCAATTTGACCAGCAGACATCGAAAGGAAATCGGAATCGTAAAGCATCATTTCTTCAACCTCATCATAGTCGCTGCCATTCCAGCTCCCATATGCCGCCTGCATAATTGTTTTAACTACTCTATTCCAAGGAATAATCCCAGTGTCATCAAGGCTTCTGAGGATCCTTGAAGTTTCAGGGGCGTCTTCTCCCGACATTTGAAGCAAAAGGCTACTTGCAGGCCCTTCATTGTTAATAATGTCCGCCAGTTTCCTAGCCATATTTTCCCGGTTACCTCGCCTTGAGCTTTCTATGAAAAGGGCTCCCACGGTAGGCTTTCCAGATAAAGTAATAAGTTTTTGCCACACAAATAAAGATTTCGGCTTGGAGAAATTCAATAAAACAATAGCCCTGTCAAAATCATGAAGGGTCATATTTTCAAGAATGTTTCCAATAAGTACTAATCCCGATTGTATGCTGTCCTCTTGTTTTTCAGAAGCATTAAAACTTCGTTCTCCAATCTCATCCAGGAGTAAGGCCATTGATCGAACATCGGCCTCAGTTAAAATATGATTAAACAGTTGGGATAAATTTTCTATGTATCTGTTATCGGGGTGAGATTGGATTGTGTGAAACAAGAAACTAGCGGAGGCTTCAGAATTTCTGGTGCTAAACCTCTCGAACATCTCCGCTGTCATATTCAAGTCTGAAAAAGAAGCTTCGTTAATTAGCAACACAAATTCATCTATATCGGCACCGTATAATATTTTAAGAAAATCCAGGGTCAATTCTGGCTCGGATTGCCACATGTCTAGAATTAGGGCGCCGGCTATTTGCGGGTGTTCTTTTCGTATGTTTTTTAATGTCATGAGCCCTTTGGAAGCATCGTCGACATATGAAGATATGATGTCACTTGCACTTATTGCTTCACGAACATTATTCATGGGCACCGACCTAAATTCTGACTGTTCACTTCGATTACCCGCCAAATCTATCTCAATTTGGGAGATTCTATGATCTCCTTTCCTTAGCCCCGTAATGTCAAGATCCCATCTGCCTTCCGAATCCGCAATTGTTGAGGTCAAAAAAACAAGGTCAGATGTCCCACTAATTCCAGAATGGCCTCCAATCCCCCACATCTCAATTAATGCCTTAGGTTCAGATTTACCATTAGCTTTTAAGGTTCCGTAGCCCCCTAGGCTGTCAGAAGAAAAATTAGGCATCTTAGGTGGAGTACGATCTATGGCGATCCTAAGAAAATCTGAACTCCCACTTTGATTCCCATAACCATCCTCAGCAACTGTAAAAAGCATATGAGATCCCTCGGTTATACCATCAGCTGTTATCGTCCAGTATCCATCACTATTGGATGTAGCTCTGCCATATTCCTCTCCATTTACCCCTAACAAAACTACCAAGATATCAGCATCAGCTGTCCCATCAAATTCAGGTGTGTAAGCAGAGGTTAAATCATCAAAATCAGAAAATCCTGTATCGCTTTCAGGCAAAAGATCTGGGACTGAAGGAATCATCAGAATGACCTTTTTAATTTCCGAATCTGCATTTGTGGGTAGGGAATTACCAGGCAAAAACTTTTCAAGTGAACTAGCAGGAACCACAGGATTGGCAGTAGGTTCATTAGTAGTTATTCCACTGGCCGGAAAATTTTCTACGAAATCAGTGTTCTCATATTCTAAATACTGATCGGCAATGTTAAGTCTTCTATACCCCGATGCCACAAATATTTCATAATTTAATTGACTTCTGCCGTTGCGCTTTAGCCTTATGATGTCGGTATATTCAGGCACTGAGTCTATAATCATCGGGACATCTCTCATAAAAGGAGATGATGTTTGGTTCAAAAGCCTGCCCGAAAATTGAACTTGATTTCTTCCAATCGGGTCTACTGAAATATCTTCTAATCTAAGTGTTTCACCTAGAATTGGACTTTCCCCTAATCGTGCCGTTGTTATAGACCAAATGGAATTTTGTTCCCTAGATAAGTCAGCAATAGGAACAGAAAATGTAAGAAATTCTCCCGAATTGATATTTTCGGAAATAGACACATCGTTAGAATAGGTGTTGGCTGGGATCGGATTCCAAGTTTGTGAACTATCATCATAGCGACTCAATTGTACAGACCAAGGATGCGCATCATAGTCTTTAGCAAGAAAATGTCCCGCAGGGAGATCAAATGATAAAACGGCACTTAGATCATCTGCATAAAAGCCGTCAGTTTCCATGGAAAAATGGGTGAAGTTGTACCTACCTGCCCGCTGGTCTGGAACAGGTGGATCAATGTCTCTAATCCTCACAACGGCATCTTCTATTCCGAGGGGATCCAAAGTTTTGACAACTAAATCTCCAAAATATACAGCTGATGATTGATCCAGGCGAACATTAGACCAAATACCTTTTCCATATTCCCCCATCCCTGGCCACGGAATTTCCATGTCGATCCAAATCTGCGGGTGAATCCTTCTTCCTAATAGAGATATGTATGCCGGATCTTGATTCAAAACATCTTCTACGATCCTGTAATCACTACCCTCCCATCCCGAATATGAGGCGTTAAGCAGTGAAGCTACTAGTTTGTCTTCTGACACTTTGTCGGATTCAAGGAGTTCCCTTAGAATTAGGGAGGTTTCGGAAGGATCTTCCCCTGACATCTGTAGGAAAAGCAGCCCCGATGCATTCATCTCTTCTTCAATCAAATATGAAAGCCGGTCGATTGTAATTTCAGGTCTGGCAGTTTTATGGTTTACGACAAATAATGCTCCAACACTTTTATCCCCATGGAATCTGACTAATTTGATCCAAACGGGCATCGATTCTGTGTGGGTAGCCACAAATAAATCGATGGCCGTTTCCATGTCTTCTGATATTAAACGAATAAGCGAATTTCCCACTATATCCTGAAAATCATTGTTGGTTGTACTGATTTTTCTTCCAATTTCATCTATAAAAGCTGCCATACTCTCATGGTCTTCTTTAATAGATTGGACCAATAAATCCTGATAGGTATTTGATGCCCCCGGATAGGTTTCAAAAATGTAATTAAGAAATTGCAGGGTGAATGCTTCATTTTGTCCAATCAAATCTATAAACATATTTGAGGCGACTGGCAAATCGTAACCAATTGCCTCGTTTAGAATAATCGCAACTGTTTCAGGATTGTTTTCGCCTAAATCAATCAGAAATTCCGTGGTTAAATTTTTATTTGTTTGATGCATTTCAAAAACAAAATGCATTGCTTCTTCAGGGTTAAGTTCCGCGGATTGCACCATTAGGCCTAAGGCCTTTTTATTGTCTACTGCGTAAACGGACAGTATATTTTGACCCAATTCCAGTGGCTCATTGCCACTACTATCGAGACTAGATATGGTAGAAACAGGAGTTGGCTGAGATAAAGACTCGACTGCAGATTCTTTATTGGGTTCAGATAAATCACTAGAAGCGATCCCAACGGCCGCACCGATGTTACCGCTATTCCCATTTACCGAGAGCAAGAAACCTCCAACGGCCAAAATAATGACAATAACTAGAACACTTCCTACCGGTATGATCCATTTTGGGATTACTTGAGCCTTGGGAGTATTCCCAGTTGAAATTCTCTGGGTGCCTAAAATTTTCGGCATAACCCTCGTTCGGGAAACTTCAGATGGCCCCCTGGCCAATATATTGGTAAGTTCTCCCAGATCTTTGATCAAATCCCCAGCAGTTTGGTAACGATCCTCACGTTCCTTTGTTAAGGATCGCTCCAATATTGTGTCCAGTAACTCAGGGAAGTCATTTAAATATTCTGATATTGGCTTAGAAGGCTCCTTAATATGTCCATCAAATATTTCGTAGGTACTAGCGCCTTGGAATGGAGTAAAACCAGTCAGGGTTTCATAAAATAGGCAGCCTAATGAATACAGATCCGATCGCCCGTCAATCGACTGTGACCCCTGAATTTGTTCAGGGGACATATAGAGTGGTGTACCCACCGTGGTATTTTCACTAGTCATGGAATCCAATGACTCAGCCGAAGCTATACCAAAATCAGTTAATTTAACCTCTCCGGCATCATTAATTAACACGTTAGCTGGCTTTATATCTCTATGGGTGATACCAGCGTTGTGTGAAACTTCTAACGCTGAAGCTATTTGTTGGGCCACAACCACAGCTCTCGACAAAGGTAGGGTAGTTCTACGTTTCAGGGTTTTTTCGAGGTTATCAGATACAAACTCAGTGACAATATAATGTCTCCCTTCCTCCTCTCCATGATCGTATATTTGAACCACATTGGGATGCTTAATCGTCGCCATTATTGAGGCTTCACGTTGAAATCTATCTAAAAATTCTCCATCAGAAGCCGAATGGGAGAGAATTTTGATAGCCACTGTTTGGCCAGTCGAAGGATCTTGAGCCCGGTAAACGGAGCCTTGTCCCCCTTCACCCACCAATTCTATTATTTCGTATCCACCAATCTGATTTATCTGCATCTATCAATATAGTTCGAAAATTGTGTTTGTTCCAAATTTATTTCGTTGGACGTGAAAAGTCTTTATTGACTAATTATCTCCAATATTACCCAATTAGCCAAATGAAAAATAGGGTGTAAATACCTAACAAAACGAGATGGGTTTAGGGGACTGGTGCCGAAGGCGAGAGTCGAACTCGCACGAGTGTTACCTCAACGGTTTTTGAGACCGCCGCGTCTACCATTCCGCCACTTCGGCATGCAAAGGAGTGTAATTATAAAGATGGTTAAGTTTAGCTGCTAGTAGTTAACCAGTTAAAGGTGGTGAATTCCGCAGGTTACATTTCTATTTTCTTCTCTCCTGAAAGGTAACTTTCAGGATCCTTTTGGAATGCTATTTTGCAGCCTGGGGCGCAAAAATAGTACGAACTGTCTTTATAATCCCAAGATCCACCGTTCGGATTGTCTGGATTCACCGTCATATGGCAGACGGGATCAATAGCTTCTTTGCTCGATTTTGAAAATAGAGGGATTTTCATTGAGACTCACCTTATTTGATTAGTTTGCTAGTTTTTAACCGAAGAGCATTCAAGACAACAGTTATCGAGCTAAGTCCCATAGCTGTTGCCGCCACTATCGGGTTTAAAAAACCCCGATCCCCCAAAAGGGGAGAAAGCCAACCCGGAACGGTTTGCGAAGTGAATAAAGGATATAAAATACCGGCTGCAATAGGCACTAGTAATATGTTGTAGGCAAAAGCCCAAAACAGGTTTTGTTTTATGGTGGCTATGCATGATTTGCTCAGCCGAATAGATTGGACTATGGAAGATAGTCTGTTTCCCAGAACTGTAATTTGTGCTGATTCAATAGCTATATCAGTTCCACCTCCCATCGCTATTCCTATATCTGCCTGAGCGAGAGCGGGGGCGTCATTTACTCCGTCTCCGACCATACAAACGACTTGTCCATTTTTTTGCATACTTGAAATATAAGCCGCTTTGTCTTGAGGTAGAAAATTAGACTCATACCTACTTATATTTACTATATTAGCTACCGATTCAACCAATTCTTCTCTATCACCGCTAAGCAGTACCAAATTTAAGTTCAGATCACGTAAGTAGGCTATCGTCTCCGCTGCGTCATCTCTTATGGTGTCTGAAAAAAATATTGATCCAGAGTATGAACCATCAATGGATACATGTACCTCTCCAAGGTTGGCTGAGTTCAGAGTGTCTGGCACGTCAATACTGGCACTCTTTAGGAAAATCTTATTTCCCACTAAAATTGCTTTCCCATTTAAAACGCCAGACGCACCCAACCCTGGGGAAGACCAGAATTCTGAGACGTCTACTGGTACGATTTGCCTAGACTCACATTCTGTCACGATAGCTTTAGCGATAATATGTTCCGAGTTTTTTTCCACGGCACCTGCGTATTCCAAGATTTCGTTTGCGGAATGGGTTGAGTGTGAATTTATCGCGGTGACCTTCGGTTGCCCCTTAGTCAACGTGCCTGTTTTATCGAAAACGACGGAATCGACTTTCTGAAGGGTCTCGATTGCGAGAGCATCCCGGTACAAGATTCCGTTTTCAGCTCCTCTTCCACTCCCCACCATTATGGCTATGGGGGTAGCCAGACCCATGGCGCATGGACAGGCAATCACCAGTACTGCTACAGCAGCGATAGTGGCGTAGGAATAAGATGGGTCAGGGCCAACGATGATCCAGGTCAAAAAAGTCAATGCTGCGACGATCAATATGGCAGGCACTAGTAACGATGCCAAACGATCCGCTATTCTTTGAATCGGCGCTTTCGACGCCAGGGTATCTTCTATTAAGGAGACAATTTTTGAGTACACTGTGTTATCAGAAAGTGATTCAGTAATCACCTTAATATTTCCTGTCCCATTGATAGTGGAAGTGAAAACTGGATCCCCAATTTTCTTCACTCTGGGAATACTCTCCCCGGTGAGTGAAGATTCATCAACTTCTGAAAACCCGTCCACGACTGATCCATCTATAGGAATTTTTTCTCCGGGTTCTATAATCACAAGATCCCCAATGACAAGATCATCTACGGGTACTGTTTTTATGTCAGTTCCTTTGATGGTGTTAGCCGTCTTAGGCGCCATATCAAGCAATGATTTAATAGAATCTGTTGCACGTCGCCTTGACTTGGACTCCAAATACCGCCCTAAAAGAACCATTCCGAATATCGCGCAGGAAGTACTGAAATATGTTTCGGGAAACGCGTCATATATCCCGAAAAATTTACCGAGGATTGCAAAAGTGCTGTATAGGTAAGCAGTTGAAGTTCCAACCGCTATTAAAGTGTTCATATTGGTAGTACCGTGCCTTGTTGCGTTCCATGCACTCGTATAGAACTGCCTGCCTGCCCAGAATTGCACGATCGTAGCGATTATGAAGGATAAATATTCGTTTGGGAAAGGTAGAGGAGAGTCCAAGCTAGGAATCATTCCCAGCATGATGAATCCGGCTCCCAATAGACTGACCGCCGCTTGTTGAACAATGCGCTTTTGTGACCGGTCAGTTGACCCATACCCCAACTCTTCTTTTTCAATGTAAGAGGAGGAATACCCAGAGTTAGTAATTGCGAGTCTTATTGAAGAAACGGATTCAAATCCAGGTATATATTGAATTTTTGCGGTTTCAGTCGTCAAATTCACATAGGCTTCTTCAACCCCTTCCAATTTTAGCAATGAAGATTCAATATGTGATACGCATGCTGCACACGTCATCCCTTCGATTGACAGGGTGATAGATTCAGAACCCAATTGATAGCCAGCATCTTGAACGGTGGATTTAAGAAGTTCTTTTTGGATGTGCCCGGAGGGAATATGTACTGTGGCTTTTTCGGTAGCTAAATTCACAACAGCACGTTCCACTTCTGGTATACGCTCAAGCGCTTCACCTACATGGGAAACGCATGCTGCGCATGTCATTCCAACGATGGGTAGAGTGAAGGATGTGTCAATTAGATTATTGTCCACGATCTGTTGCACCCCAGTTTCCTAAGCTTGCCTATTTGCCAAAAGTATACGTCTAATAAAAAGGCCGGTATATACGACCGGCCTTTTCTTAAGTTCAATTTGGGCACTATTGGCATAGTTACATGGTGCGGACGACTCCTACTACTCTCCCTCTCACCGATACATTGGCAGCTGCAACAGTAATGGGTTGCATATAAGAATTTGCAGGAACCAATTTCACTTTATCGCCTTCTAGGAAAAAATGTTTTAGGGTCGCTTCTTCCCGGTCTTTTAACCAGGCAGCAACCATATCACCGTTTTGTGGCTGGTCTATTGATTCAAGAAGTACAAGATCTCCATCCCCGACCAATGCATCGACCATTGATTCTCCTTTGACTCGCAGCGCAAAAACATTCTCCTTTCCCTTGGTTAAAAAAGGAGGCAAATCAACGCTGTCAAAATCAGTATCATTCCATTGCTCGGTATTAGCCAATGGTAGAGGTTCACCGGCAGCGATGTTTCCGACTACAGGAACCGAGATTAGATTTCTCAATGTTGATGCAGCCGATTCACCCAATAATTCGATACCCCTAGACACTTCTCTACGTCTTTGTAAATAACCTTCTCGTTGGAGGATTTGCAAGTTGTAGTCAACGACCGAAGTTGAGCTTATTTCACACCCTGTTTGAATATCACGAACGGTTGGCGGGTAGCTATTGTTACCCATGAAATCTTTAATATAATTTAAGATGGTCTGCTGTCGTTTTGATAATGGCCGCTTCATTAATGTCACTTCCTTTTTTTCAAGCTTCCATGTAAATAAGCACTAATGTTCCGAACAAATTATCAGAACAAGTGTACTATGTCAATTGCTAGAAGGTCTATTTGGTTAGGTATTTTAAAATCTTCAGTCGTTGACCCCCTAAAAGTCACGATGCTAAACTGAGAATGTGAAAGATATCACCAACGCATCCTTCTCAAGGAGGAGATATGATCAGAAGATTAGCCGTAAGCGTAGTGACGGTAGGTTTACTATTCGGTGCCTATGCCTGTGGTGAAAACGTACCACCGAAAGGGAGCCACGATGAAGTGAAGCCTGCACCTATAGTTTCAACTTCTTCCAATCAGTCCCCAAGTGCATCGGCTGCTGCACCACCACCCGCTACAACATCTTCTCAGTCTTCTTCTGCCTCAAGTGCGTCGACAGCTCCGCCATCAGACTACGTTTTGGATGTTGCTATGAATGACGCCAATGCTAAATATGGTTTTAACCCCACTGATATAACAGTGAAGAAAGGTGAGACAGTTACCTTGAATTTAACTTCCGATAGTGAGTTTCATAGCTTTACCGTGGATTCTTTGGGTATAGATGTAGAAGTAGAGGCTGGTACAACTGAAGAAATCACGTTTACATTTTCTGAAGCTGGAACTTTTGATTTGATTTGTATACCGCATGAATCTCTAGGTATGGTAGGCAAAATCATCGTTCAATAGCTAAATCACATAACAAGTTATTAAGTGGTAAGGGTGGCGAGATGAACATAGTGAAGTTGGTTGGTCCGGTTTGTATCAGTTTTGCTCTTTTGTTTGGCCTGGCTGGCTGCTCTTCAGATCGAATCGGTGAAACACCTGAGGAATCTAAGACAATAGAAACAGGATCTGCCTCGCCGAAACAAACAACGACACCGGCTCCTGTGGCTAGTGTGAATAAAGAACCTTCTGAGGTGAAAAAGACGGCACCGGCCGCAACTCCAGATGCTCTCGTTAAGGCAACACCGGTGATCGCTACAGTTCTTCCAAATCCAGTGCCCACTATGAAGCCTATTCCGACAAGGACGTTACCCCCGACGGCAACCTCATCACAGGGTACCGCAGTAACCTCAACTGCCGACTTAGAAGCAGTACTTATATCTTTACAACCTGGTTCGGTTGCCAGATATAAAATTGGAGAACAGTTTGCCCGCCTACCTACCCCAGTAACAGCCGTTGGAGAAACTGAAGGAATAAATGGGAAGATTTATTTTGACCCTTCCGGAAATATCAGTGCTTCTGATGCATCTATCATTGTGGTTGATGTGGAATCATTAAAAAGCGATGAAAGCAAAAGGGATAACTGGGTTCGCAGGAACGGAGGAATAGGTTCCGAGATTTCCATCAATGTAACGAAAGTGTCGGGTCATACTTGGCCGCTACCTGATTCCGGGAAAATGGAAGTTACCATGGAAGGCGATATGACAATATCGGATGTTACAAAACTGGTCACCTGGAAGGGAATATTAGATATAGCGGGAAGTAACATTACTGGCTCCATATCAACAGTAATAACTTGGGATCAGTTTTCCCTGTCTAAACCCAGGCTTCCCTTTATTATTGGCGTTGATGACGAAATTATTCTTGAATTAGAGGTAATAGCTACGAAGGAATAGTAGACTTTATGTTGTGGTTTCAAAGTCTCACGACACCAAATACAGTAGTCTCGTTGACTAGGACTTCTCAAGCCTAATATACTTATTTCTATCCTTGAGTCACAATTCCTGAGGAGTGCTCAATATGCATGTATCTTGTCTTCAGCAAAATCTTAGTAGAGCCTTGGCAATAGTAGGCAGGGCAGTTGCTACTAGGAGTAATTTGCCAGTCCTTCAAAACGTAAAAATTGCCACCGAGGATGGGATGCTGGTTTTAACTGCCACCAATTTGGACATCGCTATTACTACTAGAGTCGGAGCCCAGGTTGAAACAGAAGGTGAAATAACAATACCAGCACGGTTACTTTCAGATTTTGTAAACTCACTCCCTGACGATCGAATAGAAATTAAATCTGTAGTTGAACCACTTAGTGTTTCGTTGGACTGTCAGAGATTCTCTGCAAATATCAATGGCACCGATCCGGATGAATTCCCTCCCATACCTACAGTCGATGAAGGAGCAACCATAAAAGTTGATCCTCAACTTCTCAAGGACACGGTAACTCATGTGGCTTTTGCCGCAGCTACTGAAGACTCCCGCCCAGTATTGACCGGGATAAAGGTTGAGGTGAATCAGTCAGATTTCACGTTTGCGGCTGCTGACGGATTTAGATTGGCTGTATATGAGGGTAAGTTATTAGAACCAATCTCTGAAGCCATGGAATTTATAATACCTGCAAGGGCCCTCCAAGAAGTTGGTCGACTTATTGGTACAGACGATACAGCTGTTGAGTTTACAGTCACACCAGCCGGGACTCATGCTTTATTCAATATCGGCAACGTTGAGATTGTTTCTCAACTTATGCCAGGCTCCTTTCCAAACTTCAGGTCCCTTATCCCTGCAGAATATAAAAATCGGGTGATTGTTCAAAATTCTGATTTTTCACGTGCTGTAAAAACTTCTTCTATATTTGCTCGTGACGGCAGCGGAATACTCAGGATCCAAATTATGAATGATGAAGACGGGGGGAAACTTTCCATATCCTCCAGAGCCGAAGAAGTTGGAGATAACCAGGGGGAAATAGATGGTGTTGTCGAAGGCGATGTGGATGAAGAATCCAGGATCGCGTTTAACAGCAAATATTTGGCTGAAGTTTTGGATGTTCTTGGCGAAGGTGAAGTTGCTTTTGAGATGACTTCAGCTTCAAGCCCTGGAGTGGTAAGGGCCACAGGCAAAGAAGGCTACACTCACGTGGTAATGCCGATGTTTGTTCAGTGGTGACGAAATCCTCGTTAGTTTCAGGCACGATTGGCACATTCCCACTGATCTGAATTTTCGTTCTGAATGCCTTAATTTGAACGTCCAGTGCATCCGGAAAAAGCGTTATATTTTCACCTATCTAATTTAGTCGTTCCTGCCAAGCCCCGTCCTTGCCGGGAATTCCTTTGTGGTCGATTTCAGAGGGCTCAGGGGCTCGACCTTCCTTTTGAAATGCTATTTTCATCGCCTTATCAAGATGTGTTGATATATCTGAACGAATTTGGGTATTTATCAAGGAAATCGACCTGTTATCGTCTTCACTGAAACTGATAATCCCATTTTCCATTATTGAATGAACCAATCGTGGACAACCAAACCAGTGACTTTGCCTTTAGCGGTAAATGGGATATAGATTGATATTTTCTTATACCTAGAAGGCTATACCCGTGACTGGTTGGAGATAAAGGAGGAGGTTTTCTATTTGATAGCAACTGTAAAATCTCGACCTGCAGCGATGGCGGTCCAGTTGGTTGCTCCGGTATATTCCTGTGTAGGGGTTAATCTATGGTCCCAACTAGCGGCGCCGTCGCCTACTTGGCCGTTCTGGTTATAGCCCCAGCTCCAGATGGTACCGTCTGACTTGAGCGCCACCGTGTGTTCCCCACTTGTAGCGATGGCGGTCCAGTTGGTCTCTGACCCTATCTGGGTAGGAATGCTCTTATCGATCTTTGTTCCATCACCTAACTGACCGAATGAGTTCTTGCCCCAGCCCCATAGGGTACCGTCTGACTTGAGCGCCATCGAGTGTTCATTACCTGCAGAGATGAGGGCCCAGTTGGTCTCTGACCCTATCTGTGTAGGGGTTGATCCACCAGAGGCACCGTCGCCTAATTGGCCGTTCTGGTTACGACCCCAGCCCCATAGGGTACCGTCTGACTTGAGCGCCATCGAGTGTCTACTACCTGCAGAGATGAGGGCCCAGTTGGTCGCTCTGGTGGCTTCCTGTGTAGGGGTTACTACACCTTGCCACAGACTACTATTAGCGGCGCCGTTGCCTACTTGGCCGTTGATGTTATAGCCCCAGCCCCATAGGGTACCGTCTGACTTGAGCGCCATCGAGTGATTCCCACTTGTAGAGATGAGGGCCCAGTTGGTCTCTGACCCTATCTGTGCAGGGGTTGATCTACTAGTAGTGGTGCCGTCGCCTAATGAGCCGTAATTGTTAATGCCCCAGCTCCAGATGGTACCGTCTGACTTGAGCGCCACCGTGTGAGCCCCACTTGTAGAGATGAGGGCCCAGTTGGTCTCTGACCCTATCTGTGTAGGGGTTAATCTATCAGTAGTGGTGCCGTCGCCTAATGAGCCGGCATTGTTACGACCCCAGCCCCATAGGGTACCGTCTGACTTGAGCGCCATCGTAGTGTCCCTACCTGCAGAGATGAGGGCCCAGTTGGTCTCTGACCCTATCTGTGTAAGGGTTGATCTATCAGTAGTGGTGCCGTCGCCTAATGAGCCGTAATTGTTATAGCCCCAGCCACAAAGGGTACCTGTCGAGCTACCACAGTCCGAAGGTATAGGTGTCGATGTCGGTGCCGGTGTCTGAGTAGGTGTAGCTGTAGCTGCAGGTGTCGGTGTCTGAGTCGGTGTCTGAGTAGGTGTAGCTGTAGCTGCAGGTGTCGGTGTCTGAGTAGGTGTAGGCGTAGGTGTAGCTGTAGCTGTAGGTGTCTGAGTCTGAGTCGGTGTAGGCGTAGATGTCTCAGCTTCTGAGGTGCCTGACGTAGGCG
>JAPYSB010000002.1:0-108183 GCA_029936675.1 Dehalococcoidia bacterium | reverse complement strand
GTCTGAGTCGGTGTAGGCGTAGATGTCTCAGCTTCTGAGGTGCCTGACGTAGGCGTAGGAGTTGGACTTGGTGGAGCAGCAGGCGTAGGTGTTACAGTGGGAGTGACTGTTGGAGTAGGCATAACCGCACCGGTTAGTATTTCCAGCTTGTACCCACCTACGTAGTTATCGAACGCCGTTACTTTTACTTTGTATTGGCCGCGTTCATTTAACTTTACATATTCTATTAAGGCATCCTCTCCCGGACCACTGTCATCATCTTCAGCGACCATTGTTCCGGAAGGAGACTCAAGCTCAAGGTAGGTATCGGCTCCGTCATCGGCAGTCACAGATATGCTTATTGTCTTATTGATAAGGGAGTCATCTACATTCAGTAGCCAGTAGTCTTCATCCCCAGGGTAGTCAAAACTCCCTATATTTTCAGTCCCAATTATTGCTTCTACGTTGTCGCGTGCTTCGGGGTTTGGTGTAGGTGTAATAGTCACAGTGGGAGTGATTGTTGGAGTAGTAATAACCGTACCGGTTAGTATTTCCAGCTTGTACCCACCTACGTAGTTATCGAACGCCGTTACTTTTACTTTGTATTGGCCGCGTTCATTTAACTTTACATATTCTATTAAGGCATCCTCTCCCGGACCACTGTCATCATCTTCAGCGACCATTGTTCCGGAAGGAGACTCAAGCTCAAGGTAGGTATCGGCTCCGTCATCGGCAGTCACAGATATGCTTATTGTCTTATTGATAAGGGAGTCATCTACATTCAGTAGCCAGTAGTCTTCATCCCCAGGGTAGTCAAAACTCCCTATATTTTCAGTCCCAATTATTGCTTCTACGTTGTCGCGTGCTTCGGGGTTTGGTGTAGGAGTCCTAGTTGGGGTAGGTGTGGGAGTTGGTAGCTCCGAAGGTACTGCCAGTAAAGGAGCGGGGGTTAAATCGAGCGATTGGATAACCACGGGATTTCTTTCTATTACTACTGAGAAGATAGAAGAAAATCCTAGGCTTTCTGCTGAGAAAACCCTGTAAATTGAGTTTACGTGGGTAATGTCAGCTTTATAAGTTGTGTTTAATTCGACCCAACCTTCAGAGTACTTATATAGTGAGATGTCTGATTTAGATACGTCTTCAGATTCCATCCAATCACGATTGACATAAAATTCTATTTCCCCGGGTATCGAATGTGATTCATAGGGTCCGTCTATAGAAATATCCATATTTTTCAGGAAGGTCACATTTTCAGGTGGATATGAAATTTCCCTTGCTTCAACGCCTTCTATATTCACTGAAGAAGTACTTAAGTCCATTTCAGATGACGAATCAATTGAGATTTTGGAGATTTGAACAAAACTTTCGTCCATCGGTACTAAAGCGATGTACGTCTCTCTCTTAAGAACAAATGTCACATTTTTGTCGATAACAGGTTCTGAAGTGGGTATGACAACTGGGGGTAGAACCTCAGGTATCGCTGCGACTGCGGGGGGAACCGGTACCATGGCCGCAGGAGAGATAATCTCACTTTCAGAGTCACCTCCCTCACCCGTGGCCAGGCCTATCAGGTTTCCGCCGTTCATAGTCATAAATGTTATGGCAAATATCAGAGCGATAGCGGCTATCGCTATCGCCCAGTAGGAACGCTTTCGGGCTGCCCTGAGTGGGGCCCGGTCTTCTAGTCGGGCATTTCCATTTCTAAACTGGTCTATCCTGTTTATATTTCGAACATCCTGGAGAGCAACCTGGTGTCTCTGCTGGGTTATGTCTGCTCTTTCTTGCAGGGTAAAGCCCCAGCTAATTGAGTAGTCTTGAACGTCCAACCCGTAGGTAGTAAGAGTTTCTGCTACTTCTCCTCGGATTGATTCCCCTATCTCTTTGAGTAAACTTTTATTCCCTCTAAGTTTGGCAAAAGAATATTGACTAAGGTTAAGAGCAAGTATTTTTGCTAACAGGTCCTCTCTTATCTCTGAGGCAAGGTCATATCGATTGAGAGAATCTTGACCTCTTAGTAGTAAAAGAAGGTTCTTTGGTAGCTCATCATTTACCTGTAGCCAGAGATCTATTTTGGCAGGGATTGCCTGATTGTCACTCGTTAAAACAGGCAATCCAAAGGTGAAATCTTTATTGCTGGTAGTGAGTGTTGTGTCATCCCCTAGCCAGAAAATTATGTTAAATCGTGTTTTAGTGGCTTTAAAGACTTCGTATTTTGGGCCTATTTTAAATATTGAAGTGAGAGATTCACCAAAGGATTTAATGCTTTTTCGCTCTTCAGAAAATACGTCGGTTATTTTCCCGTTTTTCCTTACAATAACTACTTCATCCGCCTCTGCCTGAACCTTCCAGGAAAGACCCGTTCTGTCGTCTTTGTCTATTTCACCCAGAACAGTGTATTCACCCTGTCGGCGCCAATCTTTTCTTGAACGGTCGGGGTCAACTTGGACCTCCCCTTCACCGTTTTGACCTATCAGTGCTACTCTTTTTGCCGTTGACTGGTCAGCAGAAACTTCCAGGGCAGAAATGACCTCAACCATGTTTTGATAACGGTCTTTTGGGTCTTTCTCCATGCATTTTCTTATCACGTCTTCAATATTTGAAGGTACGCTAAAAGACTCCGGGATACCGGGGACCTCTTCTTCTATATGCATTCGGTAAAGCTGAGGGACTGACCCTTTGAAAGGAGTTTTCCCCGTTAGAAGTTCGTAAAACGTTATTCCGACTGCATAAATGTCGGAGCGAATGTCAATTGATGTTCCTTTGCATTGTTCTGGGGACATATACAAAGGGGTTCCCTTTGAACTTGTGACAGAAGATAAATCACTCGCTCGGGCTATACCAAAGTCGGTGACTTTGGGAGAGCCATCCGCAGCCAAAAGAACGTTGTGAGGTTTTATATCTCTGTGTACAAATCCCATGCTGTGGGCATAAGAGAGTGCCTCACAGATTTTGGAAATGATATCGACTGCCTTGTTAACGGCCATTGCCCCTTCCCTGGCCAGCTCTTTATCAAGGCTGTTCGGGAAATATTCCATGACTATGCAGGCGTATTCGCCCTCAACAGTGAAATCATATACAGTCGCGATGTTTGGATGGGACAGACCAGCAACAAGTTGAGCCTCAGTCATGAGAGTGTCTATGTACTCACTGTGGGATGAGACAAGCTGGTTCATGACCTTAACGGCGACATTTCGTTTAAGGAGGGTATCTTCCGCCAAATATACGGTCGCTTGGCCACCAGCGCCCACTCGCTCTTTTAGTTCGTACCGGCCTATTCGCTCAAGCATTACCACTTTTTCAGCCGGGTTTGCCAATCTGAAAGGGTGAGATTCATGTAACCGTTGCTTGTCGCATAGCGTGCAGCTGTCCCCACCGTGATAACGTTCATGGTGTCCGCACCAGCATCTCGGCTGTGAAGTCAAAGCACTTCCCCCTTCGGACTCACAATATTCGAATGGGTGGAACCTTAGGTTAGGCTCACTTCACTCCTGGATAATTCTAAACCATTATTTATATTCTGGAAAAGGTGAAAACACCTGTTAGGCGGAACTGTTTGAAATTTTAAAGGGCGGACCCTTAAAAGCGGACCCATGGCATAGCGGTTTAACATACGGCCCTGTTAGGGCTGAGATCGCCAGTTTTTCCGTAATCACCGCATTGGCCTCTGAGTGAATTAAACTAATTAGACTACTTTAATATGTTTAGGTTTATTTGATTTCGGGCATTCTTTATGTTGATTTTTATTAGGGGTAAATTGTGTTCTGTCACCTTTGTTGTGATGTTAATTATTCTCATTTCGATTATTCAAACCGGGTGCCTGGTGTTAGATAAATATTTTGTGTATTTTCCAAGCCATGAACTGCCTATGACCCCATCGGATGTTGGCCTAAATTATGAGGATGTTTACTTAACTTCTGCAGATGGAATTGAACTACACGGATGGTTCCTACCTGGCGAGAGTGAGATTGCGCTGGTCTGGTTTCATGGAAATGCTGGAAATATAGGTGACCGGTTGGATTACATAAAACTGATGCATACTTATGTGGGAGCCAGTATCTTTATTTTTGACTATAGAGGTTATGGATTAAGTCAGGGATCACCTTCGGAATCAGGGTTGTATTTGGATGCTGAAGCTGCAGTGGACTTTTTGATAGATCGAGTAGGATCCGAAGAAGGCACTCAGAATGTGTTTTTTTTCGGGCGATCCTTAGGTAGCGCAGTCGCTCTTAAAATGGCATCAATATATGACGTTGGCGGAGTCATAATAGAGGCTCCATTCACCTCTACAGTGGCTTTGGCAAAAATTCACTACCCTTATCTTCCTGAATTTTTGGTCAATCTACTGATTCGTGACAGATATGCTTCTGGTTCAATGGCCGGCAGTCTTGGCTCTCCACTCATGGTTATTCATGGAACAAATGACTCGGTTGTTCCAATTGAGATGGGAGAAAAGATTTATGATTTAGCTAATGTTAACAAGTCTTTTTACGCTGTTGTAGGGGCGGACCACAACGATACATACATCATTGGTGGAGAAAATTATTTCAGAAAAATACTGGAGTTTGTAGAATGAGTGACATCATATTTCGTCGGTCTTTGACACCATAGATAGGTGCTACCTAAACCGGTATGTGAGTCAGAATCAATAATCGGAGCCTCGTCGAGAGAAAATATTTGGATCAGACTAACGGGTAAACCGGTAGATTTTCTCGTCAAAGGAAAGTATGAATATTTCTCCAGCAGGAGATTGGGCGAACGACGATATGTTCAAGGATGAATCGGCGATCTGCAGGTGCTCGGTAATCTCGTTACCATCATGCCTTAGAGCCCATATTTTTCCAGTGCAATAGTCTCCATATACATAGGCCCCTGCTAATTCTGGTAATCTCGAACCTCTATAAACGTAACCGCCCGTCACGGAACAACCTTCCTCACGGCCGTACTCCGCAACAGGAAGCTCTAACCCTGACTGGTCGCATGCTTCATCCGAATCAGCATAGCAATGAGATCCCTCCATTATGTTCCATCCGTAATTGCTCCCCCCTGTCACCAGGTTGATTTCCTCAAAATCGTTCTGTCCAACGTCCCCAACCCATAAGCTTCCTGTCTGAGAATCGAAGCTGAATCGCCATGGATTTCGTAGCCCATACGCCCAAATCTCGCCTTTTGCGTTGGAGGAACCTGTAAAAGGATTGTCGGAAGGGACGGTGTATGTACCTTTCGAGTCTAACGTCCTAACGTCGATGCGAATAATTGAACCCAACAGCGTTGTCAGGTTCTGTCCATTGCCGATAGGGTCCCCTTTTTTACCCCCGTCGCCAAGACCGATATATAACAGGCCTTGTGGGCCAAAGCGAATCTGTCCTCCATTGTGATTGGAATAAGGTTGAGGTACCTCAAATATCACTCGCTCACTGCTCGGATCACCGCTGCTAATATCGCCTGGTCTGATGGTAAATCGGGAAAGTACAGAACGTCTTGGGTTCGCGGCGGAATAGTAGAGGTAGAAATGCCCGTCGCCCGAAAAATCTGGAGATAAGGCCATTCCCAGAAGACCTTCCTCGTTGCCTTTATCACTTACCCTGCCCCGGATGTCTAAGAATTCTTGAGGTTGCGGATCGCTTTCATTGTAGTTAAATACCACGATTCTACCTGGCTGCAAAACGAGGAACGCCTGCGGGGTACCAACGCCCGAGAATATTAGGTCAACCATTCTCTTGAAAGAGACCTTCGGAAACACTCTCTCGATGTTCAGGGAACCAAGAGGTGTGAGGGGAGTCGATGTGGAAGTTGGGGTAAGGGGTATCGGAGAGGGGGTAATATTAGCTGGGGGGACGAAGACAAATGGTGGTGTCGCTGTTGATGCATTCTTGGTTTCTACATCAAGACCCTTAGGCTGGGTCACTAATTTAGTTGGCGAAGCGAAAGGTTCCTGTGGACCATCCTCAGAAACAGAGGAACAGGAAAACAGTATTAGTAATACCAGTATTAAAAAGACCGGATTCTTCATTCAGAGCTGTTTGCAGAATACATAAATTTCTCGTTGAGATTTAGCGACTGAGGCTCAACAACTCTAGCATTGTTAACGACTGGGTGGTATGCCATGAATAAACTCCAGTTTTATCAACTTAAAACCTATTTTATTCTCCAATTCAAATGCATTAGTATGTTTAGATGTTCTCACGTCTCTATTACGGCTGGTGGATAGTTTTAGGAGCTATCCTTTGTAATTTTGCATTCCTGAGTGTAAGCCAATCTGCCATTGGCGTATTCACTTTACCGATGGTGGACGATCTAGGCTGGAAAGTTTGGCAATACACGTTGGGACCCTCCATTGCAATTGGTACGGGAGCGTTCTCGAGCATAGTAGTCGGAAGTATTCTTGATAAGAGAGGACCCAAACCGCTGATATTCACCGGGGCTTCTATGAGTGCTGTCTGCCTGGTCCTACTTGGGATCCAGTCCAGTTTAATGGTTTATTTATTCGTATATTTAATCGCTGGATTCGTTGGATGGAATTTATTTAGTCCATTTGTTGTGAATTCTGCTGTTAATAAGTGGTTTGTCAGGAAGAGGGGATGGGCACTGGCGCTAGGATCGTCGGGAATATCTCTCGGTAGTTTAGTGACCCCTCTGATACTGACTGGAGTTGTAGACAATTTTGGCTGGAGAAGCGGGTATTTTTCCCTCGGTGCTCTTATACTTATTCTGGTTATCCCTGTAAGTTTCTTTATGCGGCGTACCCCAGAGGATTATGGCCTTTTACCTGACGGGGTTGATGACTACGATGATCATGTTTCGTCAGATATACCTGAATCTGAATTTCGACCGTTCAATCGCTCCCAAGCAATCAAAACCAGTAGTTTTTGGCTCCTAGTCTTTGGATTTGCTTTCATCGCGGCAGGGCTTGCTTGTGTGTTGATACATGCAATTCCGTTTTCTCAGGAGTCAGGTTTCGCCCGAACTGTCGGAGCAATTGGTATTTCAGTCAACGGCCTTGCCAATCTGTCGTCAAAGCCAGTATGGGGGTTCGCAATGCAAAGATTTCACCCGAGATTTCTTGTGATGGCAGCCTACACTATATCTTCAATAGGTGTTTCTTTAATGTTGGTATCGGGTCCAATTTCACTGATCCCGATGTTATTGGCAGGGTTTTTCCTATATGGATTTGGATTCGGAGGAACCATTCCTCTAAGTGAATCTTTGTGGGCACGATATTTCGGCCGGGCACATATAGGGTCCATAAGAGGTATAACACAACCAATTAGAATACTTGGTACAGCTGTGGCCCCAGTATTGGTTGGGCTGTTGTTTGATATCACCGATACCTACCGACCAGGGTTTGTATTGGTGATCGGAGCTCTTCTTCTGGGGGCCATTTTGGTTTTCTTTTCACGAGAGCCCCAGATGACTGAATCGTGAGCAGGTTATCGGTCGTATTGTTTTAACAACTAAGTATTCTTTAATTCGCTTGATGAGTCTGCAATATCGTTCCAAGATTTCTTACATTTCGATTCATAAAGAAAGGCCCGATTGCGAAAACGGCGATGAGAATCCCGCCTATTGCCACTGCAATAGGAACTCCGGTGGTGTCTTCCCCTATATATCTTGATAGCGAACCAACATACATCCCGCCTAGAGGCATTATGCTCCATGTCATCCCGTAAAATCCCATAACTCTTCCCCTCATGTGGTTTGGAACCATTATTTGTAGCGAACTCATTATCGATATCATGTAGCAGGAACTACTTACGCCGACGATAAAAAGAAGAATGAGTGCAACGTAATAATTCCCATATTGCATCGAAGAGAGGGCAAAACCAGCTATTGAAAGACCAAAAAATACGGACCCAAATATTATTAACAGTCCTTTTTGTTTGAAATTTCCGGTCCTTCCAATAATCATTGTGGCTGATAGGGCGCCAATCCCACCTAGACCCATCAAAACCCCTTGACCATCTGCACCTACCTTGAGTATATCTACAGCGAAGATAGGCATCATTGGTATATATGCCATACCAAAGAAACTGTTAAAGAATGTAATACAAATTAATATCAAAAACACATTGTTCTTCCATATGAAACGAACACCTTCCAATAAATCATTTCCTTTCGATGACGGTGGAGTTTCAGATTCATCTTTTGGTACTGTCATTGAGAGTACTACTGCAGCCATTGTAAAAAACCCTAGGGCTGAAATTAGAAAAGACGTAGCCGTTCCAGTTAAGGAAATTACTACTCCTGCTATAGCCGGGGCTATTATTCTGGTTCCCGTCCATATTGCTGAATTTAATGCCACAGCGTTCATCATTACTGATCTATCAATTAGGCTGGGGTATATAGCCACTCTCGCCGGCTGGTCAAAAGCATTGATAGCTCCGGTAAGGAAGGCTAAAACTATGACGTGCCATGCCTGGATAACCTCTGCAAAAGTTAACCCCGCTAGAATCAGTATTATTAGACCGTTAATTGTTTGGGTTATGCCTATTAATTTTTTTCGGTCCAACCTGTCTGCGACGACTCCTCCAAAGATATTCAACACTATGGCGGGAAGTGCGGTAGCCAAGCCAACATAACCCAAATATAGAGGTGATTCAGTTAAATCATGTATGATCCAGAATTGACTGAAGTTCAACATCTGAAACCCGATAACTGATGCCAATGTACCGAACCAGTAAGCCCGGTAAGAAGGATAGGCCATTGCCGGGCCAAGAAATTTTTGGGATATTGCAGAAATCATTTATTTGTTGAAGTACTCGCTCCCATAAGATTGAAAATGCGTAGCGCTAACCATGTAGTGTTGGGAGGCCGCATACATATCTCTAAAACACTGCTGAAGAGGATTATTTTTATTCAAAGCGGCACCGCCTGCATACTGAAAGGATTTTGTGACTATATCTAGGGATTCTTTTGTGACCCAAGAGCCAATGGCCCTGATTTTGGCTTGCTCTTTATCACTTAACTTTTCACCTGTTTGCGCGTATTGCCAGACTTCTCCAAATTCTTCGGTGGCTAAAGCATTCATCGCTCTTAATTTAAGATCAAGCTGAGCTATATCAGCTTGAAATATAGGGTTTGAGGATATAGAACTTTGTCCGGGTAAATTTCTAGACCTCGTTTGTGAAAAATGCGTAATTTCTACAAGAGACCTTTTTGCTGTACCCAATGCTATTCCAGCATGACCGAATACCACAAAAGCGGGTCTCTTAATATTGTATAAAAATCCGCCGCGATTAGGGGTGCCGTCCCCGGCCCAGGTCATGTATTCAGGTATTATTGCTTTTTCAACGAAAAAATCATTGCTGCCACTGCCTCTTAGACCTGACACATCCCAATTTTCGATAATTTGCACCTTTTCTGTTTTTAAAATGGCTCGTATTTCAAATGGAACATCACTTTGGATTGCAGGTTTTACCTTTGCACCAGCCGTGACCCATCTGGAAGTTTTTATGCCACTTCCATATGGCCATTTGCCCGATATCTCAAAGAATCCGTCATCTGTCTTGTTGGCTTCACCGAAGGGCATTCCTACACCAACAATCATAGGATGAGTCCCTTGATCGAAAACCGCATCTATTCCTCTGTCTGGTAGGAATGCTCCTGCAGAACCTACATTGGTTGCAGAAACCATGGTGCACCATGCAGCAGACGTGTCTATAGCGGCAATTTCGGATATTACCTTCATTTGGGTAACTGGGTCTGCCTCAGCTCCACCCAGTTCAAGGGGAAGTTTTAAGCCTAACAAACCTGCGTCAAGCAGAGCATCAGCGGTGGCTTGTGCGAGGTGGCCCTGATCCTCCGATTCTTGGAAATGCGCCTCTATTTCACTTTGGGTACCATGTACCGCCTCAAGCAATGCTTGTCGCTTTTCAATCTGCTCTGTTGGCCAAGATATAGTCAAGGTTCCTATGCAGGGATCCTTGACTTAGCCTGAGCTATCAACGACTCTTCTGAATCTTGCAGATTGACAGGGTCAGCACATGGTTGTGGTACGGGAAAGCCCGTTCGATAATAGATTTCTATAGTGTTGCCCTCGGGGTCAAGCGCATACATACCGAAGGCGTTTCCATGGCTTACAGTTCGCTCTATACGAACTTCCTCGGATACAAAAAGCTGATGAAAGTCCTTTAATTCAGATAACTCATTTACATAAAATGAGATTTGTTGAACCATTTTGGAACCTTCAGGTACATCCCTCCCTTTCATCAACACGAATTCGTGATGTTCTTCCTCTGGATTCGAAGACATGAAAACGATGCCCCTTTCTTCAATTTCTTCATCAGTGATTTCGAGACCCATTACTCTCGAATAGAAATCGCGCATTTTTGAAAGATCGTGTGTGTATATACCAACGTGTCCCAATCCTGCTATTGAAGGCATAGCTTCCCTCCTAATGTTTTATTGCATGACACTTATTAATTAGCTTAATGATATGCTAACGATCATTGTTTTGGAAACGGGTTTTTTCGGAAGGAGTGTAATAGCTATGAAACTGGCGTTTTTTAATAATTTTACTTTGGGAGTTGTTAAAGGGGACAAAATTGTAGATATATCCAAAGCAGTTCCTGTAGATGAGCATAATCATGCCCAGGGATTACTTAATAGGATTATAGAATCCTTCGATGATTACAGACCTGAAATCGAAAAATTAGTTGCTGCTGAGGATGGAATAGATGTTGCTTCCGTAACTTTTAATTCGCCTGTCCCTAAGCCACACAACATTGTTTGCATGGCGGTTAATTACATGGAAGATGGTACTAGGGATGAGCCTGCTCCTATCAATGCTTTTCCAAAATCACCAAACGCTGTACTGCCGGACGGTGGGACTATTGTTTTACCTGATGTACCGGCCACGATATTTGAACCTGAAGCTGAGTTGGCTTTGGTAATAGGGAAAAAGGCCACTAAAATTAAAGCTGAAGAGGCTTATGACTATATCTTTGGATATATGAATTTTATAGACATGTCGGCTAGAGGGTTAACCAGCGGAGGTGGCGTGTTTTACCAAATGAAATCAAGAGATACTTTCGCTCCTATGGGCCCTTATTTAGTTACTGCTGACGAAATTAAAAATCCGCAAAATTTACAAATCAATCTACATGTGAATGGGGATCTGAAACAGAATTTTAATACTGATGATATGGCTCACAAAATACCTCGAGCTTTGGAGTGGATAACTTCAATACACACCTTAGAGCCAGGGGATGTGTTGGCTACGGGGACTAACCACAGAGGCTTAAGCCCTATTATGGACGGTGACACAGTAACTCTTGAGGGAGAAGGATTGGGTTTGCTGACCTTAAAAGTTCGAGATGATTTAAAAAGGGAGTGGGAGAGGGCAACTCGATTAGAAAGAGAAGAGCAAGGTCACAGTGACACAGCACCACAGATTAAAGGTAAATACTCATAAACGGCCTTAAATCGACCTAGCATCTTCAATAGCCTTTGCGAATATTCTGAGAAGTTCATTGTTTGGCCTCCTCAGTACGGAAAGATTCATTGTCAGATGTAGAATTCTCTCTGACTCTGTATTGGTGTTGATGAAGACATTTTGAGATCGGAGGCTTTCGTATAATTTGGCCAGGTCTACATTTTGGTCAATTTCAACAGGGATGATGTTTGAACCGTCCTGGTATGGCTTCACATTAATATCCGGGAATTTGTCGAGAGATTCCAGCAATTCAGCAGATTTCTCGTTTGCTAATTCTGCATCGGTTTGAAAAGTTTCAAGCCCGTTTAGAGCCAGTGCCGCTGCTAAAGAGGCAGACGGCAAACTACCGCCGAACATTCTCCTTACATGGTATAGGTTTTCACAAAATTCCTTCGATCCTGCCAGTACCGCTCCGTAAGGGGCTCCAAAATATTTCCACATTGATATATAAACAGTATCGAATAGGTTGCTATAGGCTTCCAAACTAATTTTAGTGACAACACTCGCTATCAAAAGGCGAGCTCCATCCAGATGAGTTGGGATTCCCTGTTGGTGACAGTAACCGGTTACATCTTTCATCGCCTCATATGGCATCACCCGTCCGTAACATCTCCTGACGGGGGTTTCAATAACCACTGCACCGATGGGGGTAGTCACTCTTCCACTAATTGATGTATTTAATGCTCCTTTTAGCTCATCCAAACCAAAATATGGTTTGTTTGGGCCAAGAGGAATCAAATTTATTCCACTAAGTTGCTGGACCGCATCTCCACTATCTTGGTAAATATGGCTTTGTTCTGGAACAATGGCTCTTTTGTTGGATAAGCATAATTGCCTAATTGCCACGTGGTTGGCTAAAGTTCCGGTTGGAAAAAAGACAGAAGCTTCCTTTCCCAGTTTTTGCGCCATAGTTGTTTCTAATCTTTCCACCTCACCGCCAATAGAATAATTATCTTCCGATATTTTTTTAGATTCTGAAATATGGTTGAGATGGCTAATGAATTCAACGTTGTAAGACGGAGCATCATCACCATAAAAGAATACGGATTGTTCTTGAGGGTTGAGATTCTCGTTGTTAGTGGAATTCATACCGGGTATTCCTTTTTTGTATATTTTATTTGCCTTAGCAATTTGTCAGTGTTCTGAGTATATAATTTCCGTCACGGGAGCAAGTATGTTATTTCTAGTAGTTAGTTCACCAAATCCTGAAAGACCTTCTGAAGTAAAAGAACAAAGGCGAAAATATTGGCCGTGGGCTCAGGATAAATTAGACAAAGGTTTGGCGATAAGTTTTTATGCTCGCGCCGGAAGGGGTGCCGTGGCCACATTTGATGTCGATTCCAACGAGGTGCTCCACCGCCTTCTTAACGAATGGTCGGAAATTGTTCCAGCCAAATTTGATATCTATCCGCTACTGGATTCAGAATCAATAAAGTCTTTTTTGGATAGCTGACCGAAATATATGAGTTAATGATTTAACAGGAGGAACAATGCATCAAGGCATATATAAACTGGCTAATCCAAACGCTCTAGATACACCCGCTATGCTCACATATTCCCATATTGTGGAAGAAAATATCGATGAAATTATTCGCATTTGTGGTGAGCCAGAAAATGTTGTACCGCATGCGAAGACACATAAATCTTCTGATGTTTTGAATATTCAGTTGAACAGGGGAATAAAATCTTTTAAATGTGCGACGTTGAAGGAAGCTGAAGTAGTAGCAGGGTGTGGCGCAAGCGAAATCGTCATTGCATATCCCATGGTGCATCCGAGGAAATTAGAAAGGTTTTCCAACCTAATTAAATCGTTTCCAGGAACCGATTTTAGGGCCATAGCTAGCTCTAAAGTGCATTTGAATCTTTTATCTGAAGTTTCCAAAGTAATAGATGGGGATATTGGCGTCTATATGGACCTTGATACAGGTATGCGCCGTACGGGAGTTCAGCCCGGTACAAACGCTAATGAATTCTACCAAAGCATTGATGCTACCGATGGGTTAAGCCCTATTGGTGTACATGTCTTTGATGGTGAGACTTTATATATTCCAAGTTTCAAAGAAAGGAGCCTTATGGTTAAAAGGAACATAGGGCTGATGGAGGAAATTTGGCGTGCTGCAAATACTAGTGGAATACAAGTTAAAGATAATCTTGCGGGGGGATCGTGGTCGTTTCAACACTATGCAGATAATCCCAATATTCGACCAACACCTGGAACGTGGATTTACTGGGACACTCGAAATGCCGAAATGGAAGAATTAGGATTTCGCATAGCAAGTTTAATATTGGGCCAGATAGTTGATGAAGATGCTGAGATGGATACAGTCACTATTGATATAGGATCTAAATCCTGTTCTTCGGATCAACCCCTGCAACATAGATTTTCACTAGTTCAATACCCTGATACTGAGCTTGTTATTCAAAATGAGGAACATGCGGTTGTTAGGTTAAATGGAGCTCCACTGAATGTGGGTGATTTTGTCATTGCGGCGCCCGGACATGCTTGTACATTGACAGTTAAATTTCCTTATACAAATGTGGTGTCAAAAGATGGTGAGATAGTGGGTAGGTATGTGCACGATGCAAGAGATAGGATTTAATTAAAGTCCCAGCTTATTTGCTAGTTCTTCATCTGTTGGTTCAACCAGGAATGTCCCGTCCGAAAAAATAATAGTGGGAACTCGCTGGTTACCATTATTTAATTCCTTAATATATTCCTGATACTCTGGCTTATCGTCTACATTAGTCCAGTCGTATTCTATTTGATTGCGGTCAAAAAATGTTTTAGCCCTAGTGCAATCTCCACACCAAGTCGTGCCATACATTTTGATTGAACTCATTTGTAACTCCTCTTAATCGGGCCCATATTCTAGGCGTTCTAATACTCTTTGAACAGGTATATACTGCCACTTAACCACTTATCTTGCAGGGAGGTAGCAAAGATGGAAAAGGCTTTAGAAGGCATTAGAATTTTGGATTTAACTCAATATGAAGCTGGACCATCTTGTACTCAAGTGTTGGGTTGGTTAGGGGCCGATGTTATTAAAGTCGAGCAGCCTGGGAAGGGGGACCCTGGTCGATCTGTACAACTTTCGGATACTAACAAGACTTCGCCGTATTTTTTAAATTTCAACAGTAATAAGCGAAGTATAACTTTGGATCTCAAGAACGATAAGCACAAGGAAGTGTTTAGAGACCTAGTAACAAAATGTGATGTTTTGGTTGAAAATTTCGCTTCGGGAGTTTTGGAGAGATTAGGGTATACCTATGACACTTTGTCCGATATTAATTCACAAATAATATTTGCGAGAATAAAAGGTTTTGGAACATACGGCCCTTACAGTAAATATAAAAGCTTTGATCCAGTAGCCCAGGCAGCGGGAGGGGCTATGGCGGTAACTGGTATACCGGGCGGGCCTCCTCTGAAGCCTGGTCCTAACATTGGAGATAGCGGCACTGGGTTGCATGGAGTGGTTGGAATATTAGCTGCCATCATACAAAGACAGAGTACGGGGAAGGGCCAGGTATTAGAGGTCTCAATGCAAGATGCCGTAGTTAGTTTGTCCAGAGCTTCGATGAGTTCATACAGTGATACCGGTGAGCCTCCTGCACGAAGGGGTCCCAGAACGCCGGGCCGAGCAGGCGCCGGTGTATACAAGTGCGCCCCCGGTGGACCAGATGATTACGTTTATGTTTTGGCCATGTCTCAAAGGAGAAATATCTGGGAAGATTTCATGAATGCGATAGGCAGAGAAGATTTGTGCGATTCGGAAATTTTTGATGACCCTAATAAAAATTCAGAAGAAATAGACTCGGTTATCGAGGATTGGACAGCAAAAAATACTAAGCAGGACGCTATGTCAGTTTTGGGGGATGCGGGAATTCCCTGTGGAGCTGTTTTAAACGCCCGAGACATCTACAACAATGAACACCTACAGCAAAGGGATATGATAGTCGATATAGAGCATCCCGACAGGGGTGAATTCCAAGTGTTAGGGTGCCCTATTAAACTTTCAGACTCAGCTGCAGAAATAACTACACCGCCTTTATTGGGGCAACACACAAAAGAAATCCTTTCTGAGGTTTTGGGTTATACCGAAGATCGAATTAATACGGTTGTTGGTTAACGATTTACGAGGGTAATTCGCCCATCTCCTGCAGAGTCTTTTTAACTATTTTGATGGATGAAACTGCCGCTGGCACGCCTGCATAAGCGGAGGCATGTATCAAAAGACTGACTATCTCATCGGGCGTGACGCCGTTGTTTATAGCGCCTCTTGTGTGCAAACCTATTTCACCTTCAGCACGGAGTGCGACCAAAACTGAGAGAGTTATAAGACTTTTTGTCTTCTTATCAAGAGGTCCTCTCGTCCATACTCCTCCCCATGCATTTTCAGTTATAAATTCCTGGAAAGGCCTATCAAAATCGGTTGCTTTGGCAAAAGATTCCTCCACATATTCTTCACCAAGGACTGATTTTCTCATTTCCAAACCCCTGTCAAATTGGCTAGGCATTTTTAATTGCTCCATTATTTAAAGTCGATTAGATTGCGTGGGCGAAAGTATTTTTATATTAGCTGTCTTCTTTGATGAAGTCCGATATTCTTTCTGCCATCGTCATAACAGTAACGTTGATATTTGCCCTAACGCACTCTGGCATGATAGAGGCGTCAACGACTCTCAAATTTTTGATGCCGTGGACTTTTCCCGTTTGGTCAACCACAGAATTAGGATCAGATTTAGGCCCCATTTTGTTAGTGCAGGAGATATGGTGTCCTGTTGTGACCTCTTTCATTAACCAGGAGTCTAGCGATTTATCAAATTGTAAATCAGAGTCTAGCGGCGTTAATCGTTCCTCAATGAGAGATGACATGTCAGGATGATTTTCTAAACCTACTAACATTCTCACTCCGTCACGGAACCGTCTTCGATCTTCCTCCTCTGCTAGATAATTGTAGTCAAGGTATGGCTGGTCTCTGTAATCACTTGAATTTAACTTTACTTCGCCTTTCCCTTTCGCCAAATTAATGCAGAGATTGGTTTGTATTCCTATGGGGCTGGATCTTAATCCACCTCTTTCTGGTCTGTCGCTCGCAACAGCCATCATATAAACAATCATATCGTTTTCAAGACTGGAGCCTTCGGCTGTATATCGAAGAGTCAACTGTATTCTCGGACCCAGTGAATCTAGCTCTACACCCGGCTTTGTTTTCCACGTGACATATACCATTGGATGGTCAGCTAGATTTTGCCCGACTGCGGGGACATCGTGGATTGTTTCAATTCCGTGGCTATTGAGATGATCTTTTGGACCGATTCCGGATAGCATGAGTATTTGAGGGGAAACTACCGCACCAGCACTAAGTATTATTTCTTCCCCTTCTAGAACGAAAGTCTCGTCTCCTGACACCACTTCCACTCCTGTGGCTTTAGGTTCGTCGCCTGAGCTATCAAATATAATTTTTTTTACCACTACTTCCGGACGTATTGTTAGATTTAACCTATGCCTGGATAGCCCTAGATAGCCTATAGCCGTGGACCACCTTATTCCATTTGGATTGTTAAGTGGTAACGGTCCAACACCTGTCGTGTCTGGTGCATTGGCATCTTCGCAGGCGGGGAAACCTGCATCCAAACAAGCTTGTTCGAAAGCCTCACTTGCTGGAAGCCACTTGTCTCTTGGAAATCTATGACAAATTATTGGCCCGGTGGATCCGTGAAAATCTCCTGGGTCATCTTGGTATGTGGTATCTGTCTCCACTTTGTTGAAATACGGTACCAGTTGCCGGTAATCCCATAAATCATTGCCCATGTCAGACCAGTTGTCATAGTCTTGAGGAATGCCTCTAAGGAATATCTGGCCGTTGATTGCGCTCGACCCCCCGGTGACCTTTCCTCTCGGTACGGATATTTCGGCCTTGTCGGTTCCTCTTGCAATGTATTGCCAATTGTGGTCACTGGTGGATATTTCTGTTCCCGTAGCGTAGCCATATTTGACCTCCTCCGGGAGGCTATCTAAATCTGGGTAGTCAGGTCCAGCTTCGAGCAAAAGCACCGACTTATCTGGGTTCTCAGTTAATCGGGTAGCTAAGATGGATCCGGCGGAACCTGCACCGATTATGATTGTGTCGTATTTCATGCTGTGACCATTCCTTAAGTCAAATTTGATTATTTATAACGTTAAAGTTTATTCGTCTATAAAATTTTTAAGCGCGTCGGGGTCAACTTCCAGACCCAGACCAGGTTTTTCTGGTAGAGAAATAACCCCATTTTTCGGCAGCACTGGTTCCTTATACAGCCTAGATACCTCCTCGGCTGGGCCTGTGAACTCCTCTGAAAATTCATGAGGTCGGACCGCATTTGTAATGGTGGAATAGAGATGAAGGCTGGCCATTGAATTCGCGCCAACACTTGGACTATGTGGCATAACAATTTTATTGTGAACCACCGCTAACTCATAGACACGTATCATTTCTGATAAACCACCAACGTTTAATACATCTGGTTGGAGTATGTCCGGGTTGCCGAGCTCTATAAGGTCTCGGAACCTCCACGACGATATTTCCTGTTCCCCTGTAGAAACTGAACAATCAAGAGCATCAACGACTTGCTTCAGGCCTGGAAAATCATATTGTGGGAGTGGTTCTTCAAAATGTGCTATTCCTAATTGTTCGAATCTTCTTCCTTGTTCAATCGCTGTAGGGACCGAATATCCACAATTGGCATCAAAACTTAACGGGCAGTCATCTGGTAACCATTCGCGACATTTTTGGAAAATGGCCAAATCCTTTTTGGGATCTGAATCTTGTCGATAATCTCTCCAATCCATTCTTACCTTGAACGCTCTATAACCCTTGTCAAACCCCTCTTGTACCTCTTCTAACATTTCTTCAGGACTTTTGCTCCATCCATTGCCCCTGCTCCAATAGAGAGGAATGTCGGTTCTTCTGGCACCACCTAGAAGCTGGTATATCGGTAAATTGGCTGACTTACCGGCTATATCCCAAAGCGCCACATCAACCGAACCGACAATTTGTGAAGGAAAACGTGTTGCTTGCTGCCCTTCTCCTAAGGTTAACAATTCCCATACCTTTCGGGGCCGGGTGGGGTCAGCTCCGACTAATAGAGGCTTTATCAATTCCTCCAAATAGGCTCTAACAACTTTTAAATTTCTTCCTGCTTCGGAAATTCCGGTTATACCTTCGTCAGTGTGTACTTGCAAAAGAAGACGGCCCGGCCTGCCCACAAAGCTTCTCGCATTGTCTCCTTGAGGAGCTCGGATACGATTTACGGTGATATCAGTGATTTTCAAGTTAGCCTCCCGCTTGTATGTAGAAATTTGTTATTAATGGTGATCATTTCTTTTTTTTGATCAATAGAACCGCGACCGCAGTGGACAGTAGGCCAAAGGCTGAGCCGACAACGACCTTCAGAGGATGCCTTTTAGCTGATTTATACAATGGTATGAGTTTGTTTCCTATGGCTGCGGAAGTCTCTTTTCCTGCAGCTACGGTATTTCTTACATAACTAACTCTCGAGCTTTTTGTTCCTGGATCAGAAATGCGGGTTGGAATGTTAATGGAACGGATGATATTTTTCGCCTCTTGAGATAAAAGTTCGGGATTGGAGGAAAATTCTTTCCATATTGCCAATTCCATTCTGCTTCCTTTTTGCATGCCAGAGGCTTTCCTAGGATCCAACGCTGCAAATTTCCGAAGCTTTAGGGCAATGGCATCAGGATTTCTAAATTTAATAGGATCAGATGTAGTATATGGGTCTGTAAGATGCCTCAAACAGGCGCTTAACTCCTTGGCCTCAATACTATTTTCCCGTACACGGCCATGGTTCATATACGTGTGAAGCGCCAGGATTGTTTCCTCTCTGCTCCACGGGGGTATCCTTACCATATTATTGTCCTTGCTTATTAAATGGATTTGAAACTTACATAAAGATCAAAAATTCTGCAAATTTATAAGGTGAATTCTATTAGGTTATACTTCATGTAAGAAATAAAATTCATAAATGAGTTTGAGAGCCATAGACGAGACACCCAAAATTCTAACTTCCTCAGATGATCTAGAGAAGATCATTGAGGATTCATTGTCTAACCGTTACGTAAGCATTGACATAGAAGGAAACGGTTTTTTCAGATATCCAGAATATGTATGTTTGATTCAACTATGTGTAGGTGAAGATATATACCTTGTTGATCCGCTAGCAATAGATGACTTATCTTCTCTAGGTAAAGTGCTCGATAACGATAAAATTGTCAAAATCCTTCATGCTGGTGATTATGATGTTCGTAGTCTGAATAGAGATTATGATTTTTCATTCCGCAATGTTTTCGACACCAGCCTGGCCGCTGCCCTTCTAGGATCAAAGAAATTGGGACTCGATTCGGTTTTGAAAGAATATATCGATGCTGATGTGACCAAAGATAAAAAGCTTCAGAGGAGCGACTGGAGTATACGACCCCTTAGTAAAGAGGCTAGAAAGTATGCGGCGGATGACGTCAGGTATTTATTCCGAGCTATGGAAGTTATGACAAACAAACTCGAAAGCCTCGGACGGATTTCATGGTTGAAAGAGGAGTGTGAGAGGTTGCAACTTGTAAAGTTCAATCCTAGAGATGAGGACACCGCCTTTTTGGAAGTTAAAGGAAGTAAAAACTTAGATGGTAAGGCTTTGTCAGTTTTGCAATCGTTATATTCCGTCCGAGAAGATGAGGCTATAGGCAGGGATCGCCCACCTTTTAAAATCGTAGGAGATTCAGTGTTAGTGGCTATTGCCAGGGAACCTTATTCTAATTATTCAGAGATTAAGGGGATTGGTATGTGGGGTCGTTCCGAAGTGTCGAAACGGATTAGAAAAGTGGTGACAGAAGCCCTCAATCAACCCCCGGTTGAACGACCTCGCAGGCAAAACACAAGAACAAATGTAATGTCGAGTAAAGAAAGAGAAAAGGCTAATACCAGATTGAAAGAATTAAAAGAATGGAGGAAGGCGCTGGGGGAAAATATTGGTGTAGATCCTAGCCTTTTATGGCCAACTATTAGTCTTGACAGACTTTCCAGAGATCCAAGTAGGTTTGGGGAAGAGGTATCAGAACCTCAGGTAAGGAAATGGCAATGTCTAGAATTCGGGAAAAAATTAGAAGATAAATTAGCCTGTTTACAATAGCCTACGTCACCATTTACTAAGAGGTATACGCATGGAAATTTTGGTCTCGTGGTGGTTATTATTTATTTTATTGGTGTCTTTATTTTTTGTTACCAGTTTGTGCTTCAAACTTAAATCTGCAGTCTCAGAGCTTAAATCACGGCTTAGGAGTCAGTCCACCCGATACGGCCAAATAACCGAACAGTTTTTACCTTTAGTTGAAGCTTACCCTTGGGATAGCAAACAATTTAGATTTCTCGGCAGCCCAATCGATGGGATACAGTTCGAAGAAGACAAAATAGTTTTGGTGGAATTCAAGTCTTCTTTTAGTCAGATGTCTGTCAAGCAGAGAAAAATAAAGAAATTGGTTGAACAAGGGAAAGTTGAATTTGAATTGATAAGAGTAGGATAAAAAGTATGAAAGAGTTTTAACGATATGAGCAATTTATTTACCCCTATCACGATAAGAGGGGAAAAAATACGGAACAGGCTTTTCGTAGCACCAATGTGTCAATATTCAGCTAATAATGAAGATGGCGTGGCAACAGATTGGCATATGGTTCATTTAGGGACTAGAGCTGTGGGAGGCGCTGGACTTGTCATGGCTGAGGCGACGGCGGTATCCCCTGAGGGAAGAATATCCCCGCAAGATCTGGGTATTTGGTCTGATGAACAGGCTTCTGTATTGCAGCCGATTGCCAGTTTTATTGATTCGCAAGGGGCAACTCCCTCTATTCAACTGGCCCATGCAGGTAGGAAAGCATCACACAAAAGACCATGGGAAGGTGGCGATGTTTTAACAAAAGAGAAGGGTGGATGGGATATAGTCGGACCTAGTTCGCTTGAATTTGACGAAGGGTGGGTTGTCCCTGATGAACTGACAATGGAGGATATAGATTCAATAATCTCAGCCTTCTCCATATCTGCAGTTAGGTCTGTTGAAGCGGGATTTAGAGTATTGGAATTACATTTAGCTCATGGATACTTGGCTTGTGAGTTCATGTCGCCCCTATCCAATAATAGGAACGACAGCTATGGAGGAACGTTGAGGAATAGGTGTCGATTACCCATAGACATTGTCTCTGCAGTAAGAAAGTCTATTCCAGAGTCTATGCCGTTATTGGTTCGCATATCTGCAACGGAATATATGCCAGACGGGTGGTCGCTTGAAGATTCAATAGAACTTTCAGGTTGGTTAAAGGAGGAGGGTGTTGATATGATAGATTGTTCCTCCGGTGGAAATTCACCGTCTCAAAACTTGGATGCATTCCCTGGATATCAGGTACCGTTTGCAGCTGCCATAAAAAAAGAAGTTGGAATTTTAACTGGAGCAGTTGGTTTGATTACCGACGCTTCTCAAGCTGAGCAAACTCTGCGGAATGGAGAGGCAGATGCTATTCTTCTGGGAAGAGAACTACTCAGGAATCCTTACTGGCCGTTGAACGCGCAGGTTGAGTTAGATGGTCAAGATTCTGTATGGCCACCTCAGTATGTGAGGGCGAGGCGGTAGACTATAAATATAGATCTATTTAAGCCAGTTCCGGATCAAAAAAATACCGATTCCAATTACGAAGCCGACCGCTGTAATTTCAATATTTCCTTTTATGAGTCCTCCAGTAACGAGCCCCAATGACACAGAAAATGCGCCGACAAGAATAAACCAACCCCTACTCATAAAATATTTTCCTTTGTAATAATTGACTTTAACGTTTATCTTAACCCCTAGAGAACATTACAAATAGATTTTTTTGGGGCGGTCTTTATTAGGTATATTAAGGAGCAGGTATGGATACGGAAATTTTGCGATTAGCGAACCTGACAGCGGATCTTCTAATTGAATCTAATCAAACTATTGGAATTGCAGAATCATCTTCTGGTGGTTTAATTGCAGCGCATTTGCTGGCTATACCCGGGGCTTCTAAATATTTTATGGGTGGATCCGTCATATATACCAGAGTGGCGCAACGCAATTTATTAGCGGTAAATGATGAACAAATGGAAGGATTGAGAGCTTCCACAGAGCAATATGCCTCCCTGAATGCCAAAACGATACGGGAATTGCTAGGTACTACATGGGGGTTGAGTGAGACTGGAGCCACGGGCCCTACAGGGAACCGGTATGGAGATTCTGCTGGTCATTCCTGCATTGGTGTTTCAGGCCCTTTATCCCGCTCCAAAACTTTGGAAACCGGGATCGAAAAAAGAGAAGAAAATATGGTCTCTTTTACCAAGGGGTCTTTAGCGTTTCTAATAGAGTGCCTGGAAGAGAATCGGTAACTTAAAAATTCAGACTAATGAGATACCGTTAAATTCACCATATGGCACCTATCGGTTATTTTCATTTTTTCGCAAAAAATCTCTTTCGGGGGTTCCCATAGCTTTCAAGGCAAAAATTCCTATTGCCATAACGATGACAGTCCCATAGAAAATGGGGCGATAGCTATCAAGGTTGTCGTAGGATAAGCCAGCCAGCAAAGGGCCAACAGCGAATGATACAGCGGTACCGTACCCTGCTACTCCCATGATACTGGCAAAACTTTTTAGGCCGAAATAATCCTGCACAATCATGTTTGTAAGTGTCCCAAACGCTCCCATGCAAAGACCCCACAGGGGGGAGCAAACCCAGATAATGCCAGGAACAGTGGGATTCACTGATAATAGGAGGGCCACAGATAATCCAAAGAAAGACACCATCATTGCATATCGGGCGGTTATTTTCTCGCCTAGAATGCCAAATACTAGTTTTCCAGCCATTCCGGCAAGAGCCAAAATGCTCATAGCTGTCGCTGCGGTAGTTGAATTCACGCCTTCATTAACATAATGAGAAATTAGCTGTGGTAATAAAGAGGCAAAGGGTGTAGCTCCCACCAGAAATATATATAGAAGTATATAAAGAGTCTTTGATCGTGCTGCCTCCGATATGGACATTCCTGGTAGTTTTGCCGGTTCTGAAAAAGTACTTGATAGATTGTTCGGTACTTTTAGGTTTAGTCGTCCCATTTTCGGTTCCCTAAGTGCGATAAGCACCGCTACCGCTACGAAAGAAGTTAATAATCCCTGTAGGTAGTAACCAGATTGCCATCCCCCGAGGGCAATTACCGCCCCGACAATTCCAGGCATAACCACCCCGCCGAAGTTATTACCCATCATTGCAATTCCCATAACCCTGCCTCTTGTGTTGGGAAACCATAATCCAACAATTCGGCCGACAGGAGTCATTGTGGCAGAGAACCCGGCATATTGTAGAAAGCTTAAAGCGTACCAATGCCATAGCTCAGTCATCATTGGTCTCAGGATGTAACTTGAGGCCGTAAGGCTTACGCATAAAGCGACTATGATTCTTGGTCCTTTGCGATCTATAATGCGGCCAAATAAAGGACCTAGGATCTGGCCAATCGCTAGGAAGGAAAGCGAAGCGTTGATCTGCGTACGGGTCCAGCCAAATTCTACTGACATTTCATCGCCAAACAAAGCGAATGTATAGGTGCTAAACCCGACAAGGGCGGTTGATATGCTGAAACAAACTGCCACTGCCCACCACCCATTAATCGGATTTAACGGGTTCCAAATGGAGCGACCTTTGTTGGAATTAGCCGACGATGTATTCAAAGTGTCTTGGTGTTATGAAAAGTCATGAAATTTTTATGCCTAAAGTTTAGTCTGATGTCCCCAATTGAACTGGTTGACTGAAAATCTGTATTAACACACTATTTAATTACATAAATTGTTTTATGTAACAAAATTCATTTAATGTTTATTTAATTTCCATCAGTATCCTCATATCATCGCTAATGGAATGGAATTAGTAAATTTTCCAAAGGACCATTATGAGCTACATTACGGATTTGGCCCTTCGAAGAGGGTCAGTAACGGTTTTAGCCTTCATTATTATTTTAGCTGCAGGTATATTCACATTTACTTCCTTGCCTGTCGAAGTTCTACCAAGAGTTCAGTTTCCCCTGTTGACAGTTAATGTAGATTATCCGAATGCTGGTTCGGAAGAAGTGGTCCAAGCAATAACTGAGCCATTAGAACAGCATATCTCCGGTTTGGGCAATTTGGAATCTATTCAGTCCACCTCTGTCGAGGGTAAATCGATACTTCTGCTTTTTTACGAATACGGTTCAGACATGGATCAGGCAAAGAAAGATTTGGAAACACGATTGGTTTCATTGGAATTGCCAGATGGTGCAAGTGTGCCGAATGTGAGGGGAATAGATCCTGGTAGCGAACCGATATTGCAGTTGAGCTTAACCTGGAGTGAAGGTGATTTCTCTTCCCTATCTAATGTGGCTGAAAGCCAGATTGAACCAAGTTTAAATTCTGTTCAGGGAATTCAAAATGTAGCTGTTACCGGAAATCAAATATTCGATCTCCTAGTAGCGTTGGACCCTGATGCCTTGGCACGTTTTGATATTTTAATTCCAAATGTCTCCAAAGCTCTTGGAGAGAGTAATTTTTCTGTTCCATCCGGATATTTATTTGATGGGACAAAAATGGTTTCAGTTCGAACTAGCAATAGCATTTCCTCAATCGAGGATGTAAAGCAAATACCTGTTGGCTCTACTGACGGGAAAGTGATAACCCTCATTGACGTTGCAGTTGTATCTCTTGTGCCTTCCCCGACTAATTCCATATCTCGTACCAATGGAATACAGAGTTTAGGTATAAGTGTCACAAAAGATCCCGACGCTAACACTGTGGATGTTTCGGCTGTTGCCTTATCTAAAGTGATGGCTATCGCGGATACAGAAAAAATTCAAGTTGTGGAAATCTACAATGGAGGGCCTGAAATTGAAAGCCAATTAAACACTCTCAAAAGTGAAGGGATGTACGGGTTTATTTTTGCCGTTGTTGGAGTGTTTCTTTTTCTTCTTAACGTTCGTGGAGGTGTTCTAAAAGGTCTTACCCTTTCTTTAAGACCTACTTCAGTAATAGCGTTGACTATACCTATCAGTATCCTGGGGGGTGTTCTGTTGATGGGTTTTACCGACCTCACTTTGAACATTATGACTTTAGGGGGCCTAGCCATATCCGTCGGTCGGGTAGTCGACGATAGTATAGTTGTACTTGAAAATGTATACCGGCACATGCAGAGAGGAGAAAGCCCTAAAGTTGCGGCTTTAAATGCAACGAGGGAGGTTGCCGCTCCGATAACAGCTTCCACTCTTACTACTATTGTAGTTTTTGCTCCTCTGGGTTTTATTCAAGGCATAGTAGGTTCTTTCTTTTTCCCTTTTTGTTTGTCAGTTACATTTGCTTTGATTTCGTCTCTACTTGTTTCAGTAACTTTCGTTCCCGTAGCGGGTGCTTTTTTACTGAGACCGGGAGATCTTACTGAAGGTGATGACACTGAACCTTCCCTCACGGCAATTCAGAAGATATATAAACCTACTTTGGAGTGGGCACTTACACACAAGCTAGCCTCGGTTGGAATTGCCTTGATATTGTGTGTAGGTAGTTTGGGGCTTTTGCGATTTATTCCGGTTACATTGTTTCCAGCGGGGCCAGATAGATACATTTCTGTCGGTATTTCTGTCTCACCCAGTGCGACTGCTGAAGAAAAAGATGCTGCCGTTCTGAGCGTTGAATCAGAACTTGAGAGATTGCGCATAGCAGGAAATGTCGAGAACTATTTGACTACGATAGGCGGTGTAGGGATAGCATCTTTTCCCGGCGCGGGACCACTAGGGAGTGCAAATATATTTGTGAATATTGATAATTCGGCACCATCTGATATAGCCGACACTTTGAGAGATGCTCTCCCATCGACTGATGGCCGAACCTACATGGTTGAAGAAGGTACGGGAGGGCCGCCGGCCGCTGGGCTTGAATTGCAGATAATCGGCACTTCTTTTGAAGACGTAACTCGTGCCAATTCCCAATTAATGGAAGCTATAACGACTGTTAAGGGAATTGAGAACATTGAAAGTGACCTTACTGGTTTGAGGCCAGAAATGATCTTAAAGGTTGATTCGGAAGCAGCCTCTAAAATCGGACTTACATCCAGAGAAGTAGCGCAAAGAGTAAGTGAACCCATGAAAGGTCAAACTGTTGGTAGCTATGTCATAGATGGTAAAGACGTCAAAGTAATACTTAGAGTTGGTAGGGGAATGTACGGAGGTATGGGTTCTTTTGATGATGTGATGATTTCAGGCCCTCTTGGATCTGTTTCTATAGAGGAATTGGTTGATTCTGTGTTACAGGAGGCTCCAATTGCGGTTGGAAGAACCAACGGCAAAAGATCGGCAACAATAACAGGCATGATAACGGATGAGGATGCGAGGGCGATTGGCTTGGAAGTCGAGAAAATAAGGTATTCTGTTGAGCAAAACAACCCCGGAGTTATTATTGAGTCGGGGGGAATATTTGCAGATATAGCTGAGGGGTTTCAAGACATATTTTTAGCAATGGCTATAAGTATTGTTCTAGTGTATTTGGTGATGGTCGGTAGTCTGGGGTCTCTGAGGAACCCGTTTGTAATACTTTTCAGTTTGCCTTTGGCAGGGATAGGTGCCTTGGTTGGGCTGGCTGTTACCGGAAGTTCCTTGGGGTTACCGTCAATGATGGGGTTGTTGTTGTTGATCGGTCTTGTGGTGACGAATGCTATCGTATTGATAGCGTTTGTACAGCAATTACAAGACAAGGGTATGTCTGTTCGTGATTCCCTTATTGAAGGGGGAGTAGTGAGACTGCGTCCGATATTAATGACTGCTATCACTACTGCACTGGCCTTGATTCCACTGGCGGTTTTTGTCGGAGATGAAGGAGGAGGAATTATAGGGTCTGATTTGGCGATTGTTGTTATCGGAGGCTTGGCTAGTTCCACATTTCTGACCTTGCTCATTATCCCCATAATTTACGAGTTTATGCATGAAACGATTCCTAATCTTTTGAGATTAAAAAGATAGCTGCTTAAACAATTAAATGTTAGTCTTCAGCGATGATTTATTTTCAATTCGTAGTTTCTGTTGCCTTCTGAAGTAACCAAAAATCCATCTGAAAACCCACCCCGTGGTATTTACAAGGGATGGGTAGTAGTAGCTGTATCTTTTCTATCTATCGGAGGGTCAATAGGGTTTGCTCAATACGGGTTTGGCCTTTTTATAGTCCCCCTGCAAGAAGAGTTTGGATGGACAAGAACTCAGATCAACTTTGCCCTAACACTCGGAGTATTAGCTCATTTCCTATCACCTTTAATTGGTCGAACCATAGATATTTTTGGATCTAGGTATGTAATGGCGGTTTCTTTAGGGTCTATAGCGGTAGGGTTTTTTCTCAGATCAATAATGACTGAATTATGGCAATTTTATTTTTTCTCGCTCCTCGTTTTTGCCGGAGCCCCCGGTACCGGATTGGCCACTGGACGTTTGGTGCAGTTGTGGTTCCCTGAAACTCGTGGACGTATGATGGGGTTTGTTACGGCAGGTAACAATTTTGGAGGCATGGTTTCGATTCCGATCTTAACTCTTGTTATTGCTTTTGGTGGATGGAGAAGCGGGTTTCTTTTTACCGCAATTTTTCTGGGAGTATTTTCGATCGCCTCTTTTATTTTCATAAGAGACGGGATTGAATTTGTATTAAAGGAACAAAATAAACGTTGGGCTCCTAAAGGTCTTAAGCAGTATTCTTCGAAAAAAATGCTTGATGGGTTGTCAATTCGGTCAGCCTTACAAACCAGGGCTTTTTGGTTTATTGCGATTGGGATGACCCTACAGCAGTTTGTGAGGACCACTCTAGTTACACAACTGGCTGCCCACTTACAGGATATTCAACTTTCAGCTGACAAAATAAGCCTGTGCCTTTCTGTTTTGGCATTTGGTGGAGTAGTCTCTAAAGTCATATTTGGGAGGGTTAGTGAGAATACTACTGCTAGGTGGGCCTATGCGATGGTTGTAGGGATTCAGGTTATCGGTGTAGCGGCCTTTATATTTTTTTCTTCCGATAACTTTATTTCGATATTTATTTCATTATCGGTTTTTGGCCTCGGAATGGGGGGTATAGGTGCTCTCGGGCCATTGGCAGTAACTGAACTTTTCGGTATGAAAAATTACGGGACTTTGAACGGTTTAATTCGGCAGGGAGTTATTATTCCTGGGATAGCCGGTCCTTTATTAGCTGGGGCTATTTATGATAGTCAAGGTAGTTACGATCTAGCTTTCAAAATAATTTTGGGGTTTCTGTTTTTATCGTTTTTGTGTTTTGTTTTAGCTAGTCCTCCGGCAAGGGAAGAAGATTCCCGAGCCCGGAGAACTGAAAACGCTAAACTCTAATAAATTTTTGAAGTCGGGCACCGTCCAAAGTTTCACCGACGTATAGACTTCCCTCTGAGTCAATCCCAACTGCGTGAGCGGCCACTATATCACCAGCTGTATGTGTGTCCGCGCCCCATCCACCTAGCCACTGTCCATTTTTCGTCATAATTTTGACTCCAGAATGAGGAGTAACAACTGTGACTTCATCGGCATCAGGACTGGTTCCTTGCCTCATGCCAAGTTCTGCTACGTACATCGCTCCGTCACTACCATGCAAAATTTCATTTGGCCTGTGAACTCCTTTCCATTCTGAGACATATTGCCCTGATGATGTAAAAATCTGAATTCGGTTGTTCTCACGGTCTGCGACATAAACAAGACCAGAAGGGTCTACCTCAACGCCGTGTGGAGTCATAAATTGTCCGGGTCCAGTTCCTCTTTCACCCCATGACCCAATTAACTTTCCTTCGGGCGTGTAATGATGAACTCTGGAGTTACCGTATCCGTCAGAAATATAGATCGAGCCGTCTAGACCAAAAGCTATGTCAGTGGGTTTGTTAAAGGGTTCTCCACTTTGCTCAGGGGCGGGTTCATTTGGGGTACCCAACATCATCAATTGTTCGCCTTCAGCCGACCACTTACGTACAGTATGGTCACCTATATCGGTTGTCCATATGGAATCGGCGGGCCCAACTTGCACGTGATGTGCTGATGAGAAACTATCCTCACCCCACGTGGCTAAAATAGTTCCGTCTTTATCTAATACAATCATTGGGTGCTCGCTTCTGTTGTAGGCGAAAATACGATCTTGACTATCAACACAAACCCCCACCACGTGATTCCATTCCCATCCACTCGGTAAAGGGGCCCAACCAGGAACATTTTCATATGTGTACTCGCCGTAACTCACTCGTAAAGGTTTGGTTGCCATTACTTTCTCCTTGAAATATTCGTTATCTGATCACAGAAACATAGTTTAGGTAGAGGTCTTTTGTAGGCTCGGAACTATACTTTGTTGATTGAATCTATTCAATATATAGATTTCTTTTTCTGTTGATTGACAGTGTTTTTAGTGAACGATAGACTCTTTGAGATGAACGACAGTTAACTGATACTGTTTTATTAAAAATCGTGAATTAGGGAGAATATAATGGCGAAATATAGTTGTGGCGATTGCGGAATGGAAGTACATCCTATTACTTGTGGGAAATGTGGAACAGAATTGACTCATGTAAATATTGAGAAGGACGACGGTACGACAGTTGGTGTAGCAGAATGTACTAACGGTTGTGGCAAAATCAAATCACCGATGTGCTGTGGACACGATATGGCTGCCGCGTAGCTGGACTAACTTGAACAAAGTAATGAAATGGGTCGCTTTTGAGCGACCCATTTTTATTTGACTCCTTTTATGTTTACTTTCTTAAATCAATATTCATACATATTGTTTTCTCTTTTTATAGTGACCATAGCTTTCTTTTTGGTCTACCGCGCTTTTTCGATAAAACCCGCTTTACTAACGATTCTAATTCTTGTGCTAGTTGTAGTGTTTTTTCAGAATTCCTTGACGAGTTCCCCTGATGAGTTAAAGGATATTTCTGCTTGGGACTCATTGCACAATTCTGGTCGCCCCGTCTTACTGTATTTATATTCCGATCTTTGAATTGGATGCCTATCTATGAAACCTGCCGTCGACAGGTTGGAAATGCAACTGGGTCAGGAGTTAATATTTGTTAGGCTAGAGGTGCAAAGCCATGTTGGCAAGACTTTATATAGTAAATACGATGCAAGACGGGTACCAACTTTCATAATTTTTGACCAATCTGGAGCTATTCGTTACAGAACTAATGGTGTTCCTGAATACGCTTCAATTAATTCTATGTTGGTTGATAATTGATAAGGACTCAACTAGTTTTTTTGGTAATAATTGTTGACCCGAATGAAAGTGCAACACACAAAGAGGAGAGAAAAAACAATCCAGGATTAAACCCATTGAATATATCGGCAGAAAAGCCTAATAAAATTGGACCTAAGACTCCACCTACTTCTCCTGCTGTGAAATAGAGCCCTCCGGCCGCACCTGTTTTTTCACCCCCTACCAATGATATTAATGTAAGCATGATGATCGGCATAACACCTCTTGATGCGACTCCCAGAACGATGAGTACACTCAGAAGCAGAGAGTTTTCAAAATATATTAAGCAGATAGTACAGGCTGCGGCGATCCAAAAAAGCGTAAAAACAATTTTCTTATGTGCGTTGGGTTTCGCAAACTGTGGGATGACTGCTGCACCCGCTGCCCCCGTAGCAACCGGTATTGCTGCTAACAACCCGGCTTTTGAGGAGCTTAAACTTTTTTCAATAAGTATTTCAGGAAGCCAATTATTAGTTGCATGATTGAATAAAAACATTCCAAGTACGATGATTAGAATTAAACGTACTTGTCTCACTCTAACTAGATCAGGGAAAGTTTTCATACTTGCTAAGAGATCTTTTCTATCACCGGGGTTTAGGCTGTCAGGTTTAAGGTCTCTAGCAATTAATATCCAGATTATTGCTGTAATGAAAGCCACGCCAGCCAGTGTCAATAAAGTTAATCTCCAACTATGATCATAAAGAGGCATTAGGAGACTGTTGGTAGCTGATAACACAAGTATCCGCCCGACTGCGGGGGCAGTCAGGTATATTCCCATCGCACGGCCCCGGTCGGATTCCGAAAACCATGTGCTAATTAATTTTGGTGCGCCAATCGATATGAACGGGCCACCTAAACCAAATACCATTACCGCAAAAAGTATCGTTTTATAATCAATGGCTATGGCCCTAAGGAGTCCGGAAATACCAATAAAGATAACCCCAATCATAATTGTGAATTTCAGATCGAATCTATCTAATAAAGCCCCGGCTGGAATTGCGGTCAATATATAAATTAGTGGCCATGCGCCCAATACAGTTCCCATCGTCGTACGGCTCAAGCCCAGGTCCTGACTGACTGGCCCAATTAGAGGAGGTATGCCGCCCTGCACTACCCCAAATGAGAAATAGGCAAGCCAAACACCTGCGAGCATTACCCATCTATATGAAATATTTTGTTGTGAGGATTCTTTCATTAACGAGCGATATTTCCTGTGCGATACGAAATTGCCCACGCATCAATAAGATTTTGAGGCACTAACTCCGCCAGCGCAAGACATAAACTTCAATGCCAGTTAAGTATTTAATGCATAGGTGTATACTTTTTCGCCCGAGCATGTGATGAATAGGAGATTTATATATGCCAGAAAAGAAAATATTTGTTACTAGAATCATAGTTCCAGATGCAATTGCCAAGTTGCAACAAAATTTTGAAGTGGAGATATGGGATCAACCAACACCTCCACCGAAGGAATTGGTTATACAGAAAGCAGAAGATTGTGATGGAATGATGATCGAGTCCAATGACATCATGGATGACGAAGTGTTTTCCGCCGCTGATCGTTTGAAAGTTGTGGGAACCAGGGCAATAGGAATTGACAATATAGATCTGGAATCAGCAACCAAAAACGGTGTTCTTGTAGGTAATACCCCCGGAATATTACATGAGTCATGCGCCGACTTTACGATGGGATTGATACTTTCTTTAGCTCGCCAAGTAACCCGCTCTAATAGAAAGGTTATTGCGGGGGAATGGAAGATTTTTGATCAGACGCCATATTTAGGCACCGATGTGTACGGTAAAACTTTGGGTTTGGTTGGTTTGGGCTTGATAGGTACAGCGGTCGCCAAACGGGCAAGAGGATTTGATATGGAGATCCTTTATCACTCGAGGACACGTAAACCGGATGTTGAAGATATGTATGGACTTAAGTGGGTTTCTGATTTAGACAGACTTTTGTCTGCATCCGATTATGTGTCTGTTCATGTTCCCCTCGGACCGGAAACTCAAGGGTTTATTGGTTCAAAAGAAATTGGGAAGATGAATGAAAATGCTTTTTTAATTAACACTTCCAGAGGAGGGACAGTAGACCCAGATGCCTTACGAGAAGCATTAACAGCTGGAGAAATAGCAGGAGCGGCTTTGGATGTTACCCTACCTGAACCAATATCGCCGGATGATCCTTTGCTCCACATGGAGAACGTCATTATCACCCCTCATATCGCTAGTGCCAGCGCGGCCACGCTTAGGAGAATGGGCTTGATGGCAGCCGATAATGTTATTTCACACCTCAAAGGAGAGCCGATGCCTGCCTGTTTAAACCCGGAGGCAGCAGGGTAGCCCGTGGCCTTTTGCTGCTGATGAGTATCCGATCTTTAAGCCATATATGTATGTGTATTTTGATGATGTTTACTATTCCAGGGTGTTTTTTGGTGGAGTCGGAGAATAGGGAACCTATTACACCCACTCAGGAGCCAACACCTGTGGTGGTAATTGTTCCTGTTGCTACTCCTGAAGATAAACATTCCGTAGCTCTGCGGCCATCACCGACATCCATTTCCACCTCCGTTCCTATACCGACAGTGACCCCTGTAAATTTTAGAGAAATACTCGAGCCTGAAGTTGAGGACAAAACTCTTCAGGAAAAAACATTTGACTCTGTTTCTAAAATAAATTCGTTTAAATATATTCTTGAAGGTATTGCTAGAGTTGATGCGGGAGGTATTTTGATAGGGGTACCACTTTCAGCATCGGGAGCTGTAACTTCTTTCGCTTCCTTATCTAAATTTGAAGCCAATTTGTTAGGGATAGGATTGTATGTGGAATCCGCAAAATCGGGAGATAATATCTATACTAGAGAATCTTCTTTACAGGAATGGGAAGATAGTCAAAATTTGGGTATCGGACACATATCAGATGATTTTTTGAAAGCTGTCGGGGATTCTTTTTTGAAATCTGATCTTAGTGGAAGAGATATTTTGACAACGCAAGGAAAAATCACTTTTTTATTTAATGACAGTGGACCAATTGGTTCTGTCACTCCATTATTTGAACTAATTGCTACTGAAGAGGAGGCTCGAAGGTTCTCTCCTGAAAAATGGGAGGTGATTTTGGAGGTAGATTCTGATAATTACGAAATTTCCAAAATCACCTCCGAATTTTCTTTAAGTAACGGTGGCCAATTCCTTTCAGAAGTATTTGGTATGGAGGGGTTATCAGGGGTAGGCAGTACCGATGTTGAACTCGTGATAAGGTTTAGCCAAGTTGGTGAGGATTTCCCTATCGTGATTCCTCAACCAGCTCGTTAGCCATCATATCCTAGTACGACGAACCCTTCCGTGTCAGCCGCTTTATGCCTCAAAGCTGCTACTGGTTTGTACTCCTCTGAATTTCTAAATTTATCCATATCTTCCCGTGTGGGGAACTCCAGCATGACTATTCTTTTGGGTTGCCAAGTAGTGTCATCTGCCAAAATTTCTCCCCCCCGTACTAGATATTTCCCACCATATTTCTCGATGATACCGGGAACCTTTTTCATATATTTCTCGTAGGTTTCCCAGTCTTTAACATTAATGCTACTTATTGAATAAACGGCCATATTGATCTCCCGATCATTTAATTTTTGCGCGGATGCCCTTGCCGGGGAATGCGCCCTCTTCTAATTTTGAGTTGGATACCACAGGAACCCCATTAACAATCACATGGTTTAGACCTATAGGCGGTTTAATCGGGTCTGTGTAGGTCGATTGGTCTTTTACAGTCAACGGGTCGAAAACTACTATATCGGCGTCTGCTCCCTGTTTTATTCTACCTTTGTTTAAGAAGGCTGGAGCTCGGCCTTGAAGTCTTTTAGCGGGCATAATAGTCATTTTTGAAAGAGCAGACATTAGATCTAAATCACCGTTTTCCCTCACATGTTCTCCAAGTACTTTGGTGTAAGAGCCAGCTGTCCTCGGGTGTCCTTTCCCATCCTCAATAATACTATCGGTCGCAATCATGGTTAAGGGACTTTTTATAGCGGCGTTCATCGATTCTTCCGGAGTAGAGAACGTTATTATCCAGCCGCCATTCTCCCTATACTCTGAGAATGTTTTAGCTGTTAAATATTCGCCTGTATCAGGCCGCATAAGTTGTTCATAGTCGATGCCGTAATTCTGTTGCCATCCATCGTCAAATAATGCTGATTCGATCTTTGTCATCCCAGCCGTGTATGGATAGCACTCAGTAGTGATATCCAGACCCGACTGATTTGCCCCTGAAATCATATCCAAAAGTTGTGGAACGGCTCTCATTCCCGTGCTATTTATATGGACCACATGTAAGGGAGCCCCTGTAATCGCTGCTGCTGCTATAACTTCTTCCAAGGCCTCTATAGCGTTGGATGGTTCCAGGTGGCCTTTGCCTCTGAGATGCACATGGCAGGAGGCAGCAAATTCCGCTGCAACTTTAAACATTTGTATGACTTCCCATCGACTAGCACCTCGTGTGTAATCTAGCCCGAAACCTACTGCCAGGGCCCCTTTTTCTAGACCTTCCCTTATAAGATGCTGCATCTCCACTATTTCTGGGTTGCTTGCCAGTTTTCTGCCGGCATCTCCTGAGGGTAGAAATACCCCAGGATCATTCATTACTTTCATCCTAACCGGTATGTGCCCTATGCTTGCACCGAAATTTATAGGCGACTGATTTTCCCATTTGGAATAGAAATGCTCTATATCACTTGTTCCTACTTCAAGTTCTAGGGTAGTTGTAACACCATCTAATGCTTGCACTTCAAAAATTTGAGTATCTTGGGGATGACAATGCAAATCAATAAATCCCGGACATAATATTTGCCCTGGAGCATCTATCACCTGCTCACCATGCAATGGTGAGTCACTGATCATCGCTATTTTCCCTTGAGATATACCCACATTTTGTAATTGGTCAAGCTTCGATTCTGGGTCCATTACGTGAGCTTGGTTGATAACTATGTCGTAATTAGTCATGTTGTGTTCTTTTACTGATTTAGTTTTTGTTTATGGGAAGCGATGTGTCCCCTTTGGAATTTAGCCTGATTTTATATAACCCTGTTCTGGCCGTCATGAACAAGGTATGGCCATCTTCTCCCCAGCCGCAATTTGCCGGAATTTCTGGCATAAGTATTTTTCCCAGTAGTTCGGATTCTGCTGAGAATACCCATATCCCCCCTGGCCCAGTTGAATAAACCCGTCCCTCTGTATCAATTTTCATACCATCTGGGACGCCTTCTTCACCCGTGTCCAAATTTGCAAATTGCTTGCCATTGACTGGATAGCCATCGTCATCGATCTCATACACATTGATAAATTTTTCCATTGAATCGCCCACATATAATTTTTTTTCATCGGGTGAAAAGGCTATTCCGTTCGGGCCTGCCATATCTTTGATCAATAGTTCCAGCCCCGAACCGTTAGAAGACACTCTAAAAACACCGTTAAAATCTAATTCTTTCCCCTGGGTTCTATTCATCAAACCATATGGAGGATCGGTGAAGTAAATCCAACCGTCTGATTTCACAACCACGTCGTTTGGACTATTTAATCTTTTCCCTTTGTAACGAGTGGCTACTGCCTTTATATTGCCATTGGAATCAGTCATGGATACACGCCGGTGGGTATGTTCGCAAGCTATTAGGTTACCGTCATGATCAAGTGTTAAACCATTTGAATTGCCACTTGGGTATTTGAACGTAGATATACTTGTCCCTTCCTCTTCAACGTGATACCGAACAATCCTGCTATTCGGAATGTCCGAGAAAAGGAGACCCCCACCCACCCATATTGGTCCTTCAGTGAATGCAAATCCTGTTGCTATGTGTTCGAGAGAAGAGTCCTCGTTGAGTATTTCTGAGAATGCATCAGAACGAATATCAAAAGATGAAGTCATAGCTGGTACTCCTTGTTATTTTAAAAGCTTGTTGGCCATGGACCTATTTCCGGTTTTGCTTCGGACTGCCCCGGCCATGGAGGCATAGTGGAAATAATAAACTTGAGGCGTTTTTCCCCGGTGTTTCTAAATTGAAATTTGGTATGCTTTGGGATAGTAAGGGACACACCGGGTCCAACCTTTACCGTTTCCTCCATATCTCCCTGTTGGCGCCACACTAAACCAGAACCTTCAGTAAAAAACCATATTTCTTCAACACTTCTATGAGATATAGGACTAGAAGTTAGCCCTGGGGCCAGGGTGCACTCGCTTAACCCTCCTCCTTTCACTTCGTGAAATATTCTTATTTCCGAACCGTCAGGAGCTTTAAGGTGACTTGAAGGAATATGACCGGTTTGGAATTTAAAAGGCATATATAGGTCTGCGATGTTAATTATTTGGTATTAATCACCCATCAGGGATGGATCAACAGTTTCATAAAATTCTATGTGTTGGCTTTCAAGAAGAGGCCTATATTTGGCTCCTGCTTCCATTGCTTCCTTAGGAATGTTATTTCCTTCTCTACCTGGAGACATGATTGCATCATCAAACCATTCTAATATTACGATATTTTGTTCACCTGGTAGGGTATACCCATTGTATGAAACCGTGAATTCCCCCCTGTGCCCTGAATCGCGATAAATTTTTGCTTGTTGATAGACAAGTTTTGCCACGTTACCTGCTTCGCCAGGCTTGGTTCTATAAACGCGTCTGATTCTGTACATTGATTAACTCCGTTTTATTTATTTTGGATTACATATTAACTGACGAGAAGTTTGCAGGGTATGGATAGATCAAAGTAATCCAATAAAATCCTCAATTTCCGCGAGTGTAGGCATCGCTGCAGTATCCCCTTTTTTGGTGCAGGTAAGGGCCCCGCAGATATTCCCTACTTTTAATGCTCTAGTCAGTGGTTCTATCTGGCTTTCATACTCAGCTTTAAGAAAATCACGCAAGGAAATATTTTGCCGAATTAAGGTGCCGAGAAATCCGGCAACAAACGCGTCGCCGGCACCAACGGGGTCTATAACCTTGATTTCGATGCTGGGTTCACGAATGTGGTCGGTTCCATTAAAAAGCACTGCCCCAGATTCGCCTTCTGTCACGATAGTTAGTGTACCGGGTCTTTTATAGAAGTGAGCAGCATATTCCTCCGCTGAAAGATTTAACTGCCAGATCGTTTCGGCCTCATCGTGCCCCACTTTGAATATAGATATGAATGGCAAAAGTTTTTCTAATGTGTTTTTGGCTTCAGTTGGGTTCCAAAGTTGCTCCCGGTAATTAACATCTAAACAAACAGGGATATCCATTTCAGCACAGAATTCTAGGGACTTAACCACAGTTTCTAAGTTTGTTTTACTGAGTGCTGGTGTGATCCCTGTAATATGCAACATGTCCGCTTTTTTTAAGTGCTTTTTCACCTGCTCGAACGGTATCTCACTTGCGGCACTCCCTTTTCTGAAATACGTTTTTATGTGTTGACCGTCTGTATGATGGTTTAAATAGGAAATTCCCGTTTTCTCACCAAAATAAATAGGGGCGTCAATTTCGATATGTTGCGAAATAATTTTTTGGATTAGCCTACCTGCATCATCTCTGCCGAGTCGGCTGACCCAGAAAATCTCAGCTTGATTTTTGGTTATTTTAGAGAGGTTAATTGCAACATTAGATTCGGCACCTGCCACATCAGGGAAATATTTTCTCTCGGGGTCAAATGCACCAGTGTATTCGGCATTGTACTGGACCATGGTTTCCCCAAAAGTTATGAATTTCTGCACGGGTATTTCCCTTGAAAAATCAGTATGGAGTTTTTTTATTTAGTCGCCTTTGTTACAGTTTCGTGGAATTTTTCTGCCCCTTCGGCTAACCATGGAAGATAACTGAATGAGAAAAATCGGGCTCCGAAATCTATATATCTTCCTACTGCATCGGTTCCGGCTAGTGTGCCTGCAGTTCTACCTGACGAACTGATTTTTTTGATGGCACCTTCCACAACTTCTTTTACTTCCCTACGGCCCGCTCCTCCGGGATAACCCATTGTTTGAGCTAAATCTCCTGGGGCCACAAAGAATACATCAATGTTTTCAACTTCAAGTATCTCGTCGAGATTATTGACCGCAATTATGTCTTCGATCAAGATGATCAGCATGGTTTGATCATTGGCTTGGCTGAAATAGTCATCGACTCCTATCCCCTGCCTACTGGTGAAGGAGCCCCTGTTTCCTATTGGGGCGAATTTACCAGAATCCACCACTGAAAGAGCCTCTTCTTTGGTATTTATGTGGGGGACTGTGATTGCTTGGGCGCCAAGATCGAAAGTTCTGTAGATGGTGGCCGGTTCATTTTGGTGAACTCGCACGATGGGAGTCATATCCCAGAGGTCACAGGCTCTTGTTAAATCGGGAATATTGTTGAAATCCACAGGACCGTGCTCTCCTTCTAGCCACATTGCATCAAATCCCAAAGGGCCAAAATGCTCTATTAAGTCTCCATTCATAGGCCCCATAGGAACTGATACTATCTTCCCATCACTTAAATTCTTTTTTGCTCTATTTTGTCTCAAGTTAGTCATTTATTTCCTCTAGTTTGCTTGATTATTAGAACCATTTCTCTTTATCAACGATATTATTCAGTTCATCGTTATCCAGAAATAGCCGGGCATTTTCTATCAGTATCTGATATCTTCGTTCAGATAAATTCTCTGCGTCTGCCACTGCAATGTGAGGCGTCATGAGAACGTTGTCTAGACCCCACAGTTTATGTTCTGAAGGTAAAGGTTCTGTTTCATAAACGTCAAGTCCGCATCCCGCAATAACTCCTTTTTCCACCGCTTCAGCTAGGTCATCTAACTTGCAGACCATACCTCTACCTATATTTATAAAATACGAGGTTTTTTTCATAAGGCCGAAAGTATCTTTATTGAATGTAAACTCTGTCTCAGGTGTGTGCGGTACAGTGGTGATCACAAAATCGGCTTGAGGAAGAAGTTCAGCAAGAGATTCAGGCTGGTGCATCTCTACACCTTCAATTTTATATTCTTGTCTCGGGTCAATTCCGATCACCCGCATCCCGAGTTCGCGACATAATCTCGCCGTTTCATGACCTATTCCACCGACTCCATTGATTAAAGCAGTCGAATCTCCCAGAAAAACATAAGGTGTTTTTCTGGCGTCTTTATCCCAGATACGTTCCCTTTTTGCGTCCATATACCATGGGAGTCCTCGAGATAAAGCCAATATAAACATTAGGATGTGGTGGGAGATGTGATCCCAATAGATTCCCCTAGGATTTGTAATCGTTAGGGAATGCTTACAGAGATTTTCGTAGTAATATCCAAAAAAGGGTCCAGCGTCAGGATTGTGTAACCACTGGATTTTGGAAGCCACCTCAAGAGCTTCAGGAGGTATCCATCCCATAGCGGCATCCGCATCTTTGATAACTCCTATAGCATCCGCATCTGTTTCAGGAGAGTGAACATCATATTCTGGCAAAGTGTCGGAAAGTCTGGCAGCAAACTCACGCTTAAGATCATCCTGCGGCGGCATAAAAACAAATTTTGGCATATCCTACTCCTAGTATTCCTTGATATGAACCTGAAAACTTAATGAGGATATACCACTTACCAAAATCGGTAAATTGATAAGTTGGAGATTTTAATGACCGTTGTGGATACTCACACCCATGCTGGAGTTAACTGGTTTGAACCAGTGGAAATGTTGTTGCACCAGATGACCCTGAACCAGGTGGATCATGCTGTCCTAATACAACATGGTCGGCCAGAACATGGAACGTATGACCATAGTTACTTATACGAGTGTGTCAAAAGGTTTCCAGGAAAATTCAACGTAATTGTCATAGTAGATTCGGATAAGAACGATTCGATAAGGAAATTGGAAGAACATAAGGAAAAGGGAGCTGTGGGTGTTCGCCTCACAACCACTACCCGTTCTCCAGGACCAGACCAGTTTGCCATTTGGCGAAAAGCTGCTGAACTTGACATGGTTGTTAGTTGTATGGGTACCGTAGACGATTTCGCGTCTGATCAATTTGCAGAGCTCGTATCTGAATTTCCCCAAATCCCTATAATAATTGAGCATTTAGCGGGAGGAGGGGAAGAGAGTGCATTTCCAAAAAACGGGAAGGCCCCGCTTGCTCCGTATTCTACATTTAAAAAGGCTATGCAATTGGCTGATTTCGGGAACACATATATAAAAATTCATGGCCTGGGAGAATTTAACAATAGACCAAATGCTTTAAAGGAAAAATTCAACAGAGATTTTTTTGATGATATCCCTCCCCTTTTAGACATGGCGAAAGACTCTTTCGGATACAAGAAGATTATGTGGGGTAGTGATTACCCTCCCGTTAGTGGCAGGGAGGGCTATAGAAATGCAATGAAGACAGCTATGGATAATACCGTCTTCACGAAACCCACAGAAATTGATTGGATTATGGGTAAAACTGCTCTAACTTTGTTCGATTTTGTATAACATTAATTTTCATAGAGGCTGGGCTATCGCCGCAGCGTGCTTTTTGGCTTCTTCTGTTGCAGTAGGTGGATCCCAATACTCATTTGGTCATTTCGTTGAACCTCTGGAAAATACTTTTGGTTGGACGCGTACCCAGATAGGGTTGTCCTTGTCTTTAATCGCCTTTGGATCATTAATATCACCATTGATCGGGTCACTAATAGATAAACACGGATCAAGACGAATAATGGCCTTTTCTATGGCTGCATTTGGCATTAGTTATCTTGTTAGGCCGTTCATGACAGAACTATGGCATTGGTATTTCCTAAGTGTTGTCCAATCTTTCTCTATCGTCGGGGCCGCAATGTTGCCTCCAGGTAAATTGGTCGGGTTGTGGTTTCCTGAAAACCGAGGAAGAGTGATTGGCATAACTGCAATGGGAAATAATTTTGGCGGAATGGTGATACAACCAATCATTGCATTTTTGGTTACCGTATATAACTGGAGGATTGCTTATGCAGTTGTTGGGGCTTTGGGAATTTTGGTATCCGTATATTCCTATTTGATTGTAAAAAATCCGGATGCTGTAAGTAAAGGAATCCTAGAACCGGAAAAGAAGGCTGAAATTTTGACTGGATTTACTTTAAAAGAAGCAATCCGAACAAAAACTTTTTATGCTATCACCTTTGCGATACTATGCGGGACATTTACTTATAGTTCATTATTACCTCAAGTTTCTTCCCACCTCATCATTAACGGTGTGAGAGAAAGCACTGCATCCATAGCTGTAAGCTTGTTTGCCGCCTGTGGAATGGCAGGCAAATTTATCTTTGGAAACCTGTCCGATAAATATGGCCCACGCATGGCTTTGGTTTTAGATCTGTGCGGACAAGCAATTTTTGCATCCCTACTTATCTACGCAGGAGATGGACTTCCAGTGTGGGTAATTGTTCCCGCCATGGGTTTTTTTCTGGGAGCTTTTGGAGCTCTTTATCAACTAATAGTGATAGACGCATTTGGAGTGAAACATTTTGGCGCGATAATGGGCGTTATTGCTATATCCAATGCTGTACCTTCCTTTTTGGGACCCATCATAGCGGGAATGAGTTTCGATACCACGGGTAGCTATGCAGTTGCCTTTGTTATCACGTCTATAATATTTGTGCTTGGTGCAGTATCACTGAAATTGACCAGTGAAAATAGTACTAAAATTTGATGCTAAAATTAAGCTGCCTTGTTCTATAGTGAACGTAGGTAATCCACTACTGGATATGATTCCCAGTCGTTCGGGGAGGAGTCACTGACGGCGAATGATTCAAAGTGGGGACCTTTTCTTTCGGAAAGGTGTGCTGCAAATTCTTGGGCGTCTTCTTGACTCTTATAATTTTTTAGTCCTTCTATTTTGTATCCAATGGTGTCATCAATACCTATGGTTAAGTCCATATTTTTTTCAACTGCGCTTAATTGTAGGTTGTACATTTCGGCTATATCTTCTGGAATGGACGGGTAGATCAGAAGCGGTGAGTTTTCACCTGTAGGATTAAAATATTTTTTATAGGCAATCAGAGTGGATTTGTGGATTGCTATGTGGTCTGGATGGTTAGATATGCCACTTGGACCGAAGGTCGATACAACATCTGGTTCAACCAGGTGCATTATGTCTAGAATTTTTATGGCTAATACCTCGGAATCTTCTTTTTCTAGCTCCTGGTCCACGTATCGCAACATAAAAGGTGGATTTGCCCCGTAGGCTTTCATATTTGCCTTTAATTCGGATTCTCTAACGGAGGCGAGATCCTCTCTTCTGATCTTTGTGCCGCCGGTTCCCAATGTACCTAATTCCCCACCCGTAGCTGTGATGACGTAGACTTGGTGGCCTTCGCCACTTAGTTTCACCATAGTGCCGGCACTGGCAGAGGTTTCGTCATCTGGGTGTCCATACACTCCCAACCAGACAATGTTTTCTTTATTCGTCGAGGTCATGGGTAATTCCATAGGTCATTTGCACAATCATTTCATTCAGTTTCACACAGTTTCGGCATCTATGTCTTCCTTCCGGGGGTATTTTCATTTTGGACACAGAATGGACTAAATCTAATATAGGTGGTATCAGTTTTTCTGGCCTTCTTTCAACTTCAATTATATTGGATTTAAATCCAAGAGCTATTCCCATCTCTGAAATAGCTGAACTAGATGAAGCGAACTCTTTTTGACTTTCCGGTTCCATGAATATCAGATAAAGACGACTGATAGGACTGTATCCGGAGGATTCGGCTATCCATGCGTAAGCATTCAACTGTATTTGATACGACAGTAGGGCATATTTTCTTTCAGGGTTGTAGCGTGAGGTTTTGTAATCGGCAATCACATAGGATCCGTCTGAAAGATGAAATATGGCGTCCGCTTCCCCTCTCACTCTTACGCCGGTGGTTTCATCATCTTTGTAAAATTTCCTCCAATTTGGAGGTTTTATATTCTCAGTGATCTCCCCAATTTCTTCTAACCAGTCGGGCAATCGGGAAAATTTTTCAAAAAACTCAGAAATGACGTTTTTAGTAAAACTGTCTATTGAACTAAATATTGAAGGGAATGTTTGATAAGGAAGATCCTTGACGTGCATCCTTACCCAGGCACACCTTAAACAAGGGTATCGTGTCGCATAGTTGCCTAATTCAGTTGCTGAGATTGTAATAGCCATTTGGTTTTTTTCGTTATACTAGAGCGAATATATTTCTGGATATTATTGCAAAAAAAGAGGCAAGTTGTGGAGAAACGTCGACTTGGGAGAACTGGACACAGCAGTACAGTAATTACCTTTGGAGCCTATTCGATAGGAAAATTAAGTCAGCCAGAGGCCGATTCTGCCATCCAGATGTGTTTGGATTACGGAGTCAACCATATAGATATAGCACCTGGATATTCTGAATCAATGGAGCGTGTTGCGCCATGGATGCCGGAGTTACGCTCCAAGATGTTTTTGGGTTGTAAGACTCCAATGAGAACTAGGGATGATGTGTGGAGCAATGTTCAAGACATAATGGGCCGAATGAAGGTGGACTCTTTTGATTTGTTCCAATTGCATTCTGTAATAGATCTTGAAACTTTAGATCTGGTGACAGGAAAAGGTGGGGCCTTGGAGGCGTTAGTAGAGATGAAGGAACAAGGGCTTACGAAATGGCTTGGTATTACTGGACATGGCCCTTCTTCACCGGCTACACATCTGGAGGCGCTGAGGAGGTTTGATTTCGATACTGTGATGTTTCCGGTGAATGCTTCGATGTATAGAAATCCTGAGTACCGGAAAGATTCAGATACATTAATTCAATTTTGCAATCAAAATGATGTAGGAATTCAGACAATAAAGATGATTGCCAGAGGGGGATGGGCCGATAAAGAAAAAGACTGTGCTACCTGGTACGACCCCTATAGGGAACAGAAAGAAATAGATGAAGCTTTGTGGTGGCAGTTATCGCAAAAAATAGATACGGCCCCTAGCTGTGGAGAGTTCTCATTACTTGAAAAAGTTTTGGATGCTGGGTCACGGTTTCAACAGTTATCAACAGAGGCCCAAGAAAACATAACTTCAACAAGGGTTTCCATTGATCCAGAGCCCAAATTAGCAATAATCTAAGGGTATCTATAACTTCTTAACCCGGTTATTAGGCGCCATACAAGAAGGACCACGCAAACAGATACTGTTCCGCCTAATAGCATAGTGTTTCCAGCTCCAATTCGTTCGGACATGAAACCAACCTCAAATGTTCCTATATTATTTGCTGCCATCGCGCAAAAAGAATGAAAACTTACAGCTCTACCTCTCATATGGTCAGGAGTTGTTAATTGCACCGTAGTTTGTCTGGTAGTCATACCTATTGCATCAGTCGCACCCAGTCCGGAAATTATTCCTCCCCCGATTAATAATAAAAACAATGGGTGTACGTTAAGGAACTGAATTGAGCCGAAGCCGAATAACAAAAGGGAATATATTCCTGTAGCGTATAGAACCAGCATTCCTTTGGAGCGATATTTAGCCAAGAAAAGGACAAGGAAACTACCAGAAACTCCGCCCAGAGAATTGGCGGCTGAGAGAGGTCCTATAGCCCAGGCACCCTGCTTGAATAATTTATCGACTATCAAAGGCATGATTTCTCGGTAAAAGCTTACGACGGTAACCCCTATGTCCATGATATATAGACCAGGAAGTATGGGGTGGTTTCTAACAAATGTGAATCCTTCCCATAATCTTGAAATCATAGAGCCTTCTGATGGTTTGTCAGTTCCATCAGTACCGTATTTGGCATTAATAAACAAAGGTATTATTGAGGCTGGTAGGGAGAAGCAGACACCTATTAAAAATACAGCAGGTAACCCAACTAATTTATATGCAACGGAAAATAATAAAGGTGTTAGGATGGAGCTTATTTGATATGTAGCTGTATTAGAAGTAACAGCATGCAGCAGGTGGGAAGTGGGTACTACATTGGCTGTAATAGCAGAACGGGCTGGCCCTCCCATTGTGCTGGTAACTCCGAGTATTGCGACCATGGCATATATGTGCCATGGCCTCAAGGAATCACTAATTAATAGAATTGCGGCAAGGGTTATTAAGAAGAAGCTAAAACATTGGGTGATCGCTATTAGCTTTTTTCGATCAAACTGGTCAGCGAATGCTCCTCCAAACAATGAGGCTGGCATTTGGACAGCGAGTTGTACCAATCCTAGTAGTCCGAGTTGTATCCCTGAACCTGTCTCCTCATAAAGCCACACACCAAATCCAAGCAGCCGGATCTGCATGGTAACTGAAGCACATAATCCGGATATCCATAGCATCCTGAAATTTGGAAACCTGAAAGCAGACCAAGGTTTTATATTGGTAGAGTCTTCTGTATTACCCAAAAAGTATAAAACCTACAGGTGCATTTAACTCGTGTGGTCGACTCCGATATTTATATGGTTTCACGGAGAGTAATTATAGACTAAGTTATAGTTCAAGGTGCCCAGTTATATGCTGCGCTTGTTCCCCCGTCTACGAGCAGGCTCGCCCCTGTTATAAAAGAGGACTCTTCAGAGGCAAAAAATAAAGCTGCATATGCAACATCAACCGGTAGGCCCATTCGTACGATCGGCTGCATTTTACTCCTCTCCTGATTCACTTTTTCATTCTCAAGGTCATTCCAATTGACACCTGACATTTCTGTTGCAATTGCTCCAGGCTGTATGGAATTTACCCTGATGTTGTATTTAGCATATGAAAGAGATGATTTTTTGGTCAACATTGCCAACCCCCCCTTCGATACATGATATGAAGTTGACGAACTGTTGGCGGCTCGACTGTCCAAAACTGAGGAATTATTTATTATCGAACCTGAACGGTTTTCCATCATATTTTCTACTACATATTTGGTGCACAAAAAAGCCCCTTTTAGATTCACATTCAACACTGAGTCAAATAAGTTTTCATCCTCTTTGTGAGGATCGCCTTGGGCTTCGTTATTTATACCAGCATTGTTAAATAGGACATCTATTTTTCCAAAGTTATTGATTGTGCTATTTACCAAAAATTCCACATCTTTCGACACGGATACATCGGTATTGATGAATATACATTCCCCTCCATTTCCGTTGATTTTATCGGCCACTTCGGTTCCTAAATCTTTTCTGCGTCCAGCTATAACTACTGTGCACCCTTCCGAAGCAAAAAGTTCAGCTGTAGCTCTCCCCATTCCCGACGAGCCTCCTGTTATAACGGCAACCTTGTTTTGTAACCTCATTAATTCGCTCCTATTGAGAGTATTAGTATTTATAAATTCTAAAAATTAGGTTGATATATTGGAAAAATCACTTAATCCCTCACTAAAAATGGGCGTAAGAAGTTAGTTCATTTGGTCTGCCATAAATTCTGCGAATCCTGACACCTGATTGGCTGAAACATTAAGAGATTAGGCCAAAGACAATTGGTCTCCACCGATCGCCGTGAAATATTCTTGATCTCGGCTGAATAACTCTTCCAAAGCCTCTAAGCAGTTTGAATTAAATGATGGGTAAACTACTATTTTGGAGTTTATTTAGAGTTGTTTCGAGCTGTAATGATTCGTGGTAGGCTGTTTGAGTAAGATACCATGAGGAGTTCGACTGTTCTGTTTATTAAATTTAAGAAGATAATTCTTTATTTCCTCGGTTTGATGTTTTTGGGAATAGGAATAGCTGGATATTTTCTTCCCGGGTTGCCTGGCACAGTTTTTCTTATTCTTTCTGCGGTCTGTTTCATGCGGTCAAACGAGAAAATGTATCGCTGGGTTACAGAACACCGGCTATTTGGAAGCCAGGTAAAACAATTTATGGAAACGGGCGCTATGCCTAAAAGAGCCAAAATAATCTCTGTTAGCTGTATATGGTTTTTTTCAGCAGTATCAATATCTCCTATAACGCCTTATGGTTGGATATTTAAAGCTACAGTCATCTCTCTTGCCGTTATAGGTACGTTGTATATATTGACGCGTCCAACTTCCAAATAGAAATTGCTTACTATAGAATCGAAACTTTGATTTGTGGGTCAGCTTCTCCCCTCTTAAGTGCCTCCATTATGGTTTCAGCAAGCCTTTTTGCCGACTGGGGACTTAATTCCACAGCGACTCTCGATCCAACTCCCTGAGATTGGTTAACAAAATCTATATTCAATCCATACTCCCAAGGGGCATTAAAAGGATGATCATAGGATACGTTTGCCATTTCTAATGGAAACCAGCCATCCCTGCCTTTGGCGCTTCCTTCCATCTCAGCTCTTTCACATATCATTGTGCACATAGCGTATCTTTCCCTTTTAAGCTAATTTTTTACCCAGGAACGTTAACATTTTGCTCCACCCGTCAACTGCAGAACTTTGATGGTAAATAGGTCGGTCAAAATAAAAGAAACCATGGCCTGCTTCAGGATACCTATGAAATTCGATGTCCTTTCCTGCTGCCTTCAACTCTTCTTCATGTTGATTAACTTGTTCAGGGGTAGGGCTTTGGTCTAGATCTCCGAAAAGTCCTAGTAGCGGTGCATTCAAATCTTTTGTATATGAATTTGGAGATACAGGTTGTTTGTCGGTAAGTTGGTCGTCAGACATAATCACGTTTCCGCCCCAGCATTCCACTATGGCATCGAAACAGTCGAGTCTACATCCAGCTAGAAATACGTGCCTACCGCCGGAGCATGTTCCGAATATTCCCACTTTGCCATTTGAACTTGGCAGCGATCTAATGTACTTAGCTGCGGCTTCTAGATCCCCTATCACTTGATCGTCTGAAACTCCACCATCTGCCCTGACGGCAGCTGCAACATCTTCGGGGGTACCGTGTGCCTCTCTGCAATACAGGTCTGGGGAAATCGCAAGGTACCCATGATGTGCTAGTTTGCGGGTAAATTCACGATACAGTTCATCCCATCCTGGTAAATGATGAGCTAGAACTACTGCAGGGAACGGCCCCGGCCCCATAGGCCTTGCAAGGTAGGTGTGAATTGCGTCGCCGCCCGTTCCATTGATAGTGATAGTCTCAGCGATGATCCCTTCGTATTGTTCTGTTGTATACATTTACGTACTCCTTTAGTTTCTTTGGGGGTATTTGCAGCTATTTAAACTTAAAACTCATCGTTTCATAGGGTTCAATTATTGACACCTACTCTCCCTGCATTGCCCTTAGTACTTTCTCTCCTTCGTTCTTCCAAAATGAGTAAAGTATTGATATGTCTGTACCTAGCGAGAAATCTCTTACTCCCATATCTAGATACTCTTTCATTTCGTCGGCCGATTGTATTTCAGCCCTTGGAGGAACTCCCATTTTTATTCCTAATTCAAAAGTCTTCTTTTTTGCCGCTTGTACTTCCGGGTCGTTCATTTGTCTTGGTTTACCTATGTTCATTGAAAAATCTGCACCGCCCCATTGGATCATCTCCACACCTGGCTCAGATAAAATTTCTTCGAGATTGTCGACAGCGCCTTTTTTTTCAATCATGAAGGCTAATACCACGTCCCCAAGCATATCTACATACTCTTGGGTACCGCCATATCCCATGTAGGAATTTCTCCTGGTGGCAACACCATAGAGGCCTCCATGATCAGGGTGGTCGGGCCTGGCTGATTTGATGCATTCCCTGACTTCTTCTATGTTTCGTACGTCTGTAAATAGCACACTTTCGTAACCAGATCCTATTCCTCGTTGAGCAAGGAAAGGCATAAGGCTTTGATCTATCTTAATCATGCTTCCAAGATTGTAGAGTTCGGATGTTCGGCACATGTTGTCAAGGTCGTGTAAATCTGATGGTCCATACTCGGCCACGAATTCAACATAGTCATATATGCCTGCATGCCCGATGGCTTCTATTTCTGCGGGCCACACACTGTGTATATGGGTACTAAGGGTGGGTTCCTCCGCATTTAATTTTTGTCTGATTAAGTTAGGCCTAAGCATCGCATCCTCCATGATATTTATCTTTCTATGGTATCGGTAGGTTATCAGAAAGATTACCTACAGTTCATCTGTTTCAAATTAAGACTGTAAACACACCATTTTTAACCTAGTCATGGGGGACAGTTACGGAATATAATCCTCACATAAATTTCATGAAACTGCCTTCCATTCTTTCTTAAATATAGTGACCAATTGATAAGAAATACTTTTATCTTAGGGATGCCTTTGCAGTTTGTAATAGTCGCAATTACTGCAATATTGTTTGTCGTTTATGTTGTTGCGATGTCTGCTTCTACCCGAATAGAAAACCGTAATGATGCCCTGATAGAATCGACACAAACTGAAATTTATGCCTGGGAATCGGTGGCACTGTGGATGTGCCCGCTTCATTAAGACTGGAGAATTTTCACTTAAATGCTAAAAACAATTATTAAGGGTCCTGGTTCCAATACATTCTACTGGCATTATGCATGGGTAATAGTTGTGATTATTGCCGGGATGCAGATAGTTGGCTCATCTATCAGAATGGCTTTTGGGGTGTTCATCGATCCATTGCAGGCTCAATTTGGATGGAGTCAGGGTGGTATAGGATTCGCCTATGCAATTTGTAGCATGGTGTCAGCTGTTGTGGCTCCGTGGGCAGGCAACCTGGGTGATAGGTTTGGGGCAAAAAAATCGATGCTTGTCGGAATCTTTGTTTATTTAATTGGTATGTTGGCTACCGCTTTTGTAAAAGATCTGTGGCAATTTTGGCTTACATACGGGGTCATACTCGGTATTGCTCAGGCAATTTTTCTTGTACCACTCATACCCGCAGCTATGATTTGGTTCAGAAGGCATCTAGGTTTGGCGATGGGCCTCATTATGGCTTCCTGGGGAGTAGGTCCTGCCTTGGCTACCCCTCTTGTAGCTTTTATGATTCAGACATTTGGTTGGACTTTCGCTTTTGTTTCCATAGGAATTGCTTCCACATTAATGATGCTGGCCTTGGTTTCTGTATTCAAAAACAGACCCGCAGATGTAGGAGCTCTGGCGTATGGTACTTTAAAAAATGATCCACCATTTAGTGACAAACTACCTCCTGCTATTCTTCTTGATGAGTTCAAGGGACATATGAAGAAAACCGCAGCTTATTGGAATATGAGCTCTATTCATTTCCTTGGTTGCGTGGGGCATGCAGTGATCTTGATTTGGATAATCCCAATGGCCACTAGTAAAGGTATGAGTGCAATAGATGCTTCGCTAATTTTCACATTGTTTTCGGCAGTCAGCATAGTCACCAGGTTAACAACTCCGGTTTTATGTGAAAGGCTGGGCGTGCGAACTGTAATGACTGTTTTTTACATCTTGCAGGGAGCACCAGTATTACTTTTGATATTCTCATCGATGGATGGGGTTTTCTTAATATTTGCTGTCAGTTTTGGGGTTGGATACGGGGGCGAAACTGGAGGATTCCCAATTCTTAATAGGAAATATTTCGGGCATGCACCTATGGGAGGAGCCCATGGGTTTCAAATGCTGGGAGCCGGCATAGGCATGGCGTTGGGAGGTTGGGTTGGAGGCCCAGTCTTTGATATTTTTGATTCCTATAATGCCGCATTCGCTATTAGTGTGGTAGCTAGTTTCGCAGGCGCGGTGAGTATTCTTTTGCTAGAGAATCCTGCCAAACTATTGATACCGGATTGGCGAAAGGCGGAAGAGGAATTTGAACAAAATTTGAAAATCGCCACATGAGAATGGAGTTATTTATATGTCTAAATCGGAAATAGTTAATATGACAGCCACTGAAATGGTTAGATTAATTAAAAATAAGGGCATTTCAGCATCAGAGGTGATGGATGCCCACTTAAGTCAAATAAATTCTGTGAATCCTAAGGTCAACGCCATTGTTACTCTTCATCCCGAGCTAGGAATTGATGGGGCCAGACTCGCAGATGAAGCAATTGCCAAAGGAGAAAATTTAGGGATATTACACGGACTTCCTACCGCCCATAAGGATTTGGTTCCGACTAAAGGTATTCGGACAACATACGGTTCACCTCTGTATGCTGACTACATACCTGACTACAGCGCATTAATAGTGGAGAGGATGCAGAAGGCTGGGGCTATCACAATTGGCAAGACCAACACGCCAGAGTTTGGAGCGGGATCTCAAACTTACAATGAGGTTTTTGGAGAAACGCTGAATCCTTATGACACCAGCACAACCTGCGGCGGCAGTAGCGGCGGTGCAGCTGTAGCCCTCGCTACTAGAATGGTCCCGATTGCTGATGGAAGTGATACTGGAGGGTCTCTACGTAACCCAGCAAATTTTTGTAATGTTGTCGGATTTAGAACATCTCCTGGCCGAGTTCCTACTTATCCATCTAAGGTGGGTTGGAGTCCAATATCAGTACAAGGTCCTATGGCCCGAACTGTTTCTGACTGTGCCCTTTTTCTGGCAGCTATAGCCGGGCCTGATTCTAGGGTTCCGATATCAATAAGTGAAAAGGGTGAAGTTTTTTTGGAATCGCTGGACAGAGATTTTAAGAATGTGAAAATTGCATGGAGCCAAGATTTGGGAGGATTACCAATTGATCCCCGAACCACCGCTGTAATTGAATCTCAGAGGTCAGTTTTTAAAGATATAGGATGCTTAATTGAGGAAACGGAGCCAGATTTTTCGGATGTAAACGAGCAGTTTTTGATTTGGCGGGGTTGGGGAAGGGAAATAAATCAGGGAGATACTCTAAGGAACAACAGAGATAAATTGAAAGATACAATGATTTGGGATATTGAGCAGGGGGTCAAATTATCTGGACCAGATGTAGGATGGGCCGAAGCCAAAAGAATGGAATTGTTCCAACGCATGAACCAATTTATGGATGAACATGAATTTCTTATATGTCCTGTGAGCCAAAGACCCCCTTTTAATATTGAGCAAAGATGGGTTTCTGAGATAAACGGTGTGGAAATGGAAAACTTTATTGCTTGGATGAAATCCTGTTATTACATAACAGCCACGGGACATCCTGCGATTTCGGTTCCTTGTGGATTTACCCCTGAAGGCCTTCCAGTTGGAGTTCAGATCGTTGGGAGATATAGGGATGAATTTGGGGTCTTACAACTTGCTAAAGCTTTCGAAGACGCCACTGGGTTTTGGAAATCAATCCCTTCTGTCTGCCCTTAATGTTTCAAATTATGTTGGATGAAATCTCTCCAAGTGACATCTTTTGGATATCCGGGACTTGAGCTCCTTTTTCTGCGTAGCCTGCCACAAGGAGTAAGAATGGGCGTTCGTTTTTTGGTCGCTTGAATATTTTGTTTAGAAACCCCATTGGGCTGGGAGTATGCGTAAGAGTGGACAACCCTGCATTATGCAGGGCGGTTATTAGAATGCCAGTCGCTATACCTACCGATTCTGTTGCGTAATAGTGTTTTACCCGGGAACCGTTCGGCAATATCCCGTAACTTTTAACAAATATGGCAATCAGGAATGGTGCGGTCTCTAGAAAAGATTTATTGGCGTCTGTCCCCAACGGTTCCAAAGCCTTTAGCCATTCTGGGGACGCTTTTGTTTGATAGAAGTCCCGTTCTTCTTTCTCAGCTTCTTCCCGAATGATTTTACGAGCCTCCCCCTGACCCGAAACAGCGAAATGCCAAGGTTGCATATTTGCTCCGCTTGGAGCTGTTCCCGCGGCTAAAATGCAATTATCGATTATGGACCTGGATACTCCTTCCGAAGAAAAATCTCGCACAGTTCGACGCTGTCTGATGTGCATATAGAATTCTTCAGATCTAGATTCCATCTCTTTATTACTAAAATGTTTTGCATTAGGCAATGGAATTAATCTTGCATCCACTTTGTCCTCCATTAAATTAGGTCATAGCAATTCTTAGATTCTTCTATCATCCTGTACGATTTCTCATCACGCTGATATTATCCTAGGTGAAATACACACTGCTAATCCAGATGCGAAAGGCATATTATGAAAATAACGAATGTTAAAGTTGAAATGTTCAATTGGACCACAGAAGCTTGGAAAACTGGTGTGGGCACCTCATTTGGCAACACACGCCAACTTGGGATCGTTACTGTCGAGACAGATGAAGGTATAAGTGGCAATTCGTTTTTGGGTTCTTCACGGGTTGGGGCGGACCATTTTGCTCCAGCATTAATAGAATTTATCAAACCATTGATCATGGGTCGGAATCCTCAGGATATCGGTGCTATCTGGTGGGATATGTGGAAAATGAATCGGTCTGTGTCCACGAATGTTATTGGGGCTATCGATATTTGCCTGTGGGATATAAATGGGAAAATAGCCCAGCAGCCAATACATCGATTATTAGGTACTTGTAAAGAATTGGTTCCTGTTTACTCTAGTACCGCATTTCACGACACAAAAGAAGAATATGCGGAAGAAGCAATCAAATTTAAGGAGATGGGTTGGACTGCACACAAGATCCATCCACATGGGAATCCTGCTTACGATATTGAAATATCGCAGGCAGTGCGGGAAGCGGTGGGAGGTGATATGAAACTCATGTTGGACTCAATGTGGGCCTACCAATATGAAGATGCAATGAGAGTAGGGAGGGCCATTGAAGAACTGAATTTCTATTGGTACGAGGATCCTTTGGTAGAAGAAGATATTTATAACTATGTAAAATTGCACGATAAATTAGACATACCAATTATGTCTACTGAATATGCTCCAGGAAGATATTACGGAATGACCCAGTGGATAACCCAGTATGCAACTGACATACTAAGGGGAGATGTGGCCGTGACTGGAGGAATTACCCCGATGGTTCGGCTTTGCCATCTTGCCGAAGGATTCAATATGAAATGTGAGATTCACCATGGTGGTAATTCATTAAACAACGTGGCGAATTTGCACGTAACTATGGCAGTACCTAACTGTGAATTTTTTGAATTTTTTCCATGTACAGGGGCCAATATGTTTGGACTTGCGGAGGATATCCAATTTGAAGGTGGTGTGGTTCATGCACCGACAAAACCGGGGCTTGGATATGAGATTGACTGGGATATGCTGAAAAACGAATATACAGCTACAGCCGAATAAAAAAAGCCTGTCAGGTTCGATTGAAAATTAAGACATCATTTAGTTTGGGAAAGCCTTTGACCGTGTTTGAGCGGGTATGAAATTACCCACCATACACACCTTAGATTCATTGCGGGCTTATCCTGATTATCGTTATTTGTGGACGGCAAATTTTTGCGCGAATACTGCACAATGGCTGCAGCTACTTACCTTAGGATGGCTGGTAAAATCCCTTACTGAAGGTGGTTCTAATTCTGCCTTGCTTGTAGTGGGCGTAGGCGGTGCCGCAGCTCTACCTGGGATTATTATTTGCCCTTGGGGTGGGGTTTTAGGCGACCGGTTAAATCGTAAGAAGCTGGTCATTTCCCTTGAAATATTTATGGTTCTGCTGGCTCTTTCCTTTGCTTTGTTGCTTTGGGCAGGATCCGTCCTTGTGTGGCATGTGTATACATTTGCACTGCTGGCAGGGTGCTGCGAAGCACTAAAAATGCCGATACGCCAAGCACTTATTGCCAATACCGTTCCCTCCCATGCTCTTAGCAACGCATATGCTACTAGTGTTCTTACGATACCTGGTACCAGAATGATTGGCCCATTCATTGGCGGCATCATCGTTTCAAATGTGGGATTTTTTTGGAATTTCACCATTGAAGCACTCCTCTATCTAGGGGTCATAGTGGCTCTAATCCCGATGTCCACTCCTTATTTCATAAAACGAGAATTTGTTACGAGTTTTGGAATTTCACAGATGTTTACCGATATGGTGGATGGGTTTAAGTATCTGTGGAAACAACAGCGTCCTTTGACATTGATTTATATGTTGTCTGCTGCACCAAATGTTGTTTTGCATCCCGTCATATTTTTGTTGCCTTTGTTTACTACAGACGTGCTTCATAGAGATGTTGATTATGGCGGCTACATGATGGCGGTTAATGGAGCTGGTGGATTGCTAATGGTGTTTGTATTTTCTGCATTTGGATTTCCAAAATGGCGGGGCATGCTTTGTATTCTTTCTGCTCTTGGTGGTGCCATTATGACTCTTTTATTGAGTCAATCTTTGTGGATAGTTCCAGCTTTTTTGGTCCTCGCAATTTTTGGTGCTACCCAGACCGCATTTCGAACGACAAATGGTGTTTTAACTCAAACATTGGCGGAAGACCAATACAGGGTCCGGGCGATGAGCGCTTACCGAATTGGTATGGGTATGGTCGTCTTCTTTAGCCTTTTTGTGGGTTGGATGGCAGGGATCACGTCGGTTCGATCAAGTTTAGTGTTCATGGGGGCTCTTGGGGTTGTTATTTCAATAGTTTTTTGGATCTTCTCCCCTTCGGTGCGAAATCAGGATTAAATTCTATATTAACTCCCTCGTGAGGTTCAGCTCCATGCCGTAGGACTGAACTTTACCAGTAAGTATTTGTGAGTTAGTATTTGTGAATCTTAATTCCTGTATCTAATGACATATTCATACCGGCAGACTAATAGTTCCACCAAAAAATTCTGTAATTGGAAAGTGCCCAAGCTTTGTTTCAAAATGCCAAAAATAAATTAGGCAACAGGCGAAAAAACACATTTTATGGTTGGTATCTAGTTCCAGTCTTTGGTGCTGTAATGTTGGTAGCCACTACCCCTCTTTTCCATGCCATGGGTATCTGGGCGGTTGCAATGGAAAGGGCCTTTGGGTGGAACAGGACTCAACTGTCTCTAGCGTTATCGTTTACGAGGGTTGAAGGCGGTATTTTAGGCCCTGTGGAAGGTTACCTAGTGGATAGGTTTGGCACTAAACGCATGGTTTTAATAGGAATGATAATCATGGGGTGTGGATGGATAGTGTTTAGCCGTATAAATCATTTGTTAATCTTCTATTTTTCTTACCTGGTTATAGCTCTTGGTCAGGGACTAGGTAGTTGGTTGGCTTTAAATACTATGATGAACAATTGGTTTGTCAGAAGACGATCGTTTGCCATGGGCCTGTCTAATGCCCTTTCTAGGTTTGGGGCACTATTCCTTGTACCACTGTTGGCCTGGCTTGTAGACCCAGACTTTTTAGATAGGCCAGGCTGGAGCTTAACTGCGTTCATCCTAGGGATAGTCACTATACTGCTGGCCCTTCCGTTGACTAGCCTCCTTAGAAATAAACCGGAAGATTATGGATTGCTTCCGGACGGCGATACGGAAGAAGGCATTGAAAGACGGAACAAGGAAGCTTTAATCAGTGGTGTAACAATCGAGCAAGAGTATGACTTCACGGTATCACAGGCTTTGAGAGCCCCGGCCTTTTGGTTTATAAGTCTTGGCCATGGATTCACATCGATGGTTTTGTTGGCATTTATGTTACATCTTGCGCCTATGATGACAGATCAAGGATACAGTTTGCAGACGGCTGCATTTGTTGTTTCGGCCTATACAGCGGTTTCTATGGTATTCCAATTGGTTGGAGGGTATGTTGGGGATCGGATGCCCAAAAATGTGGCACTAATGATGTTTACCCTATGTCAGGCCCTTGGGGTTTTTATTTTAACTTTCGGGCCTTCCAATCTTTTTGCGGCCTACGGGTTTGCTTTGCTGTTCGGGATAGGATTTGGTGGAAGGAATCCTATATCTTCTTCCATACGAGGAGATTATTTTGGCAGAAAAAATTATGGCAAGATAATGGGGATATCTCAGGTACCAATGAACGTGCTGTTGCTGATCGGACCGGTTTTTGCTGGGGTAATGCGTGACTCGACCGGCACCTATCAAACAGCGTTCGCCGTACTTGGCGTATTGGCAGTCATTGGAGGATTTTGTTTCCTGTTTGCAAAAAAGCCTGCTCATCCTGATGCCTATATAGCCAATCCCAACTAAAATTCTGCAGTTGCTACATTGGTTTTTGAATTCGGATGAACACCCACAGATTCTGCAACTAAAGAGTATGATTTTTTTCTGTCATCAAAGTAGTAACAATTGGATACTATCCCTATATCAGGGGTTTGATAGCGTTCTGATGATGAGATAATTCCTTCTCTTACTTGGTCGGGGTCACCTTCTATATAGCTTTGGGTGGTTTGTTCCATATAGGCCTTGGCCTGATCGTCTAATGGCCATACGGAAGCTTCTTCTGGGGGCAACAAACCTTTCGTTGTGATTCCCATTGTCGATATAATTTTGTTAATACTCCTTGAAGATCCAACGAATTTAGCTTTTTCCTCTGTATCGGCGCATATCACCTGCAGGCTTACATTTACTTTGGGTTCTGATAAATAGTCAGATGGTTTGAAGTTATTTCTATAGAAATCAGTAACCTGAGGACCGTATTCTGAGGTGTTTCCAAAAAAATCCGCGAAGCTAAACGGAAGGCCCATTTCTGCTGCTAATCTAGCACTATAATCACTCGATCCTAGGAGCCACACTGACGGGTATGTATCTTTACCCGAAGATTGAGCTCTAATACCTGAGAGAGGATGATCATCTTCCACGGCATCTTCTAGAAAACTTAACAGGTCTTTGACCATTTGAGGAAAGTCACTGAAAACGTCCATTGTTGGTCTTGGGTATGTTAAAGCAGCGGCAGTTCTTCTATCGCTACCGGGGGCTCTGCCAATTCCGAGGTCAATTCTGCTTGGATGGAAAGAATCCAATACACTAAATTGTTCAGCCACTTTAAGTGCAGAGTAATGGCTTAACATAACACCGCCGCTTCCGACACGGATAGTTGAGGTTTTTGCTGCTATCTGCCCTATTAGAATTTCTGGACTCGTTCCGGAAAAAGAGTTGGAATTGTGGTGTTCCGCTACCCAATACCTAGAATATCCAAGGTTTTCTGTATGTACTGCTAGGTCAACTGACTCATTTAACGCATCGGCAGGGGTGCCGCCACGCCGAATCGGTGATTGGTCTACCACCGTTAGCTTTATGTCTTTTATAGATGCCATATTTGTACAGAAAGGATAACAAAGTACCCACCTAGCTGTCTCCATTGAGCTGGGTGAGGTAAAATCCTTTTTTATGTTATCCCCACAACCGGAAGAAAAAGTAGATACGCTTGAAAAAAGAAAGCCAGCGGGGCTGATGCCCACTGTTTTTCAGATATTCCTCTCTTTGCTTTGGGGAGGTAATCACGTAAGTATAAAAGCATCTCTTGAGTATGGATCACCTTTGCAAGTGGGATGGATGAGATTTGTGCTCGGAGGGACGGTAACTTTTGCTTATATGCTCCTCAGAAAAGAGTCTTTTAAAGTTAACAAAAATGAAATTTGCCCAATTTTGATAGTAGGGGCTCTTTTCACAGTACAGATTATGTTCATGAATGTAGGTCAATATTTGACTACTGCTGGGCATGCCACCGCGCTAAATTCCACTTACCCCATTTGGGCGGCAGTAATAGCCCATTTCTTAGTTCCAACCGATACTCTTACTCGATGGAAAATATTGGCAATTGTTCTGTCCTACATAGGTATACTGACGATAGTTTTTGGGGATGCGGGAATTGTCATACCAGGTGTTTCCATAGAAGGTGACTTGATGAGCCTTTTGTCAGCCATTTTGTTGGGGTTGCGGTTGGTTTTGATGTCCAATTTTGCACAAAAAATGTCTGAGGCGAAAATCATGTTTGGGCAACTTGTTATAGGAATAACGTTGTTTTTCATAGGCAGTTTGCTTTTTGAATCCCCACAATACACCATTGAGTTAAGATTTTGGTTAGCGCTTGCCTATCAAGGATTTGTGATCGCTGGATTCGGATTTCTTGCCAATGCATGGTTGGTAAAGAAATATTTACCTTCGACAGTAACATTTTACTCATTTATACAACCGCCTGCGGGGGTTCTATTGGCATGGTTGGTTCTTTCAGAGGATCCAGGCCGAGGATTGCTAGGAGGCCTTGTATTTGTAGGTGCGGGTGCTATTACGTTTGGTTCTGAGTCGTTCATTAAAGCCAAGAGACGGAAGGTTTTAGCCTAATGAAAATTACTGATGTAATAAGTGAAGTTTTTGAGTGGGAAAGGCCAGGGATTTGGAATGGAGGCCATTTTTATGGCCCAGGCAGGCTCCATAAAGTCACAGTTAAAACGGATGAAGGAATCGATGGGTTTGGTTGGAATGGTGGTACTGCTGCTGAAAGGCCTTTGAATGTGTTTCCTCCTTTTGTCGATTATTTTCGTGACTTGTTGATTGGAAGAGACCCGCTTGAAACTAGGAAGATAGCGGAAGATTTGGGTGAAAAACACATAAAAATATTTGGTCCAGGGGGAGTTAACACACAAGTTTTAGCAGCAATAAATATCGCCTGTTGGGATATAAAAGGTAAAGCCTTAGGAAAATCAGTTCATGAATTACTAGGAGGGAGCCAAGACCGCATCAGAACATATATTGCTGGAGGTTATTATGCCGAGGGGAAAGGACTCAAAGAACTTCAAGATGAGGTTCTTTTCAATATTAATGAAATGAATGCTGGTGCTGTGAAGATTAAAATCGGTGATCCAAATGAAGGTATTAGGGGTGATATGCTCAGGGTGGAGGCGGCTAGAAAGGCTGTAGGGGATGATGTGGTTTTGATGGTTGATGCAAATTGTGCTTTAGATCTGAATCAGTCATTAGACTTTGCTCATGAACTAGATAAATTTGGAGTGTATTGGTTTGAGGAACCTATGCCAATACATCGGTATAGAGAACATGGTGTTTTGAAAGAAAACTCGAAGGTGAAAATTGCTACTGGTGAAAACGGATACCACCTTTCTCATTTCGAAACCCTCCTTGATCATCAGGGAGCTGATATTCTGAACGTTGACGTTGCAATTTGCCCTGGATATGACATTGCTAAAGATATAACCGATCTAGCTAAAGAAAAAGGTGTATCGATAGCTCCGCATGGCTGCCAAGAACTTCAATTACCTCTTGCCGCTGGTATACCTCATGGGGAATTCTTGGAATACTATCCAGTTGCGGTTGACCCACTTAGGTCAGAGATGTTTATACCACGAATGACCCCCGACACTGATGGATATGTTACTGTGCCTGACAGACCCGGGATTGGATTTGAATTAAATATGGAGCTGCTGGATAGGTACAAATTGTCATGATAGATTTTCCTATGACCGTGCATTATCTGGAAATACTTTCTCGGGAAAATATCAATCGAAAGTTGGTTGTTCAAACCGATTTGAAAATAACCCAAGTCAGAGAACCAGATTCTGCTTTTGCTCAATGGCTCTATAGGACAGTTGGTAGGGAATGGTACTGGGTTGATAGGTATTACTGGAGTTTAAGTGAATGGGAAGAATGGATTTCAGATTCATGCATATCTTTGTGGATCATGGAACTCTCAGGTAAACCCATTGGGTTTTATATGTTGGATCCCCAAGATAATAACAATGTGGAAGTATCCTACTTCGGATTAATTCCGGGATACCTTGGAAGCGGGTTGGGTGGTCACCTTCTGACAAATGCTTTAGACGACGCATTTTCCATGGGAGCATCTAGGGTATGGCTGCATACTTGTAGTCTAGATCATCCATACGCTTTGTCCAATTACGAGGCGCGCGGAATGAATGTGTACAAGGTAGAAGATGACTTTCAACATATACCCGATGGGTGGCCTATACCTGACGATCTGGCTTAAAAGGCTAAGTTACTTTTCTAAGTTTACTTAGGCTACGAAGTTCCTTTGGTGGAGTCATATGGCTGCCCCTGATCGTATATGAAACTTCACCAACATATATATCTCCGTGTGAATCTACACCAATACCATGAGGTGCTATGAATTTACCAGGTTCTTCACCTTCTTCAGGATGACCAATTCTACCGAGTTTTTCACCAGAAGGACTGATGATACTTATGTTGTGTCCATGGTTAGGAGGAGTAGGATCTGCTTGTGTCATACCTGGTAGTTCGCCAATATATATATTTCCGTCTGGGCCGATAGTCAGCCCGTTGGGCATGAATATATTGTTCCAAACGTCTATAACATTGCCATCTGTATCAAAAACCTGCACTCGATGGGCTTCACGATCGGCCACAATGACCCTGTCGTTGTCGTCTACAGCTATATTGTGAGGTCTGAGGAATTGACCAGGCTCTATACCGGGTTCTCCCCATGATTTGATGTATTGACCCTCAGCTGAATATTTATGAACTCGAAAATTTCCGTATCCGTCGGTTATGAATATATCTCCACTCTTTTTTGATACCGCCGCATGTGTTGGGCGGTTGAAAGGGTCGCCTTTCCATATTTCTGAGGATTTACCTGGAGTACCTATTGTCATGAGTAGTTCACCTTCCCTAGTGAACTTAGTTATTGTGTGGATCCCATCATCCGCGCAGTAGACAGTATCGTCAGGGCCTATCAAGATACCGTGTGTCCTATTGCTAAATATACCTGCCCCAAATCCTCTTAAGAAGTTGCCATCTCTATTAAAAACCATCACTGGATGGTCAGTATTACGGCTGAATGTGTATATTTCATCTTGTGAGTCCACTGCCACTCCGGGCGTTTCTATCAGTGTGGCTCCATCAGGGAGTGTTGGCCATGAATCTACGGCTTCATATTTAAAATTACCAGTGCCTACAGTAACACTCATTTTGTCCCTCGCTATTGTGAAAATATATTTTTCTACGCTGAACATAACATTAGCTAGAAACACAGTCAATTTTTGTTGAAATACACAAAAACAGCCTATTATTCTAGTATTGAAAACAGAACATAAGTTCTATTATAATTACACTCTTAACTTTATTCGCACATAAAAATGAATTTAACAATATGGCTAACAGAAATTCTAAAATCGGATGCCTTTTAATAACTCATTTTGGGGTTAAATCAGAGGTTAATAAAAACCCTGAACTCTCCGATAATGAGGTTATTTTATATTCTTGCGAATCTTCTAAATTACCTGTAGTTGAAGATTTTTCTAAAACTATAAAAAATATTTCAAAAGGAAATCCACTTTCATCGGCATTGTCTAGATATCCAGATTCCGTAAGATTTGAATTTGACCGTAAAAATTATGAACAAATCTTCGCTTCAGTCATATCAAATATTGCACGAATAACTCCAAAAATTGAGAGATCAAGTTTGGGGATTATTTATATAAATATCCATGGGTTGAGTGAAATGTATGGAGGTGAAGCTAAATTAGTTACTCATATATTGGATTCAATCCCATATTTTCTAGAACCAAGATTTGGGATATCTGTAAATAAATTTTCTGCATATGCCGCAGCCCTTTCTTCTACCCCCGGTGGGTCTACAAAAATATTGAAAAACATCGATGCTTTTTTAGCTACTTTCAGTGTAGATATACTACCTGTTAAAAGAAGCACCATTATTAATTTCCATAAATTTGGAATGCATACAATTGGTGATATAGCGGCTCAAGATTACGGGTTGATTTATTCTAAATTTGGAGATGACGGTTGTAGAGCTTTATCGCTGTCTCGCGCTGAAAATAGTGATTACATTTCTTTTAATAAACCTGTTCAGAATATAACCGAACACGTATCTTTACCATTTCCTTCTGATTCTCTTTCAGTTCTTTTTACAACGTTAGAATTTTTGATACAGAGGGCTTTTATGCGACCTGTGTTGAAAAGTAAATATGTTAGAAAAATATCTATTTTGCTTGAACTTGTTGGATCTCAGGTTTGGGCCAAGAATTTGATCTTAAAAAGACCGCTTGGTAATTCCAATGATTTATGTTTATTGCTTAGATCAGAGTTAGAAGATTTGGAATTGCCCGGATCAGTTGAAGATATCTCGATTACAATTTCAGATTTTGTTGGAGAGCACGGTATTCAGTATCGAGCCTTCAAAGAAATTCGCGATCACCTTGACGAAAAGAGAGATCAGTTGATTAAAATAGACCGTCACATTCGCAAGAAAATTCCTGCTAAAAACTCTCTTTACAAGCTCCTTACTGTGAATGCAGAGCATCCGGTTCCTGAGCGAAGGGCACTGCAGATTTCTATAGATCCTGATACAAAATTTTCTGTTATGTCTATTAATCTACCTCAAAAAATCACAGTTCAAGAGCTAAATAATATTCCTAAATTTCTATCTTTATCTAATGGAGATAATCTAAAAATTAAAGTTTTGGACATCTGGAAGATTGACTTATGGTGGATTCCGGATCCGATTAGTCGTACCTATTATAGTATCAGTACATCTGACCATAAGATCATGACGATATTTAAAGATAGCGTTGGAAAACGTTGGTATCGTCAAAACTACTGATGTACGCTAGCTCTAAATATGTGGAACTACATGCGCATAGTTTTTACTCTTTTGGTGAAGGGGCTTCTCATATAGATGAACTCCTTACTAGAGCTTATGAACTAGCCTATCCTGCGATGGCGCTTACGGATTACAACATGTGTGGGGCTTTAGAATTTTCTAGGCAATCTGATCATTTCGGGATAAAACCTATAACGGGTGCTGAAATCATTCTCGAGGATAATTCTCACATAATTTTACTAGCTAAGAACAGGATCGGATATTCCAACATATCACGATTACTCACTTTAGCTAATGGATCGGATCGTAGGGAACCTAGGTTAGATCCTATCCATATACCTGAATATGCCTCTGGAATCATACTACTCACTGGTGCACAGAATGGCCTAATCTCCAATGCTATTAAAGAGCACAAAATAGAAAAAGCAAAAATCGTGCTTGATGAATACAGGGAGTATTTTGAAGATGATTCCATCTATATCGAGTTAAATCGTAATTTTATGTATGGCGATTCTAATCGTATAAATTCGTTAATTTCTATAGGGTCAGATATGAAACTTCCGCTGGTTGCAACAAATAATGTTCATTACCATATTGCTGATAGATACAAGTTACAAAATACACTCACTTCAATTAGAAGTAATACGAATTTAGATAAATTAACCCACCTTCTTAAGATAAATTCCGAGTTTTATCTAAAATCAGAATCACAAATGCAACAGTTGTTTAAATCTATACCCAAGGCCCTTACAAATACACTTGCTATATCTGATATGTGTGAGTTCAATTTGTCTTCTGGTCTTGGTTATGAACTACCCTCACCCAGTGTTCCAGATGGATTTACTCCTCTTACGTACCTTAGTCGGCTTTGTTATGAAGCTGCACAAAGACGCTATGGCAAGGTGAACAATTCTGTAGACAATAGATTGAGAGAAGAGTTGAGACTTATAAAAAAACATAACTTAGCAGGTTTCATGCTTTTATACCGGGAAATCGTTCTTATAGCACGAGAAATAAGTGTTGATATGGGTAAATTGGATTCAGAGGAACCTATAGAAATTAGGTCACCTGGAAGAGGTAGAGGATCTTCGGTTGCCATGCTAATTGGGTATTTAATAGGTATATCTCATGTCGACCCTCTACTGTACAACTTAACATTAGAGAGATTTGTACCAGAGGATTTAAAAACATTACCTGATATAGATATAGATTTTCCTAGGTCAATAAGAGAAAAATTAATACCTAGAATCCATGAGTATTTTGGACCTCAGTTTGCAGTGCTCACAGGTATGATAACTAGGTATAAACTAAAGGGAATTTTGAAAGATTTAGGGAAAGTTTTTGGAATACCAGACGGGGATATCAGCAATCTTTCAAAAAAAATTCATACTTCAGACCCTACCTCCTTGAAAGATGAGATGTTATCTATTCCAGAATTTAAAAATGTTGTTGATTTACCAGAATGGAAAAATATTATTTCTCTTGCCTCTCAGCTTAAAGATGCTCCCAAGGCTTTGGGTCAGCATGTAGGGGGAATGATTCTAAGCTCTTCTCCCATTTCAGATATGGTCCCTTTTAGAAAGAGTGCACTCGAAGGTAGATACATCATTGATTGGGATAAAGATAGTGTTGCTGATGCAGGGTTTGCAAAAATAGACATACTTTCCCTTCCTGTTTTGGATCAAATAGATGAATCCATATCTTTAATTCGAGATACAACAGGTAAGTTAGTTGATATTAGCCAGGTAGATCCAAAAGATAATGAGGTTTTTGACATGATAAACACAGGTTTATCAAAAGGTGTTTTTCTTCTCCAGTCACCTGCGCAGTTAAAGATGGGCCAACGTCTTCTATCAAGAAGTTTAAATGACCTTGCTTATCAAGTTGCTTTAATAAGGCCTGGAGTAGGTGTGCAGGGTAATTCAGTTTCACAATTTGTGGAGCGCTATAAACATGGAATATCGTGGCAATATGATCATCATCTAGAACAACGTGCTCTTGAGCGGACTTGTGGGATTATTGTGTGGCAGGAACAGGTAGTACAGCTAATATCGGATATATCAGGAATAAGTCAGGCTGAATCAGATGAGATGCGGAGAGGATTTGCTAAAACTAATAATGAGGGTCTTATTAAAGCTTACTGGCAGAAATTTGTAAAAGGTGCCATTAAAAATGGGGTTTCAGAAGAGATAGCTTACAAAATATTTTCTAAAATAAACGGGCAATATATGTTTCCGGAGTCTCACTCTCATGCTTTTGCTGTTTCAGCGTACCAGTCAGCGTGGTTAAAAACTCATTATCCATTAGAGTTCTATGTCAGTCTTATGAATAATCAGCCTATGGGATTTTATCCTTTGGAGACTATTAAACAAGATGCGAGGAAATTTGGAGTCGATTTTTATAACCCTGATATTAATCATAGCCAAAACAAATGTACGGTTAATGGTAATTCACTTCTAATTGGGTTGGAATTTGTTAAAGATATTGGGATACAGAATTCCAAAAATATTATAGATGAGCGTGATGTTCGAGGTCCTTTTAATTCTATGGGTGATTTTATTCGTAGGGTTCAAATAAAACCAGATTCAGTGGAATCATTAATTTTTTCTGGAGCATTTGATTCGCTTATATCTAATCGTAGATTGGCTTTATGGGAATCAGGACTTTATAAAGGTCCATCTGGGGCGCAAATAACTTTACCTATTTCGATGGATGACAATATACCTAGTTTAGCTGACTTTTCCAGCTATGAAAAAATGATATTAGAATATAAGGTCCTAAATATGTACCCTAAAGGCCATATCATGGATTTTATTAGGCCTCTTCTGCCTTCGGATGTTTCGAGTACTTACGAGGTTTATTCAATGAGAGAGGGCGAATTAGTATCTGTGTGTGGAATAGGAATTGCTAGGCAACATCCAAGAGGGCATAAGGGGACCATCTTTGTTACCGTAGAGGATGAAAGTTCAGATATTCAATTAATACTTTGGCCGGACATACACAAAAAATATATGAGAGTTTTAGAAGACCCTATTATTTTGGCTACAGGGAAAATATCACAACAGGACGGTACTACTAGTGTGGTTGTATCTCATTTAGAAACCCTAGAACCGAAGATTGGATTACCTTCTGCACATAATTGGTACTAATTTCCAGTTAGAGAGATATCTAGCTGGTGGCTAAAAGTTCTCTCACAATATTTCTCTCAAGTTCCAGGCCCAGCATGGTAGTGAGCTCTGTCCGACCATGGTCTCCAATGGTTACCACAAAAGAAACTCCTAAAAGACGGCCAATTTTAAAATCGATGACAGTCGTGGATAATACCCCCTCCTCACCAGATTGAACTGCTCTTATCCCAACAGATTTGTCGTAAAAGTCATCGATTTCGAGTTCTTCAACAGCAACTAAAATTTGGTTTTCTCCAATTTCATTACCTACATTATTTCTAAATTGTGCAACAAACGTATCTGTCATCCATTTTTCAGAAAATTTTTGGTCTTTGAAAAGGTGAACAACTGTAGCGGCCACAATATCTGAACCATCTTCACTCTGTGGTACGGCAGACGGTGATGCGAATTCCCTTAAGTACCCAGTAAGTCGACCTGCCTCATCATATCTTTCCTTTGTATTACCAGGGAATCCGTGAGTGGCCATGGTTTTATTATCCAAAATACTCTCTCTGAGTAGTGAGAATTCAGTTAGCTCATTTGGAAGCTGACCCAAATCCAAGGTCATATTTTGGAGTGATTCACTTGAAAGTTCGTATGTTGCTTGCGCTAATGAATTCGTCATTTTTATTACTGCCAACTTTTTAGCCCACATCAATGTACACCTTAAGTATAAACCGTTGTCCATATCGTAGGTAACTGCTAAGCAGATGTTAAAATGCTCGCTAAGTGCTTTGAACATGCACTTGGAGTGCATCGTTATGCCCTATCAGTCAAAACTTCGACACCTGATTTTAACTACAGTTTTGTGTTTCTTACTCGGTATTCTAGGGTGTGATGAATTTATAAAACATGATGACCATGATCTTACGCAGACCTCTAATCCAATCTCTAGCCCAGGTTCTTCTGTTGCGCCAGGGAGTATATTCAACCCACGAATTAATCACACAGCCACTTTTTTAAGGAGTGGGAAAATTTTGGTTGTGGGGGGTGAATCTAATAACGGAGGGATAAGTTCCCTTGAAATATATGACATTGAAAAAGGTAGTTGGGTTAATGGACAGCCATTGCCAAATCCTAGATTTGGGCATACCGCCAATCTAATTAGTGGAGAATCGTTATTAATCGCAGGAGGGGAGGATGGAGAAAATCCAACGGCATCTACAGTTATATACAATGCAAATGCCGACACATGGACTTCTTCTTTAGATATGCTACAGCCTAGAACGAAACATACATCCTCCGTTCTCTCAGATGGGAGAGTAATTGTAGTTGGAGGCACCAATAGTTCGGGGGCTCTTTATTCTGCAGAAATATATGACCCGGTTCTTCAGCATTGGACATCCTCAGGAGGATCTCTTTTGCCAAGAATTGGTCATTCTGTAACTGCATTGAAGAATGGAATGATATTAGTGGTTGGTGGCCAGATACCAACAGAAAAATCAAATCAGAATCCCCTAGTACTGTGTGAAAATTCAAATGAGGCAACTCCATCAGCTGGGGTAACTAAGCGATATCACTGTGAAGATGGTGCTGCGGCCTTAACTGAGATTTATGATCCAACTAACGACAGCTGGGGGAAATCATCCTCTTTGTTGACCCCTCGATGGGGACATACTGCTACTTTGCTTGATGACGGTAGAGTCCTCGTGACCGGCGGAACAAATAATTATTCGTCTGTTGTCGAGTCTGAAATTTTTGATCCTGACACGGAAACCTGGGTGTCGGCAGGGCAAATGTTATATGAAAGAACCGGCCATACCGCTTCTTTGCTTTCTGATGGAAGGGTTTTGATAGCTGGTGGCTTTACGTACGTACCGATCAGTTACTCCGAAATTTATGATGTGGAAAAAGGTTGGGTAAAAACTGAAAACCTAATGGGCCCTAGACACATGCATTCTGCTGTTCCCCTAAATGACGGGCAAGTTTTAATAATTGCTGGAAAAGCAGGCCTGTTTACTAATTTAACGAGAGTGGAACTGTACGATTCTGACTCAGGTTCTTGGAGTATAAGAGGGAAAATGCCTGTCGCTTTATGGGGTCACACCGCAATTCCTTTGAACTGTGAAAATGTACTAATAGTGGGAGGCAAACGAAATGACGGTAGCTCTTTTAATTCAGCATATTTGTTTGATGCAACTACTGGTGGATATCAAACGACAGGAAAATTGAATGTACCTAGATTTGGCCACACAGCTACCAAAATTGCAGATGGGTCCGTGGTATTAGCTGGTGGATACATTAAACCCTCATTGCAATCAGATTCAGTGGAGATTCTAAAGCTGAATAAATCTGGTTCTTATGAGTGGATCCTTGCTAAGCCAATGCCGATACCCCTTGAAAGGCATTCGGCTATTTATATTGGAGGCGGAAAACTATTTCTTACCGGTGGTTGGAATGGTTCAAGTGCTGCCTCAGATACGTGGATTTTCGATTCGGATAAAAATTTATGGAATGTTGGCCCCCCAATGAAAGACGCGAGATGGGGCCATTCAATGGTTGCGCTTGATGACAAAACCGTTTTGATTTCGGGTGGTGTTGGGACCGATGGGTTGCCGTTGTCATCGGTCGAAAAATACTATTCAATGAACTCTTCTATAGAGTTATTATCTTCGATGCAGGAAGCCCGTAGTGGCCACAGACTTCTTAAAGACAAAAATGGGGATGTTTATGCGATCGGCGGATATGGTTCCGATAGTACTTCTTTGTCGTCATTCGAAAAATATCATGTAAATTCCAATCAATGGAATAAATTACCTGATATGTCAGAAGCAAGGTCACACCATTCCGGGATAATTCTTAAGGATGAAAATATTCTCATCACTGGAGGAACCCGGGACTATAACACCCCTTCAGGTACCGCAGAATTATTTGATATGAAATCTGGGCAATGGAAATCGGCTGGAAGCATGAGGGAAGCAAGGATGGGCCATGTGTCTTATCAGTTTGATAGTAAAAATGGGTTTAACTGCCCCGATTTAAATATTCATGGCGAGGTATTTATCATGGGTGGATATGGTCTGAGTGTGATGGACTCTGTAGAGGTTTATAGGCCGGGTGGTGGAGGTTGGTCTGCCTTTGAGTCTATCGTTCAAGATCCCACAAAGGATAATTTAACCAGGATAGTGAAGGGAATATCGCAAAATTGGCATCGCTAAGTTTTTTCTCCCTAGTTGTAAGGCGATCATTCAATGACCGCCGTCTCATTTTACCCATATTATCAGGCATGCTTGTGGCTACTACCTTGACGTCTTCCGCACCAATGTATCTGGCCGCTTTGGATCAACAGGGTGTAAGGCAGACAGTAGATTTAACTATCAAAAATAAATCTGAAAACTATCTGGCACTGGAAATGTTCGTGTCTTCGATGGTTCTGGATGAGGAACGTATTGTTCGTTCAGATGAATTGATAAAGGAAGCTCTGAACTTGTATTGGTCAGAAGCAATTGCTGGTTTAAATCGGTATCTAAAAACGGACGGATTTAGTTTCTACAGGTCATCGGGATCGGCAGTAAGGGACCTAAAGGATGGTCCTGCGGTATCACTTGAGGGGTATTTTCAGAGTTTCCAGGATATGGGAAGAGAGGTTGATTACATCATAGGATCATCACCGACTTCTGATTTCCAATACCACCCTGATGGGCCGTTACTAGAGGTCTCTCTGTCTACAGATCTGGCGGAAAAACTTTCAATTGAATTCGGAGATGTTTTACTGGGGGCTCCCTATCCTGAAAGCAGGATCAAATTGGGGGTTAGAGTGAGCGGAATTTTTGAGCCCTTGGATCCATATGATGCCATATGGAAGGGCGATTTAGATAGATTTTTAATGCCAGTGATTCCCAAAGATGAAGGCTCCGAAGTGTCGGATAAATGGTGGGAGGACCAAAAATATTATCTAGCTTTCTTTATATCTGAAGAAGCTATGATGAATTCGATTCCACTGGCCTACCCAGGGTCAATGGTTGAGGCACGTTGGGATCAGCAAATCAATAACCTCATTTTAAGAGAATGGACTAGGGCTGAAATCGTCAGTTCTATTGATGGCCTTGACGGATTGCTTACTAAACGAATACCGGGGTTTCAACTTAGATCTGGGATAATTCTGATGTTAAAGGAATTTAAAACCCAAAGTTTTTTTTCCAGCATTCCTCTGTTGTTACTTTTTGCTGTGATAGGTTCTTCCCTTTTATATTTCGTATTTATGATAAGTTCATACCTGATGCCGGCCAGAGAATCAGATATCGCCCTAATAAAGACTCGCGGTGCTTCCCGATTCGCTGTTTTCAGGCAATATGGGTTGGAAGGGCTTTTGTTGTTTTTGACCTCAATCATTCTCGCCCCAATTCTTGCCTTCAGCCTCGTATCTTTGTCGGGTATATTGCCTTATTTTCACAATATTTCAGATGGTAAATTATTGCCGGCAACGTTGTCTTGGACTCCCTTTATACTTTCATTTGGGTTTGGGGCATTGTGTTTCATTGCTTTTTTATTACCGCCTATTTTACGAACTTCAGGAGGAATAGTTACTAGGCGACGTTACTTAGGCAGGCCTGAATCTGTGACCTTTATTCAAAGGTATTATCTTGATTTGGCATTTCTGTTCATTTGTTCTGTTCTCTTGTATGAAATTAAAGCCAGAGGGCAGCTTTCATCAGGAGGAGTAGAAGGAGTTTCAGGTATAAATGAAGCCATGTTATTTGCTCCGATTTTACTGCTCTTCTCCGTGGCCATTCTGTCTTTCAGAATATTTCCTATCCTTGTTAAATTTATGACGGGAGAATCTTCAAAGCTCATCTTGCTTATGGGTACTCTTTCTGTAATATCTTTGTTATTAAATATTTTTTATAACCTGTTAACTGATCCAGATAAATTGGGGTTGTTATTACCAGTATTTGTTTTCCTATTACTTTTAATTGGCTTGTTGACCTGTTTTAAAGTATCAAATAAATATGGCAAATTTAGTTCTTTTACTTTCATGCTAGGGGCATCATTGATATACCGATTTTATGCCTCTGAAGGGGATGTCATACCTTTCTCCCTTACAAAATGGGTCTTGTTTTCTTCTAGTATGCTGACCGGGATTTTCTTTTTGTTGAGTAGCCTTAAAAAATACTACCCGCCTTGGATATCTCTTATGTTGTGGAACATGTCCCGGAACCCTTTACAATACACGTGGTTAGTCGTTCTTTTGGTATTGTCATCTGGAGTGGCAGTTTTATCGGCTACATTGGGGTCAACTTTAGATCATAGCTATAGGGATAAAATCGCCTACGATGTAGGGTCAGATGCGAGGATAATTTTTTCTTCGCTTGGGTCAACAGGCCTGACTCCTTCCATGCCTGACGGTTCTTTAGCTTCCCCTAGTCCCTCCAATTTTTTTGACAACCTTTCAGGTGTGCATAAATTTTCAAAAGCTAAGAGAGGGATTGGAAATATCGGCCAAGGGGCGGGCTCTTTTACATTTGATTATTTAGCTTTTGAAACAGGTAAAATTGCCTTGTGGGGAAGGGAAGATTTTTCGGTGAGGTCGACCGACATCCTGCTCGCTGAGATATCAAATGAAGTAAAGACTCCAGCTATCGAGATACCGATCGGCACGAAAGAAATAGGTATAAATGTTAAGCCTGACTCAAATTATCCACTCGTATCTTTATGGTTGATACTAAGAGATGCGAACCTTAAACATAAAGTTATAACATTGGGTACGCCTGATCCTTCTGGCTGGTCGAAGAACAAAGCCACGATTCCGGACTCCCTCACCGAACCTATTCAGCTGGTTTCTGTACAAATAAGCGAGCCAGGCCTTGGCGCATCGGGTACCCCCGGAAAGATGTTTTTTGACGATTTGTTTGTTATTTTGAACGGCGAAGAGATCATATTGGAGGATTTTGAAGATTATTCTGAATGGGTGGTCATCCCTACCACCAATGGGCCAGGTGATTCTGTTTCCATTCAAGAGGACGCTGCTGTATCAGGTAGATATGGATTCTCATTCGAATTTGGCAAAGAGATGAACAATGGAATCAGAGGTTTATTTTGGGGAATCTATGGATCATATCTGCCTGTTCTTGTAAGTCAGACATTTATTGACAATAGCGGGTTTGGGTTTGGAGACTATTTATTGTTGGATATCTCGCAAACTCTAGTTATTGGCAAAATAACAGGTGTAGTAGATTTTTTTCCAACACTAAATCCTGGAACCGCAGGATTTTTGATTGCAGATCTTGATTCTGTTATGTATTTATCTTCCTTGACTAATCCGCATGTGCTGAGCTCTGTGAACGAGATTTTTCTGGACCTAAATGATTCGGTGGATGACACGATGACTACTATTTCCAACGAAGTTGGTAGAGGAGGACAAATCTATGCTACAAAAGGTTTATTAGAAAAATTAGATAATGATCCTCTTATCTCAGCAGGATGGAAATTGATGGCATCAATTTCCATCACTGTTGCTCTTTACATAGCAGCTCTAGGGTATTTTATTCATATGATCTTTTTGTCGGGTCAGATTAAATCTAGAATGGGTACTTTACGATCCTTAGGTATGACTTTATCGCAAAGCTTTAGAATGGTTTTTGTTGAGCAGGTGCTAATAATTCTCTTGGGTGTAGGTTTAGGAAGCTGGACCGGAGTGGGTATGACTCACCTTATGATTTCAGCAATTACAACTACAGACAATGCTGGCCCCTTGACTCCTCCTGCCTTAATCACGATCGATTTTTTCTCATTGTTAGTATGTGGAGGCATATTTTTGGTCCTATTTACGTTTATGGTCATATGGATTAGTTTTTATTTTTTCCGGTTGAATCTCGGGACTTTGTCTAGGCTGGAAGATTAAGTGATGGAGATCGAGGGGTTTGCGAAAATCATCAGGGTTTGGCCCCTAATAGTAAAACGATTGATAGTGAATTGGAGAACCCTGTCTACCGTGATCATTGGGGTAGTTTTGGCTTGTTCAATTATGTCTGGCACAGTGGTATTTTTCGATTCACTTAAAGAGATAGCCCTCGATGATGTTCTTAAATCCTTAGATAAGGAAGAGATAAACATATTGGTGCAGGCTGAAAAGGGTCCAACTAACGTTAAGGAAGCATCGATTTTAAATGAAAGGATCCATTCTTTTTCCGAAGGATTGCTTTCTTCTCATGTTAATGAAGTTTTACATGGAGGAAGAACCACAACACTTTTTTTTAGCTACCCAGGCCAGGAACAAAATGCCGGAAAAGATAATGCGCGAACATTTTTCGCTTACCTACCAAACTTACAATCCCATATAACCATTACTAATGGATTTGGGGGGGGGGATGGGCTCGGGGAATTAACATCAAAAGAGATTTCTGTTATTAAAGTATTAGTAAATGTCCAGGATGCTGCAAATTTTGGACTTCAGGTTGGTGATCGCATATCAGCAGTACCTTATTGGGACGATTCTGTTTCCCATGTGATAGCGGAAATTGCCGGAACCTTTGAAAAAAATAACCAAGATGATTTGTATTGGACTATTGAACAAAAGGCATTCATGTATTCAGCCAGCGATTCATTCAAAACCATACCGTTGTATTTGAAGGAGGATGTTTATATGGAGCACCTTGCCTCAAAATTTCTTGATTTAGAAACCACCTATGTTTGGATGTTTGATATAGATAGGGAAAGTATAAATTCCTCAAATGCCTCGAATTTGGCATCGAATATAATTTATTTTGGGAACCGATTAGATTCAGAGCTAAACAGGTTTGTCATTCGCACTGAGCTAGATAAGTCTTTGCAAAGATATGACACACGTATTTTGTTCACAAAACTTCAAATGTATGTTGTCCTAATAATGATCACTTTTGTGGTGCTTTATTATGTAGTGGCACTCTCTTCACTGGTAGTTGAAGAGAGACGTCATGAGGTTTCCAAGCTTAGAAGTAGGGGTGCTAGCTCGGCACAAATATTGAGTGTATTTGTCATTGAAGGAGCTACCATCTCATTTTTTGCCACCTTGCTCGGCCCATTGATTGCCGTAGGCGGAATCAGCCTGTTGGGATTTTTACCAGGGTTCCATGAAATTAATGATGGTGCTTTTCTCTCTGCGCGATTAACTTATCAAGCCTTATTTATGAGTATATTGGGGGGCATTTTAAGTTTCCTTGCTTTAATGATTCCATCTATCCAGGCCTCAAGGTTGACGGTCTCTGACGAAAGAACCAAATCGAACAGGCCAAATCGACTTACGTTTATATCTAGATACTATATTGATGTCATAGTCCTAATAGTTTCCTTATTTTTATTTAATCAATTGAATGAGCAAGGTTCTATGGCAGCACAGGGACTTTTGGGTGATGGTAATGTCAATCAAATTATGTTAGCTGTCCCAGCCATTATGCTGATTGCTTCCGCTCTCGTTATCTTGAGGATATTTCCACTTGTCATGAGTATTGCAAGTCGGGTGCTATCTAGATATTTACCGGTTGGTATTACTTTGATCATGTGGCAAATTTCACGTAATCCTTCCAATTATTCAAGACTGGTTTTACTTTTAATTTTGATGACGGGGCTTGGTATTTTTGTCTCTAGTTTTGGTGGAACCCTCAATAAGAATTTTGAAGACCGTGTTTACTATTCCCATGGCTCTGATGTCAGGCTAAGTTCAGTTTCACTTAATGCCAGAGGGAGAAGTAAACCCCTCACAAAAGAAATAGAATCCATGAGTGGTGTGTCGGCCGTTAGCCCGTCGGTTCGATTGATAGGCACTGATGTGACAAAAACATTTGGGTCTGACTCTATAACTGTCCTTGGAATTGACACTAATAAGTTTGAACAAAGTGCGTGGTACAGAGACGATTTCTCAGAATCTTCACCTGCAGAAATTTCCAATACATTACAAGACACAGATACCAAAGGAATTGAATTGCCGGATAAATCCCGATCATTTGGAGTATTGGTTAAATCCGATAAAAGCAGGCCAACTACAGTGTTGATAGCTAGAATGAAAGACAAGAATGGTAGATATTTTTCATACGATTTAGGCAAGTTGGACAGTGGAGGATGGACTCTTAAGGAAGTCGAAATCTTCGGTGATAGAGGAAGATTCCAACTGTTTCCTACGCGACCACTGACATTGATGTCGATAGGTATAGTTGAAACTATTCCCCAAAAAAGATTAACTTCCGGTTCTATTTTGATAGATAGCGTGAGGGTAAGGCTGGCAACCGGTGAAGTGGTTAATTTGGAAGATTTCAGAGATATTGATGATTGGCAAATAATAGATTCATCAATCTCATCCTCAAACGATAGGGTAGGAATTTCAGAAATAAGTGCGAAATCAGATTCTTCAGCTATTTTTACCTGGTCGGAAGGTCCTCCAATTACGATGCGAGGTATTTATCCTTCTACGAAATTAAAACCTATTTCCGCCATCGTTAATTCCGATTTCTTAATTAACACCCAATATTCTTTGGGCGATCAGCTAAAGTTATCGGTAGATGGTCACCGAATTGACGTGGTATTACGTGATAAAGTCAGGTATTTTCCTACCATTAATCCTATCGAGGACAATTTTATAGTAGTTGGGCTGGATCCACTGATTCACAGGCTTAATATTGGTTCTTTGTTTGGAAGTACCGATCCAAATGAATTTTGGATCGATTACGAGGACGGAATCACAAATGAAACGAAGAGGGGCCTCAAAGAGAATTTGATTAATGATCCTCCTTTTCCCTATGGCAAATTATGGGATACAGAATCCATGCTTGAGATCAATCGCGTTGACCCATTAGTCAAAGCTGGCTGGCATGCCATATTGGTAATCGCCTTTGGTTCCATTTTGCTTCTAAGCGCGATCGGATTTTTTTCTCATGCCTACATATCATATAGAAACCGGCGGTTCCAGTTCGCGTTACTTAGAACCCTTGGGTTTTCCACTCGTCAGCTCATAACAACTATTTGGGTGGAACAGGTTTTAATAATCACGCTAGGTATGATTATTGGAACCTGGATGGGAGGAAGGTTATCAGAGGCGGTTATGCCGTTTTTGAGTAGTGATGATTATGGGAATCAGGTAATTCCACCGTTTGTGATACAAGTAGATTGGATTAATCTATTGATAACTTATGGGGTGATGATCCTAATTTTTGCTGCCGTCATAGGATCCCTGGTTTTCTTAGCACGGAGACTCGTATTAAACAAAATGTTGAGGCTTGGAGACACTTAACTCAAAATGGAATTTTCAAAATCCCTGTGACCTCTGGCAAAGTCAGTTGCCGATGTGATTTTTGAACCCTCGCTTTGTAGGTGCGATACGATTAAGGAATCATCGGAAGTGCCAATATACACTGCGTCAGCATGAATTGAGACACATCCGGGAGGCAATTTGCAATTTTCTGAAATCCTTGCTTCTATGATCTTCAGTTTTTTCCCATTGAAATGAGTGTACGAGCCGGGCCAGGGGTGATGTGCCCTGATTTTTCTCCATATTACGTCAGCTCCATCCTTCCAATCTACCAGACCGTCTTTACGGACTAATTTTTTCGTATACGTCGCATTTTCATTATCCTGTAGTCTGGGTATTATTACTCCTTTAGCCAATTTTGAAATTGTTTCTACAATTAAATCGGCACCTATATAAAATAATTTCTCTGTTAATTCATTACACAGTGCCCCTTCACCAATTGGTGCCTCTTTTTGGGCTAGAATAGGGCCTGAATCCATTCCGGAATCTAGTTGAATAATTGTAATCCCAGTAATGTTTTCCGCTTCAAGAATAGCTGTTGATACGGGTGAAGCTCCTCGATATTTTGGTAATAGGGATGGGTGGAGATTTATGCAACCATATGGAAACATATCCAATATTTCAGAGGGCAGGAGTGTTCCATATGCGGCAACCACAGCGATATCGGCCTTAAAATCATCTAGTATAGGAATCTGGGAGAGGTCATCTCGGAAATTTCCCGGCTGTAACACCTGGAAATTTTTAGATATAGCATGCTCCTTTACCGCACTCATGGTGATTTTTCTTCCTCGACCTGACGTTCTGTCCGGTTGGGTGTAAACAGCTACTATGTCGTGGCCATCGGCTGAAATTTTGTCTAGAACAGGGATGGCGAAATAGGGTGTACCCATAAATACTATTTTCATAAATAAAATTAACTCCTGCGGTCGGACTTATGAATTATAAGACCCTCTATCCCTTTGTGGATATTTTGTGGGACCATTAAAATAAGACTTTTGCTGATGGTTCTTTTCTAGTTTGTCAGGGAATGCCAGTTAATTGAAATTAAATCAAGCTATAGCCAACTTTCTTGCGAATCACCCGTATTTGATTTTAATAATAACGTTGTTTATGACCTTGATTTTGGCTTTCCCGTTGTTTTTTTGGGCTCCTAAAGAACAAGCCTCTCCCAATCCTCCAGGTGAAGTTTATGAACTTCAGGAAGAAATCGATGATAAATTTCCTACCCCATTTCATTTTGCTAGTTTTGTGTTGGAGGCAAAAAAAGGCGATGTTATGTCTCGGGAAGTGCTTTTGGAGTTGAGCTTAAATAAGGATCGTTTAATTGCATTAGATATTGAGGGCGAATTATCTGTCACAGAAGAAGATAAACCAAGGGGAACTTTAGAAAAACAATCATACCTTGCTAGCTATTATGATGTTGATTTAGCAACGCAAGTCAATGGGATCATTTCTGTTTTGGATACTGTTGAGGTTTTTCTTGCCGCTCAAGGGTTGAATCTGGAATCAGCCAATGAGGACCAGGTAAAGACGGTTTTCCATCACATAATGTCTGATTCCCGAGTGGCTAGTGTAAAAGATTTGATCTCGACTCAGGCTTCTTCAACAAAAAAAGTTGTTCTAGGTCAAGAGATTGATTATTGGGTTTCTCCAGCGATGGTTTTTTATGTTATAGCCGATAATTCCAAACTTGGTGGGGCCGGTTTGGAGATCGGCGTGGGAGGAGGTCCAGATGTTATCAATAAGGAACATTTGAACCGAAGCGTAGGTTCGGTTATGTCAGGTTCCAGCCAAAACTATGAAATATGGGGAATTGCAATAGATGCAAATCTGGAATCACTGGACGAAGGGAAAACAGCGGGCATATTCATAATGTTTACAGCTATTGCTGCAGTTTTAGTAGTTGGGTTTAGCCTTGGTTCTTATTGGGCTACAGCGATCACTGGGGTCGGGATTGCAATACTGATGGTGTGGCTAAAAGGATTTTCAGCCTTAATAGGTTTAAAAAGCGGCCTGGTCATAGATCTGGTGGTTCCGATAGGAATGATTTCATTAGGTGTTGATTTTGTTGTACATGCGGTTCGCAGATACCGTGAGGAGTTACTTCAAGATAATAATCCTCAAATTAGTTTCACCTTGGGCTATGCCTCAGTTCTCGGGGCCCTCCTTCTGGCTATGGCGAGTGATAGTATCGCTTTCCTCTCGAATTTATCGTCCAATATTGAAACCGTAATTCACTTTGGATGTGCTGCTGCCATCGCAGTGATAGCTTCTTTTTGGATTTTAGGTGTCGCCGCTCCACTTCTAACCATGAAAGTTGATCAATTGATTATTCAAAGTCGGTATGATTTTCAATCTAGAAGATGGTTGTTTTATCGAATCTTAGGTTCAATCCTAGTCGCCTCAGTATCGGGAACTTCAATAATTATGATGGTGGCCGTGAGTAAGTCGATAGGGTTGACACTCCTCGTAGGCTGCATTCTTTTATTGATTCTCCTACCTATTTTTATTTTAAGGAGAAGTGGGTCTAATGTAGTTTTTGAAAACATGAAAAATATGGGAACGATAGCGCCACGCCAGGACAGATTTGCCAAAATTGTCGCCAAAATTGTCACCTACTCAGCTGAAAATTCGGGTAAAGTAATTTTTTTAACTGCGCTGATAACCGCATATGCAGTCTATTTTGCTTTACAGTTGACACCTTCTTTTGACGTAAAAGATTTTTTTGATTCTGAATCAGATTTCGTGGTGGGATTGGATAAGTTTGATGAACACATAGCTGGAGGTGAACCGGGGGTTACCTTTGTTAAAGGTGATTTGACAGACCCTACAGTTTATGACGATATAAATGTCTATATTGACAGCCTAAGGGGAATTGGGTTTGTAGGGGAAACTCCAAGTGGAGACGTTACTTTTGGTCTGAATGCTCTTAATGTGTTGACTACCATAGTGCATAACCCGTTTTCCGTTGCGTCAATTGAGGAAGCTACGGGAATAACAATTACCGATTTCAATTCGAACGGTATTCCCGACACAAAACAACAGATATCGACTATATTCGAATATTCTCTACTCGAAGGTGTGTGGGGTGATGGCCAAAATTTAATTCTAAGACCTGATCAGGTACAGGGCGCAGTATATTTCAGAAGAAACGAAGAAGCACTAACCACCATTCAGTTCCAGATGCCAGGTACTAGGGATCAGGCTGTTGTGACTGCTGCCCTTAAGGAAATTACTCCCTCAGTCCTGAAATTGGAAAATCACCCATCTCTGTCTAAAGTGGCATTGACTGGGTCAGCATTCCAACGAGAGGTTCAATTATCTGAGTCTACCCGCACTTTATATACCTCTCTTCCAATAGCTATAGTGGCTGCCACGATATTACTCTTAATAACCATGCGATCTTTCCGGTATGCGATAGTTACAGTAATCCCTATTGGATTGGTTGTAGCTTGGCTTTATGGTGTTATGTATGTTTTTGGATTTTCTCTAAATTTCGTGACAGCCATGATAGGGGCAATTTCTATAGGGGTTGGAATTGATTATTCCATCCACATGACCATAAGGTTCCGAGAAGAATTGAACAGAAATGAATCAAAAATATTAGCGGTTCAAAAAGCGGCGGGTGGAACCGGAGTCGCTTTGGTTGCCTCAGCAGCATCAAGTATAGTTGGGTTCGCTATAATGGGGTTTGCTCCTATGCCTATGTTCGCTTCCTATGGTCAGCTGACCTCTCTAATGATATTTTTCGCTTTAGTATCTTCCCTGGTGGTATTACCTGCGCTTTTAACGTTGGTCACACCAGAACTAGAAAAGTAAAATAACCCGGAATAGAATTAGTTCAGTATGACGTATGTGGCTCCATCCTCACCTAAAGCGTCAGGCTCTGAACCGAAACTATTAACCAAGGGATGCCCTTCCAGGGACTCTCGTATCGCTTTTCTTAAAGCACCTGTTCCTTTTCCGTGGACAATGAATACTTTACTCAACCCATTTTTCAGAGATTCATCTAAAAAGGTTTCCATTACCTTCAATGAAGCCTCTGCCCTCATGCCTCTTATGTCTATTTTATTACTGTATGAAATATGTTCAATTAGACTTTTATTCTGGCCTAATTTGGCAGGCTCGGCAGAGCTGTGAAGGTTATGTTCAGACTCATTTTTAGTCAATCTTGAAATGTCTACATCCATTCTGAGGTTGCCGATTTTCAACTCTGCGATCTGAGTCAATTGATTGTATTTAGTGATCACACCTGTCAGGTTCAACCCTCTCACAGTGACCGTGTCACCAGTGTGGAAAGCCTCATCGTTGGGTTTCTCGATAGTAGATTCGGGTTTCTCAATTCGTATACGCTTTAATTCTTTTTCAGCTTCGTCAATGTTTTGCTTAATGCTATCTGGGTTTTCGTTGGTATGTTTTACCCAAGAATAGGCCATTTGAGTTTTCTTCAGAAGGGTTTCAATATCCTTATATTTTTCTTTGGCAGTGTGATGAATTGAATCTAATATCTTTTGTCTATTCTGGATTAGGTAATCGACTTGTTCATTTAACTCAAATCTTATAGATGCAACTTCTTTATACTGGTTTTCGATTTCACCCATGGTTTCTGAAATGCTGTTCTTTTCATCAGTTACTCTCGTGATCCAATCTGATATTTCCTTAAACTCAGCAGATAAATACTTATCTGCCTTCTTAACTATTTCGTCTTTCAGCCCTAATCTTGTGGCAACGGCCATAGCATAGCTTTGACCAGGTAGGCCTAGAACCATTTTGTAGGTTGGTTTTAAATCTTTAGGGTCTAACTGAAAACTTGCATTTCTCATCCTATCGTCTGATTCGGCCATTAAAGTAACTGTGTTGTGATGAGTCGTAATTAACGTTTGTATTTTGTTCTCAGCTAAATACTCCAAAACTGCCTTGGCTATTGCGGATCCTTCCTCAGGATCTGTACTGGAGCCTACCTCATCTAAAAGTAGTAGAGATTGGGAAGAACAATTATCCAAAATATCATTAAGATTCGTAATATGGGAACTGAATGTGGATACTGAATTTGTTATACTCTGCTGATCTCCTATATCTGCATATATACCGTCGAAAATTGGGAGCTCGCTACCAGCAGCAGCAGGAATTTGTATGCCAGATTGGTTCATGGCTGCCAGAAGCCCAACGGTCTTGATTGCTACAGTTTTACCGCCAGTGTTTGGGCCGGTTATGACTAAAACAGTCCAGTTCGGACCCATTTGCAATGATAAAGGGACTCCGTCTTCACCCAGCATAGGGTGACGAGCATCAATGAGATTTATCGCATCCTTCTTACCTGAATGACCATTTATTTCACCATCTGGTTCTAACCTATTTAATGAGATGCTGTATTTTGATTTAGCGATCACAAAATCTAAGTTTGCGGCACTTGTAATCGCTGAATCTATCTCATTTGATAATGATCCGACCTGTGAAGATAAATCTTGAAGAACTTTTTGAACTTCACGCTCCTCTTCCAATGTGAATTCTCTCCAAGAATTACACAAACTGACTGTTTTGAAAGGTTCGATAAATAAGGTCATCCCTGTGTTGGAGGCATCATGGACAATGCCAGGTACGCGGCTTCGCATATTTGATTTTACTTGCACCACCAAACGATCTCCGCGGGTGGATATCACATCATCTTGAATTGTTCCTAACATTTCTGATTCGGAGATAATAGATTCAAGTGCGCCGGTGACTCTAGAGTAAGATTCTCTAACTTGTCGTCGAATATTACCAAGGTTAGGTGTTGCATTATCCAACACCAAACCATTACCAGCAATTTTTGATGTGATCGAGTACGCGAGATAGGAAAGATCAGGTATTTCTTTTGCCAACTCCAATAAAACCGGTAATTCCTCTGGGTACTCCATAAGGGTACTTCTAGCGTTGGATAAGGCCTCGATAGTATTTGCGATTATTAGAAGTTCCTGTCCTGTTAGGATACCTCCTAAGCCGGCTATTTTTATACTATCCCCATGGTCTTTAATTCCTCGCAGTGAAAAAGAGCCGGTGTTTGAAATCAACCTTATCCCTTCTTCCGTCTCGATTTGGAGTTGAGAAACTGTTGGTTGGAAATATGAAGGGAACATTCCACTAGCGATCTTTCTGGACCCAGAGAAAGTACAGAAATCCCCTAATTTCTGTTTGATGAAGTCATAGTCAACCAAATCTAGACTTCTGGATAGGACTTGTTTTTTTCTATAGGACTGATCAGGCTCTGTACTTCGTTTTATAGCCAATGGTTTTTGCCGTATAGGTGTATAGATTGGATCATATAGTGCTATTTTATCAGCACTGATATGTATAGTTATGAATGATATAATCTTGGGATTGAAATGATTGAGAACATTGTAGTAAAAGTGCCGGCAACTTCCGCCAATATGGGACCAGGTTTTGATTGCCTTGGGATTGCCCTTAATGTTTGGAACGAAGTAAAAGTTACCAAAGGCCCCTTTTCCATTAAAATAATTGGAAAAGGACAAGATGAATTACCTACCGACGAAAACAATTTTGTCTATAAAAGTTTTTGCAAAGTATTTGAGAAAATTGGCGAAGCTGTTCCTGAAGTCAGACTGGAATGCACCAACGGAATACCATTGACTCGTGGCATGGGTAGCAGCTCTGCTGCATTAATAGGTGGTTTGATGAGCGGGAACGCCATTGCAGGATTTCCACTCTCTGCTCCAGAGATACTGCGAATGGGGGCAGAGATTGAAAAACATCCCGACAATGTGGCGCCAGCTTTGTTGGGTGGGGTTCAAATTGGGATTTACGATCAAGGAGAATTAGTCACCGCTAGCGTTCCGTTTCCGGAAGATATTAACGTCGTTTTGTACGTTCCTTCCCAGAAAATGCCAACGGACCAGGCTAGGAATATACTGTCTCCAGAAATACAAAGAAAAGACGCCGTTTATAATATCGGAAGGGTAGCTCTGCTAGTCCAATGCCTGATGACAGGAGATTTGGATAATCTTAAGTATGCTACACAAGATATGCTTCATCAGCCTGATCGGCAAAAACAATTTTTCCCGATGAAAAATATCATTAGAGCTGCTATGGCATCAGGAGCATTGGGTGCTTTTTTATCAGGTGCTGGAAGTTCAATAATGGCCCTTACTAAAGGTAGAGAATATACGATCGGCTATGAAATGGCTGATGCAGCTATGAAATCTGGTCTTGACGGAGAGATTGTTTTCACGACCCCTACTGCAAGGGGCGCATATATAGAAAAAGATTAAAGGATTACCTTGTCGCTCGTAGTACAGAAATACGGTGGATCATCCTTAGCTACCCCTGAGCTGATTAAAAGTGTAGCTGCCAGAATACGATCGGCACATGACTCAGAAGGAAATGTGGTTGCAACTGTTTCTGCCATGGGTGACTCCACGGATAATCTATTGTCTATTGCTTCCAAGGTATCAGAAACGCCTGATTTGAGGGAACTCGATGTGTTGCTATCAACGGGGGAACTTCAATCGTGTGCGCTTGTTGCTATGGCCCTTAAAGCTATGGGCAAAAAGGCTGTTAGTTTAAGCGGTGCTCAAGCCGGGATTCGGACTGATTCTTCTTATGGGAAAGCTAAAATCGCTGGTATAGATACCGGCAGGATTAATGAGGAGTTAGAGAAAGGGAATATAGTAATTGTTGCGGGCTTCCAAGGAGTGACTAATGATAGTGATATTACAACCTTAGGGAGGGGAGCATCAGATTTAACTGCTGTGGCTTTAGCTGCAGGGCTAAATGCTGATCGTTGTGAGATTTATACTGACGTGGAGGGAATTTATACCGCCGATCCTCGTTTAGTCTCAAATGCTAGGAAAATGACTCAGGTCGGATTTGAAGAGATGCTGGAATTGGCGAGCTATGGTGCCAAAATGAATCCTCGTTCAATTGAATTGGGCATGGTTTACCAGGTGCCAATATTAGTTGCTTCAAGTTTTAATAATGAACCAGGTACTCTAATTCATGATGGAGAAAATATGGATACTACAGTTGGGGAAATACGAAATAGGGTAAGAGGTATAGCTACGGATAAAGATGTTGCCAAAATAACGGTTTTTTCGGTGGTTGATAGGCCGGGAATTGCAGCGGCATTATTTGACCCTTTGGCTGAATCTGATATTAGCGTAGATGTCATAGTACAAAACGCTAGTGTATCAGGTACCACAGACTTGACTTTCACGATAAAACAGTTTGATGTAGATAGAGCTATGAAAGTGGTTGAGAAAGTCGCCCAGGACCTTGGTACAACTAATGTTGGCAAAGCTGAAAACTTGGCCAAAATTAGTATAGTTGGTACTGGTATGCAAGATTCTCCTGGGTATGCCTCGACTATGTTTAGGTCTCTTGCCGAGGCTAAGATTAACATCGAAATGATCACCACCTCGGAAATTAGGATTACCTGCATAATTGGATCAGATCAGGTAGCAAAAGCAGCGGAGGTATTGCATGCAGCGTTTGAGTTGGAGAAATCTGATTAATATCAAAACTTATTAGTTAATGAAGTGACTGATATTTATCTTTCCATAGTGATTCCCACCTATAATGAATCGCATAAGATAAAACATACTCTTGATGCTATTTATGAATATCTTGGTAATCAAAATTATTCCTATGAAGTTATATTGTGTGACGATGGTAGTTATGATTTAACCACCAAGATAGCGAAGGAATCTTTCGGAAAAAAAAGTAATTTTCAAATTCTATCCCTTCCTCATAAAGGAAAAGGATCAGCTGTGAAGTCAGGAATGGTGACTGCCCAGGGCCGGTATAGGTTTATGTGTGATGCTGATCTGGCAATGCCATTCGATCAAATTGAAAGGTTCCTCAAAGAAATGACGAACGATTGCGATATTGCGATAGGATCAAGGGAATTAACCGATTCAAAAAGATTTGGGGAGCCCATGCTCCGCTATTTTGCAGGCAGGGTTTTTAATTTATTTGTAAAATTTGTTGCCATTAGAAAATATCAAGACACTCAATGTGGTTTTAAATGTTTTTCCTCTGAGGCCGGCGATAAAATTTTCCCATTGGTTAGGACTAACGGTTGGGCATTTGATGTGGAGGTTTTATTGTTGGCTGACAAGTATGGATTTTCAGTCTCTCAGGTACCAATTGATTGGCACCATGGAGAAGATAGTAAAGTCGATCTCAGGTCGGCAGCTCTACAGATGATAAGGGACATATTTCTTACGAGAGTCAGATTATTGATGTTCTATAGGAAGTGAAGTTTCATAAATAAAGCTGATTTGGGAATAGAATATGAATGTTGATCGGGTTCCTGTTTACGTGGTAGTACCCACCTACAATGAAGCTCAGAGCATACCGGTTCTGTTGAGAGAAATTTTCGAACTGGGGATAAAAAATATCAATGTTTTAATTGTTGACGATAATTCACCAGACAGCACCGCCAAAGTGGCTCGATGCTATGCTCGCAACAACCAGCTTTCAGTTTCAATATTAAATCGCCCTACAAAAAAAGGGTTGGGTTCCGCATATGTTGAAGGCTTTAAAGAGGTTTTGCAGAGACTTTCTGAAGAGGAAGTTTTCGTTGTGCAAATGGATGCAGATATGTCTCACAACCCTAGTTATTTACCGGGAATGATTGAACTGCTTGCCAGAAATGATGTCGTAGTAGGGTCCCGCTACTGTCAAGAAGGAGGATCTGATGAGAAATGGAGTGTATATCGAAAAGGGTTAAGCGCCGGTGGTAATTGGGCGATTCGATTTGTTTCTGGGTTGAAAGTGAATGACTGTACATCCGGGTTTAAGGTTTTTCGGTCACACGTTCTAAAAGATATTTTTTGGGATGAAATTCGTTGTTCCGGGTTTGGGTTTCAAATCGAAATTGCCATGCAATGTGAGAATCATGGTTTTAGAATTCAAGAGTACCCGATCATTTTCAATGATCGGGTATCTGGGGATTCAAAGATGTCTATTGCAATAGTGTTAGAAGCAATATTTAAGATAATTTGTGAAAGATTTAAAATTTTTAAAGTTATTAAATTCTTGAAACCTAACACATAATTCCAAGTTTGCTGCGATTATGGGCGCAAAATATATTGCACTGATAAAAAAACCCTGATTAGAATGCCCTCATGAATTCGAAACATGAGTTGAAAGGGTGAATGAAGTGAACGCAAAAGAATTATCTTCTATTTTAAGTCTTAGAAAAGAAAAATCTAAAGAATCGGATCAACTGATGCATTACGGTCTTTTTCAAGAAGCGATAGATGTGAATTTAACTATGATTGATATCAATCATGGTGATCAGAAGGCATACAACAGACTTGGAGATGCTCTACTCAAGATAGAGAAAAGTGCGGAAGCCCATGACGCTTACCAATCCTCCATATACCTAGAAAAAGCAAAGAAGGAAAACACAAAAATCGCGGTAGATAGCGCCATGCGATCTGATTGGAACAAAGCTATTCAAATCAATTCTGACATCATTGACAAATTCCCATGGGATCTAGAGCCATACAATCGACTTGGAAAAGCTTTGAATGAAAAGGGGCAAAATAAAAAAGCGATCCAAGCTTTTCAGTGTGCTCTTGTTATTTCTCCTAACAGCCCGATAGCCAAAAAGAATATGAAACGCCTAGAGAAAACCTCTGGACTTAAAGCAAGTATGGCAGTTTCAACCACAACGGCAGGGAGGTCGTTTATTGAGGAGACAGGCCGTACCGGGATAACGAAATTAGTAAATATTCTCCGAAGTTTTGATGTGACTGATTTGATTGCTGGCCATAGCGTAGATTTGATCTCGGTAGATAGAGGGATGAGGATATTGGATAGAAAAGGGAAGGAAATCGGTAGTATAGAACCAAAGCTTGCCCTACGGCTGAAAAAATTAGTGGAGGGAGGGAATACTTATTCTGCAAATATAACAAGCGCAGGAGAAGACGGTGTCACCGTTATTATTAGAGAAACTTATAGGCATCCAGCTCAATCCAATAAACCCTCCTTCCCTGCCAAATCTAGCATTTTGGGTGATGTTCCCATGGCAGCTCTGGGTTATGGGCTCAACGACGTAGGTAAACTAGCAGACCTTAAGGATTGGTCTGATGATGATACAGAATCTGGAGATGATGAGGTGTTTTTACCTATGATTCCTAAAATTTTGTTGGGTGATTCAGCCTTGGATGGTCGGGGTGTATTGGACTGAATTTGGACACGTCATTATTCGATAACATCCAGTGTCCGATAATAAAGCCCCCACTTTTGCATTAGCGCCGCTATCTGTGTGTTTTCTATGCTAGTAAGATCCTTAAAAAAGCCAGAGATTGCATGAGCGCCAATATTTTCCTTGCTGCACACCCAACTTGAATCGCTAGGAACTATGTATATTACTCCGCCGCTGTGCTCGCATGCGAGAGTGATACGTTTCCCTTCGGAGGCATTTTTTATTGTGATTCCATATGTGCTCATTTTCCTTCCTTACGGCTTTGTTTATGCGGTTTCGCAGGGCCATTTGAGTAATTAAAAAAACTGACTGCTATAATTCCGTTGACTACTAAGGCAACGTAAATTTTAATATAAAAAAATCTAGGATTAAATGATGAAACCACATTACACTAACTCCCAGTTTACTATTCATAAAATTACATGCGGACCATACGATAATAATGCCTATGTAGTTATATGTAATCGAACCAACGAAAGCCTTTTGATAGATACTCCAGCTGAACCTTCCGTTTTGGTTGCTATAGCATCCACTACCCAAGTTAAATATATCGCAATTACTCATAATCATATGGATCATTTACTTGGTTTTGAAGAAGTTACGAAAGCTTTTCAAGCTAAAGTTGCAATTGGAGAATCTGATTCTAGCGAGCTTTCTGTAGCTCCTGATTTGTTCTTAGAAGATGGTAAAGAGATAAGGGTAGGTGATTTATCGGTTAGAGCAATTCACACTCCTGGTCATACTAAGGGGTCTACATGTTTACTTCTGAACGGGCATCTGTTTACTGGAGATACTCTTTTCCCTGGTGGTCCAGGTAAAACTAAAGCGCCTGATAACCTAAGAGAGATAATTGAGAGCATAACAAGCAGGCTATTTATTTTGGGAGACGACGTTTCTTTCTACCCAGGGCATGGGGATGATGGTTTGTTGGGCACAGCAAGAAAAGAATATGAAATATATTCCTCTAAAACCCACCCGGACGATTTATTTGGCGATGTTGAGTGGCTAAAAAGCTAAAATTCCATTTGCCTTTTATATGGCAATTGCTTCTTTCACCTAATTTGAATTTAATTGCTCTCCTTGCTCTATTGGTGACACTAACCGTTACAATTTCGTTAAGGATAGCCTTTGGTTCTACTACTCTATATTTACCGGTTCCTTGGTATTATCCATGGGCATTAGCTGTACCTCAATTGATTCTGTTGTTGTTTGTAGTTTCAATTTCTAAGGATGAGCGTAAACCGATAAGAGCAGTTCTTCACATACCATATAGCGAAGGATGGATCCGCCGCTCAATAATGACCGTTTTAGCTATTATTGTCGCGATATTTCTATACTCATTCGCTATCTATAAAATAGATGTTTCTTATTTGATGCCGCCTCAAGTCCCTAAGAATATACTAGGTGAGAATGGATTTACGTTGGTTAATTTATTCGCAATAGTGGTTTGGGTGCCTTTCGTCGAGGAACTTTTTTTTAGAGGTTTTTTGTTAACCTCCTGGATTCCCAAATATGGTCATGTGAAATCGATATTGCTAGTTTCATTGGTATTTATGTTTGTACATTCGCACCCAGGATTGTATTTTCCAGTGTTTATGAGTTCCCTATTGATCTCATATCTTTTCATAAAGACTAAGTCTTTGTGGCCGGCCTTTCTATCACATGCAGCTCTGAATTTGTTAGTTGTGATAGTTGCGGCTTCTGCTTGAATTGGGCAGAATGTTGTGCATGTAATCCTTTATTGATCAGGAGGGTAACCAAGTGGAAAATAGAATCGACTTAAAACTCCTCGATGTGAAATCAGCGAATAGGCCGGCTTTAGTGCCTTATTTAACTGTTGGATATCCCACTATAAAACTGTCAGCTGAAATAGCCTTGAAGACCCTTGGATCCGGGGCTGATATGTTGGAATTAGGAATACCTTTTAGCGATCCCATAGCTGACGGGCCAACTATTCAGAAAACCGGCTTCAAAGCCCTCGAAAACGGTGTCAACCTTTCCGTATGTATGGATGTTTTAACTAAAATTCGGAAAGAAAACAATGCCTCCCCTATTATATTCATGGGGTATTTCAACCCATTTCTTCAATTTGGGCTAGAACGTTTTATGGAAGAAGCATCGGATCGCGGTCTCGATGGTTTGATAATTCCTGATCTACCAATGGAAGAGTCGGTAGTTATATCTGAACAGTGCAGGAAAAACGGAATACACCATATTCCTTTACTGGCTCCGACCAGTACCGAGGAAAGAATAAAATCTTCTTGTGAACATGCAGGTGGATTCATATATTGCGTCAGCCTCACAGGTGTAACGGGAGCCCGTGACGGGTTATCTATTGGTGTAGAAAGTTTGGTTGGGAGAATCAGAGTTCACACGGATTTGCCTGTGTTGGTTGGGTTTGGAGTTTCTCAAAAAAAAGATGTTGAGATGATATCTAAATTTGCAGACGGTGCGGTCGTTGGTAGTGCGTTTTTGGATCACATAGCGAGTTCCGGCGACGGGAGTGAAATATCGGCAGCTGGAGCATTCATCGAGAGTATATTGGTGAAATAAAACGGAGAGGTTGTAATGTCTGAAGTACGGGCCATAAGGGGTGCAACAACATCCCCCAGTAACAGTTCGGAAGAAATTCTCGCTGCTACTGCCGAAATGTTGGATTTGATGACAAAAGAAAACTCACTTAAGGTTGATGACATTATTAGTGCATTTTTTACAACCACTGAAGATTTAAATGCTGAATTTCCTCCCGTAGCTGCTAGGCAAATGGGGTGGATAAATGTTGCCCTAATGTGTTCTCACGAAATGAAAGTCCCTGGGGCATTGCAAAAATGCATTCGTGTTATGGTGCACGTGAATACTGACAAGAATTCCACAGATATTATGAATGTATATCTTCGAGATGCTGTAAACCTGAGGAAGCGAGAGGTTGGGGATGGTTAGCGTTCAGGTTGTTGAAGAAGTTGGATGGTATTTCCGTCTGGGTCTTGAAATGTGCAGACCCACCCACCCCAATGTTCTTCTTCCGGTTCCCTAAGAAACTTTATACCGTTACTTTTGAGCCTATTGGTGAATTTTTTGATATCTTTGACATCAAAATTCAACATTATTCTTAGAGGTTCTATGGAATTACCTGTTATCTCTGAATGCGATCCGATGCTAAATTTGAGATCCCCCCATTTGTAGGCAATGAAATGTTCTCTCACAGAGTGGGGTTTAAGACCTAGGGTATTCTCATAAAAATACCTTAGGCGGGCTAAGTCATATGTCCATATGATTGCTCCTGAAAATTTGATCATGATTCCTCTATTTTACTTTGAATTTGATCAATAATCGATTTCCAATTTTATTAGGCCCATGTATATAATGATCATGGAAGACAGAAACGCATGGGTGGATGAAAGTTTACAGAGGGTCTTCTAAAAGGAGGTAAGTAGCGTTGGATAGTAGTAGTAGGAGGTCGACCGGGTAGGTGTTCACTGGAACGCCTCCACATGTAAAGCGCTCGGAGTAGGTTTACTGCTGCGGGCGCTTTTAGTTTTTGCCCTCAAAAAACCTTCTTGGGTTGTTAACCATAATGTTTTGTATATCTTCTTCTGATGCTCCCAAGTCTTTAAGTCTAGGTAAAACTTGTCGGGTTATGAATAAATATCCGTCTGGATTATACTTTGATCGACTCGTTTGCCCTTCTTTTGAATCTATGCTGAGCCTGACTGACCAGTCATGCCCTAGCATGATTCTTTTTCCATATCCATCCGCTATCAGTCTCATGGCAGTGTCGGTTCTTTGCTCCCAATCCGGAGTTCCCGTAGCTTTGCCCCCTGGATACCGATCCAGCCCTATCCAAACACCTTTATCGAGTAGACTTTCTAGGTAATGTATGTCCATAGTGTCGTTGCTGTGTCCAATGTAAACCCTATTTAAGTCAACCTTTTCATCTTCAAAAATTCTGACCTGTTGCTCGCCAACACGATCAGGAGCCCAGGTGTGGGTGGATATTGGAACCCCGGTTTCTTTTTGGGCCCGTGCTGCTGCCCTGAGTATGATTTCTCCCTCTCTGGTAACTCCTCCAACATCATTAGCCACCTTAATTATCCCAGCTTTTATATTGGTACCTTCAATTCCTGTTGTTATTTCTCTCTTATACAGGGTGGCAACACTACCTACAGAAGCATTCCAAAATACTCTAGGTATGTCCCTCCATGTTCCAGTAGCACATATTATGTTTACACCCGATTCCTTTGACACTTTCGCCAACATATCTATATCCCTGCCGAGGTCGAGTGTCGTCACATCAATTATCGAATCAAGCCCTTCATCTTTTGCTTCGGAAAGGACCTTTATTGCCTCAGTTATTGAATCTTCTCGGTTTATGAATTCCGGATATATTTGAGGTATGCCGGCAGAGCTGACTACGATGTGTTCATGCGATAGGGTGAAACCTAAATCAGAAGTCTCCATTGGGCCCAAAACTGATTCTATCTTGCTCATAGTACCTTCCCCCATAAATCGTATTTTTTGACGGCGCCTAACTATCCCTGATGACGGGATTACTAAGTGTGCCTACACCTGAAATCTCAATTTCACATGTATCGCCATTTTTCATATCCTTGGATGTACCATCAGTTCCCATCCAGATCACGTCTCCAGGGTATAAAGTTAGGTACCTGGTAATTTCTGATATGTATTTTTCTACTCCAAAAATCATGTCGTTGGTGTCAAATGAAATGGTTTCCTGACCATTAAGCCTTACGGTTGTCATCATGTCATTGAGGGTTGCTTCCGTTTCAATCCAAGGTCCCATAGGCTTAAAGGTGTCGGTATTTTTGGCACGCCATAAAGTTCTATCAGAAGCTTGCCATGTTCTCTCACTGACGTCATTACCCACTGTATATCCTAAAACACACTTTAGGGAATCTTCCATCGAAACATTTTTGGCGACTTTCCCAATAACCACTACCAGCTCAGCTTCGTAATGAATTTTATCTGTTGCGTCCTTGGGTATGACTATAGGATCTCCGTGGCCTATGATTGCATTATTAGCTCTATATCCAATATCGGCCTTTTCAGGTAAATTGGGTTCCCTGTTCAGTAGGGATGCCGCCTCTAAAACATGTTTTTTGTAATTTACCCCCGCGGCGTAGAAAGTTTTAGGTATAACTGGAGGCAGTATTTTCACTTCTTCAACCGAAAATGTTTGAGTGGTTTGCTCATAACCATCAAATGGTGATCCATGAACTTTGGATACGATATCATCGTTCAAAATACCATAGAACGTCTCATCTTTTGTCTGGCACCTTAGCCATCTCATACGCTTAACTCCTCGTTTATTTTGTCTATAAGGACAGGCAATAATTGCTCTGAAACTATGTTGCATTCAGTCACATGAGGGAATCCGGACAATATAAACTCATCTATTCCAAGCTGCCAATAGCTAAGTAGTTCTTCTGAAACCTGTTCCACATTTCCGACAATGGCTGTCCCGCAATTTACTCGAACATTGGATATGCCATTCCACAAATGTGTACCCATTTGGTTATTTTCATATCGTTGAGATTGAGATCGTTGACCTACCATACTGGTGTTTTCGGAGGACTTATTTCTTTGTTTCAAAACAGATTTAGAAGTTTGAGATAGCAGTTCATCTGCAATTTTCCATGCTTCTTTTTCGGATTGCCTGACTATTAAGTGGGTTCTTAAACCGAAACGAGGAGATCGTCCTTTATCCATATACTTCTTTCGCGCTTTTTTCAGATGGGGCCCCAAGGTCTCCAGAGGAAGAATCCACGCCAAATATGTATCAGCCTTATCGGCCGATAAATTCAGTGCAGCCTCCGATGCCCCACCAAGATAAAATGCTGGGGTACCTTTTGGACCAGGAGAACAAACCGCTCCGTTCAGATTGATGAATTCACCATTAAAATGAATTGCCTCTGGTTTGTCCCATAGTTTTTTGCAAGCAGAGATAAATTCAGAGGCTCTTTCATATCTAGTGTCGTGATCGGTCTTTTCTCCCAATCTTTCCATATCCCCTTCTATTCCGCCTGGAACTATGTTCAGATCTAATCTACCACCTGAAATCTGATCCAACGTGGCTGCCATTTGTGCGAATAACCCTACCGAAATAAACCCCGGTCTTACTGCAACTAGGAATCTTATTTTTTTCGTGACTGAAGCTAAAGCAGCAACTGTTGTCCAGGTTTCTGCAAGAGGAGCGTTTTCGTCAAAGAGGCCGTTTGAAAACCTGGTAGGCACAAGGAGTGAGTAAAAGCCGTTTCTTTCTGCTGTGAGCGCGACTTTTTTCAGGTAATCAAATGTTGGAGGTATTTCTGCCTTGTCTGTGCCTATGTGCTCCCCATCTCCATCGATAGGTATGAACCAATCAAACTTAGGTTTGCCTCGCGGTTCAAATATCTCTGACAATTGTATGTTCTCCCTACTGCGGTGGGTTTATTACATTATGGAACATAACGAGGATCAAGGCCCCTAATTAAAATACTGGGCCAGTTAAACTTTGGAGTATTTTGGATATGTTATCTGGGTGCCGTCCTCAAGGTCCTCAATTAGAAAATCACCAAATAATAATGGAGCTTCGACCTGAAGTAATTTAAGTATTTCAATTGCGAGAAATCTTATTTCCCAATCAGCAAAACTGGCACCCCTTAATTCAATGAAATGCCTTAATGCCCTCACATTTGCTGTAATGAAAATTTTCGTTTCAGTTGCATTTGGTAAAACCGATCTGGCTGCTTGCCTTATAGCTTTCCTTCTATCGGTATTGCTGTCGAATATTGATTTCGGCAATGATTTTTCTAGGGCAGTCACTAGTTCAGTATAACTTTCAGATGCATGTACCAACGCGTCATCTAATACTTTTCTCGCTTCCTTTGTGAAATCTCTTTCTGAGGACAAGGCTGGTGGGATAACAAATGTTCCCTCTGTTTCATCCACGTATCTCTGAGATCTTTGACTGTAAGCAAATCCTGCTCGATGCCGAACTAATTCGTGAGTAAGGCTTCTGGAAACGCCGGTCACGATCAAACCGTAATTTACGTGTTCAAAAACACTCCCGTCTTTTGAGCTCAATAGATTGTTTATAAAATCAGTGATGTCCCTGCGACCCCTGCCGTAGCTCATGTAACACATTCTTGCCGATATCTCTATAACAGCAGCTGATTCGTCGTCACCAGCCCTCACCGAGTCAGGAATGGGAGGTACATTTTCTTCTTCAAAAAAATTAGCGATTTGGGGCCAATTAATAGCTGGTTTAGTGACCAGATAAACGCTAGGATTTTCTTTGAAGGCCATTAATATCTCCAGGAACTTTTAATTTCAAGGAATCTTATCATTTAGCCTTAGACTTTTGCATTCTTCGGGTATGAAATAGAGGGGATTTTATGCTGGAATTGAAATTGTTGAGTATGCCTTCAGCGTGATATACTGACGGTTGGCTAAAAAATAATCATTGGAGTGTTCTGGCTTTGGCTGAGAGAAAACGAAAATATGAGTTGGTTATGGCGCTGTCTCCGGTTTCAACCGAGGCTGAGGCTACAGTAATTGTGGACAATATCGCCGATGTTATTACCTCGTCGGGTGGAGAGGTTACAGGCCGCGAAGAATGGGGTGTGAAAAGGCTTGCCTACTTGGTAAACAGCTTTCAGGAAGGAAGCTATTACAAAGCTGATATTTCAATGGATTCATCTGACGTCAAAGAGTTGGAACGGACTTTGAACGCAAATCAAGATGTATTGGTACATTTGATTTCAAAAGTGTAATTCTCGTTAGAGAGGGGGTTTGATATGACTATGAATAAAATACTCATAATTGGGAATTTGGGATCTGATCCTGAAATGAGATACACGCCTAATGGAAACCCGGTGACCTCATTCACTGTCGCAACAAATCGCAGATACAAGGCCGCTGATGGAGAGAATAAAGAAGAAACTGAATGGTTTCGGATTAGCGCTTGGAATAGGTTGGCAGAAACATGCAATCAATATCTACAACGGGGTAGTAAGGTGTATGTAGAAGGCCGCCTCAGTAGCCGAACATATGTTGGGAATGATGGAGAAACTAGGGTGTCTCTTGACGTGAATGCTTCTGAGGTTCGATTCATCGATAGTAGGAGTGCTAATACGAGTTCATCAGGAGGATTTTCGGAAGGAGGATCTATTCCTGATTCTGCAGGGTCTTCCCCTACAGTCCCCTCAATTGAAGATGGGGGGGAAGTGGAAGATGATTTGCCTTGGTGATCGATGAGCATTTATAACCTTTCGTAAGTATAGTAACCAAATCGGAGTCTAGTGATGACAACAGAAAGAGAAAGTACCCCACAAAGAAGGCCTGGAGGCCGGCCACGTTTTTATTCGCGCCGGAAGGTTTGCCAGCCTTGCGTGGATAAAAAAGAATTGGACTATAAGGATGTTGATTACCTTAAGAAATTTCTTTCTGAAAGGTACATGATAGAGGCTCGTCGAAAAAGTGGAATGTGTGCGAAATGCCAAAGATCTTTGGCAACAGCTGTGAAGAAGGCCCGCCACTTGGCTTTACTTCCTTTTTCCCCTGCCCAGAAAGGTGCCATGCCCGTTCATTACAGGCCTAGGTCATAGGCAACCTGTATGTTCCCCTTCGTGTAAATAATTAATCATTCCAGGAAAGTCTTAAATCAAGTGAGTTCTGGTCGTCCTCTACGTGTAGATAAAAGAAGAGTTGCTATGCAGCAACCCGTGCTAAGGCGTCGTCAAAAACTAACTATAGGCCTTTTAGGAATATCTTTTCTGTTAGTGATCTCAATATTCATAGCCGGGTACATTGTGGTGTTTGTAATGCCACATAGGGAGCTAGTGGTGAAAGTAGATGGCGTCGAGTACACAAGAGGGGATCTGGTTGAGTTAGTGAGAATAAGACAAAAAAGTTCGGAATTTATGGGAAGCACATTTGATGCTAGCACTGGAATATTTGAGTCTCTGCAATTGTTGGTAGAAAATGAGATTTTGATGCAAATGGGCCCATCTCAGGGAATTTTTATTTCTGACGAGGAGATAGATGACCAAATCGCTCTCATTATGCGTCCGGACAATCAAATGGCTTTAGGTAAATCGGAGGAACAGATTGCCCGAGAAACCTCTGAGCGACATTTGAGCTATTTAAATACTATTCAGATAGATGAATCAACGCATAGGTCGTTAGTGCAGAAGGCGATCCTTAGGGAAAAATTTAGACAACAGGTCGGAGAGTCGGTTCCGTTTTTAGCGGAGCAAGTTCACCTTTTTCGGATTGTGATGCCGCAAACTGGTGAAATGGACATAATGCAACTCAAGTATGAGGATGCGGTCAGGGACATCACAGATCCAAACCAATTTCAGTTGGCTTATATTGCAATAGCACGAGAATTTTCAGTAGATATACCAGAAAAAATCAGGTTGGGAGGAGACATGGGTTGGGTTGCCAAAGGAGTTATTCTAGATTACGAGCGTGACTTTTTCTTACTAGAACCTGGAGAACTAAGTGAGCCTGTCAAAAATAAAGACAACCTCACCCAGACTTTCTTTTTTATGATCTCCGAGCGCCAACCGGCGAAAGAATTGTCATCTGAAGTTCGCGAGGAATTAAAATCGAAGGCACTACAAGATTGGATTAACGACGAAAGAAGCAATCATGACGTCTATGCGATTTTCAATTCGGATATTTACAATTGGGTCTTTCAACAGTTACGGCTGTCATCTCGTGCCCCAACCCCGACACCGGACCCACTCCAATCAATATTGAATTCGAGGTAGAGGCTTATTATGAGAAGCTCTATAGGGGTTGGACTCATTGGAATGGGAGTAGTTGGATCAGGGGTAGCGAGGGCAATAACTGAAAACTCTACCGCATTGCATAGTCACGTTGGGTCGCCACTAAAGCTAATAAGGGTAGCGGTTCGTGATACCTCGAAGCAAAGAGAATTCATGGTTTCTCAAAATATTTTAGGCGATAATCCTGAAGAATTAATAAATGATGAATCAGTAAATATTGTCGTGGAATTGATGGGTGGTGAACACCCAGCATTGGAATTGATTTTGGCAGCGGTAAAAAATGGGAAACATGTAGTTACCGCGAACAAAGAAGTGATATCAAAACATGGCTCTGAGATATTTTCTTTGGCTAGAGAGAATAATGTTAGAGTACTTTTCGAAGCAAGTGTGGGCGGAGGAATACCAATTATTTCACCCTTGATGCGTGATTTGGTGGCTAACGACATCAAATCTATTAAAGCAATCATCAATGGAACTACCAATTATATTCTAACTCGAATGGCGAACGAACAAGCTGATTATCAGCAAGTGCTGCAGGAGGCCCAAGAATTGGGCTATGCTGAATCAGATCCAACTAGTGATGTAGAGGGGATAGATGCGGCATATAAATTATCGATATTGTCTACTTTAGCGTTCAGGGCTAGCGTGAAAGATACTGATATATTTACTGAAGGGATAACCAGCCTTACTGATAAGGATTTTTCATACGCTAAAGAATTAGGATATTCGATAAAGCTGTTAGCCATAGCTACTCGAACCGATTCTAGTGTATTAGGAAGAGTTCATCCTGCATTGATACCAAAGGAGCAAATGTTAGCTAAGGTGGATGATGCTCTGAATGCCGTGGAAGTAGAGACGGATTTGTTAGATAAGGTATTGTTTCATGGCCCGGGCGCAGGCTCTATGCCCACCAGTAGTGCCGTAGTGGCAGATATTGTCAACATCGCCCGAACCATTGCTGGCGGCACTGACTTACTAGACCCGGTCCGGTTATCGGATGAGATAGAGATTAGATCAATAGATACATTGATAACCAAATATTATTTTAGACTTGAAGCTGAGGATCAACCAGGAGTACTAGCTAGAATTGCTGCTGTGCTAGGAGATTGCGGGATCAGCATCTCATCTTTTATCCAAAAAGGATTGGGTGATCAATCTACAAATGCTGAATTGGTCATTATGACTCACGAAGCCAGCGAAAGTTCTGTAACGAGGGCTGTATCGAGCTTGCGGGGACTAGAAGTTGTTAGAATGATAGGCAATGTGATCAGGGTGGTCGAATAACCGGCTTGTAACGTTGGAGGTTTGCATGCAGCATTTGCTGTTTTACGGTTGGAATCGTTGAAGTAGCTGTACAAAAGCGAAAGCGGAGCTTTCGCAGGCTGGATTTGAATGTGGGATAAGAGATTTTTTCAACGACCCCTTTTCTTTAGAGGAACTTCAGGAGGTTTTATCAGGAGATAATCCTTCGGAGCTATTTTCGTGGAGGAGCCCCTCTTTCAAAAAGTTAGGTTTGGAAAAATCAAATATGACTGCCTCCGAAATGTTGGATCTAATGATTAAAGAACCTAGGTTAATCAAAAGACCCATCGTAATGTACCAGGGCAAAAGATTTGTAACTTCGGAATGGAAAAAGATTTTGAGGTCGGACTAAATATGATTAATTTGTCTGGTAAAGAAGCTATAGTCACGGGTGGAGGGAGCGGTATAGGTAGGGGTATATGTTCGGTTCTGGTCTTGGCAGGGGCAAATGTGTTAGTGACAGATATATCTGAGAAAAGCGCAGAGGACACACTACAACATTGCGGTTCCGGCGACAAATTAAGAGCAAGGCAAATGGATGTCACTAATGAAAATTCAGTTGATGAAATTGTTTCAGAACACATCAGGGATCGAAAAAAAATTGATATATTGGTCAACAATGCTGGAATAATCGGATCTGAAGGTTGGTCGGATAGAGAAATTCCGAATAATCAAGATTGGACTGAGGTATATGAAGTTAATGTAAGAGGGGTTGTAAAGGTTTCCGAAAGAGTTAGCAAAGAGTTTCAGACCCAGAAACACGGCAAAATTATTAACATTGCTTCAATATCCGCTCGGCAGGGAAGCCCAGATTCACCACATTACAGTACTTCGAAGGCAGCAGTTGTCAGTTGGACACAATCGCATGCTTTACAAATGGCTGAATATAATGTGAATGTAAATGCCGTCTGCCCGGGGCTCATATGGACTCCAATATGGGAATCGATCGCAAGAAAAAGATCTCAATTTGGAGGCAGTCTTAAAACCGAAGGTCTTGAAGGTAAAAAGCTTTTCGATCAAATTGTTAAAACTTGGATTCCGCTTCAAAGAGAGCAGACTCCGGAAGATATTGGAAATATGGTGGCCTTTTTAGCATCCGATCTCGCCGAAAATATTACAGGTCAGGCTATTAACGTGGATGGGGGTAGGTTTACTAATTAAAATGATTGCCGGTGCTATTCTAAAGGATCTTTGGTAATTCTGGTTTTCACCAAAAAAAGGCATGGGAGTATTCCTATTAAACAGAGTACGGAACCAATCATAAAGAAATCATGGAATAAATTTACTCCTGCTTGGATTAATTGATTTTCAAATCCCGACGTGGGGTTGCCAAGAACTCCAGTTTCAGGAAATTTTAAATCTATACCTAGTAGTAAATCTTGGAATCTTTGAGATCCCCAAGCTGATAGGGCAGCAATTCCAAAAGTCATCCCCAGGAATCGTGAAGAGCTGATTATTCCAGCCGCTGAACCTTGGTAACGTTTACTGGAGCTATTGATAGCCGATGTCGTAATTGGGGCTATCATCAAGCCAAAGCCAAACCCAGCCACTAATAAATGATATGACATCAGTGGATCCCCAATTAATTCGTTCCAGCGGCTCATAAATAGTAGAGCTACAAAACAAAATATAAGCCCGGAAATCGCTGGTATCCTGAGATCATAATGTTTGCTAAGCCAGCCCCCCATCACCGCCCCTACGGGGATAGCGATTGTCATTCTCATTAGAATTAACCCCCCCTCAAGAGAGGTGCCAGATAGGACGGTATTTACCATCAGTGGTATTGTCACCATACTTATGATAAGGGCTGCTCCATAGAATAAATGTAAAGTGTTCGCAGCTAAGAATTGGATGTTTTTAAATAGTTCAATTGGTACGACTGAATTATCATTCTGCTTTGATAGTAGGTAATAACCGATTAACAAAGACACCCCAACAGATACAAAAATTACTAAAAATGATGTGTTACTTCCAGATTGTGAGCATCCCAACGTGATAAAGCAGATTGCGGCGACTATTATGCCTGAGCCAAGGTAATCTATTTTATGTGTGGTGCCTTTAGAGTTAGGGACAAGAAATAAAATACCCGCTATTACGAGTAATCCGATTGGTATGTTTAACCAAAACACCCACTGCCATGAAAAAAACTGAGTGATTATTCCCCCCCATAAAGGACCTGTGACTGCGCCGGCTTCTGCGGCCGCCCCGGTTAAACCCAAAGGGATAGCTCTTTCATTGCCAGAATAAAAATCACTAATGATTGCTATCGTAATTGGGATCAAGGCGCCAGCCCCGACAGCTTGGATTATTCGAGTGCCAATGACCCAATCTAGGGAGGTCGTGATTTCTAAAATGCCAGATACACAACTTCTGACTAAAGTACTGTCATGGTAGGCATAAGATTCTAAAAACCCCATGGAATTAGTCAATCCCGTACCAACTGACCCCAGCATAAAAACTGACATAGAAGCTACGTAGATAAATTTACGTCCATATATATCAGAAACCCTGCCCATAATAGGCATTACAGATACGTACCCTAATAAGTAACCCGTAACTGTCCACATGGCCTTATCCAGTTCGGTCACATCCACCATTAAATCCGACATTATCTGGGGAAGTATCGTTACGATCACAGTTTGATCGTCTGCAGCAAAAAATATACCTGCAAAAATAGGTATTAGAATTACATTTTTATTGGTAAGTTTCCTCATGTACTTATCTGTAAATACTAGTTTAAAGGGTTCTCAATAACTATTTCTTCATTAAATCTGGATATGTCAATTATTCTTTGGATTTCATTTATATTTACTGAATCATCATATCCATTCAATTGACCAAAAATAACTGCTCTGGTTAGATAGAGGGAGTCTTTGTCTATCCACACAATTATTTCAACGTTATTATCACTTGTGTCTCCGATCAAATTAGAAAGTGATGAAGCCGGCATAGATCCTTCTATGTTCCAATATTTCTCGCTGTTAGATCTGAATTTCGGGGAAGTAGTGCTGGATAGTATTTTCTCGATTCCTTTCTCGGGATCAAAAAAGGAAAGAGGGGTTACAGAATCTTCAGTCACTTCCCATTTTTGAGTAAGTGGGTTTAAGAAAAAAGTAATATTGTCGACCGTTAAGAAACCGCCAGAAAGGGTCAAGTTGCCAAACAAAAATTTGGCTTCAATAAACATTGAATTATTATCAGATATTAATCCGGTTGCTTTCGAGAAGACCAAATCACCAATTCGGGTGCCGCTAATATTCTTGTGCGACAATTGGAATTCAAAAGACGAGACAGACTTCATTATTGTTCCGCTCTGGTCTAGTATTTGCCTTGGCGTCCTGGTTTGGCTTGCGGTCGAAAGTGGGTTACCTGATGCACAAGATAGATTCAATATACCGACCAGGTAAATTGCTACTAGAATAATGTAGAAATTATTCTTACCATTATTATTCACTACGGTAGGCAAAAAAAAACCCCGTTCAAGCGAGCGGGGTTTTTTTCATCCAAAGGAATTTTATATCTGAATTATGTTCTGTTCCTTGAAAGGATAACAGAACCAACTCCTACCATCGCGATGCCAAGCAGGCATGACAGTAACATAAGATCTCTAATTATTCTTTCCCCAACGCTTGGCAGTCCAAGCCCTAGGACACTATCACTACCGCCACTAGATCCATCTCCATCTGCTGCCCCCGGCACGGTTGATACTTCACTTCCTCCGAGATCCTTAGCTTCTAAGGTTAGAGTGGCCATTTGCTGGGCGCTGGCTCTAGCCTGCGCGACCCCTCCCTCTCCGGTAGAGGAAGAAATGGTTCCATCTGTATTCCCATCCCAACCATTCCTAGCTGCCAACAGTTCGTTGAAAATTTTCGATGCGAAAATACTTGCGACCGCTGCACTGGTTTGGGAGGCAATGTCATCGTCCGCAGTAGCCTTCGCAGCATTAACCCACGATGAAATGTTGGCTGCAGACGCTATTACTCCGGCAGCACCTTCAGCTAGATTGCTGTCTTCAGCATCTTCAGCAGCTGCGGCAGTGGCGTTAGCTCCTAATCCATCCGCGAGACCGCTAATTGCGGGGGCATCCGCAACGGCAGCACCTATCTGAGCTTTTATCTCATCAATGTCTGATGACGATTGAGCAGAGAAAGCGCTAGCTATTGCTGCTGCTAAATGCGCATCTATGCTATTAATATCAGCCATTACGGAATTGATATAAACGGCAGCATTCACTGGCACGTTATCACTGTAGGCTGTAGATCCACCCGGCCCGATCGTCAATTTAATCCGGCTATAGGTCACTAGGAGATCTTCACCGTCATATCCTTCCGAGGTACTGTCGTAAACGAAATTTATGGTTCCAGTCGCTTGGATAACACCTTGAATAACTGGCTGGGTTACAGATAACTCACCTAAATCTAAAGATTTAGTACCATCTGATGATACGAGCACTGCATTATATGCACTACCTTCGGCAGGGGGAGTAACCCCCGACATCGAAACGACTAAGGAGTCGTTAACGGCCTGATCATTCGTTACTACGGCTGTACCGAAAGTAACAGAACCGGATTCTGCAAAGACTACTGTCGGTATTAAAAACGACACCATCAATGCGGTCATAATTATTAATGTCTTGGTCCTGAACATAGCTTACACGCTGCCTCCTTGACCAATGATTTGACTGAGTCAGTCTTAGTTATTTAGTTACGCGTAGTAGTAACACTACCACAAACATGGTCCGCATAGTAGCACTTCAGAGGTGAAGATTCCAATAGAAACTGCTACAAGAATACTGGAAATACTGGTTTAGGCACATCGTACAATATGTTTAGATATTGTTGCTGTTGGTTAATTTCGGTTAAAAAGAGACGATTTTGTTTCATAAATAATTAAGGAATAGGTGGAATAGTTGTTTTCTGTTCCCAGGCAAAAAGGCTCAAAATCTCCTGAGGATCGGGATATAGGAAGGTTCTTTTCTGGTCTTTCTTCATTAGGGATAATCCCCCAGAGGACTTCTATATCCAAACTGATGCTTTTCCACGATTTACTGGTAGATGCCAACTCTAAGGTTAACCTGACTAAAGTTTTGGACTGGCCTGAGGTGGTTCTCAGACATTACTTGGATTCGCTCAGCGTTGTCATGGCAGTTCCATCCCTATTTGATGAAAGGGAAAATATACTGGATATAGGTTCAGGGTTCGGTATACCCGGGATTCCATTAAAGGTGATGTTTCCCGGAAATGACCTGGTTATGTTGGATTCTGTTAAGAAAAAAATTGGATTCATCGATTTTGCTGTAAAAGAAATGAACCTTCCTAATGTGGATACAGTTGTAGGGAGGGCAGAAGATATAGCAAAAAACAGAAAACATAGAGAAAAGTATTCCGTTGTTGTATCAAGAGCTGTTGCGACCCTTCCTGTTTTACTTGAGCTTGCTTTACCATTCTGTAGGGTTGAAGGTACATTCATTGCTATGAAAAGCTCACGGGTTGAGTCTGAAATTGATCGATCAGAGACTGCTTTGAATTTATTAGGTGGGCAAATAGACAGTGTCGTCAATGTTGGGGATAAACTACCGTTGTTACCAGGTAAGCTGGTGGTTATACGAAAAATAGCAGAAACTCCTGACATTTATCCTAGAAAGGCGGGAATTCCTAAAAAGAGGCCCCTTTGAAATTGCCGATAGAATTTGGTTCTCTACTTTTAGGAAAGCTATCAAAAAAAAATGACATCGAAAATGATTTTATTGCAGGCAGCCAAAATCAGATTTTAGGTACTGTCCTTTCACTTCGTACCGGATTCACCTTTTTGGGAGCCTTTTTCCTGATTTACTTTTCCTTTAAGATTTTCAGAGTCGATTGGACCTCTACTTTGGACACCTTTAGAACCCTGGATATTGTTAAATATTTCATTGCTTTTGCTGCATACTATCTGAGTTTTTTATTTAGAGGGCTCAGATGGAAAACCATTTCTTTAAACGCATCTGTGCTAGGTATATCTTCTGGTTGTGATTCACTACTGAGCCACACTTCTAGTTTTAAATATAGCGTTCTTGTTTTATCTGGATGGTTTGTTAATTCAGTTACATGGTTAAGGTTGGGAGATGTATACAGGGCCTATTGTCTGGGTGTGATCTCGAAATTGGGGTTTTCTTGGGGAATTGGCACATTAGTGGCTGAAAGATTTTTGGATATGATTGTTGTATTTACAATGATTTTAGTTTCCGTAATGATGCTTTCGTCTGATGTAAAAAACCAAGCTTTAGACTTTCTCGTAATTTTCGCTTTCATAATAACTGCGACCCTCGCTGCTTTTGTTTTACTTCTTGCACTTGCAGGGAAGAGTTTGGTTTCTAGGCTACCTAACTCAGTAAGGTCACATTATTCCCAATTCAAAATCGGAGTTTTAAATAGCTTCAAAAACATTTTTATGATCACTTCTTTGGGGTTGGCAGCATGGTTTATGGAGATCACAAGACTGTTGTTTGTTGCCGACTCCCTGAATGTTGATATATCCATATACCTTATTATTTTGGCGACGATGAGCAACGCTGTCCTATCAACTTTTCCAACGCCGGGTGGAATAGGGATCGTGGAACCTGGACTAACGGGAATTCTTATAATATCGGTCTCAAGCTCTGATGCTGCTTCCATTACCCTGTTGGATAGGTCAATAACTTATTTAAGTGTGTTAATTTTAGGTGGGATTACATTTTTGCTATATCAGGCATGGTTTCAAAAAAGATCAAAAATGATGTCTATCGGCAATGTGAGTTAAATTGCACTTGGAAAGATTCCTAAGTAGGGTTTGAGGAAATCAGATCCAAAATTTGATGATAGAAATAATCATTTGAGGATAAATCAACAGTATTTTATTGACTTGTAGGCGTAAAATTACTAGACTTCACTTTTGTAGATAATATTTATTATGATCACAAATCAATGGTTAAGATCGAAAAGTCGTCTTTGGAGGGATTTGGAATGACCTTAAAGGAAATTCACCATACCGTTAAGAGGCCAGGAAGGACTCAAGATCACGATTCCGTGGAGATTCCAGTGGCAGAGGAACTAGCGACGGTACCAGGTATAGTTAAAAAGGATAATGATGTAGCTTGGTACTCTCGAAACTATCCAATTGTTAGCCAGAACATCGAGAAGGCTGCGGATAGGGAATGGACGTGGACGGTCTATACCGGGGAGATGTATGAATACCGTAAACATCACGATGAGGTCAATAAACCCCTTGTTGAAGCGGCATATGTATCAGGAAATAAACAGCCAACTGGAGATGTCACTCCCGCTAAGGATGTGACTGAAGAGATCAGAGAGAAAGCAAGGAAACTTGGGTTTGGTGAGGTAGGGTTTACAAAATACGATAGAAAATATGCTTACAAAAGCAAAAAAGCCTGGGTCAAGTATGAGCATGCGATATGCTTGGCACTTGAACAGGATTATTGGCAAACCCAAACTATACCAAGTATGGAAGCTGAATTTGCCCACTTTGGGACATATGAGGAAGAGGGTGCACTAGCCCTGGATCTTGCTGACTTCATTAGGGATTTAGGTTACAGAGCTCAGATACATAGTCCAAACGATAATAGTGCTGCGTACATACCGATGTTTGTCGAGGCGGGTCTGGGACAACTTGGTGCTAATGGACAGCTACTCTCACCCCATTTTGGTAACAGATCTAGACTTATTATTATTAGTACAGATGCAATAGTAACGTACGATGAACCAGTCGATTACGGTATACATAAGTTCTGTGAAATGTGTCAGGTTTGTGTCAATCGATGCCCTGGAAGAGCTTTGGTTAAAGAGAAGGTCTTTTGGAGGGGTGTTGAAAAGCACAAATTAATGTACGATCGATGCCGACCTGTAATGGCTACCTACGAAGGTTGCGGGGTTTGCATGCTAGTCTGTCCCGTACAGCGCTATGGTATGGCCCCGGTGATGGACCATTTTGTCGAGACAGGAGAAGTTCTAGGAAAAGGAACGGATAACTTGGAAGGCTATGAAATTCGGGGCAAAGGTTACTACGGCCCCGGCAAACTTCCTTCGTTTGACAGAGAATTTTTTGAGATTCCCCACGGAACAAAAGATGAATGGCTATTCACTCAGTTCAAACAGAAAATCGAGGAAAAAGGCAAAGTCAGCGAAGACGAGAAACAGGAATTCGTGGAGAAATTGGGAGACATCTTGTCCGAAGACTCTATTTTCGATGCCGGATTATAAAGGTTTTGAGATACAAGTGATATCGGCATGACTAGTCGGAGTACATTTGAAAAAGAACACATAGATGGACTTTTTGGTGAACTTAATACCGACTACAAAGGGATGCCAGAAAGTGAGCAACTACATAGAGATGCTCACTTAGCAATTGCCTACCATGATTCAGGAAGGCAAATACCGGATTCAATAGATCCCAGAGTGATTGCATTAATAGCCAGATACGGGCCAACAAATACCTAAAAACGACTCCTTAATACAAGCCCCTGCTGTCCCAGTTTAACACTGGGACAGCAGGGGCTTGTCATATATAATGCCAGCGCTAAATATCTCCTAAGTAGGATAATTTGAGGTCGAAAAAATGGCCGAATCGGCTTGTGGACCCAAATTTAAGGAAGTAA
>JAPYSB010000001.1 GCA_029936675.1 Dehalococcoidia bacterium | reverse complement strand
TTTTAAGGTCTGCCTTTTTAACCTCAACAATGGGACCCAGTGTTCCTATAGATATTGCGGGGATGATGTCTCTTAGAGTAGAATAAGTTCGTTGCCATAGACTGCGGGCTCTGATTTTCAGATTAAAATTTAGCCTGCACAGGCGGGATGTCAGCAAATTTGCTGATTTAATCAACCCGGCTGTGGCCGGGTTTTTTTTTGCCAGTTGAAGTGTTAACTAAATGTTTCGGAGATAGATATGCCTACTGACAGAAAGGCACAAGATGTAGATTCACTTATGGAAGCTATGAAGGGCTGCACGATAGCCATATCGACTGATTATTCGGGATTGAATGTATCAGAGATGAGTGAATTTAGAACAACTTTAAGAGAGAACGGAATCACGTACAAAGTTGTTAAAAACACCCTATTTAAAATCGCTGCAGATCAGGCTGAAATGCCGGCTATTAAAGATCTCATTGATGGCACGACAGCAATAGCCTTTGGCTATGGAGATGAGCAAATTCCTGCCAAGGTAATCACTAAATATGTTAAAGATTCAGGGGTAGAATTAAAAATAAGAAATGCTTTGCTTGGCGATCAGACTCTTTCCTCGGATCAGCTGAAAGAGCTGGCCGCTTTACCTGGTAAAGAAGAATTGGCGGCGAAGTTAGTTGGGCAATTGCATGGACAATTAGCCGGATTAGTTCATGTGTTGAATAACCCGCTAGTTAGGTTGGCTAGGTCCCTGAATTCCCCGTCTAGTGGTTTGGTAAATGTGCTGAACAGTCGTGTTCAACAGATTTCCTAGGAAGAAACGCAAATTAATGAATAGTTAGGAGAGTATTAGTTATGGCTTTATCTAAAGATGAAATTCTAGAGGCTATAAAGGAATTACCTGTTATAGAGCTGGCTGGATTGGTCAAAGATCTTGAAGAGGAGTTTGGGGTTAGTGCTGCCGCGGCTGCACCTGTGGCGCTTGCCGCCGCACCTACAACCTCTGGGGATCTCGGAGAGGCTGCTGAAGAGGAAAAAGATGCATTCACTATTAATCTCAAAGAGATTGGCGAAAATAAAATTAACGTCATCAAGGCAGTGAGAGCTGCTACCTCACTAGGGTTAAAGGAAGCAAAAGACCTCGTAGAAAGTGCTCCTGTTGCGGTCAAGGAAGGGGTTGGCAAGGACGAGGCGGATAAGGTAAAGAAAGAACTAGAAGAAGCTGGGGCCGTAGTAGAATTACTTTAAGACACACTGAATGTTGTAGATGGTTTTAACGGGTAGTAGGGCGGATCTATTTATATGGTGCGCCCCCTACCTACTCCACTCAGAAAGGGGATAGTCTGAGGCCCCTCAGGTAGCACACACACCGTTCCGTTTGGATACTTTTGAGAAAGTAGTTCAGACACCTTCATCGAAACATCATCTACTGGGAGAAGGTGAGCCCCAACAATTTGGCCTATAGATAGGTTATCTGACTTTATATACACATCATTTTCCATTTGTATTGAGGCCTGTATTTGAACCTGCCATTGATCATGTTTCTGATAATCTGAGGATTTAATCATATCAATAAGTGATTGTGGTGATGCTTGCGATTTGAGTATTTCACCATAAGAACCGTGATTTGGTATGCCGTCTGAGCATTCAGCAGCGCATATAATGCTTCCACCTTTTTTTACAATTTGGTGGGCAGCCGACATCCCTTTCACAGCCTGATATAAGTTCATATCTAAAGGGTATCCACTGTTGGTGGTGACAACTATGTCAAATGGTTCGGGGACCTCTCTCATGGCGGTAAAATGAGCGAATTCACATGCCGCCTTATGAACCTGAAACATTTCCCCAGCGTAAACACTCGTTATCTTATGATGTTTATTGATAGTGACATCTAAAGTGAAATCTGAAGGGAACAGCGTGGCAATTTCTCTTATGGAGTCGTGTATAGGGTTTCCGTGGGTTATTCCCCATTTCGAATTGGGGTTGCTGATCATGTCTGAATCATGAAGCTTCATAATGGTTTCAAACCCAGCCAATCCCGGGGCAATCATCTTTGGCCCACCGCTGAATCCAGCAAAAAAATGAGGTTCCACAAATCCAGTGGTAATCTTGAAATCTTTTTTTATCCAATCAGAGTTTAGAAGTATTGGAATATTTTCTTTAGTGGCTCCTATCTCCATTAGGTTATCTCGATTGAAAGCGTCGTGATTTACAATATTATAGCCACCGCCCATGGTTTGTTCGCCTAACATGGATAATAATTCGGAATGAGTGTTTTTACGGTGAGTTCCTGTTGCAATAAAGATGGTAATGTTTGATGGGTGGATATGTTTTAGCTCATTTAAAATAACAGGCAAAATTATTTTGCTGGGCATAGGCCGGGTTATGTCACAAACACTTATCCCTATACTTTGACCTGGTTCTATGGATTTCCGGAGAGGGAGGGTTCCAATTGGATTTCGTAGTGCGGTTTTTATAGCCCCTAGGTCGTCTGGCAACCCCGGTATAAATTGAGGTTCAATTATTGAAGTTTGATCATCAGGCAGATCAATGGTTAGACCTGTTTTACCATATGCTAAATCTATTTTCATACATAGGATCCAAACATATTATTCAGTTCTCAAAAGAGCTTCACAAAGATGTGCCGCATCTACCAAATCAGGGATTGTTACGTACTCCCGGACTGTATGCATGCCATGGTCTGCCATACCCACTACCACTGAACTAATTCCATTTAGCCTAAATACATTACCATCAGTTCCGCCTCCCGATGGTTTCATACTGGGTTCTAGCCCAAGACCTTTTAGGGTTTCTTTGACTCTCATTGTGGCTGGATCATCGTCAGTCAAGGTATAAGTTTCAAATTCTACGTGTAAATGGTTATCTATTGTCGCCTCAGGGAATAGGGCTTCCACTTCTTTTACGACGTCTGTTATTTGAACTCTTAATCCATCTAAGTTTTCTATACTTGTACTACGAAATTCCCCGCGAATTGTAGTTGTCTCAGGTACCGCATTCCTAACCGTCCCACCTTCAATAGTTCCCACATTTACTGTCGTAGTTTCATCCAATCTCCCTTGTGGGAGTCGTGTGATAATTTCTGAGGCTATTTTAATAGAAGAAAGACCTTTTTCCGGTTCCACTCCTGCATGAGCAGCTCTGCCGGTGATTTCTATATCAAATCCTACATAAGTTGGACTCGATGCAGTTATTTGGCTTACCGGTCCCTCTCCATCAAATACGATCGCTTCCTTGGCAGTTATTAAATTGAAGTCTAGGTTGCGAGCCCCTACCAGGCCTATTTCTTCCTCCCTGGTAAAGGCAAGCTCTACTGGATGATATTCAACCGCGTCTTCCATAATCGATTCTAAGGCTTCAAGAATGGCCGATATTCCAGCTTTACAATCTCCACCCAAAATAGTGGTTCCGTCTGACACAATCCTGTCGCCTTCCACAGATGGATTTATTCCCCTTCCTGGTTCCACTGTGTCCAGATGGGCTGACAGGAGAATTGGATCCGGCCTTCCGTCCGATGCAACTAGGTTTCCATATGCGTCTCTCATCGTTTTAAAACCTAATGTTTCCAATCGGGAGGAAATATTGATAGCCATATTTTCTTCTTCACCTGAAGGGCTATCAATTCTTGCTATATCGCAAAATGTTTGTACGAGTCTTTCTCTTCTAATCATGTTTAAGCTCTTATGTGTAGATTTTTTTTCAGCAGCAATACTAATATATGTATTTAATAAGGTCGATATTTGTTGGAAATAGGCATTCTACGATCTCTACCGAAGTTCTTAGAAGTTATTTTGATACCTGGTGCCGATTGACGTCTTTTGTACTCATTTATGTCTACCAGTTTCAATATTTCCGCTACAGTGCCAGGATCAAATCCAATATTTAGAATCTCATCAATCCCAAGATCTTGTTCTATATATTTTTCTAAGATAGCGTCCAAAATATCGTAATCAGGTAGAGTATCTGAATCCTTTTGGTCGGGTTTTAATTCCGCGCTAGGAGGTTTGGTTAAGACAGAATCGGGAATTAAATCGTATCCATGTTTCATATTAATATAGCGGCAAATTTCGTACACTATGCCTTTGGGCAAGTCTTTTATTACTGAGAATCCTCCTGCCATGTCCCCATAAATGGTTGCATATCCAACAGCCATTTCACTTTTGTTTCCGGTAGTTAATACTAGAAAACCAAACTTATTAGATAATGCCATCATTATATTGCCTCTGATTCTAGATTGGAGGTTTTCCTCTGCGACCCCCCATTCGGTTCCTTGAAATTGATCACTGAGACCTTTTTCCATGGATTGAAGAATTTCCTCAATTTGAATCGTGTCCATTCGTATTTCCAGATTGTCAGCCAGTTGTTTGGCATCAACTTTGCTCCCAATGGAGGAAAATTTGGAGGGCAAAGATATTCCTTTTACATTTTCCGAGCCTAAAGCCTCTACTGCAATTGCGGCGACCAAGCTAGAGTCAATACCTCCTGATAGAGCAATTAGAACCTTTGTGAACCCACATTTTCTTACGTAATCTCGTGTTCCTAGTACCAAAGCTCTGTAAATCTCTTCCTTCTGACCAATTATGCTAAGTGGAGGTGATGAAACACTAGGTGAGCCCTCTTTTATGGTCCCTGGTAAGAGCACTTGTTTTATCTCGTTAATCGATTTCGATGTAGTGCTGGGCTTATATGTTGGAAGATCAAGTTCATAAATATATGTATTTTCTTCGAATTGATTTGCTCTCATGAGTATGTTGCCTCCAGGATCAACTATTAGGCTACCCCCATCGAATACAAGTTCATCTTGCCCTCCAACCATGTTTATATATGCGATGAAGATGCCATTGCTTTTCGCTCTTTCGATCAAGATTTTTTCTCTTTGAGATCTTTTCCCCAAGCTGAAGGGGGAGCCATTGATATTAATAATCAAAGACGCCCCATTATCACTTTGAGTATCACTTGGTCCGGGTGAAAACCAAATATCTTCACATACATTTACCCCGAACCTCACTTGGCCTAAGTCGTATACGGGAAAATCGGACCCCTCGGTGAAATAACGTTTTTCATCAAAGACTCCATAATTCGGCAGATGTATTTTTTGATAGCTATCAACGATTTCATGGTTGCTAGCTATTGCTGCAGAATTGTAAATTTTGTCTTCTACGCGTTCGGCAAACCCGAATATAGCCGTTATTTCACCTGTAGACCGAGCTATTTTTTCGGCAGCATCTATGTTGTCTTTTATAAAATCGTGTTTAAGTAACAGATCTTCTGGCGGATAGCCAGTCACAGCCAGTTCTGGGAAAGCGATAATGTCAATTCCTTCCTGCTCTGCTTTCTCTATATGGTGAATGATGACGTCAGTGTTATGACCTAAGTCACCGACTGTAGGGTTGATCTGGGCTAATGCTAAACGTAGGGTAGCCATTTCTAGTATGGTCCATCAACATAAATGTAATAAAATATATGGAAGCTATTCTACTGTAATCGGTGCTGATTTAGGTTTTAGATTCTACTAATTTGCGTATTCTATCTATGGCTTGGATTAGGTTTTCTGTGGAGTTTGCAAAAGATATCCTTATATAACCGGTGCCGTACTCACCAAATGATTCTCCCGCCAACACGGCTACTCCGGCTTCTTCTAGAACCCTATTAGCAAATTCAGAGCTAGTCATTCCGGTTCCCTCTATGTTGGGGAATGCATAAAAAGCACCTTTGGGCAAAGCACATGTTATCCCGTCGATTTTATTTAACCCATCGACCACTGTAGACCTTCTCTTTTTGAATTCTTCAACCATTAATATTGAATCTTCTTGAGGCCCTTCTGTTGCTTCAATAGCGGCTCTTTGGGTGAAACTAGCCGTGCATGACACACTGTTGGTCACTAACCGTGAAATAGGTTCAACCAAGTCACCTGGGAAGATACCGTAACCGATTCTCCAACCAGTCATAGCGTAAGTTTTAGAGTAGCCATCGAGTATTATTGTTCTATCTATCATGTCAGGGAAACTGGCGATACTGTGGTGGGTTCCTTCATAAAGGAAGCGGGAGTATATTTCATCAGATAAAACTGTAATGTCATTTTCCTTGGCTAGTTTCGACAAAGCCTCTAAATCATTTTTGTCTATCACGCTTCCACATGGGTTATTAGGAGAATTAACAATCATCAGTTTTGTTTTTTCAGATATCTGGGTTTCCACCTCTTTGATGTTTAAATTGAAAGAGTTTTCCTCCCCAAGCCTCATTGGTACCGCTGTCCCACCGCAAAATTCAATCATGGATTCGTAAATCGGGAACCCGGGGTTCGGGTAAAGTACTTCATCCCCATTTTCTATCATCGCTAGCATTATGAAAAACATTATTGGCTTACCACCTGGGGTGACAATCACGTTTTCTTTTTTGACGCTTATATTCCTGCTATTGGATATATCTTTTGCTATCGATTCTTTTAAATCATCGTATCCAGGGGAAGGGTTATATGAGGTAAACCCATCAGACAATGCCTGCTTCCCAGCCTCTACGATGTTGGTGGGGGTATCAAAATCAGGTTCCCCGATTTCGAGATGAATGATATGTCTTCCTTTGGCTTCTAACTGTTGGGCTTTGGCTAGTACTTCGAATGCAGTTTCTGTTCCGAGACGACTCATCCGCTGAGCTAATTTCATATGGGGTGGAATCTCCATTGCGACAGTTAGATATAGTTAGTATACAACGACTCAAAGGTTACTACTACAATGAGCCGATTGATCCAATCATATGACATTATTTGATACCCTAGATGCGGTATTGAATATTTAGCATGCCAGGAGAATTAAGTGAACGTTTATTTGGGAGTCCCACGGGGGTTTTGTGCTGGGGTGGTTCGTGCAATAGATATTGTCGAACTGGCCCTTGAAAAATATGGACCCCCGATATATGTGAAACATCAAATAGTTCATAATCCATACGTCGTGAATGATTTAGAATCCAAAGGTGCGATAACAGTCGAAAATGTAGATGAAATTCCAAGAGGAGCGAAGGTGGTTTTTTCGGCCCATGGTTCTCCTCCAGAAGATTTTAAGAAGGCAAAAGAACAGGGATTACAGGTTTTGGATGCAACCTGCCCTCTTGTGATTAAGATTCATAATGAAGCAAAAAAATATAACCGAGAAGGTAGAAAAATCATATTGGTTGGACATAAAGGGCACCAGGAAGTTAAAGGAACTACTGGGCAAACAGATATGGAAATTGTAGATGATAGAGAGGAATTTGTATCTCCAGGATGGGATAATTCCATTCCCGTGGCCGTTTTGACCCAGACCACACTTTCTGTAGGCGATACTGAAAATTCAATCCGCAATATTCAAAATTCCTTTAGTGACGTATTAGTTAGAAATGACCTTTGTTATGCCACTACAAACAGGCAAATGGCAGTAAAAGAAATTTCTAATCATGTCGAGGTATTTTTGGTGGTGGGTGCCCAAAATAGCTCTAACTGTAACCGTTTAAAAGAGGTTGCGGAACTGAACGGAGTACCTGCTTTTTTGATTAATAGTGTAGAAGAACTCGATCCTAAATGGCTGGCTGATGTGGTAAATGTAGGCATAACCTCTGGTGCATCTACTCCAGACTCACTGGTGAGGGGTATTATCGATTTCATTAACCCTAACAAAGTAATTGAAATGGGTGGCGAAGAAGAAAATATAACTTTCACCTTGCCTAAAGAATTAAGGGGTATAAGGGACGCATAAATTGGAAATAAGAATTGAAAGTCTGATTAGGGGAGCCCAAGAGGCTGAAGGAATCGTGGTGGTGATCGATGTTTTTCGTTGTTTCACTACAGAGGCGATAGCCTTTGCAAACGGTGCAAAAGAAATCATTTTGGTTGCTGAAATAGAAGAGGCTTTTGAACTTAAGCGTAAGGGTGTGGGGGATGTTTTGATGGGGGAAGTTGGAGGTAAAAGACCGGAAGGATTCGATTTTGGAAATTCTCCATCTGAATTAAAAGATGTGGATCTGACCGGCAAAACAATTATCCAGTCCACACGGGCAGGAACGGTAGGCGTCACTGCGGCTTCTAACGCAGATGTCATCTATGGAGGTTCATTTGCCGTAGCAGATGCTACTGTAACTAACATCCTTTCGGTAAAGCCAGAGATAGTTACCTTGGTAGCCATGGGCTGGGAAGGTAGAGTAAGAGCAGATGAAGATGAACAATGTGCTCTTTATTTACGAAATACCATGCAAGGCAGAAACCCTGACCATAATGCTGTAAGATCGTTGGTTATAGCTGGTGAAGAGTCACAGAAATATGAAATTCCTAAATACCCTCAGTGGCCCATTGAAGACCGCGAAATGGCTTTGGATGTAAATTCACATCCATTTGCTCTTATGATTAATAAAGAAGATGGCTATTTCGTATCCAGGCCTGAAAATATAGTAAATAATGGGAGTCTCTAATGAACTATAGAAAATTAGGAAATTCTGGGTTGGAGGTTTCAGTCATCGGTCTCGGGGCTAATAATTTTGGGGGCAGGTTAGATTACGAGAGTTCGGATTCTGTTATCAGCCAATTATTTGAAGTTGGAATCAATTTGATTGACACTTCAAATAGCTACGGCAATACCTTGTCAGAGGAATATATAGGAAGGTCCCTAGAAGGTAGACGTGAGAAAGCCGTAATAGCTACTAAGGTTTCAAGTCGTATGTCAGAAGGTCCCAATCAAGCTGGCAATTCCAGAAAACATATAATAGAGCAAGTTGAAAATAGCTTGACTCGCTTACGCACCAATTATATAGATTTGTACCAAATTCATTGGTGGGACTCCACTACACCCATAGAAGAGACCTTGAGAGTCTTGGATGATTTGGTCACCCAAGGCAAAATAAGGTATTTTGGGTGCTCAAATTTTTCTGCATGGCAGGTTTGTGAGTCTATATGGACTTCCAAGGAACTTGGAATCCAGACTTTTATAAGTGCCCAACCACACTACAGCATGCTGGAAAGAAATGTAGAGCGTGAATTGATTCCTTTTTGTGGAAAATATGGGGTAGGAATTCTTCCATATTTCCCGCTAGCCAACGGGTTTTTGACAGGGAAATACAGGAGAAATTCTCCATCTCCAACAGGTTCTAGATTGGAATCCGATAATAGAGGATTGTTTACTGAGGATAACTACGCGTTACTTGAAAAGTTGATTAGCTTTTCCAAAGAAAGAGGTAAAACTGTTTTGGATTTAGCGTTCGCTTGGCTACTTTATAACGGTGATATTAGTTCAGTAATAGCCGGCGCAACCAAACCGGAACAGGTTATCTCTAACGCTGCCACCGCTGATTGGCAGCTGACTGACGAAGAATATGAAGAGGTCACCCAATATCTTTCTTAAGTTATATTAGGGTTGGTTTGCCAGATTCAGGAGTTACCTCAAAAACATTAAGGGCGCATGCCAGCATTCCATAATAACCGATGGCGGCTGTTAATTCTGTGACACCCTGTTCTCCGTATTTAGAAACAGCTTGTTCAAACGTTTCTTGATCCACTTTTTTATCATTTATTAATTGCCTTGCATACCGTATTATCAGCGAGTAGTTGGGGGCCACCTCGTCTGTGGAAACTCTTTCATTTATTACGTCTACAACTTCTTGGGCTACACCAGCTTCTATAGCTATTGGTACGTGAGCTGCCCATTCATAGTTACAATTCATTTCCCGAGCAGCTGTAATGATTGCGACCTCCCTCTCATCGTCTTCAAGTAAAGATTCAAAGCGTATGTACGCCCCAAGATGCGCCGCTCTTCCGGCAATCTCTGGGCTGTGTAGCAACACTGAGAATGGGCCACTTATTCTTCCTCTAGAAGAAGCTATTGAATCAAATATTCCATGATGTTCATCCGATAGTTCATTTTTTGACGTTATTTGCTTTACCCTAGCCATACTAGTTACCTCTAAATTTCTACTTTAGAATTCATCTTTCTAAAAATTACGCATCCAGCAATTATCATCACTGAGATAATTGATGTTATGAGTGCGGTACTCGAAATGCCTGCTATGAACTTTGAAATCGCTATTTTCCCAATGCTGGTGACTTGCTGAAGCACCAATGATTCAGTGGCCAAGAATTGAGGTGCGATTTGTCCGCTGGTTTGTGATGCGATTTGATCTATTTGTACATGAATGATTGGCTCAGCTACAGACGAGTAAATCGGACCCCAGATTACATATACCAGAAATGATGCAATTAACATGGCTATAGCAGCCCACATGAGTCTTTGATTCCATCCTCGCCCACCTAAAAACCCCACTAGAGCTGCTATTAGAATAGTCGGTATGTAAACTGCCAAATTAAACATGTGTACTAACTTCAGTATGTCTCGAAGTTGGTCAAGCATTGATAGTGTTTGGCCGCCATCGGCAGTTATTGTTTCAATGTGGACCCTAAAATCTTGATCGTTATATTGAATTCCCTTTGATAGAGAATTTCTAACAGCAGTAACCTGATCCCAAGAATTGTCACCTGCACCTTGTTTGATAAGACCTTCCAAATCAGTTTCCCTGAAGGTATAGCCTTCTCGCATAATAGCCCTACCTTGATCGAAAGAATCTAATGCCTTTGGGGGGACTACCTGCCTCAAGGAGTCTTGATCAAATTCAATTAAGTTAGGAATCATATTGATAATCTGTGGCCTTACTGCCGATATAACTGTGGTTATGTATGCTTTAGTATAACTTTGCATTTGTCGTTTAAGGGCTGGGTCCGCTGGGTAGCATGACGGAAGTCCTCCGACGGGGTTGCTCAATATATTGACGACTTCATCAGCGCTACAATCGGGTAAACTGTCCAATTTTCCGGTTAATTTTTGTTCAGCGAGGGCTATCAAATCACTAACCGCCTCTTCTTTATTTGGTTCTATGTCAATTGAGATAGAAAATTCATCAGTTCTCCCGACCAAATAAGGAGTGGCATTATCAAGTATTGATTCAGTTGTTTTTTGCATCCAGGAGGATGGGGCTGTCTTTTTTATTATTGCTGATATTTCCTCGTCAGTCATTTCCACACCGAAGGGCAATTTTGCAGTGTTACCTATTGAAGAGGATATATTTGGAGCAATTGAGCCCTCAAATAATGCTTCATAAGCGTTAGCCTCAGCCAACAAAAATTTGACTTCCGCGACTGCTACTTCAATCCGATCGTCTACAGTTATTGTGATCGCGAAAGTATCTTTAGCTCCTACTGCGTAGGGAACCACTTCACCAAGTACTGAATCTATTTGCCCGGTGAGCCACGCTTTAGATATTATTTTTTGGATCGACCCCATTAGTTGGTCCTCGTTAACAGAGACGTCAAAAGGTAATTCGTTTTTTGATGCTTCGGACACAACTGGGCGCACCTGATTTTCCATGACCAGTTTATATAGATCACTTTCATTTAATATAAAAGTTATTTGATTAGACGCTGCTTGGACTCTTTCATCCACCGGTATCGAAATGGTGAATTCGTCACTCCTTCCAGTTACGTAGTCACCAACCCCTGTGACAGCGGATTCAAAATTGGATTGCAACCACTCGGGTGGGATAATTTCGTTTATCGAGGTGAGGATAATTTCATCGGACAATCCACTCTGCTCGATAATGGGGTTACTATTTGCTTTCCGCAAGTCTTTTAGTGCTGTTTTGGGCAAATCAGTTAGTAGAAATTGGTAGATGTTAGACTCTGCTAAAGTTTCCAGGTAAAAAGATGGATTGATGAGATTGGAAGCTGTCTGCTGGGCTAGAACACCAACTTGAAAGGTGACGAAGGCCATGATGATGAAAGGCAATGCGATTATTCTACGTACCCAAATCATTGCAACTCCATTGCTAATAAAGCTTGAATCAAGAAACTAAATCAGCACAAATAGAACTCTGATATCTAGTTTTTGTGGCTCACGGCCACGGTTATCTAGTAGCTTCAACCAACTCCATGGAATCCTACTTCTACATTATCCCCAGTGACCATAACTGGAGTTATTCTTTCTCCTCCAGTTAATTCTTCCACTTTTTCCCAGAGTTCCGGATTCAGAGCCAGATTTATTTCTTCGAAATCTAGCGCCAAATCTATAAGTTCTTCTTTTAAGGCGTCTGAATAGGTACAGTCTGGGCTAGTGTATAGAACAATGGTCTCTGACATAAAACACCTCTGATGTTAGTCGTAATTTGTTTTGTCGGCCGAATTATATTACTAAATCGGCGGTTGTGGTTTGTTATTTAGGGGTTGCGAAATTTTATCGGCCATAATTTTATAATAAATTCCTCTAATATATGAGCATATTTAATACTTCCAAGTACGCGGCTGTCCAAATTTCCCGACAGACGATTATCTGACAAAACAATTACCGAATCATCCTCCAGAGTCCAATCAAATCTCTCTTCAATACCCATTGTTCTGGGTAACCCTTGTATATATGGTTCCTTTAAACTTTCCTCGTTTAGATAGATAGACCCTTCCCTAATTTTTAAACGGTCATGCTTTATTGCTATGACTCTTTTTATTAATGTATCCGCGCAATTTATTGGATTCCTGAATGTCACGATCTGGCTGCGATAGGGGAATTTAAAAGTCTTCGTTAATATCAAAACATTATTGGTTAATGTTGGTTCCATACTCCGATTTTTTACCCTTCTAATATGAAACATAGAGCCTTTGCAATCCTCATTTGTTGTCTTGTTGCCTTGGACAGTAATTTTCTGTATCTTAACAGCCAGAAACTGGTCGATAGGTTTCTGATATAAATTAAAGTTTTGGGCCTTTGAGAGCAAGGCCAATCCTAAGGAAGGTTGTTTATGAAAATCATTTCAAGACTTTTTGGAGATGTACAAGCCCACTGTGATGTTCCATGTGGTATATACGACCCAATTAGTGCAAAGATAGCTGCGCAGACGGTTCTGAAAATGGCGATGAGACTTGAGGCTGTGGATTTTTCTAGCGGTGCCCCAGATCCGGGGATGCCTAATTCGGTAGCACGGTACGTGGCGGTTAAAGAAGAGCATGCTCAGGGAGTTAAAAACGAACTTAATATTCTTTGGTCAGACTACTTCAAACCGGAGCATCTTTCTGATTATCCAAATCTCCACGAATTGTTCTGGAACGCGGATAAACTAGCGGGTGCCAATAAGCAGGGGGTAAGCTCATCTTCAGCGAAGGAATTGGTTGATGCAGTAGATGGAATTGCTAAGATTTTTTGGGCCACAAAAGGAGTTGACTATAGCGACCCTAACGCTGATGTTCGGTTTGGCGCATAGATAATTTGGTTCTAAGAATTTAGGGTGCCCGTACCCAGTGGGCACCCTAAATTGTGATTATGATTTGTAGTCATCACGGGGGGGGCTGAAAATATCCAAGGCTCGTGCAGGTTTGGATCCTGCCACAACCCTATGTTCTATACCACCGGGGATAATGTAATATTCTCCCTTTTTCACCTTTTTGGACTCAGTTCCAATCGTGAATTCAAACTCTCCTTCAAGCACCATACCGGCCTGTTCGTTGGGATGGCTGTGCAAAGGAACTTCAGAATCTGGATCTAGTTCGACGAGGCTCATCATTATTTTATCTCCCCACATGGTTTTTAACTTCACTCCAGGTGCAAATTCTCGCTGATTAGCATCCTTATCGCTATAGAAATATTTCATAAAATTCCCCTTTCTGAGTAATTGTTATTTTCTTGCTCTAGCATCTTGCAGTGAAAGGCAAGAGGCTATCATGTCGTTGATCGGAGTGGGGATGCCAAGATTGCCCCCCTCTCTACTGACTGCGCCATTTATTGCGTTAATTTCCAAGGGCTTGCCGGCTAATAGATCTTGATGCATTGACGATACCAGATCATTTTTGTGAGTTTCCAGGTAATCAATTGTATTTTGGACAGTATCCTCAGAAAAATTTGGAACCAATTTAGATGCCACCGAAGCCGTTTCACGGACGAGGCCTCTGGCCATATTTCGTGTTAAAGGATTGTTCATTACTTCCTTAAATGTAGATCTGGTTATACATGTCATACCGCTCAAAGCGCTAATGAATACCAATTTTTGCCAAAGGTCATCAAGTATATTTTCTGACACTACGAAATCAATATTAGAATTTCCAAACATCTTTGAAAGCTCTTTTATCCGATCTTCTTGTAGGTCAGATTGCTTGCCAAAAGTTATACGGCATCCCCCTCCGTGTTCGAATATCTCTCCAGGATTACCTTTGGAAGCTTCGACATAGGCTGCTCCCAAAACGACTTTTTCACTACCAAACTTGTGGCTTAAAAATTCTCCACTTCCCAGACCGTTCTGCAAGGTCAAAATGGTAGTGTTATCTGAAATTGAACTGGCAATGATTTCACCGGCCTCGTCATTCTGATACTCCTTTACACAGAAGATAACCAGATCAGCTTGATATCCTTGAGGGGGTTCCTGGTAAGCTTTAGACCTGCACACATAGTTCCCGGTGGTGACACTTTTTACGGAAAGCCCATATTCTTGGATTTTCCGCAAATGCTCTCCTCGAGCCACAAACGTGACCTCATTAGAAGTTGATAAAACTGAGCCAAAGTAACCACCTACAGCTCCAGCAGCCATTATCAAAATATTCATGCTACCTCCTACCATGGATGACGGGAATTATATTCATAGTGTACACATAAATCCCACTTTTTCGAGGAGTAGTTTGCTTGTGTTAGACTGCATCAAAATAAGATTAATTGCCTAGGAGATAGAATATGAAATTCGGACTTCTGTATGAAATGCAGCGTCCTCACAACGACTTTAAAGTTGATTATTCATCTTTGATTGATGAAACTATAGAACAATGTCGTTTGGCCGATGAGGTGGGGTTTGATTATTTATGGTTTGTAGAACATCATTTTTTGACAACCTTTTCTGGGTCCTCTGCACCCGAAGTGATAATTTCTGCCTTATCAAGGCTGACGAAAAAAATTCGGATAGGGTTTGGTGTAGTTGTTCTGCCTAATCATCATCCAATACAAGTTGCAGAACGAATCTCTATGGTCGACCATCTTTCTGGTGGCAGAGTGGAATTTGGGGTTGGGCGCAGCAGCCCATATGAGCAACTAGGGCTAGGAATCGATCCTAGGGATACCCGAGAAATCATGGAAGAATCTTTAAATATCATCCCTAATATTTGGCAGACGGAAGGATTATTTTCACATAAGGGTAAACATTTTGACATTCCAGAAAGGGAGATATTACCCAAACCCAAACAGTCTCCTCATCCTCCAATATGGATGGCATGCACCCAGGCTAGTAGTTATGAAATGGCAGCTGAAAAAGGAATAGGCGTTTTATCATTTGGATCTGGTGCTCCCGCGGGGATGAAGGAACATGTGGAGAATTACAGAGAGAATATAAAAAATGCAAACCCCGTTGGCGGATTCATAAACAATCAATGGGCTAATTTCACATTAGGACATTGCGGGTATGATGATCAAGAGGCCAAAGAAATTGGAGCCAGCGCTATTAAGGAATTTTTTGGACCTAACCGACCATACACTGCTGACAGAGCAGATGTGTATGAAAAATTATTAGACTCATGGGGAGGGATACCTGAACATTTGCAGGCGAATTTTTCAAGATTTTTGGGAGGGGAAGAAGATCTAGGAGGAGGAGGAGCTTCAAGAGCTATGTTAGGAGAGCTGCCTGCAGAACTTTTGGCTGAACGAGGGGTAATAGTCGCTGGTAATCCTGAATCGTGCATAGAATCTGTCCGTCGCCATGAGGAAATTGGTGCAGACCAGCTTCTTTTAATTATGCAGTCTGACCAAGTCTCTCATGAAAAAGTTATGACCTCAATTGAGCTGTTTGGAAAAGAGGTGATACCGGCGTTCCAGTAGACACCATGCGGTATAATTACTTTACTTAAAAGGCGTAGAACAGGAGTAGTAGCTATCTAGCGATACTAAGAGAGCCGGGTAAGCTGAGAACCGGTGTAAGCGCAGGTAGTGAATGGACCTGGGAGCTGCTGTTTGCCAATCTATTGAGGTTGATTAATGGACGGATAGGCCCCGTTAAAAGAGCCGGGAATTAAATTCCATAGAGTGCCTCTTAGTTAATAAGAGGAATAAGGGTGGCACCGCGGTAATACAACCGCCCCTTTCGAGGGGCGGTTTTTTTTTGAAAATAATTGTAGGGGCAAAATGAAAGAAATAAAAAGAGTTTTTAGCGGGGTACAACCAAGTGGGGATCCTCAATTGGGGAATTACCTGGGTGCATTTAAAGGTTGGGTGGACCGGCAGTCAGAAAAGGAGAATTTTTTTTGTGTGGTTGACCTTCATGCCTTGACGGTAACCCCGGATCCTGAGCAACTTGTGTCTCAAACTAGAGATCTTGCAGCAATTTTATTTGCCTGTGGGTTGGATCCTAAAAAGAGCACATTGTTCGTCCAAAGCCATGTTCCAGCCCATGCTGAAGGATGTTGGCTTTTAAATTGTGTGACACCTCTCGGCTGGCTGGAAAGGATGACACAGTTTAAGGACAAATCAGAAGGTAGAGGCAGTGTATCGACAGCCTTATTGGATTACCCGGTATTGATGGCTGCCGACATTATTCTCTATGATGCCCACGAGGTCCCTGTTGGGGAGGATCAGAAGCAGCATGTTGAACTGGCAAGAGACATAGCCAACAGATTTAACAGCATTTATGGGGAAACGTTTGTTGTGCCTGAGCCTGTGATACCGGATATTGGTGGTCGTGTTATGGGTCTTAATGACCCTATGGTAAAAATGTCTAAAAGTTATTCTCACATAAGAGGTCACGCCGTTCGAATGTTAGACGACCCAAAGGAAATAGAAAGATCTTTTATGCGTGCCGTTACTGATTCAGGAAACGAAATTCGGTTTTCTGAAGAGGAAGAAAAGGCAGGGGTTAATAATTTGCTAGGCATATATAAAGTCATTACAGGGAAGAATGAAAAAGAGGTTGAACGAGACTTTGAGTCGGTCAGAGGATACGGGGACCTAAAAAAGACAGTAGCAGAGGTTGTTGTGGAAGAGCTTACTCCCATACGTGAACAATATGAACACCTGATGGATGACGTTGCTGAATTGGATAGATTGTTGGCTATTGGGGCTGAGCATGCAGCCTCAGTATCGATGCCCAAAGTTCGCGAAATGAAAGAAAAAATGGGACTAATCGTACCGTGATTAGAATAAGCCATCTGACACCAAGAATCATGGAGTGCCAATATGTATTTCCCTAGACTGTCTGAGGTAAAAAAAATGAGTTCTCAGGGCAATCTCGCACCTATATACAGGGAGATTAGTGCAGATCTAGAGACACCTGTGTCAGCCTATCTAAAGGTTGCTCGTGCTCCTTACTCTTTTTTGCTGGAAAGTGTGGAAGGAGGAGAACATTTAGCTCGATATAGTTTTATTGGAACTGAGCCAGAGAACGTAATTGAGACCGGACCCGGAAGGAAAGATGGAGAGGTAGACCCTCTTAGATTAGTGGAATCTATTCTATCGAAATATGAGGTGGTTGACTCTGGATACCTACCTCGGTTTATGGGAGGAGTCGTGGGATATCTTTCTTATGAAGTTGTTCGTTATTTTGAGGATATCCCCTATGGCAACAAAAATGTTCTTGACGTTCCGGAATCGGTTTTCATGCTGACAAAAACCTTCCTGGTTTTTGACCATGTTCGACACATGATTCAAGTTGTAAGCCACGTTAAATTGGATGGTGTGATTGAAGATGAATACGTGAAAGCCATTGAGCGAATTGATGAGATTATAGAGAGACTTAATTCACCACTTGATCCCTCTGATATTCCTGCGGAATCTGGGTTTGGGTCTGGAGATAAAATTTCCAATGTAACCCCTGAGTATTATCAATCTATGGTTGAGGATAGTCAAAAATATGTGGTGGATGGGGATGCCATACAAGTTGTCGTTTCTCAACGGTTTTCAAGGCCTACTTCGGCTCACCCTTTTCATATTTATCGCTCTCTTCGGGCGATAAACCCTTCTCCATATATGTATTATCTCAATTTGAATGGATTTCAAATTGTTGGAGCTTCACCAGAAATGCTGGTACAAGTAGAAGATGGTCTGGTTTCTACACATCCAATAGCAGGAACCCGACCAAGGGGGGATAATCAGGAGGAAGACCGTAGATTAGAAAAGGAATTGCGTTCCGACGAAAAGGAGAAGGCTGAACATCTAATGTTATTAGATCTTGGTAGAAATGATATCGGCCGGGTCAGCGAACCGGGAACGGTGCAGGCGGTCGAAATAATGGGAATAGAAAGATATTCCCATGTTATGCACTTAGTGTCCCACGTGGAAGGGAAATTAAAATCAGAATATTCAAATTACGACGCTCTTAGGGCGTGCTTTCCTGCAGGGACTGTATCTGGCGCACCCAAAATAAGGGCTATGGAGATAATTGCAGAATTGGAAGAGGATTTAAGAGGCCCCTACGCCGGAGCGGTCGGCTATTTTGATTTTGTAGGAAATATGGATACTGCCATCACAATAAGGACGCTAGTTTTCAAAGATGGGGTAGCGCATTTTCAGGTAGGAGGAGGGATAGTCTACGATAGCGTGCCAGAGACAGAATTTTACGAAACGATTCATAAGGCCGGGGCCCTAATGAGAGCCATAGAAGATGCCGAAAACAAACTGGGTGCACATTAAATGATTTTATTGATAGATAACTACGACAGCTTTACTTACAATTTGTATCAGTATCTCGCTGAGTTGGGAGCTGAAGTGTTTGTTGTTCGAAATGACAAGATCACGCTGCAAGAAATAACTAAAATGGGGCCTGAAAAAATAGTTATATCGCCAGGCCCATGTACCCCTGATAAGGCCGGTATTTCAAACGATGTTATAAAACATTTTGGTCCAACCGTACCAACACTAGGGGTGTGTTTAGGGCATCAATGCGTGGGCCATTCTTATGGCGGGGTGGTCGGTAGCGCTGGAGAAATAATGCACGGTAAGACTTCTGCCGTACATCATGATGGCAAAGGAGTGTTTAACGGATTACCGAATCCATTCAATGCGGTTCGTTACCATTCCCTTACAATATTTAAGGAAGATCTTCCTGATGATTTAGAAGTTACCGCTTGGACCGAAAACGGGTTAATAATGGGCGTTAGGCATAAAGATCATCCTGTAGAAGGAATACAGTTTCACCCTGAATCTATTATGACTGAAAACGGGAAGGAACTTTTGGGAAATTTTTTGAAGTATTAATGCCTTTTAAAGGATCTAATTATGATCAGTAATTTGATAGAAAAGTTGGTTCAAAAAGAAAATCTTACATTTGATGAAGCTGTTTCTGCTATGACTTCGATAATGGATGGGGAAGCTACTCCCTCACAGTTTGGCTCATTAGTCACCGCTCTTCGAATGAAAGGGGAAACCGTGGAAGAGGTTTCGGGCATGGCTTCTGTAATGCGGGCAATGTCGTTACATGTGGATACTGAAAATGATCTAGTTGATACATGCGGTACCGGTGGTGACGGATTCGGAACATTTAATGTGTCTACAGCCGCGGCTTTTGTAGCGGCTGGCGCGGGTGTAAAGATTGGTAAACACGGTAATAGGGCTATGTCTAGTAAAAGTGGAAGCGCAGATGTACTAGAGGCTTTAGGGGTGAATATTCAATTGAATTCACAGCAAATCGCAGACTGTATAACCGAGACCGGATTTGGATTCATGTTTGCACAATCTTTTCATCCGTCGATGAAATATGCCGCTGCGCCCCGTAGGGAAATGGGTATTCGGACCGTTTTTAATATTCTAGGCCCACTCACAAATCCCGCAGGTGCAGCTCGCCAGCTTATTGGAGTCGCAGATCCTTTATTCGGGGAACTCATGGCTAAGGTCCTGGGCAAATTAGGTAGTGAAAAGGCATTGGTGGTACACGGTGATGATGGACTGGATGAAATAACCATATCCACTAGCAGTTCTGTGTGGGAACTTGAGGCTGGGAAAGTTAGTAGTTATCGGATAAAACCCGAAGATTTCGGAATAGCAGTCTCATCTCTGGAAAACATAAAAGCGGGTAACGCTGAGGAGAGTGCCCAGGTAATTCGAGGCGTATTGGCAGGAGAACCTGGACCTTCAAGAGACATTGTTGTAATGAATGCTGGAGCGACTCTTTTTGTTGCAGGGATATCCAATACTTTAAATGAGTGCATGTCAATCAGTGAAAATTCCATAGATTCTGGCAAAGCGATGAAATCTTTGAATGAACACGTAAAATTTAGCAATGCGATGTAGGGCCCGATGATAAACCCTGATACCCCTGACATATTGAAAAAAATTGTCAAAATTAAACAAGAGAGATTGAAAGCACGTAAGAAGGAATTACCTAGGCAAGAAATAGAGAGGTTGATATCGAGTCGTGAAAGGCCGTTAAATTTTTCTGGCTGTCTGATGGGGGATTCCATTAGGGTAATTGCGGAGGTAAAAAGAGGATCGCCCTCAAAAGGTATTTTTTCAAAAGACATCAAAGCTTCTGAATTGGCCGCAGTATACGCTGAGAATGGTGCGGCAGCAGTTTCTGTTCTTACAAACGAAGATCATTTTTATGGCAGCATCGAAGATCTATTTGATGTTCACAATGAAGTTTATCAATGGGGTGTACCTGTTTTAAGGAAGGAGTTCATATTTGACCCTTACCAAATCTATGAAGCTCGTGCTTATGGGGCTGACGCAATTTTGCTTATTGTGTCTATGTTGGACAAAGATCAATTGATAGATTTTACAAACATAGCAACCTCATTATGGATGCAATGTTTGGTTGAGGTGCATGACGAAAAAGAACTTGATTTGGCTGTGGAATCTGGGGCTGAAATCATTGGGATCAACAATAGAGATTTGAGAACCTTCAATACCACACTCGAAACGACCGAAATTCTGGCCCCAAAGGTGCCATTTGGAAAAATACTGGTTAGTGAAAGCGGTATATCGAGCAAGGCCGACATTGAAAAGGTTATGAAAGCAGGAGTGGGGGCGGTTTTGGTGGGAGAATCTTTGGTAACAGCAGATGATCCTGCCATTGCGCTTAGGAATTTACTGTGACCTTGTTCAAAATATGTGGGTTAAAGGATTCTCAAAATGCCCTGGTTGCCCGAGAAAACGGGGCTTCTTTTCTGGGTTTTGTATTTGTTCATGGCGTTCGGCGTGAAGTAAGTTTAGATTTTGCAATTCAAATTATAAATGAGTACAGATCTGAATCAGGTAGCAGTGGGCCAGCTTTGGTTGGCTTGTTTGCGAACCAACCAATAGAAGAAGTAAATGAAATTATAAGTAAATGTCAATTAGATTATGCTCAACTATGTGGGGATGAAGATAAATTTTATTGGGATGAAGTTGATGCTGAGGTGATCAAACAAGTTAAAGTAGGGTTAGGTGTGAAGAGTAAATTAATCAATTCGGATTTGGATAACATATTTGGTGCGGGATACATACCATTGTTGGATAAATATGAGAAGGGGACTTTGGGTGGCACAGGTAAAACTTTTGATTGGAATGCGATTGAACAATTCAACTTGCCAGGCAGGTTTTTATTAGCCGGAGGACTGACTCCGGAAAACGTCCTTCAAGCTATAAGAGTTTCGCAACCATGGGCCGTAGATGTATCGACGGGCGTCGAAACTGACGGTGTTAAAGATGCAGGGAAGATATTTGCCTTTGCTGCGGCTGTAAATTCCACCAAATCATGAAGTCGAGTGTTGACAGAGATTACCACCTAATTTAACCTGCTCTTTTAATATAATCGGAGGAATTTAGAATGTCGTATTCTTTTAATCATGTTCACCTTAAAGCCCCAGATCCCGGCGCAACTGCAGATTGGTACGTGAAAGCTTTTGAGTTTGAAATTATTAATGATGAAAACCCCCGCCCTCAAGGGGACAGGTTCATTAGGTGCCGAACTAAAGATGGTATAGCTGTGAATATATCTAGTGATCGAACTGGTGAAACAATGGGAGGGGGAGACGCCTCAGCTCATTGGGGATTGGAACACTTCGGGATCGAAGTGGATGACATTGATGCCGAATTTAAAAGATTGGAAGGGTTGGGTGCAAAAATATTAGATGGGCCAACCAAGACACCAACCGGCCTAATTATAGGATTTATACAAGCACCTGATGACGTTCGCATAGAAGTGATGCAGCTATCTTAATGGGACTAGGTTAGAAACAATGCCAAGACAAACTTTTTTCCCTAATCCAGATAATAAACCATCCGGATTTTCTCCAATCACCAAATCCGGGAATCTCCTCTTCGTGTCCGGTCAAGTACCTGTAAATGCGAAAGGAGATCTTGTCGGGGAAGATGACTGCTACCTACAAACCAAGGAATGCTTCTTTAATATTGAGAGCGCTTTGAAATCGGTGGGAGCTACCAAGGAAGATCTAGTTAAAATAACAGCATTTATCGTCAGGCCTGAAGATTATTCAAAATATGCAACACGGAGACTAGAACTGTTTCCGGAAGATGGCCCGGCTAGCAGCACTGTATTTATTAGTGGGTTAGTTAATCCAAAATTCCTCATTGAAATAGAGGCGATTGCTGTTCTGGAATAGAGAAACATGGATGACTGCCTTTTTTGTAAAATCTACCGAGGGGAAATACCTTCCGAAATTTTATATAAAGATGACCATTGTTTTGCCATTAAGGACATTAACCCTGTTTCACCTGTTCATTTGCTGATCATTCCTAGTGTTCATGTGACATATCTGCAATCGTTTGAAATCGAAGATTTTAGAGTATTGAACTCCATGTACAGGATTGCAACTGAATTAGCTGTTACGAATGGAATATCGAAAAGTGGTTATAGGCTCGTGATTAACCAGAAAAAAGATTCTGGGCAACAGGTTCCACACTTGCATTTGCACCTGATTGGTGGACACAAACTGGCAGGTATTGGTTGATAAATGTGACTCATCAAATTGACGAACTTTATGATCGGGTCGAGAGGATGGTCGCTTCTCTCCCCTTACCCCTACAGGAACATATTAATCGGACTCGTGATTTAGCCAGTAGGCTTGGCGAAATTCATGGAGTTGATGACAAAAGATGTGCACTAGGTGCACTTTCCCATGATCTGGCAAGGCACCTTGAGGGACCACAACTTTTAATACAATCTAAAGAAAAAAATATCCCCTTAAATTCCTATGAACTTGATAATCCTGTGCTTCTGCATGGGCCCCTGGCAGCTGTTTGGTTGGAATCAGAGCTAGGCTGTTATGACGAGGAAGTGGTAAATTCGGTTAGATACCACACAACCGGCCGACCCTGTATGACGCATATCGAGAAAATAGTTTTTATTGCTGACAAGGTAGAATCAGAAAAATTGACAGGAAATCCAGAACTGATGCTGGTCGCAGATAAAATGGAAGTTGATCTTGACGAGAGCATCCTCGAATATTTGAAATTGAGAGTCAAGTCTTTAATGCAACAAAAAAGGGTTGTTCATCCACTTGCCCTTGAGACCTGGAACTACCTAATACAAAAAGAGTGAGATGTTTTTACGAACGTCCTGATTCTATTATTAGTATTTCTGCATCCGCCACACCGTTGTCAATCGTAATAACAGCCATAGTTCCGTCCACCATAAACGATTTATATCCTTGGCCAGGATTTACAAACAATGTGCCGTTAATATTTTGTATAAGAGGCTCATGAGTGTGCCCAAATAAAATTACATCTAGGTGTTCTTCAAAATCCTTAAATAGCTCCGAAGGTGGAAATTCAGCCCCCCCCCAAGCGGGATGAGTGATTCCTATCTTTGTTTCCTCGACCTCTATAATTTGGGTGTATGGGAGGCTTTCCCGCAAATCTACAGGATCAGAGTTCCCATGTACTATTAGCCCTTTCTTTGCTGATTTCAAAAACCCTTCCACTACTGGTTGGCGGACTATATCCCCGCAATGAATCGCTATGTCACATTCAGCCACTAAAGCACGCATATCTGGGTGAACCTCTTCCCATTCATAACAATGCGTGTCTGATATGACCGCTATTTTAATAGGCATGTTTTATCATCTCGTGAATTCGCCTAAAAGCCTGACTTCACCCTGTCCAATATGGAATGGGCTACATCATACTTAGACATTAACGGGAGAGATTCGATTTTCCCGTTTGCATGGATTATGGTTACCTTATTGGTGTCTACTGAGAACCCGCTGTCCTTTGCAGTAATGTCGTTTGCAACAATAAAGTCTAGGTTTTTAGATTGAACTTTTGACTTCCCATTTTCTATGAGATTTTCACTCTCGGCGGCGAAGCCAACTTTAATAAGATTGTCAGATTTTATACTACCAATAATGTCAGGGTTTTTTACTAATTTTAGTGACCAAGTATCAGAAGCGCTTTTTTTTGCTTTGGAATCTAATTGTTTCAAAGGTCTCCAATCAGCGACGGCCGCCGCCATTATCAGAGCGTCGGCTCCATCGCACTCGGTTTCGACCACTTTTTTCATTTCCTCTGCACTTTGAATGTTAGTGACTAAAATTCCCACAGGTTTTGGTAAAGCGTTAGGAGCTGCAACTAGGCTAACTGTAGCACCCCGATCTCTCGCTGCCTCTGCAATCGCAAAGCCCATTTTTCCTGACGAACGGTTGGTGATATTCCTTACTGGGTCTATGGCTTCCTCAGTCCCTCCAGCGCTTACGACAATCTTTTTACCTGACAAGTCTCCATCTTTGCCTAATATCATGTTCGCTGAACTAATTATGTCAGAGGGTTCAAGCATCCTTCCCTTTCCAATAAGGCCTGAGGCAAGCCTACCATCGGCTGGGCCTGCGACAAAAATTCCTCTGGTTATAAGTGTGGTTACATTTGTTTGGGTAGCTGGGTTGTCAAACATGTTGGCATCCATTGCAGGGGCCATAATAATTGGAGCCTTAGTTGCTAGAATCGTGGTGGTCAGAACATCATCAGAAATACCATTGGCAATTTTGGCTATTGTGTTGGCTGTTGCAGGGGCAACTATTATGACATCAGCGGTTTCTGCTAGTGCCACATGGTTTATAGAGAGGTCAGATTCAGGTGAGTATAAATTGGTGAATACCGGTCTGTGGGTTATGCTTCTGAAAGTCAATTCTGATACGAACTGGGTTGCGGCACTTGTCAGTATCACGTCTACTAAGGCCCCGGTTTGAACGAGTTTGCTCGCGAGGTCAGCCGCTTTATAACACGCTATACTACCTGTTACTCCTAATACGATTCTTTTGTTGTTAAGAGGAGATGCCATTTCGCTACCTTTAGTTAATGTTAAGAGAATGAACTATGCGCAAACCTTTAAGGGTGAGATCAGGATCAATGTAATCGAATTCACCTACTTGGTCTTTTACTATGATTGCTTGACCTCCTGTAGCAATTACAGTTGCATCAGTACCAATTTCTTTTTTAAATCTGGCTATCATACCTTTTATAAGTTCTGAATAACCAAACACAAGACCAGATTGTATCGAGTGGGTCGTATTCTTTCCGATTGCTTGATCTGGGGCATTTAGTTCCACTCTTCTAAGTTGAGAAGTGGATCTATAAAGAGAATCGGCAGAAACAATCATTCCTGGGGCTATCGCGCCTCCGAGATACTCTGCTCGTTCGTTGACTGCATCAAAAACTGTGGCGGTGCCCAAATCAACTATGATGCATGGTCCACCATACAAATGGTGCGCCGCCGCTGCATCGACTATTCGATCGGTACCCACATCTCTAGGACTATCATAGAGGACCTTTATCCCGGTTTTGGTTTCCGCTACGACTGTCAATGGATTAACATCCATATATATTCTACACAGGGATTCGAAAGTAGGTGTCAGAGGAGGCACTACGCTGCAGATGGCTGCTGCCTCAATTTGAGCAACTTCTATGTTGTTATATGACATAACTTGCTTCAGCAGTAAACCATATTCGTCCGAGGTCTTTTGCGAGTCAGTTGAGAATCTCCATGTAGAGACAAGTTCAGATTCCCGAAATAGGCCTATCGTTATGTTGGTATTACCAATATCAATAGCAATCAGCATGGTGTCAGCATGATCCCAGTTATTTTTTGCGGGTCACGTAATTTTTGTTTCTAGCCCAATTTGACTTTAAAAGATTACTTGCCTCAAGTAATTTATCAATAGTCGGGTACAGAGAATCCCTCAGTCTTTGGAAACCCAAAACTTTTGCTGCTTGAGTGGCCGCGGATTGGCCCGACAATTGGTCTTTTTCTTTACTTTTCCAAGCTGTATCAACTTCTGATTCCCAGCCATCCGGCAATTGATTAGAATCCTGATTCGACACCTCTGGTTGAAAACTAATAATTCTGGGACTCACTGAAGGTATTCGAGGATGATCGGAATTGTCGTAGTTGTCGGCCGTTTGTGGCTCATTAGCTCGTATAGAGACAGTGAAATCGGTGCCTTCACGAAAAGTGACTTCTATTTCATCTCTTGATGCTAAGAAATCTCGAAATGATCTAAAGCCGAGTTCTTTATAGTCAAACCCTGGGTCTATACGGGTCATGGTTTGAGCCAATTTTGTACCCAATGAGTTGCCATCGTTTTCTGCTGTGGCTTCCACAGCCTTCACCAGTAATTGACTCACAGATTTCTCATTATCTAATCCATCTGGTACAGGAACAACTGGCTTTCGTTCTCGATATGGCCCGGCTTTTCTGTAATTGTTTTTTGTTTGCGGTGATGATTTTTGAACCAGGGCAGGGGCAGATTGAAGATCCAAAAATATGTACCTGTCGCATGATTTCACCATGGTGGTTGATGTTACGGCTTTTCTACCTGCACCTATTACACTTTTACCAGAACCCCGCAAATGAGTAACCAAAGGCACGAAGTCACTATCTGAGGACACAATGACAAAAGAATCGACTTGCCCACTATGAAGAATCTCTACGGCATCGATGGTAAGTTTTATGTCGCAGGAGTTCTTGCCTGATTTCGCTGATCTGTAGTTATGTACAGCCTCTATCCCCAGTTCAATCAATCTTTCTTGACCTTTTCTCTGTGATGACCAATCGGCGTAGGCACGTTTTATGATGATGCGCCCCATACCAGATACTTGTTCAACCAGATATTGAAGAGAATCAACTCCTACGTTTTCATAATCTACTAATAAGGCAATGTTTGAATCAGTCAATGGAATCCTGCCGCTCGGCTAAGTGTAAGAAAAGTTAAAAAGCGTCTTCAATTATACCATTCGACGATACTCTTAATTTTTGTTAAATCATAATTTAAACGCTATGTTTATGTATATTGCCGTTAGTTGATGCCTAAATTACGTGATGCTATAATTCTGAAAATGATGAATTTGATGTACAAAAAGGTGTTGAAAATAACCTGTTCCTGTAGGAACTAGATTTAAGGCTGTCAACGCTGTAAAACTAGGCCGCAGGTGTATATAGAGCCCCGCCCAAAGCTTTCAAGCGCTGTTAGCGGGGCTTTTTATATTAAAAAGAAAGTTTACGGAGGATAGTTTTGGCTACAAAAACACCATCACTAGCATTGACCCCATATCAGGTCAATAGATACAGCAGGCATATCATAATGCCACAAGTGGGAAGTGTTGGTCAGAGGAAATTGATTGACGCAAAAGTACTCATGGTCGGTGCGGGTGGATTAGGATCTCCCATTTCAATATACCTAACGCTGGCTGGGGTTGGTACTATCGGGTTGGTTGATTTCGATGATGTTGATGTCACTAACTTGCAGCGGCAGATACTTCATTTTAATGATGACATTGGTAGACCCAAAGTCGATTCGGCTGTTGAGACCCTTAAAGCCTATAACCCTGACACCAATGTGAATGTTCATGAAGAGCCTATTTCCTCGATAAACGCTATGGAAATAATGAAAGATTATGACATCATTGTGAATGGTGCAGATAACTTTCCTACTAGATATTTGGTTAACGACGCAGCCTATCTTCTGGGGAAACCTCTGGTTGACGGTAGTATTTTGTTATTTGATGGACAGGCAACGACGTATTTACCGGGTAATGGCTGCTATCGATGCTTATTTCCCACGCCTCCCCCTCCTGGTGAAGTTCCTAGTTGTGCTGAAGCCGGGGTTTTGGGGATGCTTCCAGGCATGATAGGAACTATACAGGCCACTGAGGTGGTGAAATTGATTCTTGGAGTCGGCGACTCCTTAAGCGGCCGTCTTTTGCTTGTAGATGCCTTAAGTATGGAGTTCAGAACTGTAAAACTTAGGAGAAACCCAGATTGCCCGCTATGTGGAGACAATCCGACCGTTACAGAGTTGATTGACTACATAGCTTTTTGTGGTGGTGCCCCACTGACAGGATGATTTCTGATTTGATAGTAATTTTGGGACAGGCTAGATTATGTAATTAATGACCGGGCCTTCCAATTTCTCTACGGAATTGAATGAAACAGGCTGTGGAGATGATATGGGTAGGTGGATTGCTACTGATGTGCCTCCTTGGGTCATATATTCCGTTTACTGTTTACCAAGTGAGGGGATATTATATTCACACATATGCAGTGTTACCTTAAGACATATTTAGGAATTCGATATCGTGAAAATATATACCAGAGCAGGCGATGAAGGAGAGACGGGGCTATTTTTTGGTGGCAGGGTTCCCAAAAATGACCTACGGTGTGAAGCTTACGGATCTGTCGATCATGTTGTATCTGCTATGGGAGCAGCCCGGGCTTTTTGCAAGGATGAGAAAGTCAAGAGAATAATCATTGATATACAGAATCAGTTGTTCATAGTCGGAGCGGAATTGGCTACCCTTCCCGAGAACTACAACATTATGAAGGAATCATACAAAATTATCGTTCCTGAAATGGTAACTGAACTTGAGCAATTAATTGATGAGTTGGACGCAGAAGTAAAATTGCCACCGAGTTTCATTTTACCTGGGGCTTCATCCGGTTCCGCGGTCTTAGATTTGGCTAGAACTACGTTGCGTGAGGCTGAAAGGAGAATCCTTGACTTGGAAGAATTGGGTCAGCTGGTGAATAAACAGATACTACCTTATGTCAACAGGCTTTCAGACCTCCTATTTATGCTGGCAAGATATGAGGATAAAAATTTACCGGATGAATTAATAACGGGCCAAAAAATAAATGAATGAATCCAATTCGGTCAGGCCTAAAATCGCAGTTATTGATTACCAGGCAGGGAATTTAAGAAGCGTTGAAAAGGCATTGGTTCGAACTGGCGCTGATGCTTTAGTAACTTCAAATCCAAGTACTATTGAGTCTTGTGATGGAATCGTTTTTCCTGGGCAAGGCGCATGCGATAGTTCCATGGTTAATTTGAAGAATCGGTCTCTTGATAATTTGATATTACAATTGATTGCAGCGAAAAAGCCTTTTATGGGCGTTTGCTTGGGATTGCAACTCCTTTTGCAAACTTCAGAGGAAGGCAAAGAAAAATGCCTAGGTCTGATTGCAGGCACTGTAAAACGTTTTCCTGAAGGAAACAAAATCCCACATATGGGATGGAACGAAGTAAATATAAAATCGGATCACCCAGTATTAGCGGCTCTCCCAAACAATTCTTATTTTTATTTTGTCCATAGCTATTATGCAGACCCTACTGATAAAAATATAATTGCTGCCACTACAAAATATGGTGTGGAGTTCTGTAGTGCCGTTGCATTTCAAAATGTAGTGGCTGTTCAATTCCACCCTGAAAAAAGCGGTGATATCGGACTTAAAATATATAAAAATTTTGTTGAATTCACTAAAGAGTCAATGAGTGTTTCGTTTCAATGAAAGTGATACCTGCAATTGATATTCGGGCAGGCCGTTGTGTTAGATTATTTCAAGGGGACTACTCTCAAGAGACAGTTTTTGCTGATGACCCCTTGGAAATGGCTATCAAATGGATACAGCAGGGGGCTGACTATCTACATGTTGTTGACTTAGACGGAGCACGTGAAGGCTCCGCGGCAAACATGGAAGTTATCTCAAGAATATGCTCAGAATCTGAGGTGCGAATTCAAGTTGGGGGAGGTATTCGAGATTATGAGACTGCTGCACGATATATTGACATTGGAGTTTCACGAGTCATTATGGGAACCTCAGCTGTAGATAGAACCGGCGAACTAGAGCGGATACTAAATGCGTTAGGCGACGAATCTTTGATAGTCAGTGTAGATTCTAGAAACGGGCTGGTCGCGTTGGATGGTTGGACCAGAGATAGTCAATTGACAGTAGAGGACGTAATAGGAGATATGGAATCAATTGGCGTTAAAAGGTGTATGTATACCGACATATTAAAGGATGGGACTCTTAGTGAGCCGAATTATGAAGGAGTTAAGGATGTTTTGGCATTCACGAAAATGAAAATAATAGCGGCGGGTGGTATAGCTAACCTTCATCATCTTAAACAGATGGCGTTATCAGGTGTAGAAGCATCTATAGTTGGTCGAGCCTTGTACACTGGAGATATCAAATTGCGAGAGGCAATTGATGAGTTAAAATATTTTGATAGATAGAAAAAAATAATTGGTGCAATATATGCCGACAAGAATAAATAAAGACTCTTTTATAGCAGCGAAAAAACTTGATATATACCAAATTATTTCGCTTCTTCCAGCTATGCCCTACCATGAAATTGCGGATATAGGTTGTGCTGAGGGGGCACTTTCAGTTCCTCTGGGCAAACTGGTTTATAGGGGAAATGTTGTATCACTGGACCCCGTTAAGAAAAACCTTACAACGACACGGCGTGAGTTAAAAAAAGCCAGACTGACAAATGTGAAGGCGACTCTTATACCGGATGAGCCTATCTTACCCCTTAAAGATGAAACCTTGGATGGTGCAATGTCAGCATTTCCCTTCCAGTTTTTCAAGAAGCCCGAACAAACCCTAAAAGACGCTAACAGGTGTGTGAAGAAAGGTGGCTGGTTGGCAGTTATAGAATGGCAGCCAGAATTTCTCGAGTACGGGCCGGTAAGTAAGTACCGGGTTCAGCCCGCTGCCCTGAGAGAGAAAATAGAAAAAGCAGGGTTCAAATTCTACATTAGGCACAATCTGTCAGATATGGCTTATATGATGATTTTTTCCAAATAACCGATAGGTCAATTAGATGCTTACAAAAAGGATAATCCCCTGTCTGGATGTTGATAATGGTAGAGTGGTAAAAGGTGTCAGTTTTATAAACTTGAGAGATGCTGGCGATCCATCTGAATTGGCGAAGTTTTACGATAGAGAAGGGGCAGATGAACTGATATTCTTGGACATAACTGCATCTTCAGATAATAGGAACACGATGGTTGAAGTTGTGAGGGATGTGTCAGAAGAAGTATTTATTCCATTGACTGTCGGGGGTGGTATCCGACAAATATCAGATGTAAGGAAGATGTTAGAAGCAGGTGCAGACAAAGTCTCATTAAATACCGCGGCACTAAAAAATCCTGACTTAGTTAGGGAATCGGCGAATTTTTTTGGCTCGCAATGCATCGTAGTGGCGATAGATGCAAAAAGAATTTCCGATCCATTCAGCTTTGATTCATATCTAAACGCGAGTGTGAACGAGACTTTAAAAATGGACGAAAATTCGGTTTGGGAAGTCTATACGCATGGTGGAAGAGAACCTACCGGAGTGGATGTTATAAAGTGGTCGAGGGAAGTGGCAAAATTGGGGGCAGGGGAGATACTTCTAACCAGTATGGACACGGATGGGCATGAGTCTGGGTATGATTTGGAACTGCTACAATTAGTTAGCACCGCTGTTTCTATACCTGTGATCGCGAGTGGTGGCGCAGGGAATCTAGAACATTTGCGAGAGGCTATTGAAGTGGGTCGAGCCGATGCGGTTTTGGCTGCTAGTATATTCCATTTTGGAACCTTTTCTATATCGCAGGCAAAAAAATACTTGTCAGAACGTAATATTGCTGTAAGACCCATACGCTAAATAGTGCGGATTGAAAATAGTAAGGGTGATTACATGAATACTATACAGTTTGATGAAAAAGGTTTAATTCCGGCTGTCATTCAAGACCATCAAACACGTAAGCTGTTGATGGTTGCTTATATGAATCGAGAATCACTTACTAAGACATTAGAAAGTAGGGAGGCTTGGTTTTATAGTAGAAGCAGGGAAAACCTGTGGCATAAGGGCGAAACGTCAGGGAATTTTTTGATCGTGAAGTCAATAAAACTTGATTGCGATGGAGATACTTTATTGCTAGAAGTTGATCCTAAGGGCCCGGCCTGCCATACGGGTCAGGACAGTTGCTTCAATACCGATTTATCAGATCTAGACAATTATAATTTCAAAAGTGCTAATACCGATTTGAATGTTTTTATGGACCTATTTTCAATTATCGAGGATCGTAAGTTAAATCCAAAAAATGGTAGCTATACTAATAAATTGTTCGATGAAGGGGTTAGCCGTATTGCCCAAAAAGTGGTAGAAGAGGCAGGAGAAACAGCTATTGCAGGAGTGACTGGCCAAAAGGAAGAACTAGCATCAGAAATATCTGATCTCATCTACCACGTCTTTGTCCTTATCTCAGCCAACGATATGTCGCTTACACAAGTGTTCGCTGAATTGTCACAGAGAAGGGAATCTGGAAATTAAAACCTATATAGCCTTGGCATCTGTGGATATGGCTAATTCCATAGCACTGATGGCAACTTCAATCTGATCATCGTTTGGGGTTTTTGTTGTCAGGGATTGTAGTAGTAAATTGGGTATAGATAATTTTGAGATCCATTTGTTGGTTTCGTACTTACTGTTAAATCGGATAAATTCATAACTTAAACTTGCTATTAGGGGAATCAAAACGATTCGCGAGCTAATCACCATCCACAAAGGGTTCCTTGGTATAAAAGTGAAAACCACTATGGCTATCACCATAATAGTGAGCAGGAATGCTGTACCACATCTTGGGTGTGCTGTGGGATATTTTCGTATCGCCTCAATAGTTAAAGGGTCGCCTTTTTCTTGCGCATGGACCGCCATATGTTCGGCACCATGATACATATAAACTCTTCTGATATCTGGCATTAGGCTAATAGCAGTCACATATGCAAGGAAAATGACTAGCCTTATTATTCCTTCGGCTACGTTGCTGATGATGTCAGATCCTAATATGCCTTCAAATGGTTTACTCACCATTAGTGGCAATATGAAGAAAATTCCTACAGCAATACCCAAAGAAACCAAAATCATCAATACGGATGAGAGTTTACTCGGGGGTGCATCCTCTTCCTGGTTGGCAACCTGTGACGAGTAATTTAATGCATCCATTCCTAGCGATAAAGTTTCTGCCAAGGCTAGAATACCTCTAATGATCGGTATGGATCTTAATTTTCCCGTGAAAAGAGTATTGATTTTTTTGACTTTCGTTACGATTTCACCTGAAGGAGATCTTACAGCAATTGCAACGTTATTCTGACCACGTATCATTATTCCTTCAAGGACGGCTTGACCACCATATCTGGGTGCAACCTTGCCCGTGCCAAAAAAAAAGGGTGAGATATTTCTCACCCTGCCGCTAATCAAGAGTTACCTCTCATTGTAAGTTGTACCGACGCCTCAACCGCTCAACTCGACCTTCTGTGTCTACTATTCGTTGCTCACCGGTGAAAAATGGGTGACAGGAGGAGCATATTTCTACCCTTAGTTCAGGTTGAGTCGCTCCCGTAACAAAGGTTTCACCACAAGAGCAAACCACTGTAGCTTCATTGTAATATTCTGGGTGTATTTTCGATTTCATTCTGGTTAGTTCCTAGGCTGGGTAAACGCTAGCGCATTTCTTACCATTCGGAAAATATTCAAATTTCACCGAACCATTAATTAATGAGAACAAAGTGTGATCCTTACCTAGTCCCACATTATGTCCGGGATGTATTCTGGTGCCTCTTTGCCTGACCAATATAGATCCTGCGGTGACCACCTGAGTATCGTATTTTTTAACGCCCAATCGTTTAGATTTACTATCTCTTCCATTTCGAGTACTTCCGCCACCTTTCTTGTGGGCCATGGGTATTACTCCTGCAGTTGTTCCTTAACTGACTGATATGTCAGTAATTCTTAAATCAGTGAAATTTTGGCGGTGACCATTTTTCCTTCTGTAACGAGTTTTTGCTTTGTATTTGAATACCACAATCTTCTTCCCTTTACCCTTGTTGACCACCTCTGCTTGAACTTTAGCTCCTTCCACATTGGGGGTTCCCACGGATGTTTCACCATCAAGAGATATCAGTTTTACTGATTCTAAGTCGATTGTGTCACCCTCGTCACCGTCTAGCGATTCCACTCGGATGGTATCTCCTTCATGGACTCTATATTGTTTTCCACCGGTCTCTACTATTGCAAAACTGTTCACTTATATCACCTTCACGATTAATAATTGTATCTATGCTTTATGGTTAACGTCAATTAATTTTCTGCATCTGATCGTGAAATACTTTTTCCGGTTTCCAGATCAGTTCCTCTTCATTCAACCTCATGATAGCTACGAGCTTCCCTTTTTCTGTAAGAGCCATGGAAATAGGGCTGTTTGTCACGGCTCTATGGTTGCCTTCTGCTGGTATTGAGATACCAGTTTGAACTTTTTCGGCCTCATCAAAATCCAATTGTAATTTAGGTATTGGATCAAGAACGGTTTCTAGTGTGTGCAAAAGAATTCTCGATTTGTTTTTTTGTAAATTAGTTTCTATAAAATCCAAGTTTAAAGAGTTTTCAATGTTGAATTTGCCCACAGATGTTCTAACCAATTCCTTGAGGTATGCCCCGCAACCGAGTTGGATTCCTAGGTCATTGGCAAAAGCCCTAACGTAGAAACCTTTGCTACAGGTAATTTGCAATTCTAGATCAGGAGATTTGAAATCAGAAATGTACGCGTCGTATAGATTGACGAGCCTAGGGGCCCTGTCAATTGTAATTCCCTTTCTTGCAAGGTCGTACAGTTTGACCCCATTCACTTTGATAGCGCTGTGCATTGGGGGGATCTGCGATTGAGCACCTGTGAGGGTTTGAATGGCAGATCGTACATCTGAATCACTTACGCTGATCTCTAATTCGGAATTGAGGATTTTCCCTTCGCCATCATAAGTATCTGTACTTTTGCCTAATTCTATTTTGGCGGCATAGCTTTTATTGAATTCTGTTACATATTCCAGTAATCGTGTCGCTACTCCTAGGGCTACCACCATGACGCCACTTGCTAGGGGATCTAAAGTTCCACTGTGTCCTACTCTTCTTAGTCCACTTGCCCGGCGTATTCGCCGAATAACGTCCATAGAGGTGATTCCAGGAGGCTTATTCACATTTATAATCCCGGTGATAGACTGAGACATTGGCGACCTATTTATTGTCACGGGTTTCTATGGATATTGAATCCATGATATTCCTGATCTTGTCGGCCTCATCCAATGATTCGTCCAATACAAATCTGATACTAGGGATGTACTTTATGCTTAGGTCCTTTCTCAGCATTCTTTGTATAAATTTAGAGGCTGAGTTGAGCCCAGAAATAGTGTCTTGTTTTGCTTTGATATCCCCCATCACAGTCACGTGAGCGGTCGCATTTTGCATATTCCTAGAAGTTGATACCGATACAATGGATACTACTTGCGCTAACCTGTGATCCTTGACTTCTTCCAGGATGACTCGGCTTATTTCTTTTTTGAAAAGTGAATTGATACTATCCATACGGTGATACATAATCACTCCAGAATCTAAACGATAGGGGGCTAAAGGACTTTAGAGCGTTTCGGTATTGTATGCTTCTAGTACGTCGTCTTCTTCAAAATCATTGAACCCGTCCATACTTACCCCACCTTCAAACCCATTCGCTACCTCTCTTACGTCGTCTTTGAAATGCTTGAGGCTGGATACAGACCCCACAAAGATTTCAGACCCCCCCCTGAAAACACGAATATTTGAGTCACGCGATATCTTTCCGTCACTGACGAATATTCCAGCAACTTTAACTCGTCTCCCCACGTTGAACACAGCTCTTACAGAAGCACGTCCAACATATACGTCTCCATAGGTGGGTTCGAGCATTCCTTCCAATGCTTTACTAACATCTTCTACGAGGTGGTAAATGACATCATATTCTCTTATTTCTACACCCTCTTTTTTTGCTAAAGGGCCGGCACCACCTTCAGGAAGACTCCTAAATCCAATTACCACCGCGTCTGATGCCACCGCCAATAGAACATCTCGTTCGGTAATACCACCGCTGGCAATGTGGATAACGTTCACCCGACAATCGTCGCTGTTGAGATTTTCCAGCGCTACTTTAACCGGTTCAATAGTCCCTTGTACATCTGTCTTTATAATCAGGTCTACCTGTCTTAAATCGCCTGATATATTTCGGGCGTGGGCGTCTTGGAGTTTGGTTGCCTCCGCTCTGATTTGCCTCTCGTATTTATCAACCATTTCCTTGGCGAATTTATCACTCTCAGCTACCTTGAAAATCGAGCCTGCTTCTGGAATGTCATGGAGCCCCATCACCTCCACGGGCGTGGATGGATGGGCTGATTTAATGCGATCTCCTTGATCATCAAACATGGCTCTAATCTTTCCGTAGGTATTTCCGATGACCAATATGTCACCTTGACTAAGCGTTCCAGTTTGGACCAATAGAGTTGCTATATTTCCTTTGCTCTTATCTTTTCGTGCTTCTACAACCACACCTTGTGCTGTTCTGTTCGGATTAGCCTTTAATTCGCTAATTTCGGCAACCAACTGGATATTCTCCAGCAATTCCGGAACTCCATCACCGGTTATGCCTGAGATTGGTATTGAGATTACCTCTCCTCCCCAATCTTCTATTAACAGGTCCCTTTCTGATAACTGTCTGTATACCTTATCAAGGTCCGCGTTAGGTAGATCCTTTTTTGTCACAGCTACAATTATCGGTACATCTGCCGCCCTCACGTGATCTATGGCTTCGATCGTTTGTGGCATTACACCATCATCCGAGGCTACTACCAGTATTGCAATATCGGTTACCTGGGCTCCCCTTGCTCTCATTGCTGTGAATGCCTCATGGCCGGGGGTGTCCAAAAATGTTATCCGGGATTCATTGTGTTTTATTTGGTAAGCGGCTATATGTTGGGTAATTCCTCCTGATTCCCCATCGACAACGTTAGTTTTTCTGATATTGTCCAATAAGGTGGTTTTTCCATGGTCAACGTGTCCCAAAATGGTAACTATAGGCGGCCGGGTGGCTAGTTGTTTAGGATCTTCATCCTTGTTGTCAATGACAATGGAATTAGTTTCTGTTCCAGATTCTGACATTGAAGCGGCTTGAAACCCAAACAACTGGCAGACCACAGAGGCAATTTCATGCTCTATCACATCATTGACAGAAAACATGTACCCACCCCTCATCAAGGCCTTTACAACTTCTACCGCCCCTACATCCAATTGGTCAGCTAAGTCGCTGACCATTATCGCAGCTGGTATGTCTATAACTGCAACTACATCTTCATTATTTTCAGCTTGATTTATTTGGCTGCTCATTCATTTCCTCTAGGGCAGATTTCAGACTCACTTTAACTGTGATATTTTGCCAACTCCGCCTGGTTACTTATATTCTCATAGTAGTAACATTTACTTTTTTCGGCTGGTTCCAATTAATAAATAATCGATTTCTTTAGTATTGGAACTTTTCAAGTTGTCGGTATGGCTAGGTATTACGAGACTGATTAACGCCTTCTCTTGTTATTTCCTTGGCCTCTTTTTTTATTTTGGTTTCTTCCTCCCCCACGCCTTTCCCTTCGCCCAGTAACCCCACTGTTTAATTCGTCTATGTCTTCGGCAAATCTGATAGCCCCTGCTTTGGCAGATCCAGCTCCAGACCTATGGACGGACCATATGTCTTCTGGGAGTTCCGATATGGCAGCTGCAGTTTCTTTTGGTTGAGTTTTTTGAATTTCTTCTTCTTCTTTCAATTCTTGCAGCAGCAATTCTTCCTCTGGAGTCAACGCATCTTCACTGTTGTCTTCTGTGTTTTGGGCTTCTGTTTGTAGAATCTCGTTAAATTCTTCCGCTGCTACAACGGCTATCTCTACTCTTTCAGCAACCACCTCTTGAGGTTCAGCGTCTACTGGAGATTCTTGTTCAGAACCAGAGTTACTTTTCACAAGATTGCTTGACACGAGCTCATATAGTTCTTCGTCTGTTAGTGTTGCTTCTTGAGCCTCGGGGATTTCGGTTGATGGTTGTTTTTCTTGCTTTTCATACGCTTTAAGATCGACATCCATATCGCTTTTTATATCGACAGCCCACCCGCAGAGCTTCGCTGCAAGTCTGGCATTCTGCCCTTCTTTGCCAATGGCGAGTGATAGATGTCTATTAGGCACTATTGCAACTGCAGTGTTGTTGTCCTTGTTTATATCTACTCTGAGTACCTCGGAAGGACTTAACGCATTTTGGATATACCGATTGGAATCTTTGCTCCATTCAAGTATGTCAATTTTTTCTCCTTGTAACTCGTTGACTATACTTTGAATTCTCACCCCTCTCAGACCTACACAAGAGCCAACCGGGTCTACGCCATCTTGTTTTGCTCTGACAGCGACCTTGCTTCTAGAGCCACTTTCTCTGGCTATTCCAACAATTTCAACCGCTCCGTTGTATATCTCTGGGACTTCCTGTTCGAATAATCTCCTCAATAAGATCTCATCTGTCCTAGAAACTATTAACTCTGGCCCTCTGATCGATTCTTTGTCGATAGCTTGCAGCAACACCTTCAGTTTAGAGCCTTGCCGGTATCTTTCGGACGAAACCTGCTGGCTTATCGGCAATATTGCCTCCGTCCTACCGGTGTCCACAATGATTTTATTTGGCTCTATTCTTTGGACAGTTACAGTAATAATCTCGCCTTCTCTGCCTTCGTATTCGGCTAATACGATTTCTCTCTCTGCCTCTCGAAGTCTTTGAAGAACGACTTGTTTGGCTGTCTGAGCAGCTATCCTTCCAGCACTATTTGGGATATTTTGAGTTTTTATTACATCCCCAACATTGGCGTTCGGATTGTAATTTTCTCTGGCCTCTTCAAGGGTCAATTCCTGAAGGGGGTCTTCAACCGTATCCACCACAGTCTTTACTATGTCGACTTCAATATCTCCTGATCCAGGGTCCAGCCGTACAGAAATATTATGGCCCTCGGTTACGCTATCTTTTTTGAAGGCGGATACGAGAGCTGCTTCTATTGCTGACATAACTTTGTCTCGAGGAAGGTTTCTTTCAGCAGCCAGTTGGGTTAAAGCGATAAGGAAATCACTTTTCATATTAAACTGCCTCCTTTTTTTCCTCTAATACGAAAGAAAGTGGGACTCGCCCACTTTCAATTTGCTACTCTTTAAATAGGCAAACATTATAGCATTGCGACGCCTGATGGAACAACCTTAGATACTTGCGGTTAAAGGTTGTCCAACCAAGCGATAATTTGCACAAAATTACAGAATAAAAGTTAATTAAGGATGGGCAAACGACCCTTTATCACTATGAGGAAAATCAAAATCTTAACGACGTATTTTATGGCGGCTTTTGCTTTGATGTTGTTTTCTTCCTGCAAGACCTCCAGCGAGGAGGAATTGGTGGTTTTTGCCGCAGCTAGCCTCACAGATGTTTTGGCTGAAGTGAAAGAAAAATATGAGTTTCTAAATACGACTAGAGTTCGATACAATTTTGGAGGTTCTCAAAGTTTGGCGGTGGAATTATCAAAAGGATCACCGGGGCATATTTTTATTTCTGCCGGGAAACCACCAATGGAATTTCTTTACAACGAGATGGAACCCAAGATTTCAGAAGTTATTAGCATAGCAACTAATTCGTTAGTGATTGTAACTAAGACACAAACTGTCGATTTGCTGGATCATTCCAGCCTGGCAGATTTGGATTTAATCGCTTTAGCAGATCCAAATCTTGCACCGGCGGGAGTGTACTCTAGGGAGTTTTTGGTGAGCACTGGTCTGTGGTCTTCTTTGGAAAGCAGGTTTGTTTTTGCCGCAGATGTTAGGGCCGCTCTCAATTATGTCAGGTCTGGTAACGTTGATGCAGCTATTGTCTATATGACTGACGGTTTGACCGAACCGGACTTACTGATATGGGACATAGTACCGGCAGATTCATATTCTCCCATTTCATATCCAGCAGCTGTCATTGTAGATGGAGACGGAGATAGGCACCGAGATGCCAATATGTTTGCGGAATTTTTAGTATCTCCTGAAATTGTAGATATTTTTCATTCCTATGGATTTAGGTGAACAAAATTTGTTTAATTTGATTCTGCTATCTCTACAAGTCGCGGTGACTGCGACTTTGATCAATATTCCTATAGCGATCTATGTCGGTTGGCTTATCGGTCGAAAGAACATAAAAGGGAAATTAATCTTAGAAACTTTAATTTCCCTACCGTTGGCTTTACCTCCGGTAGTTACAGGGTATTTTTTGCTCATTTTGGTGGGAAGAGAGACTCCCTTGGGACAGTTGTCCCGATTTATATTTGGTGCAGATATCGTGTTCACTTGGGTAGCATCAGCCATAGCAGCTTCCGTTGTGTCCTTCCCCCTTATGGTGCGAGCCATAATAGTTGCCATGCAAGGCGTTGATACTACTTTAGAAAGGTCTGCACGATCTCTGGGTGCCGGACCCTTAAGAACTTTTTTTAAAATTACAATGCCACTGTGCTACAACGGGTTGGTGGCAGGGGTTTTGTTAGGCTTTGTTAGGGCAATCGGAGAATTTGGGGCGACTATTGTGGTGGCGGGGAACATTCCTGGGAGGACTCAAACTATTCCTTTGGCGATATACAGCAAGGTTCAACTTGGAAGAGATTCCGAAGCATTAAATTTAATATTTATCTCCACCTTAATGGCGATAATGACTTTGATAGTTCATCATTGGTTGATCATTAGAGGATCAAAGAAAAGGACTCGGTAATTGACAGTGTCTATTGAATTAAATGTTACAAAAAGATACGGTGATTTTGAGTTGTCGATACAATCGGCCATAGGAAATGGAATAACTGGCATTTTTGGTCCATCGGCCAGTGGTAAGTCAACCTTATTAAATTGTATTGCTGGCTTTGAAGATCCTGATGGTGGACTGATAACCCTAAATTCTAAAACTGTGTTTTCTTCAAGACCTAAAATCAACATATCCCCGGAAAAAAGAAGGGTAGGGTACGTTCATCAGCATTCTGCATTATTCCCGCATTTAACGGTAAGGGAAAACTTGGAATTTGGTTATAATCTCACCGAAAAATATAGAAGAATAGGAAGTTTGGAAGACATTGTGTATTTGCTACAACTAGAACAAATCATGGAACGAGGAGTCACGAATTTGTCTGGAGGGGAGCGCCAGCGAGTTGCTTTGGGCAGAAGCTTGGCAGCTTCTCCAGATTTATTACTTTTAGACGAACCATTAGCCTCTTTGGACCTGCCTTTCAGGGGATTCATATTAGAAAAACTTCGCGAAGTATCTAGGGAATGGAATTTAGACATGATCTACGTGTCCCATTCTGTTTCTGAGATGATCGCTTTGGCTGATTCTGTCATCGTAATTAGAAATGGGATGAAGGTAGTGGAAGGAGAGTCGTCTCTGCTGTTGAATAATAGCTCTGTGGCCGATTATGTGGATTATGGATCCTTTGAAAATATTCTCCAAGGTGTTGTTGAAGGTCCAGTAGATGAGAACTTATCGTCCCTAAAAATAGGGGATGTTAGGTTGATCACTCCAAAACTTGCATCAGAAAAAGGTAAGCAAGCCACTGTTTCGATTAAAGCCTCTGATATTATCGTCAGTAAATACCCGCCTGCTGCAATAAGTGCCCGGAACATATTGAGGGCCAATATTTCAAGTATCAATCACTCTGAGAATCCAACGTTCATAGATTGTGAAATTGGAGGGTGCAGTCTTACAGCAGCCCTTACTAAACAATCGGTCTTGGACCTAGGATTAAGGACATTTGACGAGGTGTATTTGATCATAAAAGCTACCAGTGTCACACCAATGGAAGTGTATTAAGCCTAAAAATGCGTTCGTTTAAGGCTATATGAGCAAAGTATTTTCCCTCTTTACAAGCGTGCCTTGAGAAACAATCGTATTTACATCGTGGAGTCTGGTTATATCCTCCGATGGGTCTCCGTTCACAACGATGACATCGGCAGATTTGCCAGCCTCTAATGTGCCGATTTCCTCTTCCATTCCCAGACATTCGGCTGATGTCTTCGTTGCGCAAGTTATTGCTTCTAGCGGAGATATGTACATGTTTTTCACCATTACCTCTGGAATGTAGGCAAAATCGTCAAAACGTGCGTTTGTCATTCCAGAATCCATCCCAGTGACGAATTTGACACCTCGGTCCCACATGTCTCTGAGAATTTCAAACCTTTTTTCAGGGTCTCTCATTGCCCCAGAATCCGGTCGGATAGCTCTGCCTCTTAATTTGTTGAGGTGAGAAAGAGCAAGCGTGGGATCCACATAAATACCTTTTTCGGCGATCTGATCTGCAACCTCTCCGTCATAGTCATAGAGTTCTGACGGGTTACTAGATAACCAGGAGCAATGTATCAGGTTGTGTATACCAGCCTCCATACAATTCTTAACCCCTTCAGCTGCATGACAGTGTGCCGCTACTTTAAGCCCAAGTCTCTCTGCGTCATTCACAGCGTTTTTCAGTATCTCGGAACTATACTGAGGAGCCCTGACATTGGTTCCAGGAGTAAATCCGCCACCTGTGGACATTATTTTTATACAATCGGCTCCAAGCTTGAATTGTTGTCTAATTGCCTTGACGACCTCTTCTGAAGTATTAGCTTCAGTTCCAAACATGTTGCAGTGCCCACCGGTTGTGGTCACGGGAGTTCCTGCAACAAGGAGCCTAGGGCCTGGAATTATACCGCGATTTATACCTTCCCTAAGCGGGAAAACAACTTCGTTTCTACTCCCAAGATCCCTCATGGTGGTGACTCCGGAAGAGAGTGCTGCCCTTACTGCCTGGGTGCCGCGTAATAAAAAAGTTTCATTACTTTCAGTAGTAATATGTTCGTAGGCGTCGGCCTCCGAACTGCAATGTATATGAGAATGCATTTCTATAAATCCAGGAAGGATAGATCCTCCTGGGACTGATAGAATTTCAGCCTGATTTTTATCTGTTTCAGTCAATCTGTTACTGGTACAAATTTTGGAAATTTTGTCCCCTTCAATAACTATTGCTCCCTTTTGTAAGGGGATAGAACCTGAGCCGTCAATTAATCTGTCTGATTGAATAATGTATTTCATTTGTAAGTCCCATTTCGATTAAGCTTGAAGGCATTATATAGCAACAATTTCTGGGCAAATATTTTCTGTTGGTTGCCGTGAGTGAGGCACAACAATATACTTCCCTGTGCTTAAGTAAATGGAGGCGATATGAGTGATTTAGTTTGGTCTGTGAACCCTTTTGGTGGGGCAGTTATTGATCCAAAATCGGTGCCATCCCTGGTTTCAGAATTTGAAACCGGGTTAATGCATGCTATCCAAACATGGCGTACAAAGGATATTAAAGTTGCCTGGCTGGAGATTCCTAAATTAGCCTTCAAGGCTATTCCTAGGGCATCGGAGGAGGGGTTTTTATTTCACCACGCCACCGAGGAATACGCAATGATGACACTTCAAGTTGAGGAAAATGCCTTTGTGCCCCCCTATGCAACTCATTACATAGGTATTGGAGGCGTTGTAATAAACAAGAATAATGAGATTTTGGTTGTTTCAGAGAGGTATAGAGCATCTGGAAGAGGCCCTGGATATAAATTGCCAGGGGGTGCTTTGCAACCAGGAGAACATCTGGCGGAGGCTGCTGTTAGAGAGGTATTTGAGGAAACAGGAATTTCTACCACCTTCCAGGCACTCACCTTTTTTAGACATTGGCATGGTTATAGGTATGGTAAATCAGATATTTATTTTGTGGCCAGGTTATCTCCATTAGACAATGAAATAACAATGCAGGAAGAAGAAATAGCCGAATGCTTATGGATGCCAGTCGATCGATTTTTGAATGAAGAGTCTGTTCATTTGTTTAATAAAACTATTGTCAGGTCGGCAACAGAAAATGAAGGCCTGAAAGTAATGTCCATTGACGGATACGGACCGGCAGAAAAATTCGAGTTCTTTATGCAAAAATAATTATTTAGGCTACCTGACCTAAGTGGTTTAAATGTTTCGGGGAGAAAAAAGGAGTGATTTGAATCTCAAACAAAGAATCCAATCAGGAGAGATCTTAATCGGAGTTTCAGTGCCTTTAGATGCATCTGAATCAGAAATGGAAACCATCCTCAGTAAGGATGATTATGCATTTGTTTTTACTGACAGTCAGCATGCCGCTTTCAACGAGGATACATTGGTAAAATTTTGTGAGTCGGCTAGTAATTTAGGTATTCCTTCCCAATTTAGGATTAAACACACTAGGCATGCCTATTTGATAGGTAACATTCTTGATCTGGGCCCTGTAGGTATTGAGGTACCTCAAGTTGAAACCCTTGAAACAGTGAAAGAAGCCGTCCACTATTTTTATTATCCTCAGATGGGAGGAAGGAGCGTTGGGGGGGCTGCTCGGTACAAGGTAGGAGAGAAGCCTGATAGAACCGAGTATGGCAGCTGGTGGAATCAAACCGGATTTTTGTCGATGCAAATGGAATCTCTTAGAGCGGTGACGACAGTGAGTGAACTTGCCATCGATGGTGTTGACTGTCTTACATGGGGGCCTAATGATTTACTTTATGATATTGAGGCCCATCCCAAACATCTGATTCAAACAGTTGATGATTGCGTGAAGCATGCCTTAGACCAGCTGCAAGACTCTAAGACAAAGATTAGCTTTAGAAGCTATGATCATAAGCTGAGGAATAAGTTCATAGATATGGGTGTCACGGTCCTGATGGAGCATCCGAAATAATAACGATTTAGAAGAGGGGCGAGATTCGGCTGCTAAACAAATTGACACTGTTCTACTGATGTAAGTAAAATTTGTAGGTTAATTTAAGGAATATCAATGCCAAAAAGAACCTATCAACCAAAAAACAGACGCCGCATGCGAGTACATGGGTTCAGATCCCGTATGAGCACTAAAGGCGGTCGGAATGTCCTTAAGAGGCGAATGTTCAAAGGGCGTCAGAGGCTGACTGTATAGTTTTATTGTTGTCAGTTTTGGCAAATTCGCCACTGTATCAATGTACATATTTTATGGTCGACTGATCGAATTAGAGTGGCTACATGCAAAAATACCAAAAGCTACGTAACTCCTCCGACTTTGATTCTGTAAAAAAAAATGGTGCTGGATCTGCTGACTTTAACCTGGTCATGCTTGCTATGGATCAAGAAACAGTAGGGAAATATAAAGGGTCTCGATTGGGGTTTATTGTTTCAAAGAGAATTGGAGGAGCCACTGTTAGGAACAAATATAAAAGAAGGTTGAAGGAATCCGCTAGTTCCATTCGAATAATTGACGGAATGGATATAGTTTTTATCGCTAGAAATGGGATATTAAACTCTGATTACAATGGAATATCGTCTTCAATGTACAAACTTTTGAATAACGCTAGCCTAATATCGACCGAGAAAATGTGAAATAGATTGAAACTACGAAAAGAGAACTTTGTTAAATCGACAGTATTAGGGCTAATAAAATCCTATAAAAAATTGATTTCACCTTTCTTACCTGTGGGATGCCGACATTTACCGACATGCTCAGATTACGCTTATGCGGCCATAGACCGATACGGTCTAGCTACGGGTACTGGAATCACCTTCAAACGGCTACTTAGATGTAGGCCATTTGGAACTAGAGGGTACGATCCTGTCCCATAACTCAAAAACTATATCAAGTGACAAAGGCTAAATTTAACTGAAAGATGTTTTCTAAAAACAAAAAAATATCGGTTTGTCTACTTTTGCTACTGATTACTATTGTGGGTTGCTCGAGAATTAGTAGCGCTCAGGGTTGGTCAGGTGTTTTGGTGGATGACAACCGCCTCGTTCTTGCTAGCATGGATGGTCATATCATGGTTCTCGATAAGAATACAGGGAAACATATATGGAAACCAGATTTGATGAGGGTGAATGAAGAAGATGAAAATAAGAGAGCCGCATACGGCTTGCCTGCAGTATCTAATGGAATCGTTTTTGTGGGGGTGTACGACGGAAAGATTCAGGCTATAGAAGTCGATACTGGGAGAATCGTCGAAACTGAAGTAGTTAGTGACGATTTTGAAATAGTTGGAGGACCATTAATTCATGAAAATAATCTTTACATAGGATCCAGCGATGGCATATTGAGATCTTACGATTTAGATTTCTCAAATCAACAAGTTACTTTTGTTGATGACTGGTCATATAAGGTCGATGGAGAAATATGGTCTACCCCAGTAATTCACGACGACACGCTTATAATTACTTCACTCGATCATTATGTATATGCTCTGAATAAAGATACAGGTGAACTCCTTTGGAAAACCGAGACTGGGGGTGCTGTTGCAGCAACTCCAGTGATTGAGGAAGATACCGTTTTTGTAGGGTCCTTTGACGGTGTTTTTTACGCATTTGATTTGCACACAGGCGTTGAAGAGTGGGTTTTCGAGAAAGCGTCTAACTGGTATTGGGGTGGTGCTGTAATTGAGGGCCAGACTATTTACATTCCGTCATTAGATGGAAAACTATATGCTTTGGATGTCAGATCCGGTAAAAAGAAATGGGAACTAGAAACGAATGGTGCAATCGTCGGATCCCCTGCTATCGTTTCTGACATGATAGTTGTGGGCTCCACCGATGGGGAAATTCGTATAGCCGAGACAAGTTCAGGAGAAGTGTTGGCTAGCTGTGATGTGGGCGATAGCATACAGTCCCCGATTACATCGGATGGATTTGAGATTTACTTCAGTGTGCGAGATCATTCAGTGAGAGCCTTGACCGTCAAAGCAAACGGAAACCCCGATGAAAAGTGGGATGCACCATATTTTTCTAATTTGCTGAAAGACGATAAAAATCCACAACCTAGTGACTGGTCTCCGGATTGCTAACTAAAAACAGAGGACAATAGACTTGGAAATATTTTCTCAATTATGGAATAGCATAATCATCCAGCCGATGATTAATAGTTTGCTAGTCCTCTACAGCATAGCCATCAGTAACTTCGGGTTGGCGATAATACTTTTCACGGTACTTATTCGCGCTGTCATGATGCCTTTAACGGTAAAACAAAGCAAACAGATGAAATCTATGACAGCACTGCAACCGAAGATTAAAGAAATACAAAATAAATTTAAAAATGACAAACAAAAACAGTCTCAGGAGACGATGAAGCTTTACAAGGAACAAGGAGTTAACCCTATCGGTTGCTTGGGACCTATGTTCATTCAATTTCCCATTTGGATTGGTTTGTATCAAGCAATATTACAGACGGTGCCCAACACTCCTGAAAGTTTGGTTAAACTGTCAGGCCATATGTATGGATGGTTACCGTTGGTTCATGATGTGGTTCCTATCAATAGCCAATTTATTTGGATGGATTTAGCTAATCCTGATCCTTCCCCAGTAGTGATGCCAATATTGGTCGGAATTTCCATGTTTCTAATGCAAAAAATGACCACCATGCCGGCTATGGACGATAGGCAGGCTTCCACCAACAAAATGATGCTGTGGATGATGCCTATAATGTTTGGCTTTTTTACAATGTCGTTCCCTAGTGGGTTGGCTCTATATTGGGTGGTGTCAAATATCGTTGGCATAGTAATCCAAGGGTTTATCACAGGTTGGGATCCAATGAAAAATTTACTTAGTTTTGCCAGCAGCCGGGCATCTCAGCCCGCTGCAGCTATTGCAGGTGGGGCACCACCGGTTCTGGAGGAGGAACAAACAAATGAAGTCGATAGAAATGAAAGCGAAGACAGTGGAAGAGGCGATAGAAATCGCCCTAAAAGAACTAGACGCAGACCGCGTAGAGGTAGAAATAGACGTCATTAGCAGAGGTAAACCCGGTATTCTAGGAATTGGTAGTGAATTGGCCTCCGTTAGAGTTACCAGAGTTGATGGGACTTCAGATGTTTTAGATTCGGCTAATGAAGTCATAAAAAACCTTGTGTCTCACATGGATGTGGATGTCGTGGTCAATTTGAAAGAGGCTGACAATGAAGAGACCGGAGGACCGGTCTTTGAGATAGAAGGGGATGATTCCGGATTACTTATTGGCCGCAAAGGCGAGACCCTTAGATCCCTTCAATTTCTGACAAGATTCATTGTGGGAAGGCAAACCGGGGAAAGGGCGAACATCTCTCTTGATGTTGAAGGTTATGATGAGAGACGAAAGCAATCTTTGGCTAATCTAGCCAGCAGGGTGGCTCAACGAGTTGTGAAGACTGGCAGATCGATTGAATTAGAGCCTATGTCGGCTAGGGAGAGAAGATTGGTTCACATTGCGCTAGCTGAAAATTCAGAGGTGTATACTGAGAGCTCAGGCGAAGGGCGTGATAGGAGAGTGGTAGTTATACCATCATAATACTCAGAATCTAGGATTTAAATCCAGGTACATTTCTAGATAAACAATCTTGAACTTCCCTAGCATATTGTCGCTTGCCTGTGAAACTTTCTAGTAACATAATGGGTCAGACAGTCAATACTTGGATCCGATACTATGCAGCAGCCCGGCAATTTTAATGCCTCATTGGAAAAAGTGGCCAAAGTGTCATTTTATGTTTTCATCGGGGTGGTTGTGTGTTTTGGATTATATCTTGTCAGAGGGGCTCTATTTCCCCTTGTATTGGGAATAATCTTAACTTATATACTTCACCCTTTTGTCAATTTTATAGAACAGTTTGTTCCATTAAAAAATACCAAGCCTAAATTAGCCCGAGGCTTATCGATAACAATAGTGACCCTTACTGCATTCTTAATAATTGCTGGGTGCCTGGTGCTAGTGATCCCTCCAATGTTTAAGCAATCAAGTGAGCTGATTACTAATATACCTAATCTTATTACCGACGCGAGAACCACAGTGGAGAGTTGGAATGAGGAATATGCCTCGAATATTCCGGAAGAGGTACGGGTGGAAATCGATCGGTTATTGGAAAATGGGGGAGAGATATTACTAGGGGCCTTTCGCGGACTTGTTGGTAGAACCGCAGTGGCTGCAGTTCATGCTTTGACTTTGGTAGTAGGACTCGTCGTGTTGCCCTTATTTGTTTTTTATTTTTTGAGGGATAGAGAGAAAGTCCGAGAATCGTTTGTTGAGGTATTTCCTACAGATACGCAGATCCATGTCGTGTATGTATTAAGAATTCTGAACCGGATTATCGGTGCGTATGTCAGAGCACAATTCACTTTAGCAGCCGTGGTATGGGCCTGTATCTCAATTGGCTTAATGCTTATGGGGGTGAAATATGCAATTCTTTTAGGAGCTGTGGCCGGGATATTTGAGTTAGTCCCAATTGTAGGAGCTTGGCTCGCTGTTATCCCTACTATAATTGTGGTTCTATCCACTTCCCCAGAACAAATCGTTTGGGTGTTGCTATTATATTTGGGTGTGCAGCTTTTCCAGGGGGCGATTATAGTTCCCCGAGTTCATAGTTTTGCCATGAGATTGCATCCTCTGATGATATTGGTATCTATTGTGGTTGGTAGCGAAATAGCAGGTCTTTGGGGGGTGGTATTAGGTCCACCGATTGCCGCTTCCATAAAGGAGTTATTAATATACTTTAATAATCCACCAAGGTACGGTATTTCGATGGAAGACGATGAGGTTTTAGAATTAGAAAAGGGAATACAGAATTAAATTTGTCTTTAGCGGAGGACTTTCATAGTAGAGCCATATGGTGAATCTACAATCTTTCAATGAAGAAAAGATACAACTTATCAATCTGAAGTCGGCGGATAAGAATGATGGCCCGTGCCGTGAGCTCATGTGGTCATTGGAAGATGCTATTAACGAACTAAATGCCAAACACTCTGTGACCGTGGTCTTGATCAATATACCTGATATTAAACTGGGGTGTGATTGCCACCCTCGGAATGACGGGACCAAATCTCTTAGTGGTTTTATATCTAACATAAAATTTCCCACCATTGGAATTGTTGAATCGGAAGCTCATGGCACAGCTCTTGAATTATTTTTATGTTGCGATATTAGAGTCGCCGACAAAACGAGTAAATTTTCAATGTCTCACGTGTTAGCGGGCCACACCCCTGTGGAAGGTGGGACACAAAGATTGCCAAGGATAGTCGGTGTAGGTAGGGCAATGGATTTATTATTGACAGGGCGAGTTTTCTCTGCCGCTGAGGCTCTTGAAATTGGAGTGGTGCAATATATTCACGCGAAAGATGTACTAGATAATGCAGTCGAGCTAGCCTCTAAGATAGCATCTCATGGCCCGATCGCGGCTAAGTATCTGAAAGAGGCAATAGTGGAGGGATCTGATATGACCTTGGATCAAGGATTAAGGCTGGAGACTGACCTTAATGTGATTTTGCAAAGTACTTTTGATAGAAAAGAAGGTATAGATTCATTTTTGGAGAAAAAAGAACCTAGGTACGAAGGCCGCTGAAGATGAATCAAATCGGTGGGAATAGTGAACATGAGACAGTTATGTACCACTCTATCAACGGTGTCGCCCACATAACTTTGAACAGACCTGATCAAATCAACGCCTTTAATATAGACATGCGCGATTCGCTTTTTCAAACGCTAGAATTATTTCGGGATGATACGGAATCCAAAGTTGCAATTATGAGTGGAGCAGGTCAAAGGGGATTCTGTGCTGGTGCTGACTTGACGGAATTTGGTACTGCTCCATCTCAAATAATTGCACGAACGGTAAGATGGGAGAGAGACTTGTGGGGCTTATTTCTGTCTATTCAAAAACCGCTAATTGCCAAACTCCATGGATACGTTATAGGGTCTGGTGTTGAAATTGCGGCTTTATGCGATATTAGGATAGCAGCTGATAGCTCAATTTTTAGGATGCCTGAAGTGGCATTAGGGATGATTCCTGCTGCTGGGGGCACTCAAACTTTACGTAATCTTGTTGGGCCTGATAGGGCCCTGGAAATGATAATGACCAATAGGCTAGTGGATGCTAGGGAAGCAATAAAGATTCGTCTTGTTGACCGAGTTGTTTCAAGGGAGATGCTCGATAGCTCTGCAGAGGTAATTGCCGGGGGATTAACTAAAATAAAGCCTGAACTGTTAGCTTCTATAAAATCCTCTGTTATGAGAGGATTGGATCTTGGTCTAGAGCGTGGAATTCAACATGAGAAACGCAACTCGTATCACATTGCAAAAAAAATTGATTCCTGGCTGCCCGGCCAGGATTCGAACCTGGGTCGAAGGAGTCAAAGTCCTTAGTGCTACCACTACACCACCGGGCAACGACAGATCGAGGCACTCACAAATATTAAGTATATCCCAATAAATATAGCTCGAGTAAAATTTCCCCTCGTATATACTTACTGTCTGCTTTCAAGTCGTCATTCTCGATTCAATTGATAGTGCGATTGCAACATTTTTATTGGAACAATTCCTAATGGAAAAGGGGAGGCTTTTTTGGTAACTGAAAGTAATGAATTTAAAAGCATCATTGAGAAAATAAAGGACAATGTCCAAAAAGTCATTGTCGGTAAGTCAGACGCTATAGACTTGGTGTTAATTTCTATATTGTGTCACGGGCATATCCTTCTTGAGGACGTGCCAGGTTCGGGTAAAACCACCCTTGCAAGGGCAGTATCTTCGTCTTTGGATTGCACTTTCGGAAGAATTCAATTTACTCCCGACTTGATGCCGTCCGATGTTCTTGGGGTCAATTGGTTCAACCAAAAATCTAGTGAATTCGAATTTCAAAGTGGTCCAATTTTCAACCAAATCATATTAGCTGATGAAATAAATAGGGCCACCCCTCGCACGCAGTCGGCCCTTCTAGAATCTATGCAAGAATCGCAGGTAACGATAGACGGGGAGACTCGTTTATTACCAACCCCTTTTATTGTGATGGCTACCCAAAACCCTCTGGACATGGAAGGTACCTTTCCACTTCCTGAGGCTCAACTGGACAGATTCTTGATGAAAATATCTCTCGGGTACCCCACGGAGCAGGAAGAAGCAGACATCATAGGACGCTTTCGGAAGGAAGATTCCCATAAAGAACTAGCTTCTGTGGTGAATTCTGAGATGATAAAAAATCTCCAAAGCTTTTCTTCAGAAATAAAAGTGGAACAGGGTATATGCGATTACATTATTTCGATTGTGCGTTCTACGCGAGAAAATGACAAATTGGATTTAGGATCAAGCCCCAGAGGCTCTTTGGGCCTGTACCGCTGCAGCCAGGCTAAAGCGGCTTTAAGCGGAAGGGGATATGTGACTCCGGATGATGTAAAAAGTCTTATAAATCCAGTTTTATCGCATCGAATTATACCGACATCTAATGCTAGATTGAGAGGATTCGGGGCAGATGAAATACTTGAAGAAATAATGTCTGAAATTAGTGTCCCAATAGAAGCCATCTAGGCATAATTATGGTAAAAACTTTTTGGAATGATTGCTGGGTATTAATAATTATCGCTTTGGCAATTATCGGCATATTTTCAGGTCAAGGTTTAATTTTAGGCCTATCTGTCATGAGCTTAATTGTCGTTTTTACCGCATGGCTCTGGAACAAGGTATCGTTGGAAAATGTCGAATATATTCGTGTGATACCCCAAAAGAGAGTTTTTATTGGAGAGACGGTTCCCTTCTCTGTAGAACTTCACAACAAAAAGCCGATACCTTTACCAAGAATCGATACAGTTGATGACATCCCAATCGCTTTGAATCTTAACGGACCTGATATCAAGCCAAGTTCAAGCCATGATGCTGTGTCGATGATGCATTCTGCTTCTGTATCCGCCTATCAAAAAACCACTTGGGAATACTCTGTGCAGGCAAAAAAAAGAGGGTTTCATAGGCTTGGATCAGTGAATATTTCTGGTGGCGATATTTTTGGATTATTCAATAGTAAGAAAACAATCTCGAGTCGAGATTACATATTAGTTTACCCGCAAGTTTTAAAGCTGCCAGACCTAGGGATGCCAGAATCTAGACCTTTAGGCGAGAAAATCACTGACTTAAATATTCACCAAGACATATCTTGGAATAGAGGAATCAGAACTTATGAAAAGGGAGATCCCCTGAACACAGTCGATTGGAAATACACAGCAAAAAAATCCGAACTAATGATTAAAACATTTGAATCAACCAGCAAAAGTGACGTGATTTTGGCTGTTTCTGTAGAAACATCTTCAAAGGTATGGGAAGGGTACTCAGCAGTAAATTTAGAGAGGGTTGTGGCTGCTTCTGCTTCCATAGCAAGCTATTGCAGTGAGGAAGGATTCAATCTCGGGTTTTTTTCAAACGGCACCCCTGTATTGTCTGACTTGCCAATGAGAATACCTACTTCACAATCGAAAGATCAGCTAAGGGTAATATTGGAAACCTTGGCTACCATAGGTCCTATTTCATCTGGACCTATGTCGGAAAATCTTAATAAGTGGTATAAAAAATTCCCTTTTGGATCTACCGTAGTTGTCGTCACATCCTTCATTACTGATCAATTATTGGATTCGCTAAGAAATATAACAAAATTTGGATGCAGGATAGTGTTAATTAACGTTGCTGATGAGCCGTCATATGGTACATGGGACAATATTCTGAAATATGAGCTAGGAGCCCATTTTAGTCGGATGGAGTCGAAAGGTGAATTCATACCAATCTAAAATTATTGCACTGTGCTTAATATTATCTGAAACAGTGTGGCTTTATTCGATCTATGCCGTTGTGGGGATAATAATTTCCCTTGGACGGAGCCCTCTATCGTACGGAGGATGTGTTGTTTTATATGCAGTATCCCTATATTTATCCAGGTTATTTAATGCTTGGAACTTAAAAGTCACCCTCGCCATATGCCTTCAAACGTTTGTTGGAGCGATTCTCTGCTATTTCATTGTCGGATATACCAATTTACCTTCACAAGAAACTTTTTCATTGTACTGGGTTTTTGACCTGGAGCATTGGGTCTATGAGGAAGGAGAGGTTGGCCTAGCTATAGTTTTGGCCGCTTTTATGAGCGTGTTCATGTGGGTAAAAGGCGGGCTTACCGGCTCAACCGACTTTCCTCTGGAAGCATTATCCTCCACCTTTAGAATTGGAATTATAGTAATGGCGTTTACTGTCACCATTGATATTTTTAATGGGGCTGATTTGTACATGTCAACACTAATGTACCTGTTTTTCGCCTCGGCTTTATCGGGCCTCGCCATAGGACGCCTAAAACCTTCTTCTAATAGTGGAGTTGTCACTTTACGGTGGCTCCGAGTGGTGTCAATCCTTGTGGGAATGGTCGTCTTGTCGGGGGTACTTTTTGCTTCTTTCAGTAAAGATTTTCTCGGGGCTATTTCCTCACCCATAACGACACTGATAAGTTGGATTACCATGGCAATAGTCTATCTTTTTGCGATACCTATTATTTACGCAATTCAGTTTATTATCCGATTTTTTAGTTGGGTTTTCGGAGATGCACTTACTCCCGATCGATCAGTGCAAGAACAAGAATCATTTAACGGCTTGGGTAATGTGCTAGAAGAGTTGATTAACGCTCCCGTATCAGAAGAACCTTCAGCATTCATGCAATATTTTGAATATTTTGCCATCTTTATTTTGGTAACCGGCCTGTTATTCGGCCTAGGAATTGCTTTCAGAAGGATCAGTAGGTCAAAAAATGTAGTCGATGATGGTATCAAATCGAAGATTGAGGGATCCGAAGATTCCATGACGGATTTGCTCGAAATTGCTAAGAGGTTGCTCTGGAAACGAGGGTTAGCCAAAGAGGAAAATATGTTCGTGATTCCAAGGCATCTGGATTCAGGAAGCAAGACCGTTTTGGAATCCTATTATGGACTGTTGTATTTAGGGTCTCAAAAAGGCGTGAATAGATCCCATAATTCCACTCCAAAGGAGTTTGAACCAGCCTTGTACAGGTCTTTTGATATTGATTCTGTTCGAAGAATTACAGAGGCTTTCATGGATGTTTGCTACGGGAGAGTCACACCAATCTCATCTCGAGTAGCCGAAGTTAGGGCCTTGATAGAGAACTTAGGCAAGGAACGTTACTAAATAGTTTGTTTTGCAATCCATATCCCTAAGAATGCTGCCAACAACCCGGCGACTACACTAAATGTTAAATAAGTTATAGCTTTACCATAATTACCATCAGAAATGAGTTGTATACCAGAAACAGTAACAGCCGAAAAGGTGGTGAACGAGCCACAAAACCCAACCCCTAGTAACAATGAATAATCTTGATTCCAGTTAGGTTTACCTAACGCGTAGCCGACCAGAAAACCTAGTACTAAAGACCCTAAAATGTTGACCGAAACAGTTCCTGTTAGACTGGATCCTAGGTAGGTATTCGCTAGACGATCCGCTCCGTACCGGCAGGCAGCACCAACACTCCCTCCTATTATCACTAGGAGCCAGTTCATACGAAACCTGTCTTACCGTCAGGGAGACTGGGTTTAGATAGTGATTCCTGAAATGTTTGGTCCATTGGAATTAGTTTTTCTCTCCTTCGAGATATACTTTTTGGAGTTTACGGCCGCTGTCGCTCCATCACCGGCAGAGCTTATCAGCTGGGAAGAAGAGTTAGCTCTTATGTCTCCTGCTGCAAAAATCCCCTTTTCAGATGTCTGAAGATTTATATCGGTCTTAATATGCCCATTTTCATCAGTTTCCAGAATATTTTGGAGATAGTCTGTGTTGGGAGCGAGCCCAACGAATATAAAAACTCCGTCAATATTCACTCTTGTGGATTCGCCTGAGAGGGTTTTCAGTAGAGAAATTCCTTCAACCATACCGTCTCCGTGTATTTCTTGTACTTCAACGTTTAGATGAACCTGTATTTTCTCATGATCCGTAATTCTATCTTGCAGCGTCTGCTGGGCGTGAAGAGAGCTAGATCGGCAAAACACATCTATCTTTGAAGCAAACTCTGTCAGTGTTATGGCCTCCTGCAGGGCTGAATCCCCCCCACCAACCACGCACACCTTTTGATCAATAAAAAATGCTCCGTCACATGTGGCACAGTATGAGACACCAGCCCCGGCAAGCTCGCTTTCACCAGGCACGTTTAGTTTATTTAGTGTTGATCCACCCGCTACTATTATTGATTTTGAGGATTTGTCCCCTTCATAGGTTTTTACGATCCATTCCTGCCCGGATTTCCTAATCCCAGTTACTTCAGACATGGCAAATTCAGTCCCTGAGGCAATGGCCTGTTCTTGAATTTTACTCGAAAATTCGGCTCCGCTTACTCCATCAGGTAATCCAGGGTAATCCTCTATTCGCTCCACATTAATGATTTGCCCACCAGGAATTAACCTTTCAACCAATAACGTTTTCATACCTAATCTAGATGAATACATTCCTGCACTAAATCCAGCAGTGCCTCCGCCAATTATTATTACGTCGTAATCAGCCATTTTTCGAGTCTCCTAGAAACCTGAAATATTCTACATATCGATATCTTTTGAATGGTTCACCGGTTTCCTTCATCGTTGTATCATACTTTCGTCTTGTTATTAAGTGAATTGAACATGAATTGTTTCCAAGAGGTTATCAAAAATGCGCAGCTACCTTAAAAATTTAGAATGTACATATTGCAGTGCAATATTCTCGGCCGATCAACCTAGGAGGCTTTGTGAGAAATGCGGGAAAGTGCTTTATCCAAGATACGACATAAAGGAGGCTTCCAAATATTTTACTAAAGAGACCCTTTCTGCAAGAGCTCCTAATATGTGGAGATATTTTGAGATGTTGCCAATACGTGACGAATCTAATATTGTGACTTTAGGGGAAGGATTCACTCCGATTTTTGAAACAAGAAAATTGGGGTCAGAATTGGGATCCAGATCACTAATGCTGAAGGATGAAGGACTAAATCCGACAGCTTCATTTAAAGCAAGAGGATTGTCAGCTGCTGTTTCTAAAGCTAAAGAATTAGGGTTAAGAAAATTAACAATGCCATCAGCGGGAAATGCTGCTGGCGCAATGGCTTCATATGCTGCAAGGGCGGGGATGGAGGCTTTTGTGTTTATGCCACAAGATGCTCCTAAAGCAAACCAAAAAGAAGTTTCTGTTTCAGGCGGCAATTTATTTTTAATCGATGGTTTGATAAGTGATGCTGGTGTTATTTCAAGAGAAAAAGCCGCAGAAATTGGCCTGTTTGATGTTTCCACACTACAGGAACCTTACAGAGTGGAAGGAAAGAAAACTATGGGATATGAAATTGCTGAACAGTTGGGGTGGGAACTACCAGATAACATTATTTACCCTACAGGAGGGGGAACAGGCATCGTTGGAATGTGGAAGGCTTTTCAAGAAATGGAGGAATTGGAATGGATCTCGTCGAAACGACCAAAAATGTTTGCTGTGCAGGCTGAAAATTGTGCCCCAATAGTTAGGGCATTTGAGAATGGGGAGGAGTTTGCACAGCCTTGGGAAAACGCTAATACTCTAGCAGCGGGTATAAGGGTGCCAAGTGCTATAGGGGATTACCTTATTTTAAAGGCAATCAGGGATAGTGGAGGATCGGCTATCACAGTCTCAGATGATGAAATGACTGAGATGACTAATCTTGTCGGTAAACTTGAAGGTTTTTTTGTCTGCCCCGAGGGAGCTGCTACTGCATGCGGAGCGAAAAAATTGATAGGGAATGGTTCCATCGACCCATCTGAAAAAACCCTTTTATTAAATACAGGGTCAGGGTTGAAATATTTGGATATGTTGCCTTAAAACCCTATACCAAATCCGTAAGAGATATATGAGGAGCATAAATGGTGAGAGAGTTTTCGATCATCATTTTGACCATATCGTGATCCGGTACGCATTCCGGACATTCCTCATTCGTACCCTTGTTATATTTGACTGTAAGTTGATTTTCACTAAATGATATTAAATCTAGAGACCCTCCTTCGGAAGCGACGATAGTCTCCATGTTATCTAAAACTGTCTTTACGCCAGGATCATCCGTGTTTATCGGCATCAAATAAATCCTCCTCTAATTCAATCTTTCAAAAATAGTGGCCACTCCTTGACCACCTCCGACACACATTGTCACAAGGCCGGTGTTGGAGTCGGATCTTTCCATTTCTTCCATTAGTTTTACCGTCATGATGGCACCAGTGGCCCCAACTGGGTGTCCCAGGCTAATTCCACTGCCATTCACATTGGTTTTTTCTATGTCCAGGTTTAATTCCCGGATGCAGTAGAGAGCTTGAGATGCAAAGGCCTCATTAAGTTCAATCACATCAATGTCATTTATTCCCATGCCTGATTTATCCATCGCTTTTTGGACGGCAGGGACGGGTCCGATACCCATCACTGCCGGTTCTACGCCGGCAATTCCCCTGGTGTGCCATTTCATCCTTGGTTTTACCCCTAAATCTGCGGCTTTTTGAGCTGACATCATTACTACAGCGGCAGACCCGTCATTTATGCTAGAAGCATTACCTGCGGTGACTGTGCCATCTTTTTTGAAAACAGGCCTCAAATTAGATAAACCTTCTATGGTTGTATCTGCCCTAGGACCCTCATCTTCCATTACAACTACGGGGTCTCCTTTTCTCTGAGGCACGGATACAGTAGTTATCTGATTAGTGAATCTTCCTTGAGATATGGCGGTGCTTGCACGCTGGTGGCTTATAACAGCAAGTTCATCCTGGTCGTGGCGAGACACGGAAAATCGCTCTGCGACGTTTTCGGCTGTGACACCCATGTGATATCGATTCACTGGACATCCTAACCCTTCAGTAAGCCCATCTACTAGTTGAGAATTTCCCATTCTTAAACCGTCGAACCGTGCTTTGTAATCTATAAAGTAAGGCACCTGGCTCATGTTTTCTATCCCACCGGCTACGATAATGTCCGCCTCCCCCGTTCGCACTAGTTGTGCTGCCATGTTTATTGCTTCGAGTCCAGATGAGCATTGCCTATTAATTGCAATAGTGGGTGTATCATGAGGAATACCTGCTTTTAAGGAAGCTAAGCGGGCAGCATAGCCGGCCTCAGCGGCTTGGATTGCGTTTCCCAATACGACTTCATCCACCATATCAGGAGATATGCCTGCTCTCTCAAGGGCAGCCTTGATTGCAAAGGATCCTAGATCTGTTGCCCCAACATCTTTGAAAGCTCCTCCGAATCTACCAACTGGAGTTCTTGCTCCAGAAACGATGACCGCATCATTCATGATTGTTCCTCCCACTTCTTAAATACATATCAAAGCCTACCTTAGCAGAGCCGAATGCCTGTATCAATTTAGCATCATTTATATATACGATTCTATTGTAATATTCATGTATTGTATTTGATAGTAAATTGAGGACTTCTTGTGTATGTTATAGGTACTGCTGGTCATGTTGATCATGGAAAATCTACACTTGTTGAACGTCTGACAGGTATCGATCCTGACAGATTTCAAGAGGAGAAAGACCGCGGCATGACCATTGATATTGGCTTTGCTTGGATCACACTTCCTTCCGGACGAGAGGTTAGTATAGTTGATGTTCCAGGCCATGAAAAATTTGTCAGTAACATGTTGGCAGGGGTTGGTGGTATTGACATGGCTCTCCTGGTTGTAGCAGCAGATGAATCGGTAATGCCACAAACTAGAGAACATCTCGCAATTCTAGATTTGTTGGGCGTCACTAATGGGGTGGTAGTTGTAACTAAGGAAGATTTGGTTGATGAAGATTGGCTGGAACTGGTCTATGCTGAGGTAGAAGAATTGTTGACTGGCACGACATTGGAAGGGGTTGAAACAATATCTGTTTCGGCAACTACCGGTTCAGGTATCTCCAATCTTATGGATTCTATAGATTCCGCCTTGGATAAAACTACTGCTAAAAAGGACTTTAATAGACCTAGACTACCTATTGATAGAGCTTTCTCGATTAGTGGGTTTGGCACTGTAGTAACCGGAACTTTAATCGACGGGTATTTGTCGGTAGGCCAAGAAGTAGAAATAATTCCCGTTGGGTTAAAGGCTCGTATAAGAGGTCTTCAGTCCCATGGTAAATCTGAAGCCAGCTTTGGCCCCGGCACACGAGTCGCTGCGAACCTATCAGGAATAGAATCTGCACAAATTGCCAGAGGGGACGTTTTGAGTTTCCCAAATTGCATAGATCTCTCTGAGGCTTTTGATGTTCGACTTAATGTTGTTGAGGATGCGCCTAATCCACTGCGCCACAACATGTTCGTTACCCTGCATACAGGAAGCTCAGAAGTTGTAGCCCGTTTGAGGTTGCTGGAGGAAGGAGAAGTACAACCTGGTAACAGTACATGGGCACAACTTAAGCCTGAGAAGTTATTACCAGTACTCAGAGGTGATCATTACATTATTCGATCAAATATGACTACACTTGGTGGCGGTAGTATTGTCGATACCCGAGCGAAACGACATAGGAGAAGACACTTTCCCACCTTGCAAAAACTCGAATCCTTAGAATCCGGCACCCCCTCTGAAATTATCCTTAATATTATTGAATCTGCTGTCCCATCTACTTTAGGTTCACTGCTTTCATCCTCGACAATGCAGGAAGAAGAGATAATTCCTACCATAGAAATATTGATAGCAGAGAAAGCTCTAATGTCTACATCTCCCAGTATTGAGAAATCATATTTTTTCACCAATAAACGGTGGGAAGATATCTGTGATTTGACTAAGAGGAGCCTTAATTTGTTTCATACACAGTTTCCTCTAAGGCAAGGTATGCCCAGAGAAGAATTAAGGAACAAACTGACTTTGTCTCCAGAAAGTTTTAATGCTGTTGTGAATGTTTTGGAAAAAATCAAGGTGTTGAGAGATTTTACCTCTCTAATCGCCCTTACAGACCACGAATCACACTTGACGGAAGAACAGAAGCGAATTTCAGAGACTTACATGGAAAATATATCTAAAGGCAAATTTTCGCCGAGAACGGATTTAGAAGTAGATGATGATGTTCTGAATTTCCTGATTGATAAGGGACGATTGGTTAGAGTTAGTGATGGAATAGTTTTCTCATCTGAGGCGTTTAAAGAGATGTTGGATGGGGTTCGTTCCTACATATCAAGGAATGGGGAAATCACGGTCGGTGATTTTCGAGATCTTTTTCAGACAAGCAGAAAATATGCTTTGGGGTTTATGGATTACCTGGACCAGCAACAAATTACTAGACGGGTCGGCGACGCTAGAATTTTGAGAGAATGAAGTCGGATTGTGGGAGGTGGGGTTCTTAAACAGTGACTCACTAAGGAGTGGGGTGATAGCTTAATTCTTCTTCCAGGATGATTGTTAATTGATGTACGAGTTCGGACTCTTCCTCGCAAATTTTCTCTAGAGCCTTTTTAAATAGAGTTAGCTGGCCCCTCAAATTCATGTCATTGTGGTAGGCATTGGATATTGGAACGGCCTCGTGAAGGCTCAGCAGATCTAGCTCTTCTTCAAGGTTGGTACCTAGAAGATCAGATTTTTCGGCTATTTCGGAAACAATAATATCTATTTCCTTAAGACACGTTTTCAACTCACCGGGCAGACCGGCCACAGCCATGTCGAGGGCTGATTGGAATTTTCTTTCTGATATCGAGATCATCTAAAAATACTAGCATTGTTTTGACAAATATCTACATGCAATTGACCCAAATTTTGCCCTGTTATATCGTACTCGCTATGTTTCTCTAGAATATGGAAAACTTGGAACAGTTATTGGAATCTATTATTGGAATCTGTGAGGTAATTAAATGAAGGTGACTAAGATAAAAAGTTTCCCCATAGCTGATGAAGACGGCAGGGTGTATTACATAGTAAAAGTTGAGACAGACTCTGGGATTTATGGTCTTGGAGAAGTTGGCATACGAAATTGGGGAGGGGCGATTGGTAAGGCCATTGAGCATCTATCTCAAGTGGTCATAGGGGAAGATCCGTTCAGTACCGAAAAGATGTGGCAACAAATGTTTCGTGGAGGATTTTTTCCTGCCGATAAAGTATATTCGTGTGCAATAAGTGCGATTGATATTGGATTGTGGGACATCAAGGCCAAGGCTCTTGATATGCCATTGTACAAACTGCTTGGAGGCCCCGTGAGGGATAAAGTGATCTGCTATCCACATACTCAAGGTGACACAATGTCAGAGTTATTGGAAAACTGCAAAAGGCACATTGATGCTGGGTGGAAATTTGTACGTTGGCACCAACCTGAGACCGGACCGTCAGCTGTTTATGTAGACAATTTAAATACTTTGGAACCGGTGGATTCGATACGCATAGCTGAACAACAAATCGCTACGATAAGGGAGGCGGTTGGCCCTGAAATACAGATATGTTTTGACGTCCACACTAGATTGGATACAGCCCATGCAGTTGCATTTTGCAAAGCAGTGGAGCCTTATAGGCCATTTTTCATAGAAGACCCTTTGAGGTCAGAAAACCCATCTAGCTATCGGACTTTGGCACGACATACATCTTTACCGATCGCTGCTGGAGAGCAATGGGCCACTAAATGGCCATTCATGGAAGTGATTGAGGAGGAGTTGATAAATTATGCTCGGATAGACCTGTGCATCGTCGGCGGCATAACTGAAGCCCTCAAGATAACTCACTGGGCTGAAACACACTACATTGACATTGTGCCTCATAATCCCCTGGGACCCGTGAGTGCAGCGGCTTGTGTTGCTTTATGCATGGCCTCAACCAACGTAGGCGTACAAGAAATGCCTAGGAGACCTGGCTCTTATGCGACTGATTTGTTTCCGAAACAAATTGAATGGGAAAACGGCTACGCCTGGTGCCCTGATGAGCCGGGTATGGGTGTGGACTTCAACGAAGAATTAGCTTTGGATCGCATAGTAGATCCTACAGGATGGCCGCCACAACTCAGGAGAAATGATGGGTCTTTCACTAATTGGTAATTTTGGTTTTTGGTGAGTTTGTGTATATAGGGAATTACATGTATTCTTCCCCGTGGACTTTGCAAATCAGCTATTTGATTGCTAAGTACCGTTCGCTAAATTGTATCTAATTAGGGAGGTACGAAATTAATGACCGATTTAAGAAAGACTGTTGCTATAGTCGGAGTGGATGAGTCCGATGAAATTGGGAAAGTTCCCGATAAATCGAATCTAACTCACCATGCTGAGGCAGCGTACAACGCTTTGGAAGACGCAGGCATGTCTATGAAAGATGTGAACGGCCTTTTTACTGCTGGTACATCTACGTTGAATTTGGCTGAATATTTGGGTATTGAGCCGAGTTTTACAGATACCACCGCTGTTGGGGGCTCGTCATTTATAATTCATATTGCGCATGCTATGGCTGCCATTAATGCTGGATATTGCGATGTGGCACTCGTTACCCACGGTGAGGCAGGTCGAAGTAGAAGGAGTCGCCCAGGTGGTGACGCTGCTGATCCTGGTTCACAGTTTGAAACACCATACGGATTTCTGGGAGCACCCATCAATTATGCTATGGCTGCCAGGAGATACATGCATGAGTATGGGGAAGATAAAACCCGTCAGGCCATGGCAGAAGTTGCAGTGGCTACCCGTAAGTGGGCCCAGTTAAACCCAAAGGCTTATATGCAAGATGATATGTCTTTTGATGATTACCATAATTCACGATGGATATCTTGGCCATTCCATCTTTTGGATTGTTGTTTAGTGACAGACGCCGGAGGGGCATATGTGATCACATCAGCTGAGCGGGCTCGCGATGCCAAGAAGAAGCCTGTATGGGTTTTGGGTGCAGCAGAGTCGCATGACCACAACCTGATCAGCCAGATGCCGGATCTCACCCGTACGGTGGCAAAAAACACTGGACCACTAGCATTAGAAAGGTCGGGTGTTACTCACGATGATATTGATCTCGCGATGATTTATGACTCTTTTACTTATACTGTACTGGCTACTTTGGAAAGCCTAGGGTTTTGCGGACCTGGGGAAGCCCCTGATTTTGTGGCTAACCAAAGAACAGCCCCAGGCGGGGATTTTGCTATGAACACATCGGGAGGTGGACTATCCTACACCCACTCTGGAATGTATGGAATGTTCCTAGTTTTGGAGGCGGTTAGACAGCTAAGAGGGGAGTGTGGGGATAGACAGTTGGACGATCCAAAATTGTGTCTGATCAACGGAACCGGAGGGTCACTGTCTTCCACCGGCACTACTGTTCTGGCAGTAGATTAATTTAAGGAGTATTCACATGGCTTATAACAAACCATTACCGGTACCTCAAGGGGAATCGGATGTTTATTGGCAAAAGGCAAAACAAGGCGAATTATGGTTGAGGAACTGTAAATCTTGCGGGAATGCTTATTTCTATCCACGAGATATTTCTCCTTGCTGCTTCTCGAAGGATACAGACTGGATACAAGCTTCAGGTAAAGCTACTTTGTTTACTTACGGAATAGTTCAAAGAGCTCCTCACCCAGGGTTTGTTGACGATGTTCCTTTCGTGACGGCAGTAGTTGAATTGGAAGAAGGACCCAAGATGGCTACTAATATTGTCATCGAAGATCCCACACCAGAGAATTTACAAATTGGTATGGCTTTGGAAGTTGTGTTTGAAGACATAACAGACGAACTAGCCCTTCCTAAATTCAAACCAGTGTAAGGGGTGACAAAGAAAAAGACGGGCTTATTTATAACCCGCCTTTTTCTTTGCTTAGAACATAACCCCTTGCTGGCAGCAAGGGTTCTCCAGTTTTCTATCTAAGGGATAGTTAGGCGCAGCTAGTACAAGGGCACATTTTTCTTAAAGTGTCAAAAGGGAAAATACCGGTATAGTGGGCGTCGCTCCACAAAAACTGGATTGCATAATTACCGATCATTAAATGGTCCTCTGCTGTCAGGTCTGAAGGTATGGTGGCTGGGTCTAACAGTTGCCTTTTACTCCACTCTTCAACACATTCCGCACACTGGCAGCTGATTCTTATTTCTTTGGCACCATACGTGCTTTCGTGGCCGTCTGTCCATCTGATCAAAATTTTGTCCCCGTATACCCCGACTTTTTCTATCTTCAGGCCTTGAGTCAAGCTTCACCCCGTTTTTGTATTCGTATTAGGATAATCCCATTTGCTTTTTTACCACAACACAGAATGTATGAAAGAAAACTTGTTTTATAATCTTTCTCACATCAAGATTAGGAATATTCAAAGTTGAGGTTTTACAGTTTGGCAAAACGCAAGGTTGGGAAAATCATAAGGCGAGCAGGTCTTAAATTTGGGGATCCTGATATTGAGATTCCTATTGCAGTAGATCTTCTTAAGGTAGAAGGAGTGCCCCAGAGAGATACTGAGGTGTCTTATTACAGTAGAGAATTTCCCTTGGAGAGCTTTTCAATAGCTCAAAGCGCTTCGGCAGTATGGGCCCAAAAAGAGAGAGCCGAGCATACCCCTGAGACTGAGGAACTTTACAGAGAATACCAAAAGAAGATCACCCCCTGGATAAACAAAATCAAGAGGTCAGGAGAGCGGGTTCCTAATGTTTCTTCACAGACAGAAAACCCTACTGAGATTATTCGTAATAAGGCAAAAGAACTCGGATATAGCGAGATAGGGTTTACCAAGTTTGACCGAAGATATATTTATCAGAGCCGGAAGAGTTTTGTTCGGAATGACCTTCCCAATGTTATATGTTTAGCATATGAGCAAGAATATATTGAAACTCAAAATATACCTTCCTACTCCTCGGAGATTGCACAAGGTGATGCGTACTTAACCCAAGCTGATCTTTCTCTAAAACTTGCGGATTTTATTAATGAATTAGGTTTCAGTGCACAAATATCTGGACCTGCGTGGCATTTTGGGCCCATGATTCCTATGTTTGTAGAGGCTGGGTTGGGCCAGTTGGGGGTAAACGGCCAGCTGCTTTCTCCACACTTCGGGTCTCGCGCCAGATTACAGTTGATCATTACTGATGCATATCTTGATTATGATTCACCAATTGATTATGGCATGTATAAATTTTGTGAGCTTTGCCAAGTTTGCTTTATGCGGTGTCCCGGCAAAGCAATTCAATCACAAAGGGTTTGGTTTCGGGGGGTTGAGAAAAATAAATTGATTGCCAAGCGTTGTCGCCCCGTAATGGCTCGTTATTCAGGTTGTGGAATATGTATGAAAGTTTGTCCAATTCAAAAATATGGAATGCAACCCGTAATGGAACATTATGTAGAAACTGGGGAGGTGCTAGGAAAAGGAACGGATGATCTTGAATCGTATGAACTCGAAAATAAAGGATATTTTAGAAGCGGGAAAGTGCCGATATTTGATCGAGACTTCTTCGACATGCCTGAAGGGAGGATAGAACATAACTTGGTGGAAGAATTTAGGGATAATCTGGCCAATATGAAAAATTTGGATAAACAGAGTGAGTATGAGCTATATTTAGAATTTACAAATGCATTAAATTCATCAGAAACTAGGAACGGCGAGGTAGTTGACATGGGAATGGATATGGGATTTTAATTTTTGTTGCTCATTCTGGTGCCACCAAGTTTGTTGACCCATGGTTTGAATTTGTGATAATTTAGGCACAGCTAGTTAATAAAATACCGTGACTTCTAGAAGGAGGATAACATGGCAGGTGAAGGAAAATTCGAGGTAGAAATAATCTATTGTGTGCCTTGAGCGCATCACGGAATGGCGGCCTGGATGGCCAACGAGTTTTTTGCTGAAGCAGGGAAAGATATTGCTATAAGAATCACACCAGGAATAGGTGGGATCTATCAGGTATTTGCTGATGGAGAGAAGATATTTGATAAGGCAGAGGAAGATGGTGTGTTCCCGAATTTACCGAGAGTAAAAGAACTGAGGGCAGTTATTAGGGAAAAATTAGCAGCCCCTGTTGCCTAGACTTTAATAAGTTTGAATTTGAGAAAACCCCTGGGTTAGATTTCGATCCAACCCAGGGGTTTTTTGTTTAAATTGTTTGTCAGACACCTCTTAATTGCGGAGAAATTTAGTAAGTTATGGAAGTATTCGACGGCATTAATGTTATTGACACCACATCTGGCAAGGCTGGATCTATTTGCTCAATGTTTTTGAGTGATAATGGAGCTAGGGTTTTGAGGGTTCCCGTAAAGCAAAATATCAACCGAGATGATCCGGAATTTGCCACTTTACACCGAGGGAAAGAGCTCCATAATTTGGATCTAAAGACCCAGTACTCATTGTTTGAAAAACTTGTTCATAAGTCTGATGCTTTAATCGAGGATTTACTCCCTCTAGATCCATTGCAAAAAAAGATCGGGTTTCAAACTTTGAGAAAAGTGAATCCTGGATTATTACATTGTTCGATTACCCCTTATGGTCAAAATGGATCTTTAAAGAATGAATCACCCATATCTGATTTGATCAAAGCTAGAACAGGTATTTTAGATAGCATGCCAGGGTTTGAGGAAGGTTCAACTCATGTCGCGCATCCTGTCATAGACGTAGGGGCTGGCCTTTTGGCAGCTTTGGGGCTCACGAGCGGGCTACTTCGCCGCCTTGAGAGTGGCGCTGGCCTGAAGATAAACACATCATTGATGGCCGCTGGTCTTTTATATATGCCGAAAGCTATCGGAGACAGAGTTCGCCCACGACCTGTCAAGGTTACCCCAGTTGGAGGCGGGCCATTTTATAGTGTCTACGAATGCCAAGATGGGGAGTGGATTCAGCTGGGCTGCATTCACGCGGGGTTTGTAGATATTGCTGCCACTGTTATGGGTATAACAGAGGTTATGACTAATCCAAGATATGGAGACGGCCGCAACCCGGTGGATGAAGAAGCGAGGGTCGAGCTTTTTGGGATAGTGAAAAACGTTATGAAAACAAGGCCATCTCATGAATGGGCCGAACTATTCGAATCAGTAGACGTCCCATTTGCTCATGCTGGCACAGCAGATGCGGCGATTGAAAATCAACAAGTTGTACATAACCAAATGGTTCATGAATTAATTGATCCAATTTATGGCCCAATGATTCAATATGGGTTGCCTATAAAATTTTCCAATACACCAGGTTCGATCAAAGGGCCGCGTGTGCTGGATTCCAGTAGTGAGATTACGATAAAACAATCACTGCAAATTGAAAACAATCTTGAGAACCAAACCTTTAATAAGCTACCTTTAAATGGAATCAAAGTGGCTGACATCACGAACGTAATAGCTGGCCCCACAATGGGGCGACTCCTTGCTGATTTGGGAGCTGATGTACTTAAGATAGAACCTCCCTACGGAGATATCTCACGACCCTCTAGTGGAAGATATTTTCATGCCTTAAACGCGAACAAAAAGTCGTTATCTATTGATGCTAAAAATGAAGTTGCGCAGAAAGCCCTTCAGAAAATTGTCGGTTCATGCGACGTTATGGTTGCGAACCTAAGGCCTGGTGCCACGGGTAGAATGGGATTGGATACGGAGACCTTAAGAAAATTCAATCCAAAAATGATAGAGGTACATGTAACTGCATTTGGTTGGGATGGCCCTTTTGCCAATAGACCTGGGGTCGATCCTCTGGCTCAGGCCTGGATGGGTCTCCAAGTTGCGCAAGGCGGACAAGGTAATTCTCCATCTTTTCTCGCGCCTGTGGCCCCGACCGACTATACTGCCGGGTGCATGGGAGCCTTGGGGGCAGTTATGGCTCTTTATGCAAAAGAGAAGAGTGGCCTTGGTCAAGTGGTTAACACTAATTTACTTAATGCTGGGTGTTTGCTTTTGGAAGGCGATTTTTCTCGTTATAAAAATAAGATACAAAGACGAATATCCGATAAATCACAGAATGGGCTAAGTGATTTTCACAGGTTATATCAAACTAGTGACGGTTGGATTTATGTTAGTGCTGAGGATTCAGTATCAGGGGATGCCCTGCTTGATGCCGTGGGATTGACAGGCCTTGGTCGGAAAAATCCTCGTCATGAACACTCAAAATTAGGCTCCCAGCTAGAAAAAGCTATAAAGCTCCATAATTCTAGATACTGGCTGGAGCTGATGCGTTCTAACAATATACCTTGTGCAGAATCAATAACTGACTATGAAGTGGATTTTTTTAAGGATAAGCAGGCGATTCAAAACGATATGATATCAAAAAGTGTGCTTCATGATGGAAGTGAGTATGCTTTTTCTCATAACCTCATTCAATTTCCAGATTTGCCCATAGCCCAAGTCAAACCAACCCCTCTTTTAGGGGAACATAGCCTTGAAATTCTTAGAGAATTCGGAATAGATGAGTCTGTGATTGATGCTATCTCCCAAAACGGATCTTTAGTAACATCGTAATATAAAGGCATGTATCATATCGACAGAATAAACGAGAGCAATGTTCGTCTTTTGTCCATAGTAAGTGGTCTCGCATTTATCTTCGTCAGCGTTAAGCTTTGGGATTATGAGTTTTATTTGATATCCCTTCCAACGCTCTTTGTCGGAATAATAGCTATTCTAATTAGCGCTAATAACTATCCGATTTCCATTCGTGAAAAGGGTAACAGCCCTCAAACTCCCGGTGTCAGTTTAGGTAGTGAATCGTCAAAGATAATGTGGTTGAGATTGACCGAGAAAGCGGTCGGGTGGTTCCTAGTTGTGGCTTCGGGTACTTCATCAATATTTGGATTCATGCTATTTGATAGGTCGGCGCTTGAAGCTGGGTGGATATGTTACATGTCTTCGGTGTTGGCAATGGTGGCCGTACCTTTCTTGTTTAGAGGGTCAAGGGTATCGACTTCTAAACACCTTATGAGTTCCAGGTTAACAATTCCTATTCTCGCGACCTTGTTAGTTATAGGCATAGTAATTTTTGGGTTTGTCCTACGTGTCTATAACATAAATGAATTGCCAGCCGGTCTTTGGTATGACGAGGCAGATAACATCGTCAGAGCTGGACAGATACATGCCTCACCTCTGAATACCCCGGTGTTTGTTCCTTCGACACACCTCCCATCAGCCTTTTTGGTTCCTGTCGCGATGTTGCAGGAATTGACAGGTGTTCTCTGGTTGAATGGCCGACTTGTATCGGCTGGGTTTTCTGTAATTCTCATATTGGCTATGTTCTATTTTGCTAAAGATATATTCGGTGTTTTTTGGGGACTCGGAGGGGCTTTTTTGGTTTCCATTATGAGATGGAGTCTGAATTGGGGTCGAATTGGTATGCACGGAATAACTGCTGCAGTTTTTGCTGCACTAACAGGATTCTTACTATGGAGGTCCTTAGTTAGATGGAGCCCTTTTTGGTTCTTTTGGACGGGACTGGCCCTTGGGATAGGAATGTGGTTTTACGCTCCGTTTCGGTTGTTTCCGGTAGTTATCCTGATTGGTTTAGGATTGAGGATTTGCTCGGGATTTCCAGGCTGGAGAAAATTATTTGACTGTTTAATGAGTATGGCCTTTGCCTCAATTATCAGTACAGTCCCCCTAATACAGTATTCCTTTAGAAATCCAAACATATTTTTTGAGCGTACTAAAGAGACATTCATACTAAATCACCTTTCAGACGTGAATGCGGTTAAAGTCATATGGGAAAATATTGTCGAGCATCTATTTATGTTTCACATTTCAGGAGACCCAAACCCGAGACATAACTTACCTTTTGAGCCTATGTTGGATGATGTGACAGGCACATTGTTTATAGCCGGGCTAATTCTTATTTTGGCCCAGTGGAGGCGGCCCCTGTTCTTATTATTTCCTTGCTGGGTTGTTGTAATGCTGGCGCCAGGGATATTTTCAGTCCCTTGGGAATCACCTCAATCATTGCGATCAATAGGAGTTATACCTGCGGTTTTGATTATAAGCATTGTGCCGTTAGTACATTTGTCGCGCCTTTTTAACTTAAACCCTAGGTGTATTTTTCGTAAAGTAGGTCTGGTTTCTATTGTTATATTGTTTGGGGCTATAGGCTATTTCAATGTGAGTACATATTTCGGAAAACAAGCATCACATCCTGACGTGTTTGCCGATTTTTCTACCTCCGAGACCCTGATGGCAAAAGAAATGGTTAAACAATCTCAGAATGGTTATACCCTGTATTCATCTAGGCAATTTCTTTATAGCCTTACCGCTTCTGTAGTTTCTGGAAATGTTCATTATGAGCCATTATTTGCTCCAAGAGATTTACCTATTTCCCCCAATAGAGTTCTACATGGGGCGGCCATTTATTTGGAACCTCGTGAGGCTGGTATTTATGATCTTCTGGGTGAGTACTACCCGTCTGCTAAATTTAGGGAAATTATGGCCCCTGATGGTGTAGATCCTATTTTGTACGAGGTCTTAATAAATAAGCAGCAGTTAATCGATAGTCTCGGAGTGAGGGCCACGTTTAATAGAGAAGGTGACCTCATAAAAACCGCTATATTCAACAATTTTTCATCCTCGTGGTCTAAAGATTTACCAGGAATAGATTTTCCGGCAGATTTTGTACTTCAAAGTAATTTACATGTGCGCCAACCGGGACTTTACCAATTCAAAGTGTCCGGTGATGGACAGTTATTTCTGGATGACATTTCAATTCAGAAAAATGGGGAGGGTATTAAATTAGGTATAGGGTTGCACTCAGTAAGACTTGAAGGGGTTGCGCATTCTGAATCAGGTTTTACGGAGTTATTATGGAGCCGGGACGGAAGTGTAATGGAAACTATATCTTCGACATTGCTTTTCTCAGATGAGAGACCCCCAATGGGATTGGCTGGAGTGTTTTATCAGGAATCTCAACCCCTAGTGTCACATGTAGGACTCACTGCTGATACCTTTTACTACGACCCGCCAATTGAAGGTCCTTATGAAGCCGTATGGGCGGGATTTTTGGAAATACCATTATCTGCAGCATACAAGTTTTCTTTAACAGGAAACGGTGCTATGAAACTGTTTGTGAATGACGTTTTGATCACTGAGACCACTTGGGATAGCGAATTCAGTCAATCAGAAGAAATAAATATCCGCAGTGGGAAAGCCAGGATCGAATTGCGGTACCTATCATCGACTGGTTCACCTCAATTCGAAATACTTTGGCAGGTGGGAGAAAATGGTGAAAACGTGATTCCTGTTAGCCTAATTAAACCCGACCCAGAGTTCATGAGAGTTCCATAATATAAATGGATCCTTTATTTGTGGACATATTACTAACGCTTTTGGCCATATTTGTGGGGAGCCTGGTGTTGGTGATAGCAGGATTTGGTATAGCTATTGGGTCGTCTCCTATCATGTTGCTTACCGTGGATCCGCAATCCACCGTTATCATCATCAATACAGTTTCACTGTTGATCTTTGTTTTAATGATTTATCAAAATAGGCGGCATATAAATTATCGGGAAATGACTGTTCCAGTTATTTTCGGAATGATGGGGGTACCTGTAGGGCTCTACATTCTTTCCAATTCAAATCCTTCGGCCCTGAGAGTTTCGATTGCTCTTTTAATCATTTTCTTGGGGTTTGTTATGGCCCTAAATCCGACTATAGCGGTTATTAGACATAAATTCACCCTGTGGGGAGCTGCTTTTTTGGTGAGCGTGATGATTACGTCTACAGGGATCGGAGGCCCCATCATGGCAATTGCGGCTTTGTCACGAGAATGGGATAGGGATTCAATTCGAGGTTCGCTTCCATATTATTATTTATTCATCGAGACAACCGCGGTAATTGGTTATTTTATAACCGGTATGTTTGATTCTGAGCGGCTGATACTGACTGGGGTAAGTATATTTCCTGCCTTACTGGGTTTTTTGATTGCTTCTATGCTTGTGAAAAAAATCAATCAAAGCTACTATCGAAGATTGATCCTAGGTATAGTTATGTGTGCTGGTATTGGTATTTTAGGCAAAGAAGTTTTTATTTGATAAAACCTAACAGTGGCACTAGATGAAATTTGATTAGGTGTGTGCATGAATTCTGAAGAACTGAAAAATTTGAGAGAAAGGATTAGGCATTCCACTGCCCATGTGATGGCAGATGTTGTCACACAACTTTACCCTGAGGCAAAACTTGCTATAGGGCCTCCTACTCAGGATGGGTTCTACTATGACTTTATGGTTGACACCCCTTTTTCTGATGAAGATCTAGCAAAAATAGAAACCGCTATGGGAAAAGTCATATCTCAGGATTTACCTTTCATTTATGCCGAATATACCAGGGAGGAGATATCGGTTATGAATCAGTTAGAACCTCTCAAACTAGAGGTGATATCCGGTATTCCAGAACATGAGGTAATTAGCACATATAGCCACGGAGAATTTGAAGATTTATGTGCAGGGCCTCATGTGGAATCTACGGGTAAGATACCTGCTTTTAAGCTCTTGACTGTCGCCGGAGCATACTGGAGGGGTGATGAAAATCGGCAGATGCTGCAAAGGATATATGGGACAGCATTTGAAAGTCAGGCTACTTTGGATGAGCATCTTGAGAGGCTTGAGGAAGCTCAGCGTAGAGATCATAGGTCGTTAGGAAAGGAATTAGATTTATTTTCCATCCACGAGGAAACAGGACCTGGCTTGATAATTTGGCATCCAAAGGGAGCAAGAGTAAGAAGTATTCTTGAAGATTTCTGGCGCAAAGAACATTATAAGCGAGGCTACGATCTTGTATATACGCCAAATATTGGACGGGAAAATTTGTGGCAAACGAGCGGCCACCTAGATTTTTTTCAAGAAAACATGTTCCCTCCTGCTGAAACAGATGGGCAAAATTACTATTTAAAACCAATGAATTGCCCTTTCCATATTATGTATTACAAATCCTCTTTACGTAGTTATCGTGATTTACCAATGAAAATAGGTGAGCTAGGTACGGTTTATCGCTACGAAAGAGGAGGTACGCTTCATGGGATGCTTCGCGTTAGAGGATTTACCCAAGACGATGCACATATATTCTGTACCCCAGATCAGATCGAAAAAGAAATAGACGGTGTTTTGGATCTCACATTCGATTTAATGGAAGCCTTTGGATTTGATGATTTCACCATGAACTTGTCCACCAGACCTGATAAAGCAGTGGGGTCAGACGAACAATGGCAATTGGCAGAAAAATCTCTTATGAACACTTTGGATTCTAGGGGATTAGATTACCAAATCGAAGAGGGCGGCGGAGCTTTCTATGGACCTAAAATCGATGTGAATATTAGAGATGCGATAGGCAGGTCATGGCAGTGCACTACAGTCCAATTTGATTTTAATTTACCTGAGCGATTTGGACTAACTTACATCGGAGATGATGGTGGTTCCCATCAGCCTTTTATGGTTCATAGAGTGATTTTTGGCTCCCTGGAAAGATTTATGGGAATATTGATCGAACATTACGGCGGAGCTTTCCCTACTTGGCTAGCGCCAACACAAGTTCAAATCATCCCAATCGCTGATAGACATATTAAGTATGCTACCTCCCTTCACAATGAATTGTCAGAAAGCGGAATAAGATCCGGCATAGATACTCGAAGTGAACGAATGAATGCTAAGGTTCGCGATGCCCAAATCAATAAAATACCGTATATGTTTATAGTGGGTGATAGGGAGGTGGAATCGGAAACTGTTGGTGTAAGGTTGAGATCAGGAGAGGATTTAGGGGCCCTTTCCTTAAATGAAATGAAAAAAAGGATTTCTTCTGAGGTGGAGGGTAAAATCACCTAACAGATCTACTATCTAATTTTGTTGATCACCTACTCTAGGTGTGCTATATTCATTATGGTCCAGTGTATCCACTGGACTATTTATTTTGTAAAAGGGGAAGCAACATACCTAAAAATTATCGGGTTAACGATCAAATAACTGCCCAATCTGTGCTGGTTGTTGATGACGAAGGGAATCAGTTGGGTGAGTTGACTACCGACAAGGCATTAGAATTGGCGGTAGAGAAAGGCCTGGACCTCGTGGAGGTAGCAGAATCAGCCAATCCTCCAGTTTGTCGATTGTTGAATTATGGGAAATTCAGGTATGAAGCTACTCGTAAAGAACGTGAAGCCAGAAAAGCCTCCAAAACCAAATCTAATAACTCCGTGCGAGAAGTGCGGATGAAGACACGAATTGGAGATCATGACAGGGAAGCCAAAACTAGATTAGTGAAAAGACTGCTAACTGAGGGCTCCAAGGTGCGAGTTTCGGTCATGTTTAGAGGGCGAGAGGTACAACACCCTCAAATAGGTATGGCTTTGCTCAAACACGTGGCAGAAGATCTACAAGAAGATGCATTATTGGAAAAAGCCCCTTCTTTTGAAGGCAGATTTTTGGCTATGATTTTGGCCCCTGGTCCATCTTTAAAAAAGAATACAATTAATAGGGAACCAGAAAGTGCCAAAACTTAAAACCCATAAAGGTGCAAAGAGGCGTTTCAAAGTGACGGGGTCAGGAAAGTTGATGAGGATGAAAGGTCTAAGAAGCCACCTGCGCAGGAAAAAGCCCAAAAGTGTAAAAAGATTATACTCTGGGACATTGCCTGTTAGCGAATCCGATGTGCCTCGAATTAAGAAGCTACTTCCGTACAGTAAATAATCGTAATTTCAGACAGGAGATCTTTAGGTGACTAGAGTTAGAACCGGTGTAACGAGACGCCGTAGACATAAAAAAATGTTGAACATGACTAAAGGGCATCAGGGTGTTCGTCATAGGCTTTATAGGCGTGCACATGAATCGATGATACACGCCTTGCAGTATTCATATGACCATAGAAAGAAGAAAAAAGGAGATATGCGGCGTTTATGGAATATCCGAATAAACGCAGCAGCTCGATCGAATGAAATCACATATAGTAAATTGATACACGGACTAAGATTGGCCGGTATCGATATCAATCGTAAAATGCTGGCCGAAATGGCCGTCAGTAATCCGGAATCGTTCACTGGCGTCGTAGAAAGCGCTAAAATTGCCCTCGAGGCTGCCTAGGTAATTAAGTTGGTAAGCCTAGCTTCAACGTTTTGAAATTTGGATAAGATCCTCGTATAAATGGTCAGGGTCTATTGGGTTCGTGTGTACCACTGCAGGTCGACCTGCCTCATTTACTATATAAACGGGGGATGAATGTACAGTGTCGTACTTGCGGTCCATTTGACTGCTGAGAGATTCAATGGCAGATTCTTGCGGATTTAGGTAAAAATTCTTCCAAATAATTCCTAATTCTTTTTCATTCCCATTGAGATAACGCCAATTTGACGAAAGCCCCCACCTGTTTTTGAAGGCAATTCTGGATTCAATGGTATCTCCTTTTGGGTCAACCGAAATTATTAAGACCGGAGTGTTTCGCGTGTCTTCGGACCTTTCCAAGGATTGTTTAATGCTTGATGTTACCAATGGACAAAGGCTGGTGCAATTTGCAAATAAAAAAGTGATCAAATGCACTTGGCCTATGTGGGTCTGGTCTGTTACTTCAAAATCGTTCTCATCAAGTAGGGAGAATCTTGACCCGCCATGATTGTTGAGAACTGTTCCGTATAAATCAGACTTATTTGGAAAGTTGCATCCAAGGAGATTAGGAAATGAGAAAACCATTAATAATAGTAGAGTGAGAAACTGAAAACCTTTGCCATTGCGAGGGGAATATCGATCCCTGAGCAACAAAGCTTTTATGGAGATGTCTTTTTTTCGAGAAGAAAGGCCACTAAAGGAGTAAGAATCAACAGTGCTAGCCCAATAGCGATAACTCCAATAATGCCCAAACTGGTGTGGTGATGGATTTGGTAGAAAGTGAAGCCAAGGGTTATGGCAAATACCGCTATCATGGCGAAAGAGGCTAAGGGTACCACTAGAGCTAAGGTAACTTTGTTCATTGCAACTCCCGTTCTGTAGAATCCTGCTTATTATACGCTGTTTCCTGGGAATTGGAATCTTCGTCGAACCATTTGAAGAAAGCGATTATGATCAGGAAGAGGAAGAGGAATCCACTTCCCACTTTCATTATGATTCCCCCAAGTTGCTGATCTACAAGTGGACTTATATTCCAAATTCGTGGAGCATCAATATAGTGTTGATAAATTGGTTCTCTAGCAAACGTTATTATCCCAAATACCATAACTTGAGCTAATGACATAACGAAAAGATATAACATTTGGATTGGGTAGGGCAGCTTTGGGATAGACTGCACCTGACTGCAAATAGGCCACCACATTACGATAGAGGCGGATATGAAGAGTGAATGCTCTAGGATATGTACCCAGTGATAGGTGACGGAAAGGCCATAAAGAACTGGTAAATGCCACATTGAAAAAATTATGTTGAATATCACAATGGCCCCGATTGGGTGAAAAACTCTCTTGAAGACGGATTTAGACCGTCTGTGTTGGAAGAGTTTTGAGACCAGCCAGCCAGGCGTCCCCAAAATCAGAAGAGGAGGACATATAAGTGTTATAAGGACATGTTGCAACATGTGGGCACTAAACAAGTAATGATCGCTTAATATGTGTAGAGGCGAGGTCAGCGAAAGGAAGATAACGAAGGTGCCCAGGGTAAACATAATAGTCTGACGAGGATTTATTTCGGGGGAATCAGTTTGTCTTCTTCGGTATGGCCCGATTCCATACAGGTAGGCGCATTGAACCAATATCAGACCGAGTACAACCTCTAAATGAGGGTGCCAGTGCAACCATATTGAGTCAGAAAAACCTAAAGGCGACATGTGTATAATTTGGTGTTTGGTTTCGGTTTAACGAGGTTAGGAATACACCCCAAAAAGCAGTAGTAGCAAACTAATGACAAATGCAGCTAGTATGAAGCCGGCGACAAACATGTATGTAAAAAGTTTGTGATCGAATTTCAAATGCATGTAATACATAGCAACCAAGGCGAACTTACAGGCCGACAATGTGAACAATATTGGAATCATCCAGTGTCCTATGAACTCAAGATAGAAAATGCCAACTTCTACGGCTGTTATAGCACATAAAATTACTGCTATGCGAAAATATTGCCCAGCTGTTGGGTGTCCTGTGTGTTCCTTTGCAGAAAGTTCCTGACTCATATTATCTCCCAATGTACCATTAGAATCCCGGAAATACGCCAAATAAGTATACGACTGTGAATATGACTATCCATACAACGTCGACGAAGTGCCAATATAGTGCTGCTAGGTCCACGTCTAAATTCTTCTCTGGGGTAATGACACCTTTCTTAAATGATAAAAGTAATAGCGAAAGGAGCCAGACTATTCCCAAAGTAACGTGGGCACCGTGAAAGCCCGTTAGAGTATAGAAAGTTGTTCCAAATAGATTTGTTTGGGGTTTTAACCCTTCATGACTTTCGGCATGGGCTTCACCGGAGGAACAACCGTCATCAAAGATATGTTGTTCGTATTTGGTCAATTCTCCTGGACTAACACAGTCAATCTCTACATGGTGGTTCGCAAAACTGCTGAACTCATAAACCTGAAATCCGATAAAGGTTGCACCCATTATTGCGGTGGATATCATCCATATTCTGAAACCCTTCATGTTGTTTTTTGTTAAGGCCGAGTAAGCAAGCACCATACTCATGCTACTCATTAGAAGCACAAAAGTACTAATGGAAGTAACGGGTATATCAAACACATCTATAGGTAAGGGGCCCTCTAAACTTTTACCTTGGTATACCAAATATGTTGCGATCAGGGAACCAAAAAACATGCAGTCTGAACCAAGAAATGCCCACATGAGCATTTTTCGGTGATTAAGACCGGTTGTGGTACCTTCATCTTCCCCGTGTATTGGAGCTGCGTGTTCCTGTGCCAATTGAGAACCTTCCTTAATGAGTAGAGTCTTCTTCAGGATCATTTACGGGTTCAAGAGACCACGAATAGACCCCGATAAATCCTATTGTTAATCCGACTGCAGCCAAGGCCCAAGGAATTAATAGATCGTTGAAGACGACCCCGTATGCTGCAATAAATAGTCCAACTGCTGTAACTATAGGCCAATAGGAAGGTTGGGGCAGGTGAATTTCATGGCCTTCATCTCCTAAACCGCCACTTGCTGGCACTTCTTTATAGGCTCCACCTTGCTTAGTTTCCCACCAATCGTCAAGCGATCGAACGATTGGAATTTCTTCAAAGTTATATTCTGGTGGCGGCGACGGTATGGACCACTCCAAGGTTCTTGCGTCCCATGGATCTGCTGGAGCTGGCTCACCGTTTTTCCAGTGCCTCCCAATATTATCCATTACCAAAAGGAACCCGATTATAAGAATAAACACACCTGCGGTGGCCACACCGTTCCAAAAGTTCCATCCCATGTTGTCTGCATAGGTATAAATTCTTCGCGGCATGCCATCTAATCCGACGAAATGCATTGGGAAGAAGGTCACGTTCTGGCCTATCATGATCAGCCAGAAAGAGATTTTCCCTTGTCGTTCGTTGAACATTTTCCCCGAATATTTGGGAAACCAGTAGAAGATGCCGGACAGAATGGCCATTATTGCCCCACCAAACAAAACGTAGTGTATGTGAGCGGGTACGAAATATGTGTCTTGTTGTTGGGCGTCATGCGCCGATACGGCGTGCATAACCCCACTAATACCACCCAATAGGAACATGGCAATAAAACCCAAAGAGTAAAGCATTGGGGTGTTGAACCTGATTGAGCCACCCCATATGGTTCCGATCCAATTGAAAACTTTTATTCCTGTGGGGACGGCAATCAACATAGTTGTCACAGTGAAAACTGCATTTGCAACAGCGCCAAGTCCCACCGTAAACATATGGTGGCTCCATACCATCCAACCCATGAAGGCTATGATTGCTCCTGCCAAAACTACTGTTTTGTATCCAAACAAAGGCTTTTTGGAGAATACAGGAAGCACTTCAGAGACAATGCCCATCGCTGGCAGGATAAGAATGTACACTTCCGGATGCCCAAATACCCAGAAAAGGTGCTGCCATAAAACAACACTCCCTCCGTTGGCTACATTAAAGAAATTGAACATGAAATACCTGTCAAATGTAAGTTCAATTAATGCAACTGTGATAACTGGGAAAGCCAATACTAAAAGAATTGCAGTGATGAAGCTCATCCAAGTGAATAAAGGTAGCCGCATCATCGTCATCCCCGGAGCTCTCATGTTAATTATAGTCACAATAAAGTTAAATGAAGCCGCTAGAGAAGCTATACCTAGTATTTGTAAGCTGATTATCCAAAAATCGATGCCAGTGCCAGGATTTTGGGCAACCGAAGTAAGCGGTGCATATCCAAACCAACCGGCATCTGTAGCACCACCAATCCAACTAAGCTTTAGCATCAAGGCTCCCGCAAGGAAAGTCCAATAGCTAAAAGCATTTAGTCTAGGGAAGGCGACATCACGGGCTCCTATTTGCAGCGGTATAATGAAGTTAAAGAAGGCCGCTGAGAGCGGCATAATGGCGAGGAATATCATTGTAGTACCATGCATCGTGAACAGCTGGTTATAGACAGCTGCACTCACTATGTCTAACTCTGGGCCAGCTAATTGTAGCCGCATCAAGGTGGCTTCTATGCCTCCGGAAAGAAACATTATGAAGGCGGTTACTCCATATAAAATACCGATTCTCTTGTGATCGATCGTTGTGAACCAACCCCAAATACCAGTTGGGTGGACTGGCCTCGGTATTGATATTGGGAATGTACTCACTTGGTGGCCTCCAGCTCGATTCGGCAGCATAATTTGCTATTCATGGTTATTTCAATGACGACAAATAGTGGACTAGTTGAGATATCTGTTCCTCTGTCAACTTTTTGTCTGGGTCTGTGTATACCTGAGCCCCACTTGACATCAGGTTTCCTGGTTTTACCTCAGCAGGATTTTCCAACCAAGTCCTGAGGTTTTTCTGTAAAAGAGCATCATTAACTGAGCCATTTTCATCAGAATTTTTCAACATTCCGGCTGCAAGATCTCTTCTTGATCCTACATGGGCCAAATTAGGACCAACCCTTCCTTTTGAGCCTTTATTTACTACGGTTTTTGTAGAATGACATCCAGTGCATCCTGCACTCTTGAACACTCCGGTACCTTCCTGTACAAGCGGGTCAGATGATTCTAATGCGGGGTTAGACTGTGCTTGTAGCCAAGACTTGAAGTCTGGTTCAGGTACGGCAACCACTTTAAATTTCATGTTTGCGTGTGAGGTGCCACAGTATTCCGCGCACTGCCCGTAATATTCTCCCGGTTCATCGGCTTCAAACCACATGAAATTTCCCTCTGATGGAACCATGTCAGTTTTGCCTGCTAATTTAGGTACCCAGAAGCTGTGAATGACATCTACTGATTCTAAGTTTATTGCAACTGGGTATCCCACAGGTATATAGACTTCATTTGCAGTAACTATTTCTTTCTCTGAGTTAGTTGGATCTGGATATCTAAATTCAAACCACCATTGATGTCCTATCGCTTCTAAGGTGTGTTCGGGTTTAGTGGTTTTGGGGGCTTCATACATATAAAAAAGTGTCTGAATTGTTGGGACCATGAGAATTATGAGCAACAAGGCAGGTATAGCTGTCCATATAATTTCTAATTTATGGCTTCCATGTGTTTGGACTGGTATATCTGATTCGTTTTTAACCCTAAATTTAAAAATAGCGTATATCAGTGCGGCTTCAACTAATACAAAGACTATAAATCCACCCCACCATATCCACCAAAAAACTTCGAGTTGTTTTGCAGCAACCGGGCCTCTTGGATCAAAAGTTGATTGATTGTGGTCAGGATAGCAAGCTGTCAGCAATAAAGTCAGAAGGGCTAGGGAAAGAAGGAAAGCAGTCTTGGGAATTTTGTTAAATCGTATTAATTTTGTGTTGCTAGAGTGCATTTAAAACCTTATGTTAATCTCATTCCAAACCAATTGGGAAATTTATCAAACTACGGGCACCGTCGTCAAGCTGATTGACGTATGAAAATACTGTTTATTCATTTTCATAATAAAATGCGTTATCCGAAAATAAAACTTTCGACTACCACAACCACGAAAAGCAATGCGAGGTAAGCCATGGAATATAAATATATCGGCATGGCTAATTCGATCGAGTCCCTGCGTTTTAGCAACCAAGTTGCCCCTATGAAACCTGCTGATAGCACAATAGCAGAAATCCCAAAAATAATTCCTAATTCCTCTACGAAATAGGCCGCCGCAATCAGCAGGGCTAGCAATATCCATGTGTAAACAAATATTTGTGTCTTGGTTGCGGGCACTCCTGCTACCACCGGGAGCATAGGTACCCCTGCGTTAGCGTAATCATCTTTCAATATAAGGGAAAGTGCCCAAAAATGAGGAGGTGTCCAAAAAAACACTATTAGAAATAAGAAAAGTGGAGCAGGCTCAAAAATATTGCCTGTCACCGCTGCCCATCCGACCACTGGAGGTATGGATCCCGCCACTCCTCCTATTACAATGTTTTGAGGGGTGATTCTTTTTAGCATCATGGTATAAACAAAAAAATAGAACATTGTGGCTGATAGTGTAAGCAAGGCGCTCAACAAATTGGCGTAATAATACAAAAGGCCGAAAGCTATCAAGTTTAGTACAATGCCAAAAATCAACGCATTTGCAGGTGCCACTGAACCCGATGCCACAGGTCTGTTGGTTGTCCTTTTCATCTTTACATCTATGTCTCGATCCCAGAAATGATTTAGAGAATTGGCACCACCGGCAGCTAGGCTACCACCTACCAACACTGCTGTTGTAATCATAAGATCAGGAAACCCGTCTGAAGCTAGAAACAACCCACCTAAAGCGGTTATTAGTAGCAGGACAATAATTTTTGGTTTTGTTAAAGCTATATAAGAAGAAATCATTCATTCATCTTTTGAATACGCAGATTCATATTGGGTTACGCAACTGACCATATATATCGTAGCTATCCATAATAAAGTGGCCAAGGCCAGATGAATAGTCTTCAGTGCAGGATTAAAACCGACCCATACCAAAACTGCCCCGACCAATATTTGTAGAAGCAGACTGTGCATCAAGGTCATGGAGACACGTTTCACAGCGGGGACATGTCCATCGTTTTTGATGAAAGACCAAACAATAAAAGCTACTATTAAAACCATTAAGCCTGCTATATACCTGTGCCCCATATGGATCGCATATATTGCTCCGTCGGGAAACAAATCACCTCTACATAACGGCCATGTTGAGCAGGCAGAACCTGCTCCAGCGCCAATCATGTAAGATCCCGAGATTATCAATAGGAAAAGGCCTGCAGAAATTATCCATAGTTTTCTTCTCCAATTTGGCGTTGCGATTCCTTTAGTAACCAAGCTAGATGATTTGTTGTTGTAAAAAGCCAACCCGACTATAGCAGTGACGGATCCTATCAATAATTCAGCAAGTGAAAGATGAATTAATCTTATCCACCACGCCAATTCAGTTAAGACTGTTATTCCTCCAAGTACGGCAACACATAAGACAAGTCCTAAGGCAGCCCCAGCAAGGCGAATAACAATTTTTTCTTCTCTAAACCGAAACCAGCATAATAGAGAAAGTGTTCCTACAAAAACCATTAACAAAGATGCATTTAGGCGGTGGGAATATTCGACAAGGGTATGAAATTCAAAAGGAGGTATTATTTGTCCATGACATAGAGGCCAATCTGGACATCCCAACCCTGACTCACTGGATCTCACATACCCCCCCAAGGTCACCTGGCTGAAAGCAGATATCAATGTGATAATTGCTAGCCATTTAAGGGTGTTCCTAGGTTTAGATTCAGGTGTAGATGTCCTTTTCAATAAGGAGGTCAACCTCTCTTAATCCACGGCTATGGTAACCGGATTAACACTATGTGCTTTTCTTCACTTATTAACCGTAGCACATCAATTTTGAGGGGTCAAAAAAATCCAACCATCCTAATGCTATTTGTTAATTACTATATCCAATGTATATTGTCTAATTTCGTAAAAGGCTTCTAAAATTGATATGAATATCGGGGCGTAGCGCAGTTGGTAGCGCGCCACGTTCGGGACGTGGAGGTCGCTGGTTCGAGTCCAGTCGCCCCGACCAATTCATTAGAAATTCTATAAACTTGGAACATATGAGTAATTCCTATAATGCCAAAAAGTGAGCTCTCTCGATCCAAACTAGGCATCGTATCATGGGTCGTTTATGACATGGGGAACACGTTGTTTTCGGCTGGTATCGTTGGGTTGATTTTCCCACTATGGTTGACCAGAGATATGGCAGGGAATGACGGCACATTTGGGTTTTCACTTTCTATATCGATGGTCATTGTGTTTATCCTTTCCCCAGTTGCCGGCACAATTTCTGATGTTACTAAACGTAAAATGCCATTTTTACTTTTCACTACTTTGGTCGCTATTTTTGCCACAGCGTTAATTGGTGTATTCAACTATGAAGCTTCCATAGTTCTTTTTTGTGCTGCCGTCATTTTGATTCATTTAGCCAATATTTTTTATAACGCGCTGTTGGCAGACATAACTACCGAATCAAATGTCGGATATATTGGAGGATTAGGGGTTGGGATTGGTTATATCGGTGCTATATTAGCTGTAGTTTGTGGATTGTTGTTTTATGATTCTGAAGGGCCTGTTTTTTTATTTAAATTAATGGCCCTATTGATGTTTCTTTTAGTCTTACCGCTGTTTTTATCTGGGCGCTATTTTATAGGAAATACCGAAATTACTGAGTTCCGATCAGTTTTGTTAAGGGCCTTAAGACAGGCTTTCTTGTCTCTATGGCAGGCCAGAAAGAAAAAAGTTTGGGCAATGTTCCTCTTTGCGCGCTTTTGGTATTTTTCCAGCATATATGCCGGTTCAGTATTTGCTGTTCTGTATGGAGTCGAAACCGTCGATTTGTCAGAGAGAGAAGTTCAATTGATATTAGCCGTGGGTATTATATTTGGTATCCCGAGTGGTGCCGTCTGGGGATTCTTGGTGGATAAGTACGGTTCTTTTTTGAATTTGAAAATTAATGTTATGGCTTGGTTTTTGATATTGGGATTGGCTGCGCTTCTGCCAGTCTTTGATCTCCCGGGAGAGCTATGGTGGGCTGTAGGGGTGATGAGTGGCGTATTCATGGCGGGTCTATACGTGTCAGAAAGACCGTTTGTTCTTTCCATGTCTGCTCCCGATACGGTCTCGGAATATTTCGCAGTGTATAACATGGTTGGTAGGCTCGCAGCTATTACAGGACCCTTTGCGTGGGGTTACATAGCATCAACTTTAGGATTGGGGCAAGTGGCCTCTATCACTTGGTTAAGTATATGCTCACTTATAGGATTCCTAATATTGGCCTGTACCAAGCTGGAGTGAATTTAGGGAGATATCACCAGTTCGCTCAAAAGTTTCTTTGTAGACACAATGTGTTTATTTAAGCGCATTTTTTCCGGGGAGATACCCAGTGCTAAACCCAATAACTGGGGCAGGTGGATTATAGGTAAATCTATTTCACGTTTTCTTGCGGATGCTGCATTTGGTTGGTACCCATCCAAATTGAGGTGACATAGAGGGCATGGAGTAACCATGGCATCGGCACCCCGATCTTTGGCATCTATCGTGTGGTTTGCAACCATGTTGACCGAATTTTCTGGGTTTATAGTCAAAATAGGGAAACCACAGCACAGAGTCTTGCCTGGAAAGTCTACTACTTCCCCACCCACACTTTCGATAACCATTTCCAAAGCTTGTTTGCGACCAGGGTTTTCAGCGAACCCTAATGCTTTTGTAGGCCTAACGATATAGCAACCGTAAAACGGAGCCAGTTTCAACCCGTTAAGTTTGTTTACTATTTTTGATTCAAGGAAATCTATTCCTAAATCTTCTACAATTACCCACAACAAATGCTTAGGGTCTGCCGTTCCTTTGTATTCAAGGCCTTCTTCTTTCAAGTCCTCATTAATTGATGCCAAATATTCAGGGTCTGCCAGAAGTCGTTCGTTAGCCTGAGACATAACTCCCTGGCATGTGCTGCATATAGTCATCAAAGGATTCCCGGACTTTTCTGCCATAGCAAAGGTTCGAGCATTAAGGGTATCGCCAAGCCTCAAGTTCTTTTCCTGTAAAACGCCTGCACCAGTGCAAGAAGCACCCTTCAGCGCCTCTTCATCTAGGTCAATGTCTAGTATTTTACATACCTCAATTGTGGCGGAATATAATTCTGGGCATGCACCCCTTGATACGCATCCTGGATAAAAAGCATATTTCATTTCTTAGTCTCAACCTTTTCAAAGATTCTTCTAACGTTTTCTACTCCCGGAATACTTTTATGGAATATGGGTGGAACCTTACCGGCGCGTTGAGACCTAATCACTAACGGGATTAGCCCTATCATTGCCTTGATATTAAATATACCGAAACTTTTTATCACCAATTTTTTTTCATCAAGCCACCCACTGTGTTTGACGGAATTGGTGAACTCATGGACGTGCCTAGCTCCGTTGGTATTCGTGTATCCTGATTCCATCACCTGTTCACGCAATGCCATTATTCTATCCATTGGGGCTACCCCTTTCGGACAAACTTCAACGCACTTCATACATCTCGTGCAATCCCACACTCCTCCGGACTCATTAAGAGTCTTAAATCGTTGTTGGGCTGAATCATCTCTGGGGTCCCCAACAAATCTGTATGATTTAGCGAGTGCTGCCGGGCCCAGAAAATTGGAATCGACTTCCATGACTGTGCAATCTGAGACACAGGATCCACAAAGTATGCACGATACTACTCCTGCAAGATGAAGCATATCTTCATCAGGGGCTAGATACTCTGTTTCGGGCTCTTCTCCCTCTGGCTGTAGCCATGGTTCCACTGCTCGGATCTTTTCCCAAAACGGCTGGAAATCTACAACCAAGTCTTTTATTACTGGTAAGTTACCAGCAGGTTCCACAGTTATGGTGTTCCCATCCTCAGATAGCGAATCTACGATTTTTGTGTTGCAAGCGAGACCAGCTTCACCATTAACCTTCACCGCACAGGACCCACAAATTGCACTCCTGCATGAACATCTTAAACTCAATGTTCCGTCAATTTCTTCTCTTATACGAATTAAACCATCTAGAACTGTGGATGAGGCATCCATATCCATCTGATATTCTTGGAAATGGGTTACTGTATCAGTCGATTCAGGATCATATCGCCTAACGTTAAATTTGACTTCCATTAATAAAAATCCTTTTGGTGATTAGTATTGCCTTACTACTGGCTCCCAATCGGTGATAACAACGTCTTTGTAGGATAGTTCATGTCCTCCGTCCTTATTTTGGGAAACCAATATGTGCTTCAGCCAGTTCTCATCATCCCTATCTGGCAGGTCAGTTCGTGTATGAGCTCCTCTGCTTTCTGTTCGATCTGCCGCACTCACAGCTATTGATTCAGCACATTCCAGCATGAAACCTAGTTCCAAGGTGAAAAGAAGATTGGTGTTAAAGGTGCTGCCTTTATCGGCTACATACACATCTTTGGCTCTTTTTTTCACTGATTCAATCTTTTCTATTCCTTCACGCATACCGTTTTCATCTCGGAACACCCCGAAGTGCTCTTTCATTGCGGTTCCCATATCTAAGCGAATTTGTCCAAATGACTCATTTTTATCGTTTGCTAACAATTTATGGATGTTGTTCTTGTCATCGTCAGCGGCTGAGTCATCTACACTCAAGTGCTGTGTGGATTTGACCATTTCAGCGGCGTGTACTCCCGACCTCCTGCCAAAAACGAGTGTGTCTAGCAGCGAATTGGCTCCGAGCCTATTGCCTCCATGTACACTAACACAGGCCACCTCGCCAGCTGCGTACAAACCAGGTACGCTAGTTTCACCGTCAACGCTCGCTTTCACCCCTCCCATTTGGTAATGCATCCCGGGCATTATAGGTACTGGTTCCTTAACCATGTCTACGTTGGCGAAATCCATTGCCAATTCACGTATCTGGGATAATCGCTCACTTATGTATTTCTCTCCGAGATGCCTCAGGTCAAGCAAAACACACCCATCTAGCCCTCGACCTTCGTTGATTTCGGTTTGCTCACATCTTGAGACAACATCACGGGACGCCAATTCCTTAAATTCTGGTGCGTATTTGAGCATAAATCTATCATTTTCAGAATTTAACAGATATGCACCTTCACCACGAGCAGCCTCACTGATCAAAACCCCGCTACCTTTTAATGTGGTTGGGTGGTATTGCACCATTTCCATATCCATTAATGAAGCCCCCGACCTGTATCCCAGGCTCATCCCATCACCAGTACATATCATTGCGTTCGTGCTTGGTTCAAATACTCTACCCAAGCCTCCGGTTGCCAGGATTACTGCTTTCGCCCGAACAACCTCGATTTTTCCACTACGGATATCCATCATCACCGCCCCACCACATTTGCCGTCCCTTACAATTAAAGACAGAACAAACCATTCCTCATATACCAAGGCACCTGCTTTCAAAATTTGTTCATACAAAACGTGTAAAAGAGCTTGGCCGGTGAAATCTGCTACAAAAAAAGTTCTTGCCTCTCGCTGGCCACCGAAGGCTCTAGTGCCAAGCCTTCCTTCTTCATCCCTATTGAATATGGCGCCCATATGTTCCATAGCAATGACCTCACTACCTGCCTCTTCACACATCAGAGCAATCGCGTCTTGATCTCCTAAAAAATCACTTCCCTTTATGGTGTCGTAAGCGTGGTCCCGCCAGTCATCCCCTCTATCTGTTAGGGCGGCATTTATCCCGCCTTGCGCGGCACTAGAATGGCTTCTGACTGGATGAACTTTGGATACCACTGCAACGTCGGCTCCAAGTTCTTTAGCCGACAAAGCGGCTCTCATACCAGCTAGGCCTGCACCGATTATCAAAATATCGTGGTCAAGCATATTACCTGAATTAACCCCCACATTATTAATAAAGACTTAGAAACAAAAGATAGCATAGGACTCCTTAGGGGACAACAAACTTTCCAATGGATTAAGTTATGTTCCCTCACTTGAAAAGGGAATATCAGAGTATCTAAAATGTAAGTTTTTAATTTGACCCCTATAGGTATGGAGTGTTAGAATGCCACGTCTTGGAAAAAGGTAAATAGATTTGCTGTGACGGGGAGTAGTAACAGAAGGGTTGTGCGAAAGAGAGTCGGATATTTTGCTGGAAGTCTGATGCACAAGAACTGTGAACTCGCCCCTGAGCATCTGTCTTGAATATTAGGAGTCAATAATGCAGTTAGTGATGGGAAAACTCAACACTTTTGCATGCTATATTGTGACCTCCTGACATAAAGTAGGGACAGGCGATAGCTACGTTATAGCTCAACGAGTGGTTCTGTTGAAGTGTTTCACAGGGCAATTTGGGTGGTACCACGGGAGTGGTTTTTGTTATCCCGTCCCAGTTTAAGGGCGGGATTTATTTTTTTCGAGACCCCAGCCCTTTTAATCGAAATTAAGAATTTACTAATTATTTATATGTAGGTTAATTAAGGAAGTTGAATGATAAAGAAAGGGTCACAGATTGTCTGTGAAAGTTTGCTCAGAGAAGGGTGTAACGTTGTTTTCGGAATACCCGGTGGGGCAATTTTGCCTTTATACCAGGCATTACCAGAATACCCTGAACTCCGCCATATTTTGACACGACACGAACAAGGCGCTTCTCTAGCAGCTGACGGATACGCTAGGGTCACCGGTAAACCTGGAGTGGCTTTTGCAACATCGGGTCCAGGGGCTACAAACCTTGTGACAGGAATAGCTTCAGCCCAAATGGATTCGGTACCACTTGTCATTGTAACGGGACAAGTTAATAGCTGGACTATAGGGTCAGATGCCTTTCAGGAAACTGATATCACAGGGATAACCTTGCCTATCACAAAACACAACTTTTTAGTCATGGATGCCTCAGAGATAGCGACTTCAATCAAAGAAGCATTTTATATAGCAAACTCGGGCAGACCAGGCCCAGTATTAGTCGACATACCTAGGGACGTTTTTATGCAGGAAGTTGAATACGAGGAACCAGGAGAATTGAATTTACCCGGGTATAGTCCCAATTTCTCCGGGCATTCTGGTCAGATACGAAAGGCTGCTAATTTGATTAATAAATCAGAAAAGCCCGTTATTGTTGCGGGTCACGGAGTAATAATATCAAAGGCATATGATGAGTTAAAAGCATTGGCTGAAAAGGCTCAGATACCAGTCATTACTACCCTGCTAGGTATTAGCTGTTTTCCAGAGGACCATGTTTTATGGACTGGCTGGCCAGGCATGCACGGAATGGCATATTCTAGTTTCGCAATCGAGGAAGCGGATCTCATTATTGCACTGGGTATGCGCTTTGATGATCGAATAACTGGCAATCCATCTAAATTTGCTTTGAATTCGAAAAAAATACATATAGATGTTGATCCTTCAGAAATCGGAAAAAATATTGCAGTTGATGTGCCTATAGTGGGAGATGTTAAAGAAGTTCTAAGCCGAATGAATAATCATGTTGTAGATGCGACCCATCCTTCATGGTTGAAAAGAATAGATGTTTTGAAGGAGGATCATCCATCTTTGGACATACCCGAGACCTCTAAATTATTGGCCCGACAGGTAGTCAGAGACATTTCTGACGAAACCAAAGGGGATGCCACGATAGTGACCGGTGTTGGTCAACATCAGATGTGGGCTGCACAGCACTACCGTTTCAAAAAACCTTGTACATTTCTTACTTCGGGCGGTTCAGGAACGATGGGGTATGAGGTACCTGCCGCCATGGGAGCACAGGTTGCTGACCCTGAATCTACCGTTTGGTCTATTGCTGGTGATGGAGGCTTTCAAATGACACTTTGCGAATTAGCAACCATTGCCGAAAACAAGCTGCCAGTTAAATTTGCAATATTGAACAATGGATTTTTAGGCATGGTTAGGCAATGGCAAGAAATATTTTTCGATAGTTCATATGTTTCAACCGCCTACACGGGCAACCCTGATTTTGTTCGTTTGGCTGAGGCATATGGCATAAAGGGCATCAGGGTTACGGATAAAACACAGGTAAAAACAGCAATTGCTGAGGCGATGGATCACGATGGCCCTGTATTGGTTGATTTCATAGTGGAACAAGAGGAAAACGTATACCCCATGATTCCATCAGGTATGACCGTCTTTGACATGATAGAGGAGCCGGTATCGGAGAAGGTAACAACTTGAAATCATCAGAAAAACACACAATAACAGCATTGGTTGAAGATCGTGCGGGTGTCTTAAACCGCATATCTAGTATGTTCAGGAGACGTGGTTACAACATATCAAGCTTGGCTGTCGGGAAGAGTGAATCCCCTGGCTTATCTAGAATGACGTTCGTAGTTGATGGGGATGCTAAGACAGTTGAAATGGTTGTTAAGAACCTGCACAAATTAGTTGAAGTCATTAAAGTATCCGATATATCTGAGGAAAACGCGGTGTCGCGGGAACTAGCCTTGATAAGGGTTAAATGCGATGTTGCGAGTCGTAGCGAAATAATGCAGATTGTCGATATATTTAGGGCTAAGATAGTAGACGTCTCGCAGGATACCTTGATCGTTGAAGTAACGGGTAATGAGGATAAAGTTAATTCACTCGTGGATTTACTGGGTAGTTTTGGGGTTTTTGAGGTGATGAGAACTGGCACAGTGGCCATGAGTAGAGGGACGTCCTTTGAGCAAGATAAGCCTGTGAGCAACCCAAGAATTTTGGAGAATGCATCTTAAACAGAGAATATTGTACTAGGAGAATTTATATGGCGAAAATGTATTACGAATCGGATGCAGATATGAGTCTGTTAGAGGGCAAGACTGTAGGTATCATTGGGTACGGTAGCCAGGGTCACGCTCATGCGTTAAACCTGAAGGATTCTGGGGTAGATGTATGTGTAGGATTGTACGAAGGTAGTAAGAGTTGGCCTATAGCAGAATCGGAAGGCCTAAAGGTGGCCACAGTTGCAGAGGCGGCTGCCCAGTCAGACGTTATTATGGTACTGATTCCTGATCATCTTCAGGCTTCAGTTTACAATGAATCCATATTACCGCACCTATTGCCGGGGAAGACTTTAATGTTTGCCCATGGGTTTAATATACATTATGACGCGATAAATCCACCTGAAAATGTCGACGTATCCATGGTTGCGCCTAAGGCACCTGGGCATAGGATGAGGGAAGTTTATACGAAAGACTCTGGGGTGCCCGGGTTACTTGCGATCCACCAAGATTCAACTGGAGGTGCCCATGCATTGGGCCTGGCTTATGCAAGAGGCGTAGGTTGTACTAGGGCTGGGGTGCTGGATACTACGTTTAAAGAAGAGACAGAGACAGATCTTTTTGGTGAGCAGGCTGTTTTATGTGGCGGAGTTGCGGCCTTGGTAAAGGCTGCATTTGAGACTTTGATAGAGGCAGGATACCAACCAGAATCTGCTTATTTTGAATGTATGCACGAGCTGAAACTTATAGTGGATTTGTTCTATCAAGGTGGTATGGAATACATGAGATACTCTGTGAGTGATACGGCTGAATATGGAGATTACACTCGAGGACCGGTAGTAGTAGATGAAAATGTGAAAAAGAATATGCGAAAGGTACTGGACCAAATCCAAGATGGTACATTTGCGAAAGAATGGATCACGGAAAATGATGAGGGCAGGCCAACATTCAATAGGTTGCGGAAAGAAAACGCCGGCCATCAGATAGAAGAAGTGGGTAAAGAGCTTAGGGGTATGATGTCCTTTCTCTCCGACGCAGATTAGGGCTGGCTCCATATATGAATAATATGAAATGTAAGTCAATAGACGAGGTATCCTACGTAGTTCGCCATGTTGATTTGGTCTTGGCAAGGCTGAATCAGGCGGACTACGAAACCCTGCGAATTTGCAATGGCAATTAATGCAGATGAATCTTTAGTAATCCTAGACTAATAAAAGGAGACCAAAATGTCCCAAGAGAAAGTCACAATTTTTGATACTACCCTTAGAGACGGAGAGCAGTCAGCGGGCATAGGGCTTACTACCCAAGAGAAGCTAGAAATTGCGAAACAATTGGAGAGATTAGGAGTTGATGTCATAGAGGCTGGATTCGCCGCGGCATCGCCTGGAGACCTACAGGCGGTTCAGAAAATCGCCGCAGAGATTAGAACTCCAAAGATAGCTTCTCTTGCAAGGTGTTACATAGACGACGTAGATAAGGCTTGGGAAGGGGTTAAAGGAGCAGCAAGACCTCGTCTTCATGTTTTTATTAGCAGTTCTGACATACAGATAATGAATCAATTGCGCAAGAACCCAGAGGAAGTCCTCGATATTGCTGTGGCCTCGGTCGAGAGGGCGAAAACATATTGTGATGACGTAGAATTTTCCCCCATGGATGCGACTCGAACTGATCCCGAATATTTGTATCAAATGCTGGAAGCGGCCATAAGTGCTGGTGCCACCACAGTCAATATAGCGGATACCGTCGGATACATTATCCCGTCAGAATTTGCAGAAAGAATCGAAGATATCAAAAGAAATGTACCCAACATAGATAAGGCCGTATTGAGTGTTCACTGCCACAATGATCTTGGCCTTTCTGTAGCTAATAGTTTGGCTGCAGTGAAAGCGGGGGTCAGACAGGTCGAAGGGTGCATCAATGGACTTGGCGAACGGGCAGGAAATGCATCGCTTGAAGAGATTATTATGGCTATTGAAACGAGAAACGATTTTTTTGATGTCTCAACTAATATAGATACCACTCAGATATACAGGACGAGTAGATTGGTGAGTGACATCACGGGCTTCCCAGTACAACCAAACAAGGCGATAGTGGGAGCTAATGCATTTCGACACGCCTCCGGTATTCATCAGGACGGTGTTTTGAAGGATAGCAGCACCTTCGAAATTATGGATCCTAAATCCATAGGATGGCCAAGTAACTCACTTGTCTTAGGGAAACTAAGTGGCCGGGCTGGTCTGAGGGCTAGGTTAGAAGAACTTGGATTCCATTTGGAGCAAGAGGAGCTCAACGAAGTTTTTGAATCATTTAAGGAGTTAGCAGACCGTAAGAGAGAGGTCACAGATCAAGACCTTGAGACTCTACTATCAAACAACCGTAGAACTGCGGATATTCCAACCGTATATGATCTTGAGCATGTTCAAGTATCTACCGGTGATCATGGTGTACCGACAGCAACAGTGAAAATCAGGAACGCAGAAGGGGAGGAAATTATAGACGCAGCTACCGGTACAGGGCCTGTTGACGCGGTTTATATGGCTATAAATCGGGTAATAGGGATAGAGAATAGACTTACTGAATTTAGGGTTGATTCAGTTACGGAAGGAATAGATGCTATCGGAGATGTGACAATCAGAATAGAACTCCAAGGTGACACCTTTGTAGGCAGAGGTAGTGACACAGATATTATAGTCGCAAGTGCTAAAGCTTACATGAATGCTCTAAACCGGTCTCTGGCGGCTAATCCCAACGCGGGATAATTCAAAAACTGCTGTTTTATCCTAAGAAAAATCAAATTTCTATAACCCAAAACGGAGTGTTAAATGGTAGCTAAAACCATGTTTGATAAGATATGGGAGGCTCATCTGGTTAAGGAAGCAGAAGGTCAACCCTCACTTTTATATATAGATCTTCATCTTGTTCACGAAGTTACTTCCCCTCAAGCTTTTGAAGGGCTTAGAATGGCCGAGAGACCTGTAAGGCGGCCAGATCTGACGGTTGCGGTGGCTGACCACAACACCCCGACGTGGGACCTTTCCCTTCCGATAACAGATCCTATCGCCAAGCAGCAATTGGATGTTCTGACTCAAAACTGTGAGGAATTTGGAGTGACTCTTCACGATAGATTTAGTCCTTTGCAGGGCATTGTTCATGTTATAGGGCCAGAGCAAGGGCATACTCAACCCGGCAAGACAATCGTGTGTGGTGATAGCCATACTTCTACACATGGTGCTTTCGGAGCATTTGCTATAGGAATAGGAACATCCGAAGTTGAACACGTGTTGGCTACTCAGACACTTAGGCAATTCAAACCGAAAACCATGGAGGTGAGAGTAGAAGGACCTTTGCCATCAGGAGTTTCTGCAAAGGATGTTGTGTTAAGCATAATTGGTGAAATTGGCATAGCAGGAGCGACCGGTCATGTAATCGAATATACAGGAGAAGGCATAACCTCTCTGTCGATGGAAGGCCGGATGACTGTGTGCAATATGAGCATCGAAGCTGGTGCGAGGGCTGGCATGGTAGCACCTGATCAGGTCACATTCGATTATATGAGAGGAAGGGATAATGTCCCTCAAGCTGAAGATTTTGAAAAGGCAGTAAGTGAGTGGGGGAAACTTTCCACTGATGACGATGCAGAATATGACAAGGTGGTTATTATTAAGTCTGAGGATCTAGAGCCCCATGTCAGTTGGGGTACCAACCCAGGAATGGTAGCTTCGATATCATCCCGAATACCAAATCCCAATGACTATTCTGATGAAGGAGAAAGAGAGTCTGTTGAAAGAGCCTTAACTTACATGGACCTGGAACCCGGGACTAAAATACAAGATATATCTGTAGATCGTATTTTTATCGGTTCCTGTACCAATTCAAGAATAGAAGACTTGCGGGCGGCCGCGCGAGTAGCCGAAGGGAAAAAAGTTAGTGATACCGTCTATGCTATGGTCGTGCCTGGTTCTAATGCCATAAAACGCCAAGCAGAAGATGAGGGACTCGACAAAATATTCACAGGAGCCGGTTTTGATTGGAGAGAGGCGGGTTGCTCTATGTGTCTGGGCATGAACCCTGACATATTACAACCGGGGGAAAGGTGTGCTTCCACTTCAAACAGAAACTTTGAAGGAAGACAGGGCAGGGGAGGCAGAACTCATTTGGTTAGCCCAGAAATGGCGGCAGCAGCAGCGATAGCAGGACATTTTGTTGATATACGTGAATGGTAAATAAAAGAACAAGGAAGAACTAAAATGGAACCTTTCGTTTCCTTAAATGCCAAACTAGCTCCTATTAACAGAGTTAATGTAGATACTGATCAAATCATTCCGAAACAATTTTTGAAGCGGGTTGAGAGAACAGGGTTCGGTCAATTCTTGTTCAACGATTGGAGGTTTATGCCCGACGGTTCTGAGAATAAAGATTTTATTCTAAATCAAAAAGGATATAGTGCCGCTGAGATACTTGTGAGTGGAAGGAATTTCGGATGTGGTTCCTCTCGCGAGCACGCCCCGTGGGCCCTGCAAGACTACGGGTTTAAATGTATTATCGCTCCCAGCTTTGGGGATATTTTTTTTAGCAACTGTTTTCAAAATGGTGTTTTGCCAGTAGTTTTACCTGAAGATACAGTGGCTCAAATAATTGAGAATTCAGAAAATGATCCAGAATATAGAATTAATATAGATTTAGAATCACAAAGGGTATGGGATGAGAATGAGGAAGTAGTGGCTGAGTTTTCTATTGAACCATTCAGACGTCACTGCATGCTGAACGGACTAGATGATATAGGTCTTACCTTGGAAGACGAGACAGATATAGCTGTATTTGAATCTGGACGTTCGAACCAGGGGGGCATTTTAAGTATCTAGCCACATTTTTGTGGGCAAATTCCTAGGTTCGTCTAATGCCTTTGATTCGGTCTGTGATTGAGTGCTGAAGAAGATTCAATTCTCTGGTTACTGTACTTCTGAAATATGAACTGTATTCACCAACGTTTTCAAATTTTTTATAGCGTTCCCTGAGTCTTTTCCTAGTCGAGTTGTTTTGGACTTCAAACAACTGTTGTAATAATGCTCTTTTAAGCAATCTGGATGATTCATGATGATCGGTGTGTGCACCACCGTCAGGTTCTGAAACGATTACGTCTACTATTCCAAGGGCTTTACAATCTGAAGCCGTGAGTTTTAGCGACTCAGCCGCTTCATTCGCCCTATTTTTGTCTCTATAAATTAGATTTGCGGCCTCTTCAGGTGATATGGCTGAAAAAATAGCATTTTCCATCATGATTACCCTGTCAGCTATTCCTAATGAAAGAGCTCCCCCGCTTCCACCCTCTCCAATCACAACCGCGATAGTAGGTGCTTTTTGATCAGCCAAAAGAGACATTGTCGTTGCGATGGAATGAGCGAGTCCTCGATTTTCTGCTTCCAGGGAAATATTTGCTCCAGGGGTATCGATTAACGATATTATTGGCAAATTGAATTTCTTGGCGATTTTTATAGCTCTCTGGCATTTTCGGAACCCTTCTGGCAATATTCTTAATACTTCTCCTGACACTGGGTCTTTTGAACGATTCTGGCCGATGATAACAACGGTTTGGCCTCCCAATTGCCCGATTCCACAGCTTATTGCCGGGTCGTCAGAATAGTGTTTATCCCCGTGCATCTCCACAAAATTATCCAGTATACGTGCCATATAATCCAAGGATGTAGGCCGTGATGTATGACGAGCTAATTGAACAGAATGCCAGGCCACATTTTTGGGATTACTAACAGAAATTTCACCACTGCTATTCGTTCTGTTTAAAGTAAATTCCTTTCGAAGGAGATCTAATATGACAGAGACAACTTCTCTTAACTCAGTTCTAGAAGCAATAGCATCAATCAGACCGTGTTCGAGATGTGACTCAGAGGTTTGTTGATCAAAGTTGGGTGAATCATCTTTGATTTGAGTTATACCTATCGGATTGTATCCCAAGATAGCCCCTGGCTCAGCGATTGTTATATCGGCTAGATTGGCAAAGCTAGCGAAAGCCTGTCCTGTAGATGGATTTGAGAAAATAGATATAAACGGTAATCCTTTGGCGTTATGCTTGTTGACTGCGATCGTGGTCTTGGCCATCTGCATCAATGACAAAACCCCTTCTTGGATTCGAGACCCTCCTCCCGATATGATGGCCAATAGAGGCAATTTCTTCTTTTCGGCTGTTCCTATTGCAAGGGAAATTTTCTGTCCCACAGCACACCCCATGGACCCTCCCATAAATCCGAAATCGAATGAGATAATCATACAAAGAATTCCATCAATACTGCAGGTGCCAGTCAAAACAGCCTCTGTGATTCCAGTCCGTTTTTGATCTTTATACAGGGTTTCCTTGTATGAAGCTGAAGATGTGAAGGAAATCGGGTCAACAGATACCAAATTTCTGTTAATTTCTTTAAATGATTCAAAATCAACTATAGAATTGACTCTGTCTCTAGCGCTCATGCTGTAATGAAATCCACAGGTATCACATATTTTATACCTTTGATAAACATCTGATTTATCCAGATCAGAACTGCACATCAAACAGTATTTGTTCTCGTCCTGAACTATTGTGTCGGATTCATCCCTATTCAATAATCGGGACATCATACTCGAAAAATGACTAACCATAATGCACCAATATTACTTTAGTAAGAAGGTAATATCTATTGTTAGGTTGAAGAAAGCACATCTCTTGATTTGGAACCATCACTAGGACCCACTACACCCATATCCTCTAATTCATCCATGAGACGTGCCGCCCTAGGATATCCAATTCTAAGCCTTCGCTGAAGTAAGGAGGTAGACATTTTGGTATGTTTTTGAGCAAGGTTCATTGCTTTTTCAAACAACTCATCTTGAGTGTTTGCTCCACTGGGGTCAGAACCCCTCATAGCGTCAGAGTTTTCATCGTTAAAGATGTTTAGGTCAATTTCTGCTTTGTACCCCCGCGGCGTGCTTGACCAATGATGAACTATATCTCCAATCTCATCGTCTCCTATGAAAACATTTTGAACTCTTGCAGGTCTTATGGCATCTATCGGCTGGTAGAGCATGTCACCTTGCCCCAATAATCGTTCCGCCCCCATCGAGTCAAGGATGGTCCGGGAATCTATTTGAGAAGTTACAGCGAAGCTAATCCTGCTTGGGAAGTTAGCTTTTATTAGCCCAGTTATCACATCGACAGAGGGTCTTTGAGTTGCGACTATCAAATGAATTCCCGTGGCCCTACCTAGCTGTGCTAACCGGCAGATAGATTGCTCTATATCGAAGGCAGCGGTCATCATCAAATCAGCCAGTTCGTCTATGGCGACGACGATGTAAGGCATTTTCACACCGCCTTTACTGTTATATGAAGCTATATTTCGTACCCCTGTTTCCTCCATGCGCCGATACCTATCCATCATTTCTTGGATCAATCCCTTGAGGATTCCTACGACTTTATCATTTTCCACTATGACAGGAGCCATTAAATGCGGGATACCGTTGTATGGAGTTAGTTCTACTCTTTTTGGGTCTATGAGAAGCAACTGCATTTCTGAAGGATCTTTTTCCATAATCAGGCCAGTTATTATTGCGTTGATGCAAACACTTTTGCCACTTCCCGTGGCTCCAGCAATTAACAAATGAGGCATATTAGCTAGATCAAAGGAAACTTCTTCTCCATCAGAACCTTTTCCAAGAGCTACAGGTAATCGACTGTTCTTTGCCAATGACGTGTACGGTGTACTTTCCATAACATTTTTTAATGCCACGAGACTTGGAGTATGATTGGGCACTTCAATACCTAGAAGAGATTCCCCCATTACTGGAGTTTCAATCCTAAGACTAGGAGTTTTTAGAGCTAATGATAAATCCTTTTCCCTACGCAAAATGGTATCTACACTGACCCGAGTTTTTTCTTCCTGTTGAACCATAACCGGTTTTCCATTTGTATCTATTTCAAGGTTGCCATCCTTGTCTCTAGATTTAACCCGCTTTACTTTTCTGACCCATCCAGGTTGAATTCCGTACATGGTTACAGTAGGGCCAGGTCTGACTTTTTCTACTGCTATTTCTATTTTGTAGTCGGCGAATGTGTTTTTTATGATGTCCGCAGTGTCGCGTATTTCTTCATTACTGATACCACCTTCTGATATTCCAGAAAGCAGGTTCATATCTGGAAGCTTCCAAGAAGTTGACACACTGGCCGAATTTAGGAGTGGGTTATTTAAATTTTTGTTCTTTTTCACATCAGGATCGGCTTTAGATTCGACCAAATTATCAATTTGTGAATCTGTTTTAAGCGCCGGATCTTCTTTCGGGGAAGACTTGGACCAGTATTTATTGAATTTATTGGAATCAGGGGTTGTACTTTCCGTATTTATCAAATCTGGCTCAGCCTGAACGGGTTCTAGGGTTGTTTCATCTACATTGGTAGTAGACCCTTTTCCGGCTGGGTTTAGTTGATTTATCGTGACATTGGATGAAGAAATATAGCTAGAAAGGAGATCATCGGTAGTTGGTGTCGAATTGGGTATAATCGGGTCTTTAATTGCTGTTTCAATCAGAGAATTTTGAATACTAGGTTTGTTGATTACAGGCGTGTTGTTGATAATCTGACTCTCTTTTATATGGGGAGTAAGAACTTCAGGGGGCATGAGTACGAAGGGTTTGGGTTCTTTTTCCTCAGACGTGTTCTTTGTAGTCTTTTTATTGAAAATGCTTAAATATACGAATTTTGCAACCAACCCTAATGACCAAACGGACAGTACCATGATCTGCCAGGATTTAACCGAAATAGGCGGTTTGATTATTACCAATCCAACGTAGAATAATGAGAATGTTCTTAACCAGCCCATTAACGTGTTTCCGCCAATTATGTGAAGTCCAACCTCTCCGCCAATGGATCCTTCTCCGATACTTGAAATTATTTCAATAGCAGTAAAATCGATAAAACTTATCGCTCCCCACAAAGATCCAGTTATTATTAAGGTACCAACAATTTCTCTGGGATAATTCGAGACTATACGCTTAATTTTTTGTAAACCAGACACAATACCAATAGCAATTAACCAAAGGCATGGCAAAATAATTCCAAGTCCAGTCCATTCGACAAAGGAACTTATATAACCAGCCAGGAACCCAGGTATTTGTGATTCAAAGAATGCAGTTGCAATTATTGAACTGGCACATACGGCTGCAATTGCAACCCAAAATAAAATAATAGAGGGATTAAATGGGATGATTCTAGGTTGGTTATTATCAATGTTTTCGTTCATATTATACCTGTGCCGTGTGTCTAAACAGGAACAAGAGCAAATAAATCCTGTAATTTAGTCTAGTGAAATATGGGCAGCTTACGCTAGCAGAGTTTGCACTAATTTATTTGAGTTTTGGTGGGCCTGAACCATCAATATATATGGTCCCAGAGTGAACTTTGTTTCCCAGTGTTGCTTTACTCCCTGTGAATTCTACAGTTTCTCCGTCTTCAATCAAAAAGATATTCTCCCTTTCTACCCCACTTTTTTCTGCGATATTTGCATGAGCCACTAGATGTCTTGTCTCCCCATGAATGGGTATAAAATATTTAGGTTTAACAAGCTCTATCATGTGCCTTAAATCTTCTTTGCTGCCGTGCCCGTGGACGTGAACAAGGGATATATTTTGATATATTACTTGTCCGCCCTGTCGGAACAGATTATTTATCATATGGGAATATTTAACTTCATTTCCAGGGATCGGAGATGAAGATATAACTATGGTGTCACCTTTTTTTATGGAAACATCACTATGCTCCCCGCGGGAAATTAACCCCATGGCAGAACTGCTTTCACCCTGTGCGCCGGTTGTTATAAGCAAAACCTGATGGTCGGGTAATTTTTTTGAATCTCTCAGGGGTATAACGGTGTTTTGGGGGTCAGAAACATATCCTAAATCGAGAGCGACTTTAAGATTCCGATTCATGCTTCTACCGACCACGGATACCTTACGATTTAGTACTGAGGAAATAGTGATTATTTGTTGAATTCTAGAAAGTAGGGAAGAAAATGTTGCAATTAATACTCTACCTTTAGATCGGGAAATTATCTGGTTTAGTTTTTCCTCCAATGTAGATTCAGAATCTGTAAAACCATCCTTTTCAGCGTAAGTCGAGTCCGAACATAAAATCAGATTAGTATTCGAAGATAAATTTGATAGATATTCAAAATCAACAGGGCTACCAAGTGTCGGGTTATCATCGAACTTAAAATCCCCCGTATGAACTAATAAACCCACAGGGCTTTTTAAGGCTATGCCTGCGGCGTCCGGAATTGAATGGCATACGGGGAAGAATTGAAATTCGAAGGATCCTAAAGAATATGACTCATAAAAATTTACAATATGTAAGTTATGTTGATTTCTATTCCCGAGTTTGAATTTGATAAATTCGCTAGTTAATTTACTTGAATATACAGGGACGTTAAAATTACTTAGGAAATGTGATAAACCACCGATGTGATCGTCATGTCCATGGGTGATTAATACACCTAAAATCATATGCTTTCTTTCATTTAAATAGGTTGTATCGGATACACCGAAACTGTATGTTGGCTTAATTTCTGAAGGAAACGCTATGCCGGCATCAATTATTAGAATCTGGTCATCATATTCAACGATCATCATGTTTTTACCGATTTCTCCCAGGCCTCCTAGAGGTATTACCTTCAATGTTTTGTTATTCAAAATGATCGCCATGATCGCCGAATAAACTTAGTTGAGTGGCCGGAGACGTTTGCGGTTGGTCGGAAATGGATGGTGAACTTATATTGATCAAGGAAGGGATTTGTTGAAAATCTTGTAACAATTTAGGTTTCAGGCTGGGATTATAAAGGGCCGCTGCTGGATGATACATCGGTAATATCTTAATACCATTCCATTCACGGACAATTCCTCTAGCTTTACTCAATGTGATGTTTGGGAAGAATTTTGAAAAAGAAAATCTTCCCAACGTGATTATTATGGAAGGGTTGATCAACGAAATTTGCAAGGCTAGATATGGTTCACATGAATCGATCTCGGTTTGTTGCGGGTCTCTATTGCTAGGTGGCCGGCACTTGAGCGTATTTGTGATGTATATCTGAGATCTTTTTATATTGACTGAATCAAGGAGTTCATTTAGCAAATTTCCGGCCCTACCGGCAAAAGGCCTACCTGTTTTGTCTTCATTAGAACCGGGAGCTTCTCCTATCATCATAATTTGTGCATCATAATTACCTTCGCCAGGTACAGTATGGTTTCTAGATTTTGATAAGCCACATTTTTCGCATTGAGACACGGTGTGCTCCAGGGCAGTAATTGTGGTTGGTTTTAGGTTACTCAATTTGGCCATTTCACCCTGTGTTTTCTTGAAGTGCTTCTTATATTAACTTATATTTCTTATATCTAGACTTGTTTCGCCACATATCAGAAATGACCGCAACTTTTTATGGATTTAATTTATGTTAAGAAAATCTGGAATTTTAGGGTACCCGTTAGGACATTCGATATCCCCGTATTTCCAAAATGCAGCTTTTGATTTTTTGGGTATAGAGGCATCCTACCAAGCTTGGGCAACGGAGCCAGAAGACTTATCTGATAAGGTGAACGCTTTGAGAAGCACTTCTTTTATGGGTGCGAATGTAACCATTCCTTATAAAGAAGCCGTCATAGAGTTGTTGGATGAAATAGATGATTGGGCGAAGAAGGTAGGTTCAGTGAACACCGTAGTTAATGATTCCGGTACTTTGGTGGGATATAACACTGACACCGTGGGATTTACTCAGGCTATTTCAGAATATGGAAATTATGACCCCTCAGGAGAAGCTGTGCTGTTAATAGGAGCAGGAGGTGCTGCCAGGGCTGCAGCCTACGCATTGGTGGGAAACAAAGTAGGTTCCTTGATGATAGCAAATCGGACCTACCAGAGGGCTGAGAGATTAGCGTCTGAATTTTCTACCAAAGACAAAGTTAGTCCTATATTATTAAATAGTCCTGGGTTTTTGAACGCTGTAGATTCGGCATCTCTGATCGTCAATTCAACCCCTATAGGCATGAAACATACCTCAGTTGAAAACAGTAATCCACTAGAGGGTATTAGTGTCAAAGCTGGTGTTTTAGTAAATGATATGGTGTATAACCCACTTAAAACTCCTATGTTGGTACATGCAGCTGAAACGGGAGCTAAAATACTGACGGGTCTACCGATGCTCGTTCTACAGGGAGCTGCCTCTTTTAATCTGTGGACGGGTAAAGAAGCACCAGTTGATGTGATGCTTTTGGCTGCCCAAGAAGCATTGGCAGATTAATTCAAGGTTTTGGTCTGATCCTTTAGTGACTGTAATTTGATCAATGCTTCCAATGGTGTCATAGCATCTATATCAGTGTTTGACAGTTCTTCTTCTAGCCAATTACGGTGAGTAAACATCTGTGGTTGGAATGGTTTTTCGGCGCTTTCGTTCAATGTGGATGCGATTGAGCTTTTATTATTTTCCAACATTGCTAATATTTCCCACGCCCTTCTTACGATTTTTGGCGGGAGGCCTGCCAATTTGGCTACATGTACCCCATAACTTTTATCTGCTCCCCCAGGCAACAGTTGCCTTAAGAATATTATTTCACCATTTATGTCGGAAACGGATACGTGCAAGTTAGTTATTCTGTCTAGATGCTTGGATAACTCAGTCATTTCATGATAGTGAGTGGCGAATAATGTTTTACATCCTAGTGTTTTTTCCTCATGAATAAACTCCGTTACTGCTTGGGCTATTGCAAGCCCATCGTACGTGCTAGTACCCCTACCAATTTCGTCGAGGATAAGCAAGGATTTTTCAGTTGCTTGGTTTAGAATGGACGCCGTTTCTAACATTTCTACCATGAAAGTTGATTGGCCTTTCGTAAGGTCGTCCTGCAGCCCCACCCTTGTGAATATTCTGTCTACAATTCCTATTGTGGCAGATGCAGCTGGTATGAAACTGCCGATTTGAGCCATCAATGTGAGAATACCAACTTGACGAAGGTAGGTGGATTTACCAGACATATTTGGGCCGGTCAGCAGTAAAATTTGATTGAATGTGCTCGACAAATTTGTATCGTTAGGCACAAACTCCCCAGGGCCCACTATTTGTTCTATTACTGGATGTCTGCCTGCTTTTATATCGATTGTGTCGGAGTTATTAAGAATTGGTTTAATGTAATTACGTTCTGACGCAATCCTTGATAGGGAACAGAACACATCCATGAGCGAAATCGCATATGATGTTTTTAACAGTTCTTCTAGATGTATGGATATATCAGAACAAATCTTTTCAAACAATTTTTTTTCGATTTCTTCTATTTTTGAACTTGTGTTGAGTATGACGGATTCATGTTCTTTCATTTCTGGGGTGATGTACCTTTCACCCCCCACCAGGGTTTGGCGACGCACATAATCTGAGGGGACTCGGGAGGTGTATGAATTGCTCACTTCAAGGTAATACCCGAAAACCTTGTTATATCCAATTTTCAACGATTTAATACCCGTCTTTTCTCTTTCGCGAGATTCAATGTTAGCCATATTAGCTTTGGCTTCGGTAAATTCTTGCTTTAATAAATCCAACGTCCTGGAGAAACCAGACTTGATTGTTCTTCCTTCCCCTACATTTGGAGGAGATTCGGGTTCAATGGATTGTTTAATTAATTCATATGGAATTGAATTATCATTAAATTCATTGAGAACCCAGAAGATGTCTTCGTTTTTGGTTCGCTTGCCTGCTATTGCGATAAGATCAGGTATAACTTCCAAACTATTGCCTAGACCGGTTAAATCCCTCGGCCCTGCTGTACCCATTTTCACCTTTGTTGTAAGGCGCTCGATATCTGATATGGAAGTCAAAATTTTTGCAATACGCCCCCTTCGAATCGGGTCTTCTATAAACCATTCTACGGCTTCCTGTCTTTCCTCAAGGAGATCCAATTCTAGTAGAGGTTGCCCTAGCCATTTTCGGAGTAATCTCCCTCCCATTGGTGTTTGGGTTTTGTCTAATATAGAGTACAAAGAGGATTCTTGAGAATTCTCTCTACCACTTGAAAAAATTTCTAAATTACGACTCGTTTGTTGATCAAGAGACATAAATGGTTGCGTGGAATATGTTTTTAATGTGGGAATGGTTTTTAATGCAGACCGTTGATGTGTTTTTAAATATTCAATGATTTGTGCTGCTGCCTCAATACCAAGGATCAGTTTGTCGCAGCCAAATGATTCCAACGAAGCCACTTTGAAGTTTTGTTCAACTATCTTGCGAGAGCTATTACCAATATCCCCCCTTTCATCTAGCAAAGTAATGTAAGAATTTATGTTCTCAGATATGTGATCTGGCAAAGGTTTAGATATTATTATTTCTCTAGGATTTATCCTGTTTATTTCAGTGGTCAAATCTTCAATTTGTATCTCAGTTGTTAGGAATTCTGTCGTTGTAATGTCTACGTGGGCAACCCCTACCGAATGGTCTTTGATAACTATTGAGGCAAGATAGTTGTTGACATTGTTTTCCAAAAGTTGATCTTCCGTAATAGTGCCTGCAGTCACTATTCGAACTACTTCTCTGTCGACGATACCATTTGATGTACTTGGATCGCTAGTCTGTTCGCAAATCGCGATTCGGTGTCCTTTGGAGATTAACTTGGATAGGTATCCGTTAAGAGAATGATATGGAATTCCAGCTAAGGGAACTTTCTCACCTTTCCCCATTTCTCTCGAGGTTAAAGCTATTTCAAGATCTTTCGCCATCACTTTGGCGTCATCGTCAAAGGTTTCGTAAAAATCCCCCATCCTGAATAATAGAATATCGTTTGGGTGATTCGATTTGATGTCCAAATATTGTTGTCGAGCCGGGGTCGCCATAGAGAATACGTCCATATGATGATGAACAGCATTCTAACCAAAAAACCCAGGTAAAGATATTTAAATGACCGAAAGTCCGGCTAATAAGTCGGCTTTAGGTATGACTTAGTCGTCTTTCCAGAATCTTTCTTCTAAGAATTCATATCCATCGCCAGTTACTTTTTCCTTTACATCCTCAATCATTCCCGGGTGACCACAGGCGTAAATCATTGTATCGGCAGTTGTAAGATTGAATTGGTGGAGCTTATCTTTGACGATATTGTTTACTCTTCCTGTATCCCCGGACCAAGTCGAATTTCTGTCTTCATCGGGCCGACTGATTGTTGGAACAAAAGTTACCAAGGAAGGATTCAAATCACTTAAATTTCCGAACTCTTTATCGTACACAAACTCATCTGTATAACTGGCCCCTTCTAGGACATAAAAGTGATGGCCGCTCCGGTTTTTACTGAGATAGTCTCGTATGAAGCTGACGTAGGGAACCACTCCAGTCACTGTAGAAACGAGAAACTGATTCTCCATTTCTTCTTTGAATGTGAATATGCCCTTAGCCCTGGGGCGTATCGTCACTTTGTCACCTTCGCCCAAATCCCAAAGCATCGGGGTCAGTACCCCACCTTCTTCCACAGGGATTAACTCTATAAATAATTCTATAAACTCTTCATGCGGAGCAGAAGCTATAGAATATGCTCTCTCAATCCCATCATGTCCGATTGTGCAATATTGGCCAGGTTTGAAAGTGTAACCATCTGGTTTTTCAAGCCACATGAGTGCCAAATCTTCAGTGTAATCTTCTCTACGCACTATGCTAATTTTTTGTAGTGGTGCCTTTTGAGGAAACTTTCTTGTTGTCATAATTATTCCTATACTACTCCGCTACCCTTTAGCTAGACTTTTTCTATTCGTACTTTACAGAGTCTCAAACCCTCAATTTTTGCCATTGGGTCTGGCTCCGAACTGCTATTTAATGATTCGATTAAAGCGCCGAATAATGTAGTAGTTGCAACCATTCCAGAATGTAGACCATTGAGGTGTGCACTACCGGTTAATTCAAATTCTTCGCCCAATATTTTGATTACATCACCCTCAGAAATACCAGCTTTCTTTGCATCTCCCTCATTTATTTCGATGATTTCACGTCTTGTGATGGTATTTAAGTCATTCTCTACAACGATGCTTGCATCTCGGGCCGCATCAAAAAGTACTCTACCTGGTGCCAAAACCATAGGATATTGATCATTGACCAAGACTTCATCACGCTGAGTGAATTCAATAGGAGAGAAAACGTAACTTGAAGTCGAAATGGGGTTTCTGATGTGTCCTCGAGAACTTAGGCTGTCAATCTGAAGGGATTTGTAAGATTCCACCTCGTTTGTTATTTCAGTTAGTACATCATCAGAAGAAGAATAAGACATGTCATCTGATCCTAATCTTGCGGCTACCTGAGACAGTATTCTCCAATCTTCATCCTCATCTCCGATGGGACCTATTGCTGGCCGAAGTCTGTGTATCCTGCCTTCCATATTGGTGTATGTGCCAGTTTTTTCGGAAAAAAGGGCCGACGGCAATACAACATCGGCTATTTCAGTTACTTCGCTAGCGAAACTTTCATGGACGATCAGTAAATCGGTGGCTTTGATTTTGTCTAGAAATTCTGATCGATCTGGAGTGTTATGAAACAATTCATCCCCGATGAGGTGTAAAGCCTTTATAGCTCCGGAGTGGCAGGCTTCGGATATTTCCGTTAGATCTATACCTGGTGAGGCAGCGGGTCTGTGCCCTGGTAACAAGTTGGGTACGCATCCAACATCTCTAGATCCTTGTTGGTTGGCTCCTGAAAATAGCGGATATATGCCGCCTGATTTTTTACCCAAATTTCCGGTAATTAGAGATAAATTAACTAGAGATTTAACTGTGGCGTCTATGTGGGTGTCGGAAATGGTCTCAAGTCCATAAAGGATTGAAGAGGCCTTTGCATTAGCAAATATTTGAGCCATTTCTCTGATCTCTTCTTGACTTATTCCTGTCTGTGCACTGACTTTCACTAAATCGAAATCCCAAAGGGAATTCCGGAATTCGTCATAACCTTCACATTTTTCCGTGGCAAAGCCATGATCTTCTAGCGATTGGTCTATTATGCTCCGCAAAATTCCGCCTATCAGAACAGATTCTGAATTTATTAGAGGTCGAATCCATTTTGTGGCATATCTTGTTAACTCGGTCTCCCGTTGATCTATTACTATTAGGTTGGCCCCTTTGGCCACCGCTTGTTTTATAGGAACGGACGCAACGTTTTGTTCTTCTGTTATGTTCGCTGAAACTAGTAGTATTACTTGTGAATCCAATAGCTCCCAAATTTTGTTTGAAGCACAATCATTGCCTACCAAATTCTGTAGAGAATCCACTAATTTTGGCCGAGAATTTGAGGAGACGTTTACATTGTTAGACTTCATCACTCGTCGGGCAAATTTCTGAGCCGCAAAATTATCCTCATTAGTACCTCTAGCGGATGCGATTAAGGCATAATCACCATTCTTATGATGCTCTAATTTGCTGGCCACAAAATCTAAAGCCTCGGGCCAGGTGACTTCCTCAAGTGTTGAATTCTTACGCACCATAGGTTTCTTCAATCTATTCTTGTTGTTAACAAAATCCAACCCAAACTTGCCTTTAAAGCAGGCCATACCCATATTGGCCTCTGCTTGTCGGTTCGGGATAGACCTCACCACTTTGTTTCGTTTATTGACATCAAGATCTAATTGGCAACCAACTGGGCAGTGAGGACAGGTAGTAGAAATTTTTTGTACTGCTTTATCCCACTTGTAATCCCTTTCAACGATTGCTCCGGTGGGGCAGACGTCTATACATGCGCCACAAAACTCGCACCCGGATTCAAGTAAGGAAGTACCGGCTGCGGTCCCAATTATGCTCCTGCCGGACCTGTCTTTTAAGGTAATAGCTCGGTCTCCTCTTACTTCATCACAGGCCCTTACACATCTAGAGCATACAATGCATAAATTCATGTCCATGTCCCAGTATGGATCTTTCACCTCCAAAGGAAGATGTCGGTTGTTGTATGTCAGTGGGGTAGTTAATTCCATTTCCATATATCTAACAGTGTCTTTTAGCTCACACCTTTCATTTTTTGGACATGTGACACATCGGTCATTAACTGAAACATGTCTAAGGCATACATCAGTAGGGCCACAAAGTTCAATTCTGTGGCAATTCAAACAACCATGAGGATGCTCCGATATTAGTAGCTCCATGATTCCTTTACGAAGACCCACTAAATCGCCTGTATTGGTTTCAACTCTCATTCCTTCAGAGATAGGAGTTGTGCAAGAAGCTGGGCTCCCAGGCAGTGCTCTATAACCACCGTCTGGAGTAGGGGCTTCTGCTTTAACCACGCACATCCGACAGGCTCCGTAAGGTTTCATTCCAGGGTAGTAACACAGATATGGTATGTACATTTCGTTATCCATGGCAGCTTGAATTATCATGCTGCCTGGTTCAGCCTGTATTTCTACTCCATCTATTGTGAGATTAACTTTGTTTGACATGTCACTCTCCGGCTATGTGGTCGGTAGCGTAGGGTCTAGTATTTTTCGGTACTATTTTAGGTCGGTCACAGCTTCCTGTTGGGCAACGATTTTCTTCTATATGAAGTCGAAAATCTTCTTCAAAATGGGTGATAGCGGACCTTATAGGGCCGAAACCCAGTTGGCCATGCCCACAAAGAGATCCGGCTTCCATTGTGCCGCCAATACTTTTCATCAAGTCCATATCTCCAGGTTTACTGGCGCAATTTGATATTCTTTCTACGATTTCCAGTAGATGCTCCATACCTAACCTGCAAGGGAAACATTTACCACAAGATTCAAATTGGCAAAAAGCCACCAGAACCCTAGTCAAATCCACAGCACAAACCCTGTCACTTCCAACAATTATTCCTCCAGACCCGAAAATCGCTCCCGCGCTCCTCATTTCGTCAAAATCTATATGAATATCTTTGCTGTCTGGCCCTAACACTCCTCCGAGAGGCCCTCCTGTCTGTAAGAGTTTAAGCTGCCCGTTGTCAGTGACCCCCCCTCCCAGATCATCTACCACTTCACCAAGGGTCAATCCCATTGGAACCTCATATAACCCTGGGCGATTCACATCACCACTAAGACATACAATGGCAGTCCCAGTGCTCTGATTGACACCAATAGAGGAGAACCAGTCGGCCCCTTTTGAGATGATCTCAGGAGCGTATGAAAGTGATTTAACATTATTAATGTTGCTTGGTTTTCCCCAAACCCCAAATGCCGCCGGGAACGGTGGTCTGAATCTGGGCATGGCCCTTTTTCCTTCCACAGCTTCCATAAGGGCGGTTTCCTCACCTGCTACATAAGATTCGCCGGTTAGGGCAACTTCAATATCAAAATTAAAATCCGTTCCTAATATATTGTTCCCAATTAATCCTAGATCGTAGGCCTGTTCAATAGCTTTCTCAGTTCTGTCTATAGGACCATTATGGCCGTGTCTTATGAAGATGATTCCGTTGGATGCCCCAGTGGCGTAGCCAGCTATTGCAAGGCCTTCAAGCAGAGTGTGGGGATCGCTCTCTAAGATCCCTTTGTCATTATAGGCACCGGGGTCACCTTCTTCACAGTTGCATAATATGTATTTTGTAGGCCCGGGTGATCCAACCAAAAAACTCCATTTCACGCCGGTAGGGAATGCAGCTCCCCCTCTTCCTCTAAGACCGGAATTCTTAACTTCGTCTATAACCTCTGCAGGAGACATTTCAGTCAGAGCTTTATAAAGACCGGCGTACCCTCCATTGGCTATGTATTGGTTTATATCATGTGGAGAAGTATGTCCCGCGTTTCTGAGGGCTATTCTGTTTTGAAGTTTCAGTCCTGGCATCGACTCAAGTGAATCTTCACCATTCACTGGCCCTTCTTCTCCAATATATCCAAAAACTTTTTCCTTCGGGTAGCCTTCATTTATCAAATACTCATCTACTATATATTCAATTTCTTCCGGGGTTACATTGTTGAAGAAAAGCCTTGATTTACCTGGTTTTTTTATATCTAACAAAGGTTCAGCGTAACAAAGACCCAGGCATCCAACCTCTTGTATATTGGCTTCTAGCCCTGTCGAATCTAAATAGTTCTGTAGGGATTTGATCACCCTGAAAGCACCAGCGGCGTGGCCACACATAGCTGTTCCAATCCTGATCAAAGGAACTCTACCACTAGTCATTTCAGCCCATTCCGCCGTTGCCTGAGAGGCTATTTCTTTGTATTTCATTGATTAATTAAGGCCTACTAATGGAGGTTTTCTTTTTCGTAGAAACTGCCCAACAGGTTCTGGACAATATCCGGTTTTGCGTTACCGTATAGTTCATGGTCTACACTTATCACAGGGGCTTGTGAACACGCGCCAAGGCACGTGTTAAAACGGAAAGAGACTTTACCATCGCCAGTGTCACCTTCCGAATCTAACCCTAGTTTTCCTAGGACAGACTCCAAAATCTCGGTCGCTCCTTTTAAGTGGCAAGTAGGGCCCCAACAGACTTCTACTGAGTGTTCACCGGGAGGTGTAAACCTAAAATTAGGGTAGAAGGAGGCTACACCAAATACTGAATTAATTGAGGTATTGGAATGAACCGCTACCTCTTCTATTGCTTCTTCAGGAATGTATCCCATCGAATCCTGAATTGCCAGCAAGGAAGATAGTACAGTGACAGTAGGCCTTTTTTGGGACTGAATGGCCTGTTGAATCCTAGTCCTAAGGTTGTCTTTATCTGCTGTCAAAGATGCTTACCCTCATCTTTGTAAAAATTGTCACAAGCATATCATAGGGGCCTTACTGGGACAATTCATTCGTTTTTGAGATTTGATAAGGCCAAATGGGCCATTTTTCGACCCATTGCGACACTGTAATTAGTACCTCTGTCTTGTGGATAAACCTGAGAAGTATTGGCTAAATACAAGTTCTGAATTCCAGTCTGGTGAGCTGGAATATTTTTGCCGTAATTTATGTCAACTACTGGTTGAGCGTTAGGTATTTTATGGTGATGGTATTCCTTCACCCATTCGACTGTGAAATCTGGGTTTATTTTTTTTAAATGAGGTAGGTAACTATCAAATAATTCACTTCCAGTCATTTTGTATAACTCATGATCCTCAGATAAATAATTAGACAAATACACTATATGGTTGTTCCCATACCTTTCCGATCCCACCAAGTTTGTGTGCTCGATTAATCCAATGAAAGGAATAGATCGGTCAGCTATGTTGAGCCAGTAAACATCAGACAATGGGTAGTCTAGTACTAGAACAATAAGAACTGCCGCCATATACTCTACATTTAAAAGCTTAGAGCGGTATTCCTTTGATAGACCCTCTGCCAAGCGGTTAAAAACGTGAGATGGTGTGGAGGAGATGACTGCATCGAAGGTTTCTTCTTTTTCTTGCGGCCCAATAGTCATCAAAACCTCTCCAGAATTCGAACCTCGGATTCTTTTTATTTGGGTGGATAAAAAAATTTCTGCCGAATTTGACTCACATGTTTTAGCCAGTTGGCCGAAAAAATGAGAGAAACTTCCGTTTGGATATCCTAAGACCTCTTTAGCAAAAATGTTTTTTCTGGATGCGAATCGAGTGGTCATTTTTCCCCAAATCCATGCCATGCTGATTTTGTCGTGGTTTTCCTCCCCGAATTTACCTCTTAGCATTGGCTCCCAAAATGCGGCATAAATTTCTGTATTCGTATTTCTGATCAGCCACTCTTTCGCGGATATGGATTCGAGCTTTTGCCACTCTTTTATATACCGTATCTGTAATGACGATATCCCCATTTTTATTCGGTCTATAAACCCTAGCGGTTTGTATTTCATCAAATCAAATGGGCTTAGAAATTTATATATTTTCCCATCCTGAAACGTTCCAACACTGGATGGAAACCATTTAATAGTTTCTTCTAGGCCGATTTCAGCCATCAGAGAAATAATATCTGCATCATTCGTAAACCAGTGATGATAGCCTTTTTCAAGCTCACTACCAGCTACTTGGAATGTGGAGGCATGGCCTCCGATATAATCAGTGGCTTCATATATTTTCACCTTATGACCTTTTGAGGAAAGGTCGTAAGCAGCGGCCAACCCCGTCGCTCCAGCTCCTATAATCCCGAATTTCATGTAATACCTTTATTAATTACAATCTTCCTTATGTTTATATACTGTGACGAAGTTTTCTCAAGGAAAGGCCTTCTGCCCATAGAAATAATTGGCCTAAAAGTACTACAGGCACTATTAGGCATAGGTGGGTAAGAGCAGCAAAAGCTGCTGCTTCCGATCGGCTAACACTTGCTGGCTCAATTACCATGAGGGTTTCACGGGCTATCATTTCGAACAAACCTATCCCCCCTGGCATCGATGGGATAGATGCGCCAATGTTCGTAATAGCTGTAATACTGGTTGCTGAGGCAAAAATGTGCCATAAACCTGCATTGCTAGGTAGGATCCCGAGACTTACTAAAACAGAATGGAATAATATTGCTTCAAGTATCCAAATAGGTAGAGATAGTAATAAGGCTTTGCAGGTGATTTTCCAGCTTCTCAAGGAATATAGGCCTTCTACTACATCTTCGGTAAGATGATTTATACTACGGGCCAAATTTCTGGGAAGCTGAGATGTTAATTGGCTGAAGATACTCATAGCCCTAGGCCCATTAAGTGCAATAGCTACCAATAAACCAAATAGGATTGCGAATGGGAAGGTGAAAATCACCAGCAAGAATGTTTCGTCTAGTTTGGTGATTTGAGATAGTCTTGAAAAAATCGCATCAAACGGTACAGACATAGATGAACCTGCGAGAATAAGTATCAGAGCTAGACCATCCATAATACGTTCCACGAAGATAGTGCTTAGTGCTGTCGCAGTCGGAACCCCTTTCTTGTTTTTTAGGTAATATCCTCTTATCAATTCCCCTAATCTAAAAGGGAGAATGTTGTTTGCCATACATCCAATCACAACTATAGGGAACAGAGTTCGAATTTTAATTTCATCTATTCCAGAAAGTAGTACTTGCCATCTCAACGTTCTGAAGCATACCCCCAAAAAGTAGGCCAGAATTCCAGGGATAATAACTAGGTAATTTGCCTTTTCGAAAGTGCTCCACATTTCACCAATATCAATAGTGAGGGCGAATATCAATAATAATGATATCCCTGTAAATACCCACAATGAAGACTTTTTCAAATCCTGTCCTTATATCTGGTGATTCTTTTTAACTGGAGCCCTACTTCCTGTAACTGTCTCCGACAAAATCTATATTTGGAAAAGTATTGCTAGTATAGATGTATGCGTCCTCACTTCCGATGCTTTTGCCTACTCCTTTTCTAAATAACCAATACTCCAGAAATGTATTCCAATGTTTAGTATCTGTAAGTTTGGTAACTAAATTAATAGCATTAAGATCCCTATAGGTATGTTCTGGAAACCACCACCTGTGAGGTATTTTTCCAACTTTTTTGTAATTTTTTGATAAAGCCTTGTCCGCAGCGAGATGGTTGGAGGAATGGACTACAACAATTGAGGCTTGTTCGTGAGGTTCATATGATTCCGGTTGCAATTTGGGATATTTAACGTTGGTATAATTCCTCAGATACCAAGACCAAGGCCATGTGAATCCGTTAGTTTGATCAATGATGATCAATGGCTCGTTGTCCGTTACTGGGTTTGCATATAATTTTTTTATTTTGTTGTTGATCTGAAGTAAATCTGGGGAAGTTTGAGTGTATACCAGCATTTCAATGGGAATATCAGAGTTTACAAAATTCGTGTAAATAGTTGTACGGATGGTCAGTAAAAGAAGTATCGTGGCAAAACCAGCATACAAATACTTTACAAGGGTGTGGGTCTCGTAACGTTGAATAAACCTCACTACAAATACAAAACCGGCAAGGAATAGTGAAAGCATTATTGTTCCAGCAAACACCCTTGGTATTGGGGGCAGGTTGGAAGAGTATTTAGTAACACTAAAAGCGATTATTAGCACTATTGTTGGAACGAAATAAATCATACATTGGCTTAAGTTAGGCTTCGACTTAAAGCTGGATTTATTGAATAAGTCCCCTAAAAATTTTCCAGAAAGCACAATAATTGGTAGAGATATATTTACGAGTAACCACGGCATTTTTTCGCTCGCAATCGTGTAGAGGAATAGAGTTATTACAGTCCAATAAATCAGAAATAAATTAAACTTGGTGCGGTGCTTCAGAAAATATAGAGATGCTAGTACTGCAAAAATTGCTGGTAGGTATTCGTATATTGGAATAAGAGTTAGATAATAATGTGCGGGTTGACCTCCCCGAGCCTCCCCTTGTTGCACTATCCAATAACCTAGTGATTGCCATATTCCAGATTGCACACCGTTGAAAATATTGGTGAAGAAAGTGGTGTAAGTGGACAACCATATTAAATAAAAAATGGCGGCACATTTCCACCAAGTTTTCCAGTGCCATTTGTACCCAATGTACATAGATACGACTACTAGAGAAAAAACCACTAGAAAGGCCAGTAATTTGCCACCGTGTGTCGGCATCCCTATATTGGAGGCACCTTCCCCAGAAACTAGAATGATATTAGACCATCTTAGTAATATGGTTTCTTGAAAGATACCGGTGAAGGCCGACCATTGAGGGAGTGTTAATGAAATCAAAACTATCAATACCGTGAATGTTCGGCTGTGCGGATGGGTATATACGGAATCCCTAAGGGTTTTAAAGGTCATCATGGCGTAAACGAAGATTAAACGGGGATAGGATAGGTTTGGAAATTGGTCTCTGTAATTTTTTCTTGGCCACGATTCGTGTATGGAACTCATTGTTAAATACAATCCCAAAGTCCCGACGATCAAATAAGCATTTTCTTTGGTTGAAAAACTTAAGGCTAGAAGGGCAGACATCAAATAAAGATTCTTTTTATTGCCGGATACAAGGTATTTCCACATGGTGATGACCATGCCAAAAGTAAAAACCGCCATAAGTATGTCATTTCGAGCAAACCTACTGAAATAAACCATGGAAGGGGATACGGATAATAAGATAGAGACCATTATTGCCCCATGTTTGCCGAGCAGATCCCTAAAGAAGATGGGGAGAATGACTAGAATCGTTCCAGCGGCAACGTAGAGGATTCGGGCAGTTACGTCAGTGTCGCCAAAAAGGAAAAAAATTAAGGATGTCAACTGCATTTGCAATGGACCGTGTAGCATGGGGTTATGTGTTAAACCAGATCCTTGAAATAACTCCCAAGAATAATATGCATGGAGACTTTCGTCATGGTGCATGGCTCTGGCATCCAGATCGTAAAACCGGAGCAACAAAGCAACAGCAAACAGACAGAAATATAACAACCACTCTATCCGAGTTAGGTTTGATTTTTTTTTAATATGGAAGCAATTGTGCATATGTTTCAACGATCAATCTCAAAAATCGCAACACTACCTATATTTCCAAACACCAATGTGCCGAGAGATTGAAATTTCCCTAATTGTGTAGAGGTATAACGATTCATTTCAAGATCACCGACATAAATGAAACTAATATCGTATTTTTCCAATAATGATTTTGCTTGTGCAAGGTCCTCGGTAGAATATATCGTCTCTACGTCGGCGGCTCTTTGATATATTGCAGGATCAGAATTTCGCCATTGGCTTTCATGACCTGGCCAGTTGACTAAATTGGGGATACCGGTATTTCGGGAGATGAATCCGGAACTGTCCCATTCACCGACGGATTCTAGTATTCCCTGGTTAAGGCTTATGTTTTGTTTGGCGTAATCAAGAGCCAATACCTCTAAATCTGTTGGCTTTACACTCGAATTTTTAAAACCTGAAATATTAGATTCGTTAAGTTTAGTCATAGTGGCAGCTGGAGGATAGTAGAAGGCACATAAAATAATTATGCTGGCAATGAACGTATAAATGTATTTGAGAAATTTTTGAGGCCGTATATATCCGGCTAGCCAATAATATGCCGAGTAGCTTCCACAGATTGATAGTAGTATCCAAGCCGGGTAATAGAGCTTGAAAACTGTATTCATGCGGTTTCCATATACGTCTCCGACGTAAAAAAGCTCTGGTATCAATATCAGAAACATTGATAAAGAGAAAAGTGAAAGAACTAGGCTTCTATCGCTCAGTCCTTCTCTGGCTGTCAGAGTTAACAAAGTCAACGTAGAAATGAAACAAAAAATGGTTACAGGGAAAGCAAAACCAATCATGCCTGGTCCATCGGAATTAATATTGGCTTCAGGGATCAAAAACCTTATCATCCAGGGTATGCTGACTACTGCGAAGGAAATACTCACGTGATATTTCCAAGCTGTGCTGATAGGGGTTGTCCAAAAAGTGCTCACTATTTTGGGAATTGAAAGTATTAATAAAGGACCCCATATCACAAAACCATGGGTAATCGATGTCTGATATTGGGTTTTTGCTAACCCGTCTATGTCTGACTGAAAAGACGACAGGTAAGGCAGAAGCACAAGCCCACCTATGACAAATACCAATGAAATAGATTGCGCTAATTTAATCGGATTGACAGTGGTATTTGAAAGCCAGTGCAGGCCATATACCCCGAAAATTATGGCTATACAGATAGGGGCTGTCCACATGCTGATAAAACTCACACACCCTAACATTACTCCGGCCAATGCAACTTCTAACCAATATATTATCCCTAGGGGTTTGGTTAAGTCTTTTTTGGATAAATCATAAGCAATGTATATAAAAGCCAACAAAAATGGTGTGACCATAACGTGCGGATGTAGATCTCCGAGAAGATAGCTAAAGAAAGGGAACTCATTGATGGTGTAATCAAATCCTTGTCCTTCACATGCGGGACCAAAATAGTTGATTATTCTTGAACTCCTAAACCACCACCAAAATTCGGTTGGTCTCCAGCTGTCTATCGTATTGATTACCGGATTTTGCATTCCATCGATGCAAACTCGTTGCCAAAAGCTGGATGATCCAATCGAATTGATTCTTAAAAACTCTAAAAATCCCTGTAAATTTCCCATAAAGACTGCTGTGAGTGATGCAAACACACTGCATGAAATTGTCAGGAAATCGAATTTCAATCGGGAGAATTTTAAAAATATTGAAGTTAGTGCGAATATTGAAGACGCGGTCATCGCAGGTATTGCAACCAACGAAAGATTATATGTGGCTACCGTTGGGATTAATGAAATTTTCGACAGTGTGCCAAATATCCAATAACCGAAATAATAATAACTGATGGTGTCACCATAGAACCAAGGGTCAAGAGGCTGGCCGATGATGGTTCTTGCCGATGAATTTAAAAAAGCGAAATCCATCGGTTGTTCTGTGTGATTTATGCCGGGGTCAAAGTATCTAATGCTAAAAAAAATTAGGTAGGTTAATAGGAACGTTAATTCTGTTAAAGAAATTATTCGCCAATTATTTCTCACAATTTGTTTTAAGGTATTAGCTCGAAATGCGCCAATAATTAAGGAACATATAATTAACCCTATAAAAAATAGTATCGTTGTAATTTCGGTGGCCGGGATTATTTTGGAAATTGAAAGTAACCATGTTGCTAGAGACAAGCATATGATGCCGAGGGGTTTGCTGATTGAATAACCCTTATCAGGTATCGTTCTAAAGATACTGAGAAAAATTACAAATGTGGCAAATCCCACAACCTCTATTAAAAGCAGCCATGTTATACCGTACAACATTGTGAAATCATATCTATTTTACTGTTTAGTCTATGATCCCAGAAATAAATAAATTGGGATCGAAAACTGCAATGTCATCAGGCTGTTCCCCTGTCCCCACGAACCATATGGGGATTTTTAATTGATCAGCAATAGCTATTGCTATGCCACCTTTAGCAGTCCCATCTAATTTACTGAGGAATATTCCATCGGGGTTCACAAATCTTGTGAATTCAACAGCTTGAATTAGACCGTTTTGCCCAGTAGTACCATCTATTACGAGGATAATTTTTACTGAGGATTCATCAGACTCCCTGATGATTATTTTTGATATCTTCTTGAGTTCTTCCATTAGATTAGATCTGCCTTGTAGCCTACCTGCTGTGTCGATGATGGCAACATCCATATTTCTACTTTTGGCGGCATTGATAGTGTCAAAAGCCACAGCCCCTGGATCTGATCCTGGGTCTTGAGCAATAACGGTAACTCCCAGCCTTTCCCCCCAAATTTGTATCTGGTCTACAGCTGCTGCACGAAAGGTATCAGCAGCACCCAGTATTACCTTTTGATTCAGACTTGTTAGTAAATGAGTCAATTTTGCTATTGATGTAGTTTTACCTGCACCATTTACACCTACCATCACGAAAACAGCCGGCTTCTGAGCACTAGCGAGTGGATCTTTGTCACTGAGGTCAAATATTTTCAGCAATTCACTTCGGAGTTCTCTCAAGCATTCTTCACCAGAGGATATGTTCTTTGCTTTTGCGTTTTCTTTGAGCCGGGTAGCTATCTTTTCAGAGGTTTCTATTCCAGTATCCGCTGAAATCAATGTATCTTGTAGATTCTCCCAGAATTCAGAATCCAATTCCGAATGTTTGAACAGGTCTCCCAGTTGGCCAAGTAAATTGCCTCGAGTTTTTTCAAGAGATTCCCTTAATTTGGTAGGGTTTCTTTTTTTTAAAATGTTCATTTGTAATATTTATCAAACTTTAAAACGGTCATCAGAATGGATTTAAATATCAAAAGCCGTTACGGAATTTTATCCTATATCGGAAACTATGGTTAAGTCCTTTATTTATATGGCGCTTCCAAATAATGTACACTATGATGCATCAAGATTTCGAATAAAGTGAGAGAAAAACCTCATGGAACTGAGAGAATTAAAGAGCTTTGTTGCCGCTGCCAGACTCCGAAGCATTTCTAAAGCTGCAAAAGAACTGAATATTGGCCAGCCGACTGTCACGACTCACATTAAGAAGCTGGAGAGAGAATTGTCAGTTCCTCTATTCGACAGAGTGACGAGACCTATTCGGCTTACCTTGACTGGCCAGACGATATATGAACTTTCCAATCCTCTTCTGGAGGGAATAGATTCTTTATCATCGATAATTTCATTGGCAGAGGAAAGGGGTCCAGTAACTATTGCATCGACTCCAGATATTATTCCGCACACTTTACTTAGTGTAGTACAGAAATTTAACGAGCTGTATCCGGCGGTGTATTTGAGAATTCAGTCAGCCAATAGAAATGAAGTAACCAATTTGGTACGGACAGGGGAAGTAGACATTGGCATAATACAACATCCGGAAAGAGGGGATGATTTACATTTTGAGCCTTTATTTCTTTATGAGAGGGTGCTTATAGCGCCAAAAGGCCACGAATTGCTCTCAAGAAACATTCAGTCACTGGATCCAATAGCTAGGTATCCTTTAATTTTAATGGCTAAGGGTACTTATACTCGGACCATTCTAGAGGAACAGCTTCAGAAAAACGCTCTCAAATATGAGGTGATTATGGAATTAGAGAGCATGGACATGATAAAAAAATACGTGGCCCTTGGTATGGGAGTTTCAATAGGGCCAAGGTTGGCTATCGAAGACGATGATTTATCCAAGCTTGGTATGGTTTCGCTCGCTAATTTTTTGCCAGTAGACCAGGCTGGGATACTGACGCTCCCAGGGAAAAACATATCAGATCCGGCCGAAAAATTTATGACAGTTATGAGAAAAATGCTGGTTACTAAATAGCTATTCTATCGCTCCAACAAGGGTGGCTGTGACCAATTGCCTGTGGTCGTATATTGGTCTGTTGGAGCAGGTCACTAAAATTATATTTTCCAGACCTGGGTCGTATAATTTTAAGTCCGATTCATGAACTACTTCTGATTTTGTTACTTGGTACACAAGCTCCTTACCGGGTTTTCCTAAAGAGAGAAGTACTTCATTACCGTTAATCAAATGCTCTGCAATTTCGGGTAAGTTATGGAAAACATTTCCCTCTCCTTTTAGGGGGCTTTCTAGGTGACCAAAATACCATCCTGTAAAGGTATCAGGTTGATTGGGAGATGACGGTATGCGGCCTACTAAATTCTTAGGGGTTTCGTAAACTTTACGGCCATTTTTTTCTACGATCCTTAAATTTGCTACAGGGGCTGTCAAATTCAGTATCGGTATTGAGATTTTCCCCGGTATACCTGAAAGTAATTCAACGGTGATATCAGAGCCTTCGATCAAACTGAAAACGAAATTGTCTTGGCTATGCCCTGAAGTATCAAAATGGTCAGGCAAAAGCCAATTAGGATCTGACCAGCTTTTGGGGTGCACTTTCTTTAGGGACTCATTTTCCCCGTATCCATCCAGCAGTTTCGAAAAATTTTCCACTTCATGCTTATCAGGTTGAGGGCCGGCATTAATATCCACCGCAATAACCAAAGATTCGTTGAAATCTACTGTTTCAGTTTCAGGTATAGCTCCTTTTTTGGTGGTTGGGCCCGATTGATTCATGTTTGGGATGGGAGTAATGCCATGAACAGCATTGATAGTCGGCTTCGTATATTCTGCGTTCAGTGATTCAAGTTCGACAGACGATGTCTTTAGCAAGTACGCAGCTACAGTAATTACCCCAAGTATTATGAGGCCTGAGGACACTAAAATGAGGCCAGAGAACTTCATTATTGAGGAGCGGCTATTTCCAGATATATGAGACTTATAGGTAGACATTAGCAGTATCCTGTATCTCTATATGGTACAGCAGTAGTAAGTAGTAAAAAGAAAAGCCCTCCACATGGAGGGCTTTTCTGCCAATCTATATGTTTCTTTCTTACCTCATTCTTGGGGAATGAGAAGCTCCACTAGCAATTGGCTCGTTTAAATAAACGTCACCATTGCGGATCTTAATATTGAATCCGCAATCAGGATCGCTGCAGACCCAAGCCTTGTAATGGATAGGAGCCCCTTGGCTTCCAAAATCCGACAAGGGTAGCAAACTCCCTTTTCCGCAATCTCTACATTCAGGATATGAATTCTCTGACATTTTTTCTCCTCGTTTCCACCGCCCTTGGGTGTTTAAAATTAACGAAATTATAACAGGATTGTGACAAATTTAACAACCGAAATACGGTCGTTACTTATGGTTTTGGTGTGTTATTTTTCATTAGAAACAGAAATTAAATTTTTCATATTGGTGTGCTGTACAGCTAATTTCTGTGATTCGGATAGAGAGGAATTTTCCAATTGGATAAGTACTCTATTTTGATTGATCACGGGGTAATCACTTCCGAACAGCATTTTTTTTGTGCCTACTAGTTGAGCCATAATTGAGAAAACATCGGGGATATATAGAAACGGAGATGCTGCTGAGTCATAGTAAACGTTTTTGAAAGCTAATTTTATTTCAGGCATTAGTTCATAAAAAGGTAGGCCTCCTCCCCAATGACCCAAAATTATTTTGTTTTCAGGAAAATCAAGCACAAAATTTTCAATTGTTTTTAACCCAACATTCCCTTTTCCTGGATAATTATGTCCCACAGGTTCTGAACAGTGAATCGTTATGGGAAGATTTTTGGATTCCAAAATGGACATATAGTTTTCCATAATGGACTTATCGCTCAAATCAAACTTTTGGAAAGACGGGTGTATTTCCCCAAAGCCATGTGACCCCAGATTTGCACACCTTTCAGCTTCCTTGATTCCAGCTTTACCAGAAGCAGGGTTTATCCCGGTGAAAGGGTACAGTCGGAACGGATTTTGTGACGCGCTTTCTAAAATATAATCATTCACATAAGAATTTAGACCAGTATCTTGCCAACCCATTCCTAACACTACCGCACTGGAGATCCTTGATTGATCTAGCTCATCAATTAGCGTTTCAGCTGTAACCATAACGGAATTCCTGGGTGAAAATAATGCTTCAAAGGTTGCATCCTTTTTTAGATACTGACCCTTTTTCTTTATAATGTCTGGGGGGAGGATATGAGTATGGGAATCTATTGTCATTATTTTTTACCTGTCAAATAAAGGACTGACATTAGTTGATAGCAACTGCTTATTGGTAAGGATACAATGTGGTTAAGAATAGCAACATTCCTGACCCTAGAAAGAGTGTGTTTTTATTCCCAAAAAACTTTGAGAAGGGGAAATTTAAATGAAAGCCGTTTATTTTACAGAACACGGGGGCCCTGAGGTACTTAAATTCGGAGAATTGCCGGAACCAAACCCAGGGGAAGGGGAGGTAAAAATTAAAGTAAATGCCTGTGCCCTCAACAGACTCGATGTTTATACTAGAGCCGGTATACGTGGGACTAAAATGGATCTTACCGAGCCTCATGTCTTGGGCGCAGATGTGTCTGGAGAAGTTGTCGAGATTGGGCCCAAAGTAACCAAAGTGTCCGAAGGGGACAGAGTCGTTGTGAATCCAAGAATCACTTGTATGCAATGCCGATATTGTCAGTCGAATCAAAGTGAATATTGCGCTTCAGCAGGAATGGTTGGATCAGCCATTAGGGGAGGATATGCAGAATATGTTGTAGTACCAGCCACTAATGCCTTTCCCATTCCAGATGACTTAAGCTACGTGCAGGCAGCCTCCCTACCAACTGTATTTATGCCAAGTTGGAATATACTTATCAGAAGATCTCAGCTTAAACCCTGGGAAACGGCACTGGTCCCCTCAGCCTCTAGTGGTGTCGGTACCGCAGCTATCCAAGTTGCAAAAAACATAGCGAAATCTAGCGTTATAGCTACTACTAGCACAGTTGAAAAAGCTGAGAAAGCTTCTGCTCTTGGATCTGACCATGTCATCAACTATAAATCTGAAGATGTCTCTGAGCGTTTAAAGGAAATAACCCAAGGACGAGGTGTTGATGTGGTAATAGACCATGTCGGAACGGATGTTTGGAATGCCGCCAACAGGCGTCTTGCTAAAGGCGCGAGATACGGGATTTGCGGGGTTACATCAGGGTACAAGGCTGAACTACAGATGGGTGCCATGTTCACAGGTCATTTGACCATGTTTGGAGTGTTTATGGGCCGGAGTGAGGATTTGGAACAAATCATCTACCATGCTGGCCAAGGAACAATAAAGGGTGTAGTTGATTCAGAATATCCCTTACAAGATGTTAGGAAGGCCCATGAAGACATGGAGGGCCTAGATTTTTTCGGGAAACTAGTAATTACAGTAGATTGATTTAACATACAGCCCTGTCAAGACTGAGATCGCTAGCTCTAAACTGGCCGGGGTCGCCATCTTAAACTCTTGATGGCACTATAAATTATGGTCACAAACTCTTGAAGATATAAGAATATTGGCTAAGACTATTAATGAAGGTTAGTCCCCGTGCTGAGCACAAATGAAGACAATCTAATCTTTAAAATGACCTTCTAAAACACCCTTAGTACAATTCCATGTCCGGCTGCCATTTCGGTCAAGCCCATATTGTTCGACCATATGGGCTTGACCGATTCTGACAGCCGACTCGAGAATTTTAACCCCTAGTTGCCAGGGGCCGAACGCCGATGCTGGATCTAACCTCAGGATTCACCAAAGACATCGGCCACGACCCATTTAACAATCTTGCAGCCTCCTGACCTACTTGTATCTGAGCAGCTACAACAGCCCTATTGGAAGTGCCTGCTGAGTGGGGGGTCACCATTACGTTCTCCATTTGAAATAATGGATTATCAGTTGGGGTTGGCTCAATATCAAAAACATCTAATCCTGCCCCAGCAATTTCCTTGGTTTTCAAAGCATTGATTAGGGCATCTTCGTCTACTGTACTGCCCCGGCAAGTATTTATGAAATAGGCTGTCGGTTTCATAGCCTTGAAAAAATCTGCTCCGACCAGATGCCTCGTTTGGTTGTTCAATGGAGTATGCATAGAGACAAAATCAGACCGTGACGCGAGTTCTTTTAGAGAACCAACCAACTCAACACGATATTCCTTTGCTATCCAAGGCTGAACATATGGGTCATATGAAATGACATCCATGCCTAGAGCTTGAGCCTTTCTAGCCACCGCCCTTCCTATATTACCTAAAGAAACTAAGCCAAGTGTTTGATCGGTTATAGGGACCATATCTGATGTCACTGAGCCGGTCTCCGAACCCCATTTACCATTTTTGGTTAAGTCGTTGAGCATTGTTAATTTTTTTGCACAGGACAAAATAAACATTATTGCGTGATTTGAGACTTCTTCAGTACAAAACCCGGCGGTGTTAATGACCATTACAGAGTTGTCTGTAGCAGATTCGTGATCAATATGGTTAAAACCGTGCCCGAAGCTAACAATCCCCTGAGCTGAATCGATTTCGTCCATTACGGCGTTTGACATGGGAACACCTTGGTTGATTATTACGTCCACTCCTTTTACAGCTTCTATAGTTTCACCTTCGCTCAGACACACATAGACATCGAATTCGTAATCAATTCCTTCTAGTTGTTGTTGAACAAGGCCAGTTTCAGGATTGCTCCTCGATATCATAGCAACCTTAAGTTTCGACATATTATTCCCCCCAGCTGTTTAATATTGATTAGCAAATTATAATGATAAAACCATTGTGTTTGGGAAAAATTTTGTGCAAACCAGAGAGAATAACGTTAATTAGGCGATGTAGGATCCCGCTGATCTAGGCAGATTAGTTTCCCCCATCAAATATTCATCAACACCTCTAGCCGCTTCTCTTCCTTCTGCAAGTGCCCATACAACTAACGACTGACCCCGAGACATATCACCAGCAGCGAATATACCAGATATATTGGTCATTTTATTGGAATTAGTTTTGACATTTCCTCTTGGATCTAATTCTAATCCCAATTCCTTGACCATACCTTCATGCTGTGGGTGTAAAAAGCCTAGGGCTAGGAATACATAATCGGTTTCTATCTCGAATTCGCTACCCTCTATTTCGATCATTTTGGGTCTTCCGTTTTGATCTGGCTCGCCCCAATTTAACTTGACGCCATGCAGTTTCTTTAAAACTCCGTTTTCGCCCGTGAATTTCTTTGTAAGTATATTGTAATCCCTGATTCCCCCTTCTTCATGGGAAGATGACGTTCTAAGAATCATTGGCCAATTTGGCCACCTATCATTTTCTCTGCGTTCCTCTGGTGGTTCTGGAAGAAGTTCTAGCTGGTGCACCTGATTGGCCTCCTGTCTATGTGAGGTTCCTAGACAATCTGATCCGGTGTCTCCGCCTCCAAGGATAACCACATTTTTTCCTGTGGCCAAGATTCTATCCTTTTCTTCAACAGGTAAACCAGCATTGACATTATTTTGCTGGGTGAGGAATTCCATGGCAAAGTGAACCCCTTTTAGTTCTCTCCCCGGTATATCAAGATTTCTTGGAACCGTTGACCCACCTGTAAGAATAAGCGCGTCATTTTCGTTGGCCAACTTGGATGCTGGTACATCTTCACCAACCTCAGTGCCGGTGATAAACTTCACTCCCTCATTCACCATCTGATTTATCCGTCGGTCAACCACATTCTTTTCTAGTTTGAAATCTGGTATGCCTAGAGCAAGTAAGCCACCAATTCTGTGCGACTTTTCGTAGACCGTTACAGTATGCCCAGCACGATTGAGTTGCTGGGCTGTAGCTAGGCCTGCAGGGCCGGATCCAATGACCGCTATTTTCTTTCCAGAACGTACCTCTGGAGGCTGAGGTTTAATCCAACCTTCTTGCCAGCCTTTATCCGATATTGCTTTCTCTACATATTCTATTGTGACAGGGTCTTGATTGATATTTAACACGCAGGAAGCCTCGCAGGGAGCGGGGCATATTCGGCCAGTAAATTCAGGGAAATTATTGGTGGAATGAAGTTCTTTTAAAGCGTTTTCCCATTGTTTCCTGTAGACAAGATCGTTAAAATCTGGAATCAAATTCCCTAAAGGGCATCCACTCATGCAGAAAGGAACAGCGCAATTCATACAGCGGCTTCCCTGTCTTTCCGCCTCTTTATCGTCCCATTCTGTGTAGAATTCGTGGAAACCCCTTAACCTGTCTCCTACGGCGTGTCTTAAAGGGGTGGTTCTGCCAAACTCTTTAAATCCAGTTGGCTTACCCATTAGCGTTCACAGTATGTTTGTTTTGGTTAACTTCTCTTTCTGCTAAAATTCTCTTGTAGTCGTTTGGCATGACTTTCACAAAGCTTGTAATCATAGATTCCCAATTTGAGAGAATTCTCGCAGCATTATTACTTCCAGTGTGTTTTTTGTGCAGTTCAATCAGCCTCTTGAGGTCATCCAAATCTTTTTCTTCTGATACTGGTTCCAAACTAACCAAACTCTTGTTGCAAATAGATTCAAATTTCCCACTTTCGTCAAATACATAGGCTTCTCCACCACTCATTCCCGCAGCAAAATTGCGTCCAGTTGGCCCGAGGACGACTACTTTGCCTCTAGTCATATATTCGCATCCATGATCACCAACTCCTTCGACAACGGCTTCGGCACCACTGTTTCTCACAGCAAATCGCTCCCCGGCAATACCTCTAATTAAGACCAGACCACCTGTCGCGCCATACAAAGCTACGTTACCAATAATTATGTTTTCTTCCGGATTAAAGGTGGATTTTTCATGTGGTCGGACTATTACCTTACCGCCAGAAAGCCCTTTACAAAAATAATCATTAGCGTCGCCTTTAAGGTCAATGGAAACCCCTTTACTGAGAAATGCTGCGAAACTTTGCCCTCCAGAACCAGTAAAATCTAGTGAGATAGTATCGTCCGGTAATCCTTCCTCACCATATTTTTTTGCAACCATATGGCTTAATGTAGTTCCTACGGTCCTATGAGAGTTATTGATTTCCTTTGTGATCGTAATAGGTTTACCTGTCTTTATTGAGACTGACGCCTCTTTTATGAGATCATTATCTAGTGCTTTTTCTAGCGAGTGGTCCTGATCGACCACCCTATGCCTTGCGACTCCTTTTGGTACCTCTGGCATATGAAGTAATTGACTAAAATCTACCCCTTCTGTTTTCCAATGTTCTATTAGGCTTCTTTTATCTAGAAGATCTGTGCGTCCAATCATGTCGTCCACAGTCTTGATCCCTAGATCAGCCATTATTTTTCTCAATTGTTCTGCTATGAAGAAAAAGTAATTAATTACGTGTTCCGGTTTTCCTGCGAATTTTTCGCGTAATTCTGGATCCTGTGTAGCTATGCCTACCGAGCAGGTGTTTAGATGGCATTTTCTTAACATGATGCAACCCAAAGCTATTAATGGTCCAGTAGCCAGTCCGAATTCTTCTGCTCCCAGCAAGCATGCAATTGCCACATCTCGTCCGGTTTTAATTTGACCATCGGCCTGTACCACGATGCGACCTCGGAGATCATTCATTACTAGTACTTGCTGAGTTTCAGCTATTCCTAATTCCCAGGGCAAGCCAGCGTGTTTTATTGATGATTCTGGGGATGCTCCCGTTCCACCCGTGTCCCCACTTATTAGCACGACATCACCGTGTCCTTTGGAAACGCCTGCTGCGATGGTTCCTACACCAGCCTCCGCAACTAGTTTTACGTGGATTCTAGCTTCTGGATTTGCATTTTTTAAATCGTGTATTAATTGAGCGAGATCTTCAATTGAATAGATGTCATGATGAGGTGGCGGAGATATAAGCTCCACCCCCGGAGTGGAATTTCTGACTCCACCAATATATTCATCTACTTTGTGGCCGGGAAGCTGCCCACCTTCTCCCGGTTTGGAACCTTGGGCCATTTTAATTTGGATATCTTTTGCATTAGCCAAATAATTGATGGTAACTCCAAATCTTCCAGAGGCGACCTGTTTGATCGCACTGCTTCTCGAATCCCCGTTGGGGTCTAGGGTGTATCTAGAGTAATCTTCACCACCTTCACCGGTATTACTCCGAGCTTGTATCCTGTTCATTGCTATTGCCATGGTTTCATGGGCTTCCCGGCTGATCGACCCCAGCGATATGGCACCGGTGGCGAATCTTTTAACTATTTCCTTTGCGGGTTCAACATCATCGACAGGAATTGGGTTCGCAGAATTTTTGAAATCTAACAGACCCCTTATAGTGCTGAGCCTTGTAGTTTCTTGGTCGACGAAATGTGCGAACTGTTCATAACTGTCCCAGTTGTTTTCCCTGACCGCATGTTGAAGAGAGGCGATAGTATTTGGATTCCACATATGAAATTCGCCATCTCTCCTCCATTGGTATTGCCCACCTTGTGAAATATCTAAATCGGAAGAATTTTTATGAGAACCATAACTGGACTCGTGCCGGGTTTTATATTCCTTCGCGATTTCTTCTATCCCAATTCCACCTATTCTGGAGGGAGTCCAGGTGAAATAGTTATCTATCATGGTTTGGTTTAATCCAACAGCCTCAAAGATCTGAGCTCCTCTGTAGCTTTGTATCGTCGATATGCCCATTTTCGACATTATCTTTAAGATGCCTTTATGAGATGCAGCTAAATAGTTGGAGATTGCCTCATCTTCAGATATGTCATGCTCAAACTCTTTGAGAGTTATTTGATTTTTAATTGTCGCTATAGCCAAATAAGGATTTATTGCCCCAGCTCCGTAGCCTATTAATGCCGCAAAATGTGCCACTTCCCGCGCCTCGCCTGTTTCTACAACAATTCCTACTTTTACTCTCTCTCCTTCTCTAATTAGATGGTGATGTACTGTTGAGGTGGCCAGTAAACTTGGTAACGGTGCGTGTGATTCATCAACGCCTTTATCAGACAGGATTAGTATTGAATGACCTTCTTTCACAGCCATTGACGCTTCTTTTACAATCCGCTTTAAGGAATCCTTGAAGCCATTAGCACTACCGATGTCAAACAGGGTGGATATGGTTTTGGAAGTCAAATTTTCCGATGATGACGCTTTAATACGGGAAAGATCAGAATCTGTAATTACTGGTTGCCGTAGAGTGATTTGCCTGCAGTGTTCAGGAGTTTCGGAAAAAAGGTTTCTTTCCTCGCCTATTGTGGCCCTTAGAGAGGTAACTAGCTCTTCCCTTATTGCGTCCAGAGGCGGATTGCTGACCTGGGCGAATAGTTGTTTGAAATAGTTAAAGAGTATGGGGTTATGGTCCGAGAGAAATGCTAGAGGAGCATCGTTTCCCATCGACCCGGTAGGTTCATACCCATTTAAAGCCATAGGCTCTAAAATCATTCTCAGATCTTCTAATGTGTATCCGAATGTGCCCTGTTGTTTTTTGATGTCGATGATTTTTTCATCGGGTGCCTTTACCAGCTCGGGTAAATCTTCTAGAAATATCCTATTATTAGAAAGCCATTCCCCATATGGTTTGGAACCGGCTAAGCCCGTTTTCAAATCGCGGTCGTTGACTAGCTCTCCTTTTTTTGTGTCTAATAGAAACATCCGGCCAGGGTAGATTCTCTCCTTATAAAGAACTTTCTCGGGAGGGACGTCAATGACACCAGTTTCAGAGGCCATTACTAACACATCATCAGTGGTTACTAAGTAGCGGCAAGGCCTAAGGCCGTTGCGGTCTAATACTGCGCAGACTTTTGTCCCATCCGTTCCTATCACAAGAGCAGGCCCGTCCCAAGCTTCCATCATGCTTGAGTGATATTCGTAGAAATCTTTTTTCGACTGGTCCATCGGTATATGATCACCCCAAGCCTCGGGTATCAACATCATCATTGAATGCTCTATGCTTCTCCCGGTAGCAAGGAGGAGTTCAAGCGCGTTATCAAGAGCAGCAGTGTCACTTTGACCAGGTTTAATAACGGGAACCAGGTTACCTATATTTATATCTGGATTTGTTGATTTGAAAACCTGTTCTCTAGCCGACATCCAATTGGTGTTGCCACGGACGGTGTTTATTTCACCATTGTGGATTATGAATCTATATGGATGTGCTAGTTTCCAACTGCCTAAAGTGTTTGTACTAAATCTGGAATGTACGAGGGCGAATGAACTGATGAGACTTGAATCAGTTAGATCTTTGTAAAAATCTTCTAGCTGTTCAGCCATTACCAGGCCTTTATAAACTATAGTACTCGAAGACAATGAGCATATATAGAAATCGTCAGCTCCTTCTAAAGCGGCTACGTCGATTGAAGACTCAATAGTTCTTCTCAGGAGATACAAATCCCTGTCAATGTTTTCAGGAGCCCTTTCCTTGGGAGTAACAAAAAATTGAGTTATGTAAGGACGGTCTCGGTTTGCAAGGACTCCTATCTTTTCGGGGTCTACGGGGACTGGCCTCCATGCAAGAAGGTCATAACCTTGTTTTGAAACACATTCCTCAACTAGAGATCTACTTGACTCCGTTTGATCTTTGTCAGATGGTAAAAATGCCATTCCCACCCCGTATTGGCCCAGATCGGGTAAATGGCATCCCATGGATGACAGTTCTGATTTAAAAAAATCATGAGGCATCTGTATAAGAATTCCCGCGCCATCCCCTGTCTCAGGATCTGCACCTGCAGCCCCTCTATGTGCCAGATTAGATAAGGCTTCTAATCCTTGCGATACTATGGAATGAGACTGTTTTCCTTTTATGTTGGCAACCATTCCAACCCCACAGGCATCATGCTCAAATATGGGGTCATAAAGCCCTTGTTTAACGGGCTTTTTTAAATTCTTATTTTCATATTGTGATTTCATCTATTTACCAATGTTTTGCCTTGCCCATTCATTAAAGAATGGGTAAGTAACGTTCTACTTCATATGCTGAAACTTGTGAAGAATACCTGTTCCATTCTATTTTTTTATTTTCAATGAAACTATTGAATACACTGTCGCCTAAGGTTTTTCTGACCAAGTCACTCCCCTCGGTCACCTGTATAGCTTCCCATAAGTTTCCAGGTAGAGATTCTATCCCTAGAGAAGTTCTTTCATCTTCCGACATTTCATGAACACTCTTAGTTAACGAGGCGGGAATCTCATATTTATTGTTGATGCCTTCTAACCCAGCCGCAAGCATTACACTGAAGGCCAAATACGGGTTACAGGACGGGTCGGGCGCTCGATACTCAATTCTTCTAGAGGATTTGCGATCCGGTTTAAAGGAGGGAATTCTTATTAAATCCGATCTGTTGACCTCTGCCCATGTTATGTAGGTTGGTGCCTCATATGCCGGAACCAACCTTTTGTAAGAATTGACCCACTGGTTCGTTACCAGAGTTATTTCTCTGGCATGTTTCATAAGTCCGGCACAAAAATGTTTTGCTGTGGTTGATAGGTGATTCTCATCTTCCTCTCCATAGAACACATTTTGATCCCCTTTAAAGAGGGACATATGGGTATGCATTCCATTGCCGTTAATTCCTGCTACCGGTTTAGGCATAAAAGAAGCATGATATCCGTTGTTCATTGCTATCTCTTTTACGACCAGTCTATATGTCATGACAGAATCAGCCATTGTTAGAGCATCAGTATGTCGCAAGTCTATTTCATGTTGGCTTGGCGCTGATTCGTGGTGGCTCGATTCTACTGGTATACCTAGTTCTTCCAACGTTAGAACCGTATCTCGTCTTAGATCAGTGCCTATGTCAGGAGCATCTTGATCAAAGTAACCACTATTGTCTAGCCCTACCGTTGAGGTTGAATCTTTGAAGTAAAAATACTCAAGTTCAGGAGAAACATAGTAAGTATAGCCTTTCTCAGATGCTCGGTTAAGTGTTTTTTTGAGAACGGCTCGGGGGTCTCCTTCAAATTCCCTATCATCCGGTGTGATGATGTCGCAAAACATCTTGGCGACAGCATTTGTTTTGGGTCTCCAAGGTAAAAGACTAAAAGTGGTTGGGTCGGGTAGGGCATATAGGTCTCTTTCATCTGCCCGGGCATATCCTTCAATTGCAGATCCATCAAATCCCATGCCTCTCGTAAGGGCGTTCTCTAACTCTTCCACCGTGATAGCAAAGCCTTTAATATTACCCAATATGTCGGAAAACCAAAGGCGTATGAATTTTACGTCGTTTTCTCTGGCTTCTCGGAGAACGTATTCAACTGCCTCACTGTTTCTTTCCAGCATTGGGAAATCCTTTTAGGAGGGGTTTGCCGTCTTCTATTTGTTCTTGTAATTTGGAAAAATATAGGCATTCAAGAATAATCACTTGTGAAAAAAGTGTCAAACAAATTTCACCCATGGCCACTGGCAAAAATAAAAATGTGTCGCTCCAAGAAAAGAGCGACACATTTTAGGATAACTGGGTCAATTATGCATCGAATGAAAGGTGGAATTCATAGGGATGCGGTCGCAATCTCACTGGATCGACATCATTTTCAGTCTTAAAGCTTATCCAATTTTCAATGACATCTTCCGTAAATACCCCACCTTTGAGCAAAAACTCATGGTCATCCTGTAAAGCTTTAAGAGCCTCATCGAGACTTCCCGGTACTTGAGGGAAAGCTGCCGTTTCTTCAGCAGACAGTTCAAAAAGGTCTTGTTCAAGCGGCTCCCCTGGGCTGTAGCCGTTCTCTATCCCGTCGAGTCCTGCCATCAACATAGCAGCAAACGTAAGGTAAGGATTACAAGTCGGGTCTGCCGATCTAAATTCTACTCTTTTTGCACCAGGGTCATTGAAATACATCGGGATCCTGCATGCAGCTGACCGGTTTCTAGCTGACAACGCCAAAATTGTTGGGGCTTCGAACCCTGGTGTTAATCTTCTGTAGGAATTCGTTGTTGGGGCTGCCAATGCCATTAAGGCCTTTCCATGCTTTATTAGACCACCGATATAGTTGAGGGCCATTTGAGATAGTCCGGCGTATTCGTTTCCTGCGAATAAAGGTTCTCCATTTTTCCATATTGATTGGTGGACATGCATACCTGTCCCATTATCATTGAATAGCGGCTTGGGCATGAAAGTCACTACCTTTCCATGTTGTTTGGCAACATTACGGACTGCATATTTATATGTCATCACATTGTCGGCAATTTCTAACAGAGGGCCAAACCGCATGTCTATTTCGGCCTGGCCTCCAGTACCTACTTCATGGTGTTGGGCCTCTATCCTCATACCAAAATTGTTTACAAGGCTTCTTACCATTTCACTTCTTAGATCTTGCGCAGTATCTACCGGAGATACTGGAAAATAGCCACCTTTGTATCTCGGCCTGTTTCCTTTATTGAGTGTTTCTCCATCCAGCATGTACTCGCTTCCAGAGTTCCATATTCCTTCATCAGAATTGACCTCGTGAAATCCATGGTTTGACTCATATCCGAATCTAACTGAGTCAAATATGAAAAATTCTACTTCTGGTCCCCAGAAGGAATCATCGCCAATCCCGGTACTTTTTAGGTACGCTTCGGCTTTCTTGGCCACATTTCTCGGATCTCTGGTGTAGTTTTCACCTGAAACCGGGTCTTTGATATCTGCAATGCAGGTCACTGTGCTCTTAAAGAACGGGTCTACCTTCGCTGTAGGGGCGTCCGGGACTATCAACATATCGGATTTGTCAATTGATTGGAATCCCCTGATACTTGATCCGTCAAACCCAACACCATTGTTCACTAATGAGTCACCTACCTCACTTATGGGAACAGAAAAATGTTGCCACGACCCAGGTAAATCAGTAAACTTTAGGTCCAATATATCGCACCCGTTGTCTTTCATTAACTTAAGTAATTCTGCTGATTCGTTTGCCATATTAGCAATCCTCCATTTTTTCTCTATTTGCCCATTTTATATAACAATGAGCCCAGCCTAGTATTTTATGATTATCTTATTGCACTGTTACGTTGTTATTGCGTCAATGTTAACAAAATGTAACAACCAGCTAGTGTTGCAAGGTTAGACATCTTAGTATTAAGGTCTAGTTGTATCATTTTGGCCGAGTTAAGGTAAACTAGCGAGAGTGGACTCACAAGGACTGGAGACAACTATGAATAAGATGGAATTCGATGTATTTTTCGATTTTGCTTGACCCTACGTTTACAATGCAGCCGTGTGGTTGGATAAAGTAAAAGAGCACTATGGTGAGGATCTAAAGCTGAATTGGAGGAATTTTTCTTTACAACAGATTAACGCGAAAGATCCTGGCGATTGGAGGGTCTGGCAAGAAGAAGACTACACTTCTACCAGATCTTTGATGGCATCGATAGCAGGGGAGGCGGCCAAGAGGCAAGGGGTGGAGCTTTTCGATAAATTTTTCTTGGCCTTGCTTACTGAAAGACATGGTGGCTCAAGAGCTCCATTGAACGACGATTCTCTTTTCATTCGGTTGGCCGAAGAATGTGGCTTGGACGCTGAGCAATTTAAATCTGATATGAAAGATCCAAAACTTGTAGATATAATTGCAAACGATCATACCGAGGCGGTCGAGGTACACGGAGCTTTCGGGACTCCTACCTTCATATTTGATAATGGCCAATCCGCCTATCTAAAAACCTTTATTCCTCCAACGGAGGAATCTGTGGATGCTTTTAAACATTTTCTAGGATTGTTTGAAAGTAGGCCTTACATAGGAGAAGTGAAGCGACCACAGCCGCCTTGGCCCAAAGGGGCGGTGTAGGCATATTTGGAAAGATTTCTAAATGCTGGCGAAGGTCGAACATAGTTTTATAGATAAACAGCTATTCCGTCTGAGCCTTACGCATTCCTCCTGGGTTAACGAGTCTAATAATCGCGACTGTCAATCTAATGAGCGGCTTGAATTTTTGGGTGATGCAGTTATTGATGCTGTGATAGCTCAGTCGTTGTATGGAAAATACCCAAATTTCACTGAAGGAGATTTGACTAAACTGCGGTCAAGTATAGTGAGTGGTGTGTCATTGGCAAGAGTTGCTAGAGAGTTAGGTATGGGAAATCATTTGCTATTGGGCAAAGGTGAAGACGCCTCCGGAGGCAGAAATAAAGATTCCAATTTGGCTAACGCCTTCGAGGCTCTGGTTGGGGCACTGTTTCTAGACAGAGGATATTCGGTTGCCAGTCAATTTGTTTTGCAAAGCTTGAACATTGAATCAGCTGATACTAGTTGTGTAAAAAGCCATAATGATTCTAAAACAGATCTTCAAATCCTAGTTCAGTCAAAAACATCATTCACCCCCTATTACAAGTTGATATCTAAAGATGGGCCTGATCATAATCCCACATTTATTGTTGAGGTGTTGGTTGGGGATAAAGTTATGGGTACAGGGGTGGGTACTAGTATAAATAAGGCTGAAACGGAAGCCGCTGCAAACGCCTTAACGAGATTTCAAAATCACTGAAATTTTATTAGTTTTGTGGCTTTTTTTTGGTCTGTGATAACCTTGGCTCCGTTAACTAAGTTCAACCCGATTTTCAGGAGACATTCCACATGGTGAAAGTAAGCGGTAATTATCTTATTGCTAAAACCTTGAAGGAAGAAGGGGTTGATACCCTCTTTTACCTAATGGGGGGACCCAATTTTGATACGATTATGGAGTGTCAGGATGTAGGCATTAGAACCATAGACTTCCGGCACGAACAGGCCGCTGCGATGGCTGCCCACGCATACTCTCGTGTCACGGGAAAGCCTAGTGTGGTAATGGCTGCTTCTGGACCGGGTACTTTAAATTTATTGACAGGGGTATATACCGCATCTATCGACTGTGCCCCCATGGTTATTTTGGGTGGAGCCAGTGCGGTGCATGAAATAGGAAGAGACACCTTTCAGGAAGTAGACCAGATCGGCATAATGCAACCGTTGTGTAAATATTGGCACAGACCTACTATGGCTTCTAGATTTCCAGAAGTTGTGAGTACTGCATACCGACAGGCTCAGAGCGGTAGGCCTGGACCCGTATATATCGATTGTGGAGGAGATGTACTTTACGAGGAGGTGGAAGAGGAATCAGTACCAACACCTTCAAGGGCACTGGAGCGTACCAGACCAGTGGCTACTTCTGGAGATATTGAAAGGGCTATGGCACTTATTGCTAACGCGGAAAGACCGCTGTTATTTGCTGGTGGGGGTGCTTTTTTTTCTGGCGCGGCTCCAGAATTAGAAAAGTTTGTGGACGTAACTAGTATTCCCTTTTACACAGCTCCGATGTCAAGAGGTTTAGTTCCGGAAGACCATGCTGTTTCCTTTCAAGGAGCACGCTCCACTGCGATGAGAGAATCAGATATTGTGTTAGTAGTTGGAACCCGAATGAATTGGATGATGAATTACGGGCAACGTTTTGCACCGAATGCAAAGATCATACAAATCGATATTAATGAAGCTGAGCTCGGCCATAATCGGGATATAGAAATGGGTATTTTTGGAGATGCCAAGGCAGTCATGGCTCAATTATTGGAATTAGCCCAACAAAGGAGTTCAGATTTTTCTGGTGCACTGGAATCCCCTTGGATTGTAGGGTTACGCGAAGCCAATGAAAAAAGAATGGCCCAAACAGCCCCATTGCTCAATTCTGACCAGACACCTATACACCCTTTGCGTTTATGTAAAGAAATAGACGAATTTTTAGACAGAGATGCCATCGTCTCGGTGGACGGAAACGAGATTTTGCATTTCGGCAGGCAATCTATTTCGACATATTTGCCTGGCCATCGGCTAAATTCCGGTGTGACTGGCACAATGGGAGTGGGATTACCATATGGGATTGGTGCGCAAGTAGCCAAACCAGACAAGCAAGTTCTTGTATTGCACGGGGACGGGTCTATGGGTATGAATGCCATGGAAATTGATACAGCAGTACGGCACAACCTCCCAGTAGTGACCGTGATAAGTAACAATGAAGGTTGGACTGCTCGTACCCCTGGTAAGAGAAAACCCGGCCGCGAATTAGGATTCACTGAGTTTGACCGTATGGCAGAAGCTCTGCATGGCTATGGGGAAAAAGTGGAAGACCCTAGTGAGATCAAACCTGCCTTAGATCGGGCTTTTTCTAGTGGAAAGCCAGCTGTAGTTAATGTGAGAGTTGAGCCTACCGCCGCTGGCGTATCTAGATCATGGGGTGGTTCCAGAATGGAGTAACTGGGAAGTGTGCCTTGTAGTTTTTTAAATCACTCATAAACCCAAGGTATATTCCCGTATGAATTTATGAACTGTAAAGCTCACTTCAAACATCTTCTCTATTCGGAGAATCCTTTACAGGAATTTGGTAATATCCAATAAAGCTGACAAAAAATAAAAGAGGTGTTTTCATGATTGATTTACTGTCCATTGCGCGAACAGAGGCCGATGGAGGCGATTTACTTAACCTTTTGTCTGGTTTGTTTGAACCATCTGAAGTAAGGCCTGAGGGTTATTCAGATGCAGTTGTGTGGCAAGGTGGTAATCATGATGGTGTCGTGAATCCTGTCGCCCACTCCTTGACAGATGCCTATGCCCTCCTTGGGACCATCGCTACAGTAGATATACTGGGCCTGCCGTTTTATGCGGTTCCTATGTGGTCACAATATAGGCATGATACTAAATTAGTTTCCCTAGGTTGGTTTGGCAATATGCCATGTACCTCAGTTAAATGGTCAACAGCAGGAGATGCTTATGTCAATGACGAGAATGGTAATAAGGTTGTCGTTATGGGAAAGTCAGCTAATGCTCCTCTTAGAACTCAGGCAGGGGTTTACTGCAATGTTAGACCATATGGCCCCATTACTGTTGTCAGGTGCATGCCTTGCCTACCGTACTCACAAGATAGGGATAAATTTGTAGTGGATGACTCAGGAATTGTTCATTCGGAAATGAATACGCCAGGTATTCAAATGGCCTATGCTAACCGGCTTTTCCTGAAGATGGTAAACGATAGCGGTCATCTAGGTAGGGTTGCAATGAAACCTACCCAAGCTATGGAAGATGGTATCAATGCTGGGTTGCATTCCTGGTTACTAAAAGGCACCAAATTTGAGGTAGGAAGAAGATATGCGGTTGATCCCTATGAAGAACATAAAGAGAGAATTGACCAGATAGTCTCATTACTACCTTCAGATTTTAAGGATGGCATGGAAAATTGGGGAGGTAGGATCGAACAACATATCTCAGACACCAATTATGGGCTATTGATCTGGGACCTTATTGAAAAACGAGACACTATAGTGTTGGCTACCGACTTGGATGGGGATAGATTGACTGACCTTCTCGCAGATATTTCAGACCCTTTACGAGCCTTCGGAGATAAGGTAGTTCAGCACATTGGTCAAAAGGTGAATATGCGGGATGCTTGGTCTGAAATGGGATACACCACTGGTAACGGAAGGGACATGACTTCAGTTATGCATAGAATGGATGGTCCACCAATACATGAACAAACACTCGGCTCCGCGGATGCAATGCTACTTAGGCTCCTAGACGGAGATGAATCTTTGGGTGGGACGAAGAGACCGTATGATCCTCGTATCCATTTTGTGCTAATACGGGACGCATATATAGACGCCAATCCTGGGAATTCTGAATTGAGAAATTGGTTAGATTCTGCATTAGAAATTTTCGATGGGATATATGGAGAAAATAGACCTGGCTTCTTAGATGGGTATAAAGCCCTTAAGGAAGCAATTATCCCTTGGGGATCTTAAGCTGCCTTTAATTGCATTACTGGCTAATCTTCCTAGGCTAGCTGGTGATGCCCGGGACAGGAAAACGGGAAGTTAGTTCCAGAATCTGTTGCTTGATTTCTTCTTCCACAGAGGAATCCTCAATATTGGTGAGAACCTTTAGGATTAGCTTACCTACAGTAGTTGCCTCTCGTACTTTCATACCCCTACTTGTGATGGCCGGGGTACCGAGTCTGATGCCACTAGCTTGTCTTGGTGGTTTTGTATCAAATGGAATAGCATTCCTATTAATCACAATGTTTGCTTTACCTAGCGATTCTTCAGCTTGTTTTCCAGATATTCCTATTGGAGTCACGTCAACCAGTATCATGTGATTATCGGTTCCCCCAGAAACCAAACGCAAGCCACCTTCGTGCAAGGTAGTTGCTAATGCCTTCGCATTAGCAACTACCTGCTCTTGATATTGCACGAATCCATCCATTGCAGCTTCTTTAAAGGCAACGGCTTTTGCAGCGATGGTGTGTTCTAGAGGCCCACCTTGCATATTGGGGAAGACAGCACTGTTTAAAGCTTTACCCATTTCATTTTTACCCAAAATGATCCCACCCCTGGGACCTCTTAAAGTTTTATGAGTTGTAGATGTAACGATATCAGCACTTTCTACCGGGGAAGGGTGAATCCCTGCTGCAACAAGACCAGAAATATGAGCCATGTCAACCATAAGTTTTGCATTTACAGAATCAGCTATTTCCCTAAACTTTTCAAAATTGATGGTTCTGGTGTAGGCGGAAGCACCCGCTACTATCAGTTTCGGTTTGCACTCTTTTGCTATTTTGCTGACTTCTAGAAAATCTATAGTCTCAAGCTCTCGGTCCACCTTATATGGGACAAAATTATAAAGTTTGGCAGAGAAGTTCACTTGGCTACCGTGGGTCAAATGACCTCCATGATCTAATCCCATACCCATCACAGTGTCACCGGTTTGCAAAGATGCGAAATACGCAGCCATATTGGCCTGGGCCCCACTATGAGGTTGCACATTAGCATAGTCAGCATGAAATAAAGATCTCGCCCTATCTATCGCCAATTGTTCCACTACATCAACGTATTCACATCCGCCGTAGTACCTCCTTCCAGGGTAACCTTCCGCATATTTATTTGTGAATACAGAGCCTTGGGCTTCCATCACAGCTGTGCTGGCGTAATTTTCTGAGGCTATTAGGTTGATATTATCTTGCTGGCGTTTCTTTTCATTTTCTATGGCATCAGATATTTCTGAGTCAATGTTCTGCAACTTCATTTGTTACTCCTCCATCAATGTCTAGAAAAAATATTAGCTTAATGTTAATTCACCACGGATCAAAAAAAATAAAATGAGTAAGCCTTTTGAATTTCGTTAGTCTTATAATAAATCACCTCGTCTCAATAGTGTTGCTAGAGAAGTATTGCTACTGTAGAGTATTTGAATGCATTGGGCATGCCTAGAACATACAGAAAAGAAATGTGCATAGAAGGAACGTGACGGCCTTTTAAAATGGGCAAAGGTATCATCGAAACTTATAAAAAATTCCTTCCTATTAATTCCAAGACTCCTGTTTTTTCTCTAGGGGAAGGAAACACTCCTCTGGTTAAATCTAGAAATATAGTGGATGAGATAGGTTGCAAATCACTTTTTTTTAAACTTGAAGGTTGCAACCCGACTGGTTCATTTAAAGACAGGGGTATGGTAGTGGCAGTAGCTAAAGCCGTCGAAAAAGGGATCACTTCGATAGCATGTGCCTCAACAGGTAATACTAGTGCCTCTGCGGCTGCGTATGGAGCCTATTTGGGACTTAGAACCACCCTCATCGTTCCAAAGGGAAATGTGGCCAGAGGCAAACTGGCTCAAGCGGTTGCATATGGTGCACATATAGCAATGATTGATGGTAATTTTGATAAAGCCCTGGAAATTGCTCGTGAATTGTGTGAAAGGCATCCTGTAGAGCTTGTAAATTCACTAAATCCTAACCGTATCGAAGGTCAAAAAACGGCTTCTTTCGAAATTGTCGAAGAACTCGGCATGGCACCTGATCATCTCTTTATCCCAGTTGGCAACGCTGGTAATATCACGGCATATTGGAAAGGTTTTAAGGAAGCTTTTGAAAATGGACTTTCAGATAAATTGCCTGTGATGAATGGATACCAAGCATCTGGGGCTTCCCCGATAGTTGACGGTGCTATTGTAGAGGAACCTCGTACGGTAGCATCTGCTATACGGATCGGCAATCCAGCTAGTTGGGAATTAGCCTTGAAAGCTCGAGATGAATCGAATGGCTTTATTGACAAGGTTGATGATGCTGAAATTCTCAGTACGTATCGCAGGTTAGCATCTGATGAGGGCATTTTTTGTGAACCGGCTTCTGCTGCGTCACTGGCAGGTTTATTAAAAAGGGCTAATTCGGACGAATCTTTTGAAGGTAAAACCATTGTATGTGTTATCACTGGGAACGGTCTTAAAGACCCAGATATAGCAAATGATATAGAACCAGTTTCCCTAAATGAATATGCGGCTCAAATCGAGTCAGTGGAGGAGGCCCTCGCCCTGTAATGACTGAATCGGGAGACTCTACGGAGCTAGGAGGGCTTTTCGATTCTGATAGGATCAGATCTGCTGTCTATGACATTTTGGTTTCGATAGGGGAGAACCCAGAAAGGGAAGGTTTGTTAGGCACACCAAATAGGGTCGTGGAATGGTATCGTGACATGTTTTCCGGGTTGCGATCTGACCCTGAAGAGATACTAAACGTTTTTTTTGAGGAAAATCATACTGAACCTGTAGCTTTTACAAATATTTCCTTCAATTCAATTTGCGAGCACCATTTATTGCCATTTTATGGTTACGCTCACATAGCTTATGTACCAAAAGGCAGGGTCATTGGAGCAAGTAAAGTTTCTCGGTTGCTTGATGTGTTGGCTAAAAGGCCTCAAATTCAAGAAAGACTAACGACTCAAATAGCAGACATTGTTTATCGATGCCTGGACGCGAGTGCAAGTTACGTTTTTATGTCTGCAGAGCATACGTGCATGACTTTGCGAGGTGTCAAGAAACCCGATAGCAAGATAATTACATCTGCGCAAAGAGGAGGGGGGCAGGAGGTTAAGCAATTGATAAAAACTATAGGTTTATCTAAATCGTAAGAGGTGAAATGAGTTATTTTGAAAACGATGACCAGCTTGAAAAAACTTGGTCACACATGCTTCCCAACTGCCACTTCAACACTATATTTATTACCCCTGAGTGGCAAGCTACTTGGTGGAAAAGATTTAAATATAATTCCACTCCCTTAATTGAGATAGTTACATCGGGTAAAGAGGCGATCGGTGTAATTCCATTATTGTGTGAGGGCGAAGAGACGACATTCATAGGCGACTCTAATGTGTATGACTACATGGATTTCCCAGTATTAAAAGGTCATGGAAAAGAATTTTTCTCAATAGCATGGGAACGTTTGAAATCCATGGATTGGAAAAGCCTACGTCTTGAATCCATACCAGAAAATTCCCCCACACTCGAATACCTTCCTGACATTGCCAAGCTTGATGGATTCGTAGTTGATTTGCATGAATCGGATACCACCCCTTGTATGGAACTGCCTAACTCTTGGGATGACTACCTCGCCGGACTGAGAAAGAAAGACCGTCATGAGTTGAGACGTAAGCTTAGGAGACTTGAATCCAACGCTGATTTTAAACAATATATCGTTCAAATCACCCAAGATTCGGTAGAAAAAAGCATGGAGGAATTTTTCCGTTTAATGGCTTTGAGCAGCGAGGATAAAGGTGCTTTTCTAACAGTTCAAAACAAGGAATTTTTTGTCGATTTAGCTTTACGGTTTTCGACTACAGATCAATATAAATTGTTTTTCATGGAAGTAGATGGAACCAAAGTGGCGGCTTGTATATGTTTCTCATACGAAGACACCTATCTTTTGTACAACAGTGGGTATGATCCAGAAAAATCTTCATTGAGTGTCGGATTGCTTAATAAAGCTCTCACGATCCAAGAAGCCATTAAACTTGGTGTAAAAGAATATAATTTCCTCAGAGGCACAGAGCGTTATAAATACCATTTGGGAGCAAGCGATCGGGCAGTTTTTGATTTGGTAGTGAGTCGGTAGTGAAGAGGGTGAAATGAAGATAGGATTGGTAAGTTTCCATACTTGCCCAATGGCTGATCTTGGCGAAAAAGATGCTGGTGGTATGAATGTATATCTTCTTAATCTTGCAGCCAAGTTGGATTCAATCGGCCACACTGTTTATGTTTTTACTCGGAGCCATAAACATTCTGAAGATTCCGATATGTCGGTAGGAACTAGGTCCAAGCTTGTTCATATAAGTGCTGGCCCTACTGAGTCTCCCAAAAATGAGCTTATTAATTTAGTTTTTGAATTTTCCAGAAACATTCAAATTTATACGGAAAATGAGAACCTTTACTTAGATATACTGCATAGCCATTATTGGCTTTCAGGCTTGGTTGGTGATTTGCTGTCTGAGTCATGGGGAATCCCGCATGTCATTACCTTTCACACCCTAGCAAAGACTAAATTGAGAGCTCTCACGTTTGGGGATGAACATACATCAAGGAGTGCCTCTGAATATAGGTTGATGTGTAGAAGCGATAAAATTCTAGTGTTGACCCAAAAAGAAGTGCAAGATATTGACCAGTTGTACGGGTCATTTAGCAACAAAATTTCGGTTGTTCCACCTGGTGTGGATTTGGAAATCTTTTACCAGTCTGACAAAAAAGCATCAAGATATCAATTGAATATTCCCGGGCAAAACAACGTAGTTCTATTTGTTGGCCGTATCGATCCGATAAAGGGACTTGATGTGCTAGTTAAAGCGTTAGCGATGATATCTTCGGTTGGGGTTACGACTCTTTATATTGTTGGAGGTAACGAAGAGAGCAACGAATATTATCAGTTCATTAAATCGCTGGTGGTTGAATTGGGACTCGATGATAAAGTGGTTTTCACAGGCGCCATTGCTCATGCCTCTCTGGCGACCTATTACTCTGCAGCAGATGTTCTTGTTTTACCTTCTCATTATGAAAGTTTAGGTTTTGTTGTCATTGAAGCTATGGCATGTGGGACCCCGGTCGTAGCATCTCGGGTTGGTGGGATCCCGTCAATTGTTGAGCATGGTTCCACGGGATACCTCATACCCTGGAGGTGTCCGGAGGCATTTGCAACCCAAATAGAAGTGTTACTTAAAAATAAAGATTTGCATACCTTTATGTCAAAAGAGGCGATAAAGAAAGCTTATTCTCTAAGTTGGGATGCTAGCTCGGAAAAGGCCGCTAATTTGTACAGTGAAGTGATTTCAGGTTGGACAAATACACAGGCCATATGAACCTACAGATTTTTCTCATACCAGTAAGTCTGGTTTATTTTTCTAAAGCCTATACTGTCGTATAGTTTAGTGGCAGGTATATTTTCAGAATCCACTTCAAGTTCTATTCCTGATATATTTTTTGACTTGAGGTAATGCATGCCTGCCAGGACGACTGCTCTCCCTAGCCTTAAACCCCGATAATTTGGATGAACTCCGGTCATTGCAACCCATCCTACCGACGAAGGACCATTGTGTGCTTCCATAGTCCAATTGTATCCAGCTATTTCCCCGTTTTTCTCTATAAATATAATGCCTTTGCCATCAGTCCTTTCCATTTGGGTACGGTACCGAATTTGCTCTATGTCATTGGGAGAAAATCCCCAGTGGTTTCCGAATGATTGATTCTGTAAATCAGTGAGAGCACCTTCATCTTTTCCTTTAACAAAGTGACGAAGAGAATAATCGTCAGGTAAAACCAAATCTTCTAAATGTGGGTCCTCAAACCTGAGATTCCAATATGTTTTGGTTTTGTGCCAACCTGAAGATTCTAAAATCTTTTTTGATTCATGGTCATTTTGGGAAATTTGAAAATGGATCATTTTTGCCTTAGTTAGGACTGCATGTTTAACGGAGATGGTCATGAAATGTTTTAGTATTTCAGCAAAACCACCCCCTTCGCGAATGGTTTGAAGCCCGACTATTCGCTTTACGAGGGGCTCTTCGACTATTTGAAGAAAGCCCAGAACATCATTGTTTGTAGAGGCTATATAACAGTTTGTTTCTGGGTTTGACGGGGGTACGTTAGTCGTTTGCACAAAGAAAGCATCCGTTAGTTTTTTCGGAGAGTTAAAAGAATCGTTGACTGAATTTATGAATTCTACGATCTTTTTTTGATAAGCAGTTGAAAAATTGTCAAATTTAATCATGTCACAGTAGAAATAGTTTTATTTGGGATGATTTTATCAGAGTAAGGGAAAAATATTTGAAAGGTGTAACATAATAATATGATCGATTTGTATGATATACATAACCATTTATTACCCGGTGTTGATGATGGGCCAGAAGATTTTCTAGAATCGATACAGATATGCGAAATTGCGCAAAGCCAAAACACTAAAATGATTATCGCAACGCCGCACAGGAAAGATGTAACTGAGAACCATTCCGTACACTTAATAAAAGATCTGGTCTCCAATATAAATGGAAACCTTACTCAGAAGAAAACCTGTGTCGACGTTAAATTAGGTATGGAAAATCATATTGACTTAGATTTGGTTCAGGACATTGAAAACGGTAAGGCCCTCACATTAAATAATAGCGAATATATATTGGTTGAAATGCCTTGGGAAGGCCGCCCTTCATATATAGAACCAGTCATCGCTGATTTATTGCAGTCTGGGTTGATTCCAGTCTTGGCCCATCCCGAGAGGATGCGCCTTTTCGAAGATGAACGGGCGTTGTTAGGGGAATTTGTGCGTATGGGATGTAAATCTCAGTTAACCGCAAGCAGTTTGTACGGTAAGTTTGGCGAAAAAGCACAAAAAGCCTCGGTAGATATGATGACTGAGGGATTAATTCACATCATCGCCTCTGATACCCATATGGCAGAGGGTCAGCGTTGCTATGACATGGATTTGGGTTTTAGATTTGCAAAACAAATCATCGGTTCATACAAGGCGACTCAAATGGTTGAAAGCAACCCACTGGCTATTTTTGAAAATCAGAAGATGCCAATCATGAAAGTAAAGTAATTACTTTTTGCCAAATTATTTCACTGATGATTTCACTAGGTTTTTCGGCATCTATTATGTGCCAGGCATTTTGATTTGACTCAGCTAGGCATAGATAACCTTTACGTACATTGTTGTGAAAGGTTATAGGTTCTTTTTCAAACCTATCCTTAGGGGCTGCTTTTTTCCTTTCAAAAGAGATTTCCGGATTTATGTCCAATAAAAACACTAAGTCAGGGCTTATGCGAGAGGTTGCAATCGAATTAACCTCGGCTACAGTGTCTAAGTTTAGTCCTTTCGCATAGCCTTGATATGCGGTAGATGAGTAAATATATCTGTCGCAGACGACTACCGTGTTGGTATCAAGGGCGGGAATTATTTCGTTTTGAATAAGTTCTGACCGAGCGGCTGAAAAAAGAAACAATTCTGTTAGAGGATTTAGCTCGTGCCCTTCCAGTATGAGGGTCCTTATTTTTTCACCGGTTTTTGTGCTTCCGGGTTCTCTAATCAATAAGTTGGATATACCTTCAGAGGAGAGCCTTTTTGAAAGAATCTGCGACTGAGTACTTTTCCCACTTCCTTCAACTCCTTCAAGGACGATGAAAGTATTTTTAGAATTCATTGGTATCGTTATGTATAAGTACTGATCTACGGGGTTCTTTTCCCTCGCTAATGGATTCAAGCCCATACTCTGTAGCTATTTGATGCTGAAGCCTTCTCACAAAGGAGTTTTGCGCTCTTAACAGGATTTTTGGTTCCCCATTGGAGATTCTTTGTGACGCCTGCTCGGCCTCCAAAAGAGCCAGCGATTTTTCCGATTCTGAAATCATAGGCCCCGTATTATCTTTGGTAACTGCTTTTACAAACTGTTCAATTTGGTGAACCGTATTTTTTCTGAGCACAAAGACTGGTTTGCCCATTTTTTCGGCACTTTTCAATGCTTGAGTTCCTCTCCTATGGTAATTCTTAGTTGTCACAAGCATCTCTGCTTTGTTGATGTCAGCGACTAATGTGATAGGTGCATTCATAGACCTGATAACCTGATCAAATCTGCTTTTGTTAACCCCGTAGGGCATTATCGGAGTTAATTTTGCTGTTTCGCCTGGGACCGTATTGTTGGTTCTACGATATGGTTCGACATGCTCATTTGGAAAATCGGGACTTTGGTTGCCTTCATCAGATTTAGAGGAACTTGTGTGCTTCCTTATGTTGCCATTTTCTTCCACTGCTCTCACTTCAGAATTTATGGTCTGTCTGCGCAACATTTTATCTACAGTTGAGGCTACATCTGAATGTACTGTTACTAGGTTCCACCCTTGTATCTCCACCAATTTTTCAAAAGTAGGGGGGGCATTTCTTTCTAATACAGTTTTTTGAGTTCTCCTTCTTCTAGCCTCAATGTCGCCAAGTGTGACGGTCTGAATGCCACCTACTAGGTCCGATAATGTGGGATTCATAATCAAATTTTCAAGAGTATTACCGTGAGCTGTAGCTACTAATTGAACCCCTCGTTCTGCGATGGTCCTGGCAGCATTGGCCTCTAATTCGGTGCCGATTTCATCTATTACTATGACTTCTGGCATATGGTTCTCCACGGCCTCAATCATCACGTCATGTTGTTTAGTCGGGTAAGGTACCTGCATTCTTCTGGCTCTTCCAATGGCTTTATGTGGGATATCGCCATCTCCGGCAATTTCATTGGATGTATCCACTACTATCACTCTTTTCCCTGCATCGTCCGCCAAAACTCTAGCTACCTCTCTGAGCATCGTGGTCTTTCCTACTCCTGGTTTTCCGAGAAGTAGCACACTTTCCCCAGACAATACTAAGTCTTCTATTATTTTGATGGTTCCGTACACTGCTCTTCCCACCCGGAATGTTATACCTACTACCTTGCCACTACGATTTCGAATGGCCGATATGCGGTGAAGGGTGCGTTCTATACCTGCTCTATTATCGCCACCGAACATTCCGATCTTACTTATGGCGTATTCCAGATCGTCTTTGGTGACTTCATCGACTTCTAGCAGTTTATTTTGACCCAAGAATCTTGCTTCCGGTTGCCTTCCTAAATCTAGGACCACTTCCAGCAATTCCTCCACATTTTCCTGGGCCAATAACTCTGACCTGAATCTTTCAGGAATCACGTCCACAAGGACGTTTAGATCTATATCTGTCTCTCGGATCACTTTTGCTGTGGTCCTCCCAAGTCTTATTGAATTGAATGAGCGATATTTGCGAACATGGCGTGCATTCTGGGGTCTTCAGTTAGTTCAGGGTGAAATGAGGTAGCAAGAATTCTGTTTTGCTTTACAGCAACTGGCTTTCCATGACCTACTTCGGCTAATATTTCGACCCCATTTCCTATCTCAGTCACTAGTGGTGCCCGAATGAAAACGGCATGCATAGGGGGTCCGTCTATCCCATTGATATCCAGGTCTGTCTCAAAACTATCAATTTGTCTGCCAAACGCGTTGCGGCTGACCACGATATCCATCAACCCCAATGGGTCAGGGCGCTTATCTTTTAAATGCTTGGCTATGACTATCATACCGGCACAAGTGCCCCATACAGCCAGTCCCTTCCTTGCTTTTTCCAGCAAAGGCTGCCGCATTTCATAGATATCTATCAACTGCACTATGGTCGTACTTTCCCCGCCAGGGATGATTAACCCATCGATGTTTTCTAATTGTTCAGGCAACCTTACTTCCACAGATTCGATTCCAATAGAATCTAGCATATTTCTATGTTCTAGAAAGTCGCCTTGTACTGCCAAGACGCCTATAGGTGCCAAATTTACCAGCCCCTAGTAGCAAACTGCTCTGATTCAGGCAAAGTTCTAACATCGATTCCTGGCATAGATGCACCTAATCCTTTGGAGACGGAAGCAAGCATTTCTGGGTCTTTGTAATGTGTTGTGGCTTTAACGATTGCGTTAGCCATAATTTGGGGAGTTTCTGACTTAAATATTCCAGATCCCACAAAGACACCGTCTACACCAATTTGCATCATTAATGCGGCATCCGCTGGGGTAGAAATCCCGCCAGCTGCGAAGTTCACTACAGGTAAAGCTCCGGTTTGGTGAATAACTTTTACTAGTTCGTAAGGCGCCTTCAAATCTCGGGCCGTGGCCATGAGCTCGTCGGATTCCATACCTCTAATATGACTAATTTGTCCCAAAACTTTCCTTGCATGTCGGACCGCCTCAACGATATTCCCCGAACCGGCCTCTCCCTTTGTTCTAATCATGGCGGCACCTTCACCTATTCTTCTGAGCGCCTCCCCTAGGTCCCTAGCACCGCACACGAAGGGTACGGAAAATTCATGTTTATTGATGTGATTGTTTTCATCCGCTGGAGTTAAAACCTCAGATTCATCAATGTAGTCAGTTCCAAGAGCCTCCAATATTTGAGCTTCTACGAAATGGCCGATCCTTGCTTTGGCCATTACCGGGATGGTCACCGCCTCAATTATCTCGCATATCATTTGAGGGTCTGACATCCTTGCCACACCACCGTCAGCCCTAATGTCAGAAGGGACTCTTTCTAGTGCCATGACTGCTACAGCACCAGCATCTTCTGCGATTTTTGCTTGGTCTGCGGTGACCACATCCATAATGACGCCACCCTTTAACATCTGGGCCAGCCCTGACTTTACGGTCCAAGTTCCCGTGTTAGGTTTTATTTCTGTTGCCATGTATAACCTCCATTTTCAGTGATACAAACTGAATGCACCTATCCAAATTATAACCCTACATAGTAGCAAGCTTCAATTAAGAACAACGATCTTATTTCTAGAACCCTGCTTCTGCGACCAGCTTCGCCAATTCTATTGTCCTACAGCTGTACCCCCATTCATTGTCATACCAGCCAACTACTTTAGCCATGCTGTCGTCCAGGGTTATCGTGGATAGCCCGTCAATGGTGCAACTGTACTTACTTGCGCGATAGTCAGAACTTACCAGAGGCTCATTGGAATATTCAAGGATGCCATTGAGCCTATTTTGAGATACCTCTAGGTATGCCTGGTTAATTTCTTCTGACGTGGCTCTTTTTTTTAGAGTTGCGACAAAGTCTGTAACTGATACGGTTGCTGTCGGCACCCTGAAGGCCATGCCATGCACCTTTCCTTCTAAATTTGGCAGAACTTGCCCTACCGCTTTGGCAGCTCCAGTGGTAGTGGGAATTATATTCATTGCTGCAGCTCTGCCCCGGCGTTTGTCTTTGTGCCTTTTGTCAAGAACTTGTTGGTCGTTGGTATAAGAATGGATGGTAGTCATCATTCCTTGTTCTATGCCGAAAGAATCATCCAACACTTTCATTAACGGTGCTGCGCAATTGGTTGTGCATGAAGCATTTGACATTATGTGATGTTTGTTTTTGTCATAGTGGTGCTCATTGACTCCCAACACTATCGTAATGTCTTCGTTTTTTGCGGGAGCGGAAATTATTACTTTCTTTGCCCCACCTTCTAAATGGCCAGACGCTTTTGCGGAATCGGTAAACTTGCCTGTGCATTCAATGACGATATCAACACCATGGTCTCCCCAAGGGAGTAAAGAAGGTGACTCGGAATTTAGACAAACCACAGGATGCCCGTCTATTACAATAGAATCCTCGGTCCATTTAACGTCGCCCTTGAATGTTCCGTAGGTTGTGTCATATTTAAACATGTGAGCATTACTTTCAGGGTCTGCAAAGCTATTTATTGCCCCTATCTCAACATCTTTGTACCCTTCTTGAACCACAGCCCTCAATATCAATCTACCTATTCTTCCGAAACCGTTAATACCAATACGCGTCTTCATGTAATTTGAACCCTTTTAGTCTAATGAGTCTCTTTGTTCATATATAACTAGCTTATATAGCGGGAGTAAACATCTCTTCCTGCAAATCTACATCTACTGCCTAAATTTTCCTCAATGCGTATGAGTCGGTTGTATTTAGCGGTTCTTTCACCTCTGGCAGGAGCCCCGGATTTTATTTGCCCGGAATTTGTAGCTACCGCTAAGTCAGATATAAAAGTGTCTTCTGTTTCACCTGACCGATGACTTATAACTGTGCCCCATCCTACAGATTGGACTAGGCTGATAGCCTCTAATGTTTCGGTTAAAGTACCGATTTGATTTGGCTTTATAAGCACAGCATTCGCTGCCTGAGTTTCGATGCCTTTTGATATTCTAGTTGTGTTCGTTGTAAGCAAATCATCTGCAACTAGTTGTATTTTACTGCCTAGGCGGCGCGTCATTTCCCCCCAGTCACTCCATTCATCATCTGATAAGCCATCCTCAATGCTTATGATCGGATACTTTTCTACCCAGGTAGAATACATTTCACTTAACTGTTCGCCCGAAACCAGCCTTTTTTCACATATCAAGTTGTAAAGTTTATTCTCTGAGTCAAAAAGTTCCGTTGCTGCTACATCTAAAGAGATAAAAAAATGGAGACCGCATTCATAGCCAGAAGAAGTTATGGCATCTACTAGAATCTCCAAAGCGACCTCGTTAGAGGGTAAATGCGGGGCGAATCCACCCTCATCTCCAACCGTGGTACTGAGATTGTTTTCGCTGAGATTGTTCTGAAGCGATTGATATACCTCGGAACCGGCTTGAATGGCGTCAGAGAAGGTTCCAAACCCGACAGGGACTATCATGAATTCCTGAATGTCAGTGGAATTTTCAGCATGTTTGCCGCCATTAATGACGTTCAACATTGGTACGGGAATTAAATATTCATCTGATTCTGAAATGTGAGCGAATAACTCTTTCTTAGATGAAATGGCAGCAGCCTTGGCAGTAGAAAGAGATACTCCTAATGTGGAATTTGCTCCTAAATTACTTTTGTTTTCGGTCCCGTCTAGCTCGATTAATTTAGAATCTAATTTTTCTTGATCAAAGGCATCAAAGCCGATGACGTTTGGGCGTATAACATTCTGGATATTACCGAGTGCTTTCAGTACACCCTTTCCATGGTATCTGTTTTTATCACCATCTCGAAGTTCGATTGCCTCGTATTGTCCTGTACTAGCACCTGAAGGCACGGCAGAGGTACCTACAGAACCATCTTCTAAGACCACATCTACCTCGACCGTAGGGTTTCCTCTTGAATCAAGGATTTCTCTTGCCTTTATATTATGAATTGAAGTCACTTTAGGATGGTCCTTAATTCTTGTTAGCTTGACAGATTGCGAATTGAACGGCCTCTTCTGCGCTTTTCGCTACTATTATTCCACAATCTAAATGTTCGTCCCTGAGTAAACTCCAAGTGTTCAGTCCAATTACTGACTTTGAGTCTGATAATGCCAGCGCTATTTCAGATAAAGTCCCGTAGGAACCACCGATCGCGATGACCGATTTTCCAGCCCTAGTAACTAGTAAGTTACGACCATTTCCAAGCCCAGTACAGATAGGTATGTCAACATATTCGTTGGAATCAAGAGAGTTCATTCCTGGCAAAATTCCTACAGTGGTTCCACCATGCTTTTTGGCTCCTTTGCAAACAGCTCTCATAACTCCTTCCTGGCCCCCACAAACCACTATTACATTGGCTTTTGCCAAAAGAGAACCTACCTCTTCAGCAAGCATGGCATTTTCAGGGGAGGCGGAGCTTTCACCTATTACAGCAATTATCAAATATCACCTTATTCGAGATGCCATTTAGAGGCTCTATTGAGCTCCTGCCATAACCTCGACCAATTCTTGTACCGCTTCCGCGGATTTCCTTAAAGCGTTGAGCTCATCGCTATTCAAATTCAACTCAACTATCTCTTCTACTCCATTTGAGCCGAGTTTGACTGGCACACCAACATAGAGATCACTAATGCCGTATTGGCCTTGTAAATATGCGGTGCATGGAAGGATCTCTTTCTTATCAAAAATAATCGCCTCTACCATTTGAACAATAGATGCCGAAGGAGCGTAAAAAGCACTTCCAGTCTTCAAATAATTCACTATTTCTGCGCCACCATCCCTCGCCCTTTGTACTATCTCTTCCAATCTTTTCGGAGCTATTAGTTTAGATACCGGGGTTCCTGCAACATTTGTGCTTTCCACCACAGGTACCATTGTGTCTCCATGTCCGCCAAGTACATAAGCCGAGACAGAGTTTACCGATACTCCTAATTCTTCCGCGAGAAAAGTTCTGTACCTAGCTGTATCAAGGATGCCAGCCATGCCTACCACTCGATTACTTGGGAACCCAGTGATTTTCAAAGCTTGTTGTGCCATTGCATCCAGAGGGTTTGTGACTATCAGATGAACGCTATTTGGAGAAAATTTAGCAGTTTGTTCCACCACACTGGTAACTATTTTCATATTAGTGAGCAGTAAATCATCTCGGCTCATGCCAGGTTTGCGAGCTATTCCTGAGGTTACAACGACTACATCAGACCCTTCAGTCTCTTCATATCCATTTGTACCTACAATGCTGGCGTCTGTTCCCAAAATTGGCCCAGATTCAAGCATGTCCAAAGCCTTTCCTTGAGGTAGCCCATCTACGATATCCACCAAAACAACGTCAGCATAGCCTCCGTCAAAAATACGTTGAGCGGTTGTCGCACCTACGTTTCCGGCCCCAACGACAGTCACTTTGTTTCTCATTTGATTCCTCTTTCCCGGTGTTTTAGTAATCCTAACTTCGATATTATTTACAAACCAATTTGACTAGGTGATTATAGCTAGAAGGTCGCCCTTTACAACAGTTTGTCCAGGTTCTACTGTCAATGACTGGATACGCCCATCTTTCGGTGAAGGCAAAGTATTTTCCATCTTCATAGCTTCTAAAACTGCTATTGGGTCACCCCGATTTACTTGTTGGTCCGCTTCCACTAGGTATTTCAAAAGCACACCTGGCATAGGGGATTTCAGCTCTCCAGGGGAATTTTCTGCCGGTCCATTTAATGCTGATTTTGAATCTTTGCCGGGCTCTGGATTTCGAATTCCGTCAGAAATTGAAACCATATTTTGGTTAACAGGATCGATTTCCACCTTATAGAAGGTGTCGTCAATAAACACATTGAAAGATCTGGTCTTTAAACTTTTAACGGGGACTTCCTTTGTTCCTGTTGTAATAATTTCGTGATTCTCTGAGTGATCACTGCCAGCATTTAGATCAAGCCCATGTTTTATTCTGAGAAATTTCATTCCTGTGGTGGGGTACAACGCGTAAATTAGGATGTCATCAATATCGCTCGTGATGTCGGCCACTTCTTTTTCTGCTCGGTTTAATTCAGGCTCTATTAAATTCCCGGGCCTTTCATTGATGGTTTTTATTTCTGCGGTATCAGAGGATTCGAAGACCGCGTCTTTAATTTGGCTATCTACCTTAGAAGGGGGCCTACCGTACATTCCGGTGAGATACTCCTTCACTTGATTGGACACCATTTTGTATCTACCAAAGAGCACATTACTAACTGCTTGAGATCCGACCATCTGACTCATCGGTGTCACCAATGGAGGATATCCCAGTTCTTTTCTAGTGATGGGGATATCTTCCAGAACCTCAGCAAGCCTATCCAATGAGTCAGCTTCTCTAAGCTGCGATATCAAGTTACTCGCCATTCCACCAGGTATTTGATGACTCAGAATTTTAGTGTCTATAACAGAGACTTTTGGGGTTTCCAAATATTCGCGATACTTCGGTAAAACTGATTCTAGGTAATCCCCTAAATTTATAAGGGTGTCTAGATCCAATTTAGGATCATTTTCTGTGCCTCGTAGAGTAACAACAAGTGGCTCTACAGCTGGCTGGGAAGTTCTTAATGCTAGTGGAGCTAGGCAAGCATCAACTACGTCTACCCCTGCTTCAATCGCTTTTAAAACAGTCATAGAGGCCATGCCACTGGTGTAATGGGTGTGTAGTTGAATAGGCACCGTCACCACTTTTTTCAATGCTGAAATTAATTCAAAGGCGTCGTAAGGTGATAAGAGTCCTGCCATATCTTTAATACAAAGGCTATCCGCCCCCATTTCTTGGAAAATTTTGGCTCTATCGAGATAGTAGTCCAAACTATATATTGGCCCACCCATCTTTCCGTTTTCGGTGACTGAATAACAAATTGCCATTTGTAAATGCTTACCATTACTTTTCACAGCTTCAGCAGCTCGGATCAGATTCCATTCATCGTTCAATGCATCAAACACCCTAAAAATGTCGATTCCGTTTGTCGCAGAGCGTTCAACAAACGCATCTACTACGTCATCAGCATACGCTTTGTACCCAACCAGGGATTGCCCTCTTAACAGCATTGACAAGGGAGTCTTCGTTATTAATTTTTTGAATTGGCGCAACCTTTCCCAAGGATCTTCAGCTAAATATCTGGTAGTAGCGTCGAAAGTAGCTCCACCCCAGACCTCCATAGACGCGAAACCGACCTGGTCCATTTGGGCCGCGATGGGTTCCATATCCTTCATTTCGAGTCTTGTGGCAAGAAGGCTTTGATGAGCGTCCCGGAAAGTAGTGTCAGTGATGCCAAAAGAGTTAAATGTGTTCATATAATCGGGTGAATCCTTGGGTTATTTATAAGTAATAGGCCTGCCACCCCATCCTCCAATTACACGATTATGCGAATATGGAAGAGGAAAAAGAGCTGCATGTTTCCAGGAAGATATTAAATTACCCTTTCTTGGGTCTGGAGTTTTGGTGTCATCCAAATACATTTGAATGGCAGTTGATATAGCAGCTATATGTTCCTGGGTTGATTTCATACCGTTTACAAAGGAATGCTCCCATGTTTCTTGGGAGGTATATTCTCTCTTTTGTTAGCCAACATTTTCAAAGCTCTTATGACTTTTAGCCGTGTCTGACCAGGTTCTATCACGTCGTCTATCATGCCCCTGCTCGCAGCAATGTAGGGATTCATTAGGTTTTCTTCGTATTCTGTTACCAACTTGTCAGTTAATTTTTGCGGGTCATCTGACTCTCTGATTTGTGATCTATGGATTATATTAACTGCACCTTCTGCACCCATTACTGCGACTTGACCTGTTGGCCACGAGTAATTTATATCCCCTTTAAGATTCTTGCTGCTCATCACGATATAAGCACCGCCATAGGCCTTTCTAATCAGAACACTTATTTTTGGAACAGTAGCTTCCGCATAGGCGAATATTAACTTTGCACCATGTCGGATAATTCCTCCGTATTCTTGAGAACTGCCAGGCAGGAACCCGGGAACATCTATAAAAGTCACTAAAGGTATGTTGAAGGCGTCGCAGAATCTTACGAACCTTGCTGCTTTAACAGATGCATCTATATCAAGCACACCAGCGAAATGGTCAGGTTGTTGTGCGACGATCCCTACCGATTTTCCATCAAAACTTGCAAATCCAACCAGTATGTTGGGTGCAAAATTCTTGTGGACTTGCAAAAATCTGTCGTCATCCACGACGGTGTGAATGACGTCAAGCATATTATAAGGTTGGTTCGGGTTATCTGGTATCAAGCTGTTTAAATTATCAGAATATCTATCGGGTGAATCACCGTTACCAATTAAGGGAGAGTCCTCCATATTGTTTTGGGGTAGATAACTTAGTAATTCCTTAACTCTTGCAATGCATGATTCTTCCGTTTTTTCTGCGAAATGGGCAACGCCGCTTTTAACCGTGTGCGCTTCAGTTCCTCCTAAATCTTCGTGAGATATATCCTCGGAAGTTACTGCCCTTATAACATCAGGACCGGTGATGTACATCTGGCTCAACCCCTCGACCATGAAAATGAAATCAGTCAGGGCTGGAGAGTAAGTAGCGCCGCCGGCAGCTGGCCCCATCATGACTGATATCTGCGGTATTACACCTGAAGACATCACGTTTCTGTGGAAAATAGAGCCATAGCCCGAAAGGCTGTCAACTCCTTCCTGGATTCTTGCGCCCCCTGAATCTATTAGCCCGATAATTGGGGCACCGCTTTCAATGGCCTTGTCCATTATTTTGCAGATTTTGTTGGCTACAGCTTCTGATAATGAGCCACCTAGCACGGTAAAATCTTGTGCGTAGACAAAAGTAAGTCTGCCATTGACTTCGCCGTATCCCGTGACTACAGCGTCGCCTAGAAAATGCTGGTCATCCAGGCCAAAGTTCGTGGACCTATGCAATACCAACGGGTCCAACTCTTCAAAGGAACCATCGTCTAGAAGCAAGGAAATACGTTCTCTGGCTGTTAATTTACCCCTTTTGTGTTGGGCCTCAACGCGTTTATCGCCGCCACCTTTCAGGCTTAGGGCCTTCTTTTCCGACAGTTCTTCGTTTTTTTTCGATGTGGAGTTTTCTCGTGACATAGGACTGGATTAAAATGTGGACTATTTAATAATATTGATTGGATACAAATACATATACGCGGGATTTATTATAGCTCACTGGAAATAAGTATCTAGCTCTATTGAAATCTCGTTGTTTATCTGAACCACATCAGGACGAAGGAATAAACTAAATTGACCTTGTTTGACTGGGGATCTAAAACATACTTGATGGGGATACTAAATGCTACCCCTGACTCGTTTTCTGGCGATGGTATTCATCAGGATGTGAACCTGACTATATCGAGAGGTATCGAAATGTTGTCAAGAGGGGCAGATGTGCTGGATGTAGGTGGCGAATCTTCTAAACCTCCGTCTGTTTATGGGCATGTGCATAAAGTTTCGGAGGATGAGGAAATCCAAAGGATTGTTCCGATCATACGGGCATTGAGCCTCGAAACAGAAGCGGTAATCAGTGTAGATACCTACAAAGCCAAAGTAGCCAAAGCAGCCATTTCCGCTGGAGCCACAATGGTTAATGATATTTGGGGACTCGGAAGAGATTCTGAGATGGTACACCTTATCGCAGATACCGGAGTCTATGTAGTGATCATGCACAACACAGAATCTCCTAAATACAAAGATGTTGTTAAAGATACCGTAGCGTTTTTGAAAAAAAGGGTTGCTTTTGCCATTTCAGCTGGCATAGATAAAGACAAAATCATAGTGGACCCAGGAATAGGTTTCGCGAAAGGATCTGAACAAAACCTTCAAATCCTGAATCGGCTGCACGAATATAAAACAATAGGTGTGCCGGTGATGGTAGGAACATCTCGTAAATCAACGATTGGCGAAATTTTGGAATTACCAGTTGATGATCGCATTGAAGGGACTGCTGCCACTGTATCGGTAGCTATAACTAGGGGGGCTGATATGGTTAGGGTTCATGATGTTCCGGAAATGCACAGAATATCCACAATGACAGATGCGATAGTAAGAAGGTGGGCACAATAAATATTTCAACAAATGTGTATGTGGGTTTGGGAAGCAATATAGGTGATCGGTTCACCAATATTACCGATGCTACTCAGATGCTGAGAAAGTTGGCCGATACACTCTATTCTTCTAAAATGTACGAAACCAGCCCTTACGGGTTTTCTAAACAACCAGCATTCTTGAATTCTGTGTGTAAATTATCTACTCAATTAACCCCATGGCTTTTTCTTCATCGCGTGAAGGAAATAGAGAAAAATCTTCAAAGACACAGAGTGTTTGCCAACTCTCCTCGGACAATTGATGTAGATATCTTGATGTGGGGCGATACCGTACTTGAAAGCCAACTTTTAACTATTCCACATCCGAGGTTTCATGAAAGGATGTTTGTGTTAGATCCCTTGTATGAAATCTCGCCCACCCTGGTGCATCCGCTTCTGAAATTAACAGTCGATGAAATGCGTCAGGCAGTTCAAAAGAAAGAAACGTTAGAGATACGGCCATCTTTTGTGTGTTTATCCTAAAAAATTCAAATTATTAACGTAATTCAGGAGGTAGAAGGTTTGGGACTGAATTAGCAATGGGGAATTCCTCTTCGCACTGAGAACAAATCAGTTTTCCTTCCAGAATTTCGTCGTCCTTTTCTGAATCCACATGTAATCCGAAATTTGATTTACATAATGGGCATCTTATGATGTCTAAAAACGTTTTTTTCACTTTATGAACCTCTGGAATGAAGCTTATATTTGTTAAGAGATCGTTGATATATATATCAGGTTTAACAAGTCCGAAAGTAGATAAACCAGAAGTCCTAGAACGAGCACTATATTATATCCGTTTAGCAATGTTTTAAGTCTTTTTGATTGAGGCTTTTCATGATGCTCAGCTAAGCTAGATTTTGAAATGAAATTCAGATGTCGTTTGGCCCTTATCATGTAAAACATCCCCAATACGAAAACAATTTTTAACCCTAAGATTAAAACGTATTGGTATCCAATGTTGCCGGGAGTCAGCCTGTTAAATGCCATTATTGCCCCAGTGGCTAAAAGTACAAATATGCAGGCGTCGACTAGCCCCCTAAATTCTGTAGATAATTGGGATTGCAATTTTTTAATAAACGAAATTTCAGAATGCTTCACTGCAGGATTTAGAACCAAAACCCAGAATATACTTCCACCTACCCATGCAGTTGCGGAAATGAGGTGTGTCCACCGTACAAAAAGATGAAATAGGTCTGATATGTTCAATTTTCAGTTCGCTTTATTTCGTAAAATTAACAATTGTTTTTTTAGTTCTTCTATACTTATTTCGCCTTGCCAATGACTTGCGATATGGCCTTGAGAGTCCACAAACACTGTAGTTGGATACACCTTGATACGATAATCAACAGACACTTTTCCTGTAGGGTCTGCCCCCACGGCAAAATGTATGTTTTTTTCTGTCACAAAATCTTGACCATCTTGAGCTGAGTCTAAGCCAAGCAATTGAATACCCACAACTTTTACGGAATTTTTGTTCTCCAAATAAAATTGATCTATTTGGGGGAATTCAGCTACGCAAGGCGGGCATGCTGGGAACCAGAAATTAACGACGGTGGGCTTACCACTTTGTAAACTCAAGTCGAATACAGCATTTTTCTTATAATCGACTGTTTCGTAGAGATCTATTTTGAATGGTGGTGCAATTTCCGTGTTTTCAATGAATGAACAAGCTGATAAAAACACTACGAGACATAAAGTTATTGGTAGGTATTTCATGTGACAAATTATTTTTAAATTTAGTCCAATTTTCCACATTATGGCGGGTTGGGTGGGTTTTCAAACATTAGAGTTTGGCCTTTTTCCAAAAGAAGGCGCAGTTTATTTTCATCTATGTCTCTTTCTTTCAGAAATGCCTTCAATGCCTCCATTGGAAGAATGGATTCGTGAAACTCTTTTCCTAACCTGTTTTTGCTTTCTGAAATCACATTTTTCCGTACTGCAGCGATGAAATGCGCACTAGATAGTTTTTCTCGGATTAATTTGTCAGAGATCTCCCTGTACCGGGATGCGTGTACATCAACTATGACCTGAACAATAGTATTATTTATTTCATGTTTCTCTATTTCAGATAATATTTTGTCATTTGGATATTCGTCCTTATCTTCGATGACAACTGAAATTGTTTTGAATCTTCTGGCGTTCACTTCTACGAATTTGTAGGATTCAAGTCGACTCCGCTTGTCGAGGCCTGTTGAAATAGTTATAGCACAAAATCCTTTGGAATCTTTCTCTTCACCAAAATCTATCCTTTCTAGACTACCTGAGTAGACTACAGGAGGATCGTCATTAAGAACTTGATGCCGATGTACGTGCCCCAGTGCGACATAATCCAGTTTCCTGTTGGCTAAGGATTTGGTGGGTAATATGTAATCTTTACCCAAGGTCATTGATTTTTCTGAACTTGTTATAGCCAAATCGGCCGATACGTGAGAGGCTAGAATTGACGGTAGGGAAGAATCTAAATTTTCTATTTCTTCGTTCAAATCCGCGATTAATTTTTTTTCTATGGCTTTATTCAAATTTTCGTTGGAAAGTTGGCCATATTCTGAAAGGGACATAAAATCCCCTTTTCTTATCCAAGGCAAAGAGATGATTTGTATGTTCCCATTTGGAGTTTTAATAACTTCCGTTTTTAATTCGCTGGCCACATGAACATTTTCTATTTCTAGGGTGGAAAATATATCCAAGGTGGTTGCAGGCCCCGGTATGTTTGGTGAATCGTGATTACCGGCAAGTAGAAAAACTTGAATCCCCCTTTGGGCAAGTTTTGAAATTCGCTTTACGAACTCTCTTTGATGGGTCTGAGTCGGATTTCGGCTTTTGTATGCGTCTCCACACACCAATACTAAGTCGGCTTTTTCATTAATGGCATAGTCAACAAGCTCATCAAATGAGGTCAAGAAATCTTGGAGACGAGATGAGGTCCTACTTTCAGGGTGGGGTCGGCTGTAATTTTCGACCCCTATATGTATGTCGGCCGTATGAATCACTAGCATTCACACCACCCCTTTTGTAGCTAGGGTTTATGGTTCATCACCACAATATAACGATTATAATTGGGGCTATATCTTCATCTTAAGGGCGAGTTCCGACTCTAGTTCGTCTAGCCCTACTCTGGTTTGCTGCATCGAATCTCTTTCTCTAATCGTCACCTGATTATCGTCAAGCGAGTCAAAGTCTACTGTTACGCATAAGGGAGTTCCTATTTCGTCTTGCCTTCTGTACCTTCTCCCGATGCTTTGGGCATCGTCATATTGTACGTGACCTCCAATCAACGTGGATCTACGAAGCGTGTCAAAAACTGCCTTGGCCAAAGGTGTCAGTTTTTCGTTACGACTTAATGGCAGTACCGCTACTTTGACAGGTGCGATTGATGGATCAAATTTGAGAACAACTCTTGTTTCAATTTTCCCCGATGCCGAGGTAAGTTCTTCTTCAGAATAGGCGTCGACCAGTAGAGCCATTACCGCTCTGTCTACCCCCCACGATGGTTCTATAACGTAGGGGATGACATGCTGGCCAGAGGATTCATCAAAATAAGTGAGTTTTTCACCACTCATTTCCATGTGGGATTTGAGGTCGTAATCGGTACGGTTTGCTATTCCTTGAATCTCCCCCCAGCCCCATGGAAAGTTGTATTCAATATCATAGGTTGCCTTCGCATAATGAGAAAGTTCGTCATCTTCGTGGCGTCGCACCCTTAGATTATCCGAATTGAGACCGATTTGGCCGTACCATGAAATGCAGTCTTGTATCCATTGGTCATGAATTGCTTCATCTTCTCCCGGCATGACAAAGTATTCGATTTCCATCATCTCGAACTCTCTGGTTCTGAATATGAAATTGCCAGTGGTTATTTCATTGCGAAATGCCTTTCCTATTTGAGCGATGCCAAAGGGGAGTTTCTTCCTAGTCGAGTTGATCACATTATTAAAATTCACAAAAATGCCTTGGGCTGTTTCAGGCCTCAAATACACTGTTGAGGCATCCTCTTCAACGGGACCCATGAAGGTTTTGAACATTAGGTGAAAAAATCTGGGCTCGGTTAACTTTCCTGAACATTCTGGGCAGACTTCAGTTTCAATATGGTCTTCACGGTACCGTCGGTTGCAATCATTACATTCCACCAGAGGGTCAGTGAAACTTTCTAGATGACCACTCGCTCGCCATGTGTCGGGGTGCATGAGAATAGAGGTATCTAACCCTACCATGTCATCTCTTTCCCATACCATGGAGTTCCACCAGTGTTCTTTTACGTTTCTTTTTAATTCAACACCTAGCGGTCCGTAATCCCAAGTACTGGCCAATCCACCGTAGATTTCACTGCTTTGATAAACAAACCCTCTCCGTTTACATAATGAGCTTATTTTTTCTATGTCTAGAGATGAGTCATTTGCAGCCAATTGCATGCTTCCTATCAATGAATTTTCAAATGTTTAGTATAGCAGAGCTAACTGTGGGCGTAGTCATAAATCGGGTGTAATTTTGGAGCGAGGTTGATTGTTTGTAAAGGATCCGGTCTATACAAAATCAAACACTTGTGTGATTATCCGCTGCAGGTTCAAAAGTACAAATTAAGGAATTGAATTATGAAAGTAATATTAGCTGGCATCGAATATGTCGGATCCACTACCATTTCCAGAATGCTGGGTGACTGGAAGTTGAAAATCATGGGAGAATCTTTTTTCATGGGATTGATTCATGATCATTCAAAACTTCCTCATACCTCCGGGCATCCTGATGACACCACTTTGGAAGAACAGAAACAAATATTGAATTTGTCTCCAAAATTAAAAGAGATGTACCATCGTTACGGAATGTACTATCACCTGCATCACTATGTTCAAGAAGACGATTTGTCGGTGGGGTTCCACATCGAAGAAGCCGTTTATGCGAGGAGATATTATGGTTATGGGTTAGATGGGGAGCAATTCGACAGGAACAATGTGTTCGTTAGTATCGAAAATCGGATAAAGCAAATTACCACTGATCCAATAATAACGGTACACATGGTCGCTTCCCCTGACATCATTGAATCACGTATGTCTGTACTAAAAGATCACCCGGAACATACTAATACTCCTCTGCAGGTTGCAGATATCGAGGATGTAATGGCTGATTACCAGTATTTCATATCAAAAAGTGACATAGGGCCAGTAGTTAAAGTGGATACTTCCAGGGATAGCCCCGAGGAGACTTTGGAGAAAGTGGTGACTTTACTAGAGCCATATTTCACCAAAACAGATTTGGAGCGGATCGAAAATTATAAAGGGCAGTGATAAAACAGGATTTTGTGACTGATATGAGGTTAAAAAAGAAAAAAATAATTGTTACCGGGGGGACATCTGGTATTGGATTAGCAATAGTTAGTCGGTTCATTCAGGAAGGTGCCACAGTTTTGGTGGCAGATATTAGGGAAGACTTGAATGGGATTATAGGAAATTTGGCATCCAGTTCCGGTAATAGGGCTCATTTTCGTAAAACTGACGTGTCGGATATAGCAGAGGTTAAAGAAATGGTGGGATATGCTATTGAAGTGATGGGTGGTGTTGATTCGGTCATTAACAATGCTGCTTCGTTTACTTTTGGTGGGGTAGATACTTTGGATTACCAGGGGTGGATGAAGGCTATTTCAGTGAATGTCATCGGAACTGCCAATGTATGTAAATGTACCCTTGAGTATTTAAAAAAAAGTGATCATCCAACAATCATCAACATTGCTTCTATTAGTAGTTTTATTGCCCAGGCAAAATCACTGCCATATAACTCTACCAAGGGAGCTATAGCTCAGCTGACGAGGTGTTTGGCGATGGACTGGGGAGAATATGGCATTAGGGTTAATGGCATATGCCCTGGAGATATACATACTGATGGTTGGTATGAGAGGGGCATTTCTAGACAAAAAAAGATAGATCCGTCAGACCCAGAAGGATTTATTCAGGAAGCGTCGTCCATGTCGCTAATGGGTCGTGTAGGCAAACCAGAAGAAGTAGCAAATTTAGCCTTATTCCTGGCCTCGGAGGAGGCATCGTACATAACAGGGGCCATGGTTGTAATAGATGGTGGAGCAACTATCGCTATGAATTAAGATTTTATGGACCATTTATCGTAGAGCGTTCCTTTTTCTGGGTCCAAATCAACGAGACTCACAAACCCTGGCCCATTTTTATCACCAACGGCCATAGGACATCCTGAATAAACCGCAAGGTTTTGTTCTTGGGATACATCGGTGTAGAGATCCCAGTGGCCTAGGGCAATATAATTAAAAGGTGATTTATTGATCTCTGCTGGGGATATTAGTGATGATCTTCCTGAATTGGTTTCTATTGCCTCGAAATGCCCGTGGGCCATACCTATAAACCACATGTTTCTTTCAGGGTGAGGGAGGGGCGACAACGGTTGGAAGGAAGGATTGTGCTCAGACATGGCTTTACCCCAGAATTTTATACCTTGATCATCAAATTCAATGATCTCCCCGCCCTCTTCCTTAAATATAAAAAGGTTGCTGGGAGAATCTTTGAAAATTTCCCGTTTATATATGGATGTGTCGTGCATTAAATCATGATTACCTGGTAATAAAATTACAGGTGCGTCTAATTTAGAAATTTCATTTAAGAAAAAAATTACAGCCTCGTCAGATATTCTCTCGTTATCAAATACGTCCCCAGCCAACAATAGGAAATCTGCTTTCAACAGAATTGTTTCAGATACAACCTTTTGTAAGGCGGTATTCGACGATGGGTGGCCGAGATGATCCCCGAGATGCGTGTCTGAAGTATGAATTAACCGTAGATGTTGCAGAGGCATAGTTATATTGGAACGGCTAGCTGTTTCCTGATTATAAATTCTGCTCTGAGCAAACATCTTGATCAAATAATATATGTCCTGTGTACGTTGCCGGCTGTTCGCATATCCAAACACCAGCCTTACCCATTTCATCAGCAGCCTCAAACTCAAGCGAGGGGTTTTCTGGGTCGTTTTCAGCCCATATGTTGCCCGGAGTCTTGATTCTACCTTGAGGGGATAAGACATTGACTTTAATGTTGTCAGCTTGTAATTCTTTAGCGAGGCCTTGTGAAAATCTCTCAAGGCCGGACTTTATCATGCCGTAAAAGCTTCCATCTCTCCTAGAAGGGGTTTCTTCGTATGGTCCTGGACCTGGGAAAACCCCGGCACGAGAAGATATATTGATAAAATCTCCTCCTCCAGCGGATTTCACATGTGGAAGAGCTCTTTTCATTAGTATTAAAGGCCCTCTCAGGTCAATTTGCCATATTAGGTCTATATGTCTATCTTGTACTGTTTCTAGCGACCCTGGGACCAGTATGGCGGCGTTATTAACAACTATATCTACTCCACCGAGTTTTTCTACAGTTTCTTCTACTCCGGCGGTAATGCTTTCGTTGTCCCTCATATTCATCTGGACACCGATTGCCTCTCCACCCCCCTTATTGATCGTTTCCGCAACCGAATAAATGGTGCCGGGAAGCCTTTTGTCGGTGACTTCAGTGGTACGGGCAGCAATGGCGACTTTTGCCCCTGCTTTAGCAAAATGGACAGCCATGTATTCTCCGATTCCACGACTTGCTCCAGTTACTAGAGCCACTCTACCATCTAAAGATCCCATGTTATTCCCCCTTTCATTCTTGCGAAATTATTCAACTAAAAACCGTTCATGGTGCCTACTAGAAAAATGAGCATCATGAACAGTTTTGTCCTCTTGTCCTAGCCGAATCCTAGCCTAGGAATCTATAGGTGTATCTTCTCTATTACCCCACTCGGTCCAGGACCCATCATAAACGGATACATTATCAAAGCCAAGTAGATCAGCCAGTACATACCAGCTGTGGGTTGCCCTGACTGCCGTTTGACATAAAGTGTAGATATCGCCTAACTCGTCTGTTATGTACGCAGATGCATATAGTTCCTTTAAATCTGAGGCAGGTAGAAATCTACCATCTTCATCAACGTTGTTCACCCATTCAACATGTATGGAACCTGGAATATGCCCCCCCCTACTGGCCCTTACATCACGTCCTGCAAATTCCTCTGCTCCTCTGGTGTCTAGGACTACTGAGGAGGAATCATCTAAGGAACCCAGCACTGTGTCTATACTTGTAACCAGTTCACTATTGGCCGTACCTGTGAATTTATAGGTAGAGGCCTTTACTGAAGGAGCACCGGTGGTAATTTCCCTGTTTTCTTTTTCCCACAAACCAAAGGAACCGTCCATCATCCTTGCGTCATCATGACCGTATACCTCTAATGTCCACAAAAATCTTGTTGACCAGAGATTTTTTATGCCGTCATAAATGATAATGGTGTCGTCACTTTTTATACCTAAAGAACCAAGTTTATTCGAAATATCTGTTGATGGTGGGATCATACCTTTTACCCCTCCAGACTCAACCTGGAGTTCTTTGGAAGAATAGTTTACGGCACCAGGAAGGTGTCCGGCGTCATAGTCTTCAGTTTTTCTGATGTCAATAATCTTTACATTTTTATTGTCGAGATTATCTGCGACCCATTTCGTCGATACCAGTCGTTCCGTGGATGAGTAACCTCTACTATCCAGTGATGTGTCTTCAGACACATCTGAAGTGCTTGAACAGGCACTTAGTACGCCTAACATTAGCGCTCCTATCACCATTCCAAGACCCATTTTGGTCAATTTACGAATCAGCATATCTTGTGCTCCTGTAATGTTTTTAAAGTAGATATCACTACTCTGATTTAAATAAACGAATTTTCCATTCACCGGCCTCAACCTCTTCAATTTCGCATCCATACCCTCGCTTCATAGCTTCAGGAGGTATAGTGGACAGTGCTGGCGGGTGGTCGGTTAGTACATCCAAAGCTGTTAGTGGTTGGTCTGAATTGTCTAGTTCCTTATTCGTTCTGAGCATCGGATAAGGGCATATTTCACCCCTTACATCTAGCAAAGTTGGATTTGAGTCATTTTCCATTTTTTCGAAAACTCCTTTGTTTTTTTTTCAAAAAAAAACCCCGTCCAGCCAATGCGGACGGGGTTGTGTTTATTCGCCATTAGGCGACTAGAAAAATACCCCTTGTTAATTCATACAAGAACACTTATCTGCAAGACTGTATGTGCCCACAAGGCACGTAATCTGCTTGAGTAAGCCGTATTTTCCATTAGTTATCATGAGGCTATAAATTTACCGAATAGTACCTTTTATGTCAAATTAAACTTAATGATCTGGCGGGTTGCACTATTCATAAGAAAAAATTTATGTAATATATGAGAGATACTTCGTTGGTCTATATAAATTGCACTTGTTGGATACGCTGGATGAGATGGGTCTTGGTTTAATTTAGATGCCAGCAGGGAGACATAGCATCAGGAAGATATAACAGTAGGAATTTATGCAGATAGCTACACTGTCAATAAAAGGGAAGATAGATAAAAATACCTTTTGGACCCTTGTCGTGTCCGGAGTTTTGTTATTAATTCTTGGGTACACAGTCTATGCCGGTACTCATGGGGAGGCTGTTTTTTGGTTGGCTGGTATTGCCTTTGGTATAACTGTGCAAAGAAGTCGATTTTGTTTCACATCGGCCTTTAGAGATTTTTTCCTTCTGGGACAGACTAGAATATTAAAAGGGATGTTGGTCGGTCTTGCTGTTTGCACCGTAGGGTTTGTAATGGTGATGAGCACGGTGTCGCCAAACCCAGGATTTGGAGCCCCTCCGTCTGATGCCAATGTGTTGCCTGTCGGATTGTCTACTTTAATCGCAGGCATCTTATTTGGGATCGGCATGGTTTTGGCGGGAGGATGCGTGTCTGGTTCTCTATATAGGATGGGCGAAGGTTATGTTGGGTCTTGGCTTGCCATAGGGGGAGTTATGGTAGGCCTTTTCCTGCTTAATAATTCCTGGAATTGGTGGTGGGACAATTTGATTTCATCTGAACCACAGATTTGGATGCCGTCTGAAATTTCCTATACAGGTGCTCTGCTGCTCACCACTTTCCTTCTGGCAACTTTACTTTACCTAGCTGTTTGGAGGGAAAGAAGGGCTACCGCGGGATTCGTTATGCCAGAAATAAAAAGAAAATCTCAAGAAAACAATCCTGCCAATACAACTTCAGAAATAACAGGGTATTTTCGGAACATTTTTAGGAAGGAATGGAGTCCGATTGTAGGTGGGATAGCCCTAGGAATAATCAATATATTATTGTTTATCAGGTTTAGGCCTTTAGGGGTTGTTGGAGAAATATCCCGATGGACGACATCTTTAAGCAGTAGCCTGGGACTTCAAGAGTTACATTTGAAAGGTATGGAGGGTTTAGGGGCATGTGTCATGACAGTGGCAGAGGGATCTTGGTTCACCAGTGGATTTTTTCTGAATTTTGGTATTGTCGCTGGAGCGCTGGCATCAGCTTTGTTTGCCCGTGAGTTCAAATGGAGAATTCCACAAAGTCCGATTAGATATGTGCAGTCGATAGTGGGAGGGGTGATTATGGGATATGGTGCTGGGCTTGGGTTAGGTTGTACATTGGGGGCTTTCTTTTCGGCCGTTCCATCTTTAGCTCTCAATGGGTGGGTATATGCCGTAGGGCTAGCTGTAGGAGCCTACCTGGGTGTCCAATGGATCAAAAGGTTTCCCTAAAATGAGGAAACCTCAAGAAACTGTGGATATGACGAATTTATCTATTGCAGAACAAATATCTCGTGTTGATGACGCGATAAATGAGGCTCAATATGGAGTTGGAACCATCCTTTTAACGTCCTCGCACATGGTTGGTACCTACGCCCTCCCCAAATCGTTAAAAAAAAAGATTAAATGCAAAATATCCCCTTCATCTATAGCAGGTGAATGGAAGCTAGATATACGTCCACAAATTTGAGCGGTATGTTGCTATTCGTTTGATGCTCTGTATCCTTCATTATCAATTACGAAAAGATATTTGATGTAAACAAAGAAATTTCTGGATTAGGGGGTTAAGGAATGTTTTATAGAATTTTCACTGGAGATGACGGACAGTCTCATATGGAGGAGTATTCTCCGCCTGTTGATCTCCCAGCAACAGGTATTATTTTTCGACGGCATGAACCCGGAAATTTCATTGACTGGCATGTGGCCCCAAAGAAGCAATTTATAGTTACCTTGGAAGGTCAAGTGGAAATAGGTCTGGGAGATGGAACTGTCTATACCTTGGGCCCTGGAGATATGATGCTCGCTGAAGATTTAACGGGACAAGGTCACACGACGAAGGCCGTTGGTGATAGGACCAGAGTATCCATAGCCATACCAGTGGAATAAATTCCAGGAGTGAGACGATTTGAAATTCGGAGTATTTTGGCAAGTTCCCGGCTATGAGGGCTCAGATGTGGGCCGTCGACATTGGGAAACCATAGAAGAGTTGATTTTGGCTGAAAAATTGGGCTTTGTTGAAGGTTGGTTGGCAGAAGCACCTTTTTATCCGACGAGGCCGATGTCAGAACCTTTATTGGTGGCGGCGGCGGCGGCGCAGCATACAAAAAGAATTCGGTTTGGTACTCTAGCGACCCAGGTTCCAATGCACCACCCATTAAATTTAGCTACTGAAGTGGCAACTTGCGATATTTTGACGAAAGGTAGATTGGACTTGTGCATAGGCGGTAGATGGGGTGGCCCGTCTAGCCAGGTAATGGGAGTATCTTCAGAAATAGACGGTGACGAAAGTAGAGCAATGGTTTCTGAATATTCTCATGTCCTCAAAGATGCTTGGGCTGAGGGCCGACTAAATTTCAAGGGAGACTATTGGAATTTCAATGATGTCCCAGTTCTTCCAAAGCCAGTTCAAGGTCCTTACCCGCCACTTTTGATGGCGGCAAATAGTGATGGGTCTTTCAAATTTGCTGCGCAAAACGGGTTGGGTGTGGTTGGGATAACTTTAAGCCAATCGATAGCTAACTTGGGAGCGCATATAAAAACTTTCAAAGCCAATATAAACAAAGGTGCAGCAAATGGTAACCCGCAACCTTTTCATGTTGTAGTTTCTCTTTTTGTGGCTGAGAGTAGGGAAAAAGCCCATGACTTGATGCGGAAAAATTGGCTTGACAGTGATGTGATTGGTGATGGACCTCCTGTGCATTCTTCAGCAATAGGAGGTGGTCGGCATGACTTCTCATCAGGTGCTGGTGGTTGGGGGTCTTGGAATTTTGCAACGGCGATAGAACACTGTATTTACGATAGTCCGGAAGGTTGCATAGAAAGTTTAAGGGAATTAGAAGATAGAATTCCTGGAATGGATCAATGTATATTGGAATTCAACAGAAGGGGTAGAAATACGACTGAAGTGGTTCAGCATTCCATGAAATTGTTCGCTGAAAAAGTGATGCCATACCTTTAGAAAATGTGCTCACAGTTTACAAAAGTTTAACAGTTTCGATATCCACTATATTAAATTGAAGCATAGACTTGTGTGTGCATAATTGATGACAAATAGATGTTTTGCTGATTTTGTCAAAAATGACCGTCCGAATAGAGTTAGAACCAAAGGAGAATTTCTTATGCGTTTCAAATTGTTGCCTCTAATATTGATCTTACTTTTGTCTTTAGGGGCCTGTTCTAGTAGTGGCGGTGTTGATAGCGACTCCTTCAAATTGGGTTTAATACTGGTTGGACCACAGAATGACCATGGGTGGTCACAAGCACACTTCGAGGGTGCCTCCTACGCGGTTGATAAGGCTGGTGGGGAGTTAATAACAATTGACAAAGTTAACCCTGCTGATTCCCCCAATGTTACAGTCCCTCAACTTGTGGAGGACATGATCTCACAGGGTGCTAATCTGATTCTGGCGACATCTGACGATATGAAAGACGGAATTTTGGAGGCAGCAGCAGCCCATCCAAATACTCCAATGATTTGGGCTTCAGGCGATACAGCTTGGTCAGATGGAGAGGATTATCGTAGCGACTTGAAAAGTTTGGGCAATGTTATGGGTAAGATGGAATACGGAAAAATGATTGCAGGGTGTGCCGCTGCACTTCAGTCTGATACAGGTAGTATTTCATATCTTGGTCCCTTGATTAATGCTGAAACGCGACGATTGGTTAGTTCAACCTACCTGGGAGCAAAACATTGTTGGGAGACAGTAAAAGGAAAAAGCTCTTCTGATCTGAAATTTAAAGTGACCTGGATAGGGTTTTGGTTCAATATTCCAGGGGTAACGCAAGATCCAACTGTTGTGGTAAACGACTTCATAGCATCTGGATCAGACGTAATAATCTCTGGTATTGATACTACGGAAGCTATTGTTGTTGCTGGTCAGGCAGCTGCTTCAGGGAAAACAGTATGGGCAGTACCATACGATTATGAAGGTGCATGTTCGGAGGCTCCTACAGTATGTTTGGGAGTGCCTTACTTCAATTGGGGCCCTACCTACCACAAGATAGTTAAATCAGTAATCGACGGGAATTTCAAAACCTCGTTCGAATGGATGGATCCAGATTGGGAAAACATTAATGATCATGACTCTAGTGCTATAGGCTTTATGAAAGGTGATGGTTTAACAGCAGATAATTCGAAATCACTAGATGAATTCATAGGAAAATTGGCCAACGGCGACTTAAACCTTTGGGAAGGACCTATAAATTATCAAGATGGATCAACTTTCTTGTCTGAAGGTAAAAAAGCTACTGATAAGGAGATCTGGTATCTCCCTATGTTGCTAGAGGGGATTGAAGGGGCGTCAACAACTGAATAGAAAGAAACTAGGTAGACTTCATGTCTTTGAAGTTACTCAATATAAGCAAAAGTTTTGGAACTGTCTTAGCTAATGACGATATATCTATTGAGATAGGCCAAGGAGAGATTCATGGATTGCTTGGCGAAAATGGAGCTGGGAAGTCTACCTTAGTTAACATAATCTCAGGTTCCTTAACAAGCGATTCAGGAACAGTGGAGCTCGACGGGGAGTACCTGGATCTGTCGTCTCCTACAGATGCTATACAGGCTGGGATCGGGATTTTACATCAAGACCCCTTAGTGTTTCTCCCGTTTTCAATTGTCGACAATTTTCTTGCTGGATTACCCAAATCGCGTGATTTTGATAGGAACCTTGTACGCGATGATATACGGGAAATATCTCAAGAATACGGATTTGAGCTAGGCCCAGACACGGTTGCTTCAAGTCTAACCATAGGGGAAAGACAGCAACTGGAAATAGCTAGGTTACTCTGGATGGGTGCCAGGGTGTTGATTCTAGATGAACCCACCACGGCTATTTCAGAGACCCAACGAGAAAATTTATTCACCACTATAGAACGACTTGCTGCGAACGGGATGTCTGTTATTTTTGTTTCACACAAGTTGGATGAAATTCAATCAATTTGTGACCGAGTGACTGTTCTGAGAAAGGGAGTGTTGATAGATACCCTGACCATACCTTGTCCTACCTCAGATTTGGTGAATCTTATGTTTGGCGGGTATGTACAATCCATCCCGCAAAATCAAACTGTTATAGGTGAAGATTTACTTATTTTGGATGGTATCTGTGCAAAAGATGAAACTGCAGCTATTGAAGATGTATATTGTAAATTTTCCGAAGGCGAAATCATTGGATTGGCTGGGCTAGAAGGTGCAGGCCAGCGTCTTTTATTGAGAAACATTGCGGGATTGACAAAAAGCTACAGAGGTAGCATATATTTCAAAGGGGAAAAAATAACGAATTATTCCTACAAATGGTACATGGAAAATGGTTTCCATTATCTTCCCGCAGACAGAAAAGGGGAAGGTTTAATTCAGGGATTGACCATAACTGAGCACTTTGCTTTAAGTGGAAACCAAAGTGATAAAACAATAGATTGGAATAAATTTCGGCAATTAGCTGAAGGCAAATTGCAGAAATACTCTATTCGGGGAACTGTTACCTCAAAGCCTGAAGATCTGTCAGGCGGAAACCAACAAAGACTTTTGCTAGCGCTCATGCCAGACAATCTGTCGGTTTTATCGATGGAACATCCTACTAGGGGCCTGGATATAGAATCCGCGGAATGGATTTGGAAGGAACTTTTAGATCGTTCCAAAAGTGGGACCACCATAATATTTTCATCTTCTGACATAGATGAATTAATAAAATTTTCAGATCGAATACTGGTTTGTTTTTCAGGTGAGATTATTGAAAATCTTTTATCTAAAGAAACAACCCCATATGAAATTGGTTCGTTAATCGGCGGCATCCAATCATGAAAGGGATCACTGGTCCAATTTATTCTTATTCCGCGGCTGTATTGGTATCTATGGTTTTTGTTTCCATTCTTTTGGCCTTGTTCAAGATCCCTATTTTTGAGACTTATACCCTTCTGATCACTGGATCTTTGGGGTCAATGACCAAATTAGGTGACACACTTATGGTTAGTGTGCCATTAATCATCGCTTCGGCGTCGTTAGTTATAACTTTTAGGGCTGGCCTTTGGAATATAGGAGTAGAGGGGCAAATAATAGCCGGGGCAGTGGCAGCTTCATTTATCGCTAGAGAGTTGCATATGCCGCCCGGAATTTTGTTGCCTGCAATGATAGCTGCCGGATTTTTAGGGGGGGCTTTCTGGGGGCTTTTAGTGGGATTACTTAAAGTTAAAGGAGGGGTCAATGAGATTTTTGGTGGTCTTGGCTTGGATTTCGTTGCGACAGGGCTTGTAGTTTATCTTGTAATTGGTCCTTGGAGTCGGAAGGGAATAGCATCCACTAGCGGAACAGAACCTTTTCAAGACAATGCTTGGTTTCCCACTGTTGAAGGATTTAGATTGTCGCCACTTGCAGTGTCCATATCCCTGCTGGTTGTGCTCATAGTCCTATTTGTTTTCAATAGGACCCAATTTGGACTTAGCCTAAGGGCGATAGGCTTGAATCCAGATTCAAGTTACAGGTTTGGTATATCTACATCCAGATATGTATTGATGGCGTTTATATTGGGAGGTGCTGTTGCTGGGTTGGCAGGAGTAACACAAGTAGCTTCGATACACCACAGACTAATTCCTTCTATATCTGGCGGATACGGCTTTTTGGGAATCCTCGTGGTTCTGCTGGCTGGATATAGACCTTCCTTGGTAATACCAATAGCATTTTTCTTCAGTATGATTGCTATTGGCAGCATTCAATGGCAGCTAAGATTAGGGTTACATTCTTCCTTGGGCGGTGTGTTCCAGGGAACATTGGTGCTTTCAGTAATTTTAATAAGTGCAATGAGACTCCTTCGGCAAAGAAGAGAATTACATGTTAAGGCAGAAGAATAAATGAATCCAGAAACCCTTGCCATTGTTATCAGCTACGCGACCCCTTTGGTTTTCGCTGTAATAGGGGAGACTATCACCGAAAAATCTGGTGTAGTAAATTTATCCTTAGACGGGAGTATGCTGCTATCAGCTATGACTGGTTTCGCGGTTGCTTTCACTACTGGAAATGTTGTTCTTGGTTTAATAGCGGGGGGATTAATTTCCAGTACTATAGCCCTTATTGTCGTTTTTTCTTCTATACGACTACGATTAAATCAGATAGCAGTTGGCATAGTATTAACCTTACTCGCTGCGAAACTATCGGCTTTTTTGGGACAAGACTTTGTGAGAAAACCAGGCCCATCAGTTCAAAATTTGCATATTCCAGTATTGGAAGACATACCAGGTATAGGGCCTATATTATTCCAACAGGACTTACTCGTGTATTCCAGTTACATACTTGTTGGGCTCTCCTTCTGGTTTATTTTCTATACAAGACAGGGATTGAATTTACAGGCTGTCGGTGAGCGACCTGAAGCAGCTTACGCAAGAGGTATAGACGTCAATAAAGTGAGGTATTTCTACACCGCATTGGGTGGATTTCTAGTGGGATTGGGTGGCGCTGCTTTTTCTTTAGATGTAAAACTTGGTTGGTCAGATGGGCATATCATTAATTTTGGCTGGATAGCATTGGCAATAGTTATTTTTGGAGGCTGGAATCCTATAAGGGCGACATTGGGATGTTATTTGTTTGGTATTTTGCAGTTGGTGGCACTTAAATTACAGCCAGTCCTTCCTCAACTTTCTCAAGTCCTCCCTATAATTCCATTTCCCTTGATGATCATGACGTTGCTATTTATCAATCATAGAAAAATTCAATACCTGCTTTTAAAAAATAGTGTATTTGGTCGGTTCATAACTGCCAGAGCACCCTCGGCTTTAGGTGAATCATTTCAACGGCTATAGAGATTGAGACTTGTATCAATGCGACAATGGGCTCAATAAACGACTTATTTAGGAGAATAAATTGGCTCGAAGTATAGATCCTGAATTGGATGGGTTAGAGATACTATATTCTAAGCATGAAATATTATCGGCAGTTGCCTCTATGGCTCAATCAATGGCTGATTATTACGGTAATCTGAGTACCGTCAATGTAGTACCAGTAATGACGGGAGGAATGCAATTCTCGGCTTTCCTTTTGTCAGAACTAGAGAGGATAAAACCTGGTAGATGGTTAGTGTCTCCAATATTTGCATCAGCTTATTCCAGCGATGAAGTTTTGACAGAACCTACAATAGAATTCCCGAAAACTTTTGACAATCGGGTTGATTTCCAAGCACCGACAGTTGTAGTGGATGACTTGCTGGATACCGGGACTACCATGACGAAATTAATGAAAGATATACAATCAAGAGGACTCCAAAAAGTGGATTTGGCTGTGTTAATAGATCGGGAAAAAAACCAGCCTAAGGAAATAATTCCTCGCTTTTGCGGGTTTCAACTTAAAAGTGACCGATGGTTGGTTGGGTTTGGGATGGATAGTGAGCAGAGGTATAGAGGGCTTGAAGCCGTGTATGTTCAAATATAGATACATTAGGTTGTGTTTTCTGCGACGTGTATTTTTGAATATTTGTAAAGTCTTTCAGTCTACTTTTGTCCCTTTTTGGAATTATAAGGTTCATCTATTTTAAAATGCAGCCATATTGAAACGTTTAACAACAAAGGAGGAGTCGTGCCTTTAGATGCATTTAATTTATCAGGAAAGGTGGCTTTAGTGACTGGTGGTAATAGCGGAATTGGTCTGGGGATGGCAAAAGGTTTGGCTGAATCTGGAGCAGATGTTTGTATATGGGGAACGAATATTGAGAAGAACGAAAGATCTCAAAAAGAATTGAATTCCATTGGGATCAAAGCTCACGCAATCAGGTGTGACGTGTCTTCAGAGGATCAAGTTGAAACCGCTTTTCAGGAAACTCTTAAAATTTTCGGTAAGGTTGATTCCTGTTTCGCTAATGCAGGGGCTGGTGGGGGAGCTCCATTTCATGAATTTCCCACCGATCTTTGGAGAAAGGTTATGGGAATTAATCTTGATGGTACCTTTTTCACATTCAGGGCTGCGTCCAAACATATGATTGAAAGAGGGGAGGGAGGCAGGCTTGTTGGCACTTCTAGCACTTCCGCTATTCATGGGGCTGCCCGAAATGAGGCTTATGCATCTACCAAAGGAGCAATGCTAGCCATGGTCAGAGGGCTGTCAGTTGAAATGGCTCGCTACGGTATTACTGCCAATTCCATTATTCCTGGCTGGATTGAAACTGCTATGACTTCAGCTCGGGTAGGGGACGAGAGATTTGAAGATAGGGTTATGAAAAGGGTGCCTGTTAGAAGATGGGGCACTCCAGAAGATTTTGCTGGTATCGCGGTTTATTTGGCTAGTGATGCTTCCGCGTATCAAACCGGTGAAGAATTTGTGATTGATGGCGGATATACAAGATTTTAAATTAAGAGGGATTTTATGGACTTTGCAGGTAAAGTAGCTTTGGTAACAGGTGGTGGTCGGGGAATAGGAAAAGCAGCGGCAACGAAATTCGCAGAAGATGGAGCCGATATAGTTATAGCCGATATAGATCCCCGGACCGCTAAAGATACAGCTGAAGAAATTTCAGCCCTGGGGGTCCGTGTGATTTCTATTTCGTTGGATATTGGGGATATTGATCAGATTGAAAATATGGTTCAGGAGGCAGTTTCGAAACTTGGGTCACTCGATATATTGTTCAACAACGCAGGTTTGACTCGCCACATAAGTTTTTTTGATATAGAGGAAGATCACTGGGATCAGATTAATCGTGTTAATGCAAAAGGTGCTTTTTTCTGCATGCAGAAGGTCGCTAGCCAAATGGTAAAACAAGCAAGAGGAGGCAGAATTATCAATACGGCCTCTATTGCCGGGAAAGGTTACAGAAGAGCCTCAAACGCTGCATACGCTGCTAGTAAAGGTGCAGTAATTGCAATGACTCATAGTGCTGCTAGTGTTTTGGCTGAACACGACGTAAATGTAAATGCAATATGCCCTGGCATCGTTCAAACGGATATGTTAGCCAACATTCTTTCCTTAAGGTCTACGGAACTTGGTGCTAGCTCAGAAGACCTTAAGGCGATGATGACAGAAGAAATTCCTCTTGGCAGACCAAATGATGCAGAAGACGTGGCGGCCTTGGCAGTTTTTTTGGCTGGACCTGGTTCTAGAAATATTACTGGGCAAGCTTTCAACGTTGATGGTGGGATGATCATGCATTAAGAGGGCGATGAATTGACGAATTAGACGGACATTTTTTGAAATTATAAAGTATTAATTTATGTGGAATCACTTAATGATACTTTATGCAACATAGGGAAAATAGAGAATGAGAATTAATAGATTTGGTGATACAGAGTTACAAGTTTCAGAATTAGGTTTTGGATGTGGAGCAGTTGGGGGATTGATGGTTTTAGGTGATCACAAAGAGATGATGGATGCCGTGGAATACGCCATTGATTCCGGCATCAATTATTTCGATACTGCTCGTATGTATGGTGACGGATTGTCTGAAATTCATACTGGTGCCATTCTCAGAGAATTAGACAGGTCTGATTTGCTCATTGGGACGAAAGTGCGAATCGGGGGAGACGAATTCGAAGATATTTCAAAGACTATCTCAGATCAAATAGACAATAGTTTAAGAAGGCTTGGGATTAATACCATAGATATTGTTTATACTCACAATACTATAGGCCCAGAGCGGAATGTATCTTCAGGGACTCTTTCCGTAGATGACTTGAATTCAATAGTGGAGGTTTTTGAAAATACTGTTGCCTCGGGGAAATTGCGGTACTGGGGATTTAATGGATTGGGTGAAACAGGTTCCATAAAAGAAGCATTGGCCCAGTATTCTCCCAATGGAATACATACTTGCTACAACATGCTCAATCCAACTTCTGGATACCAACTTACGAAAACCTTTCCATATCAAAATTATGAAGAGCTTATGAAGGCTGCATCAGGAGCGGGAATCGGAACTGTTGGAATTAGAATATTGGCTGGAGGGGCTTTGTCAGGGAGTTTGGAGAGGCATCCGATCGCGCAGAAAAATGTGGCCCCCATCGCAACGTCATCTACATTTCAGGAGGATGTTAGTAGAACTTCAGCCTTTGAATTCCTATATAAAGAGGGATTTGTGGATAATCTTGTGGAAGCTTCTGTTAGATTCGCCATAAGTAATGATAATCTCGATACAGCTTTAATTGGGCTGTCGGATTTTGATCAATTAAAGCAAGCAATAGATTATGCCAATCAAGGGCCGTTGCCTCAGGAAGCTTTAGACAAGATCAGTGAAATATGGTCGGTGTCATAGCCATATGAATGAAGCCTTTTTTATTCGGGATAGTGACAATAAAAACATCTACCATCCAACGCTTTTTGCACGAGGACCATGGGATCCCAAAACACTTCATGGCCGGGTTTTGTCAGGGTTGGTGGCTTTTGAAGTTGAGACGAATTGCCTGTCAGACGATGAGATTGATACTTTCCAGACCTCAAGAATTACAGTTGACCTTTTCCGACCACCGCCCATGTCACCCTTGATTGTTACCAATCAAATCGTTAGATCCGGTAGGAGGATAAAGGTCGTTGATGTAAATATTGCATCAGACGTCAAGGGGAGAGGTATTGTAGATATAGCTAGAGGAAATGTCGTCATGCTGAAGAAAAGCGGGAATCCAGATGGAGAAATATGGTCTCCTACTGCCTGGGAAATTCAGTCTCCACCTGAAGATATGGCAGCTCCGGATGCTGTTATGAAAGGTCCTGATAGTACTGCAGCTTTACCAATATGGCAGACTGTAAATGTGCAAGATGACACAGGGAAGCCATATGACGAAGATGGACCGCAGTACAGGAAACTAGGTGTGAGACGAGCCTGGATTCGGGAAACATATAGTCTGATATCGGGGATGCTGCCCAGCCAGCTGGTAAGGATAGCCCAGGTGGCTGATTTTGCTAATCCGTTCACAAATTCAGGCACTAAAGGTCTGAATTACATAAATGCGGATATAACTTTGTACCTTCAGCGAACTCCCCTAGGAAGTTGGATTGGTACGGAGACTTCCTATCATGGGGCGGATCAGGGAGTTTCTGTTGGGACCATGTCTTTATATGACAGATGCGGCAGAGTGGGCACCTCAACTGTCTGTGCTTTGGCTCAAGGTCGTTCGTGATGAGTCTTTGTCAACTTAGACGACCTGCAAGTAATATCGTGGGGGATATTGTTATGGCCAATTTAAGTAGGTGGTGGTCAAGTTACTCCTACGGCGAAATATTAAATTTTATTGCCATAGGTCCTGACGACTTGTACACCAGAGAAGAAATTGAATCTATGTTCAAAAAATATATTCTGAAACTGAGTGAGATTGATAGTAGCGACTAGGTCGATTATTGACTATTTGAGGTGTGTAATTTATGCGATTTGGCTCTTGGATTTTCCCTATATCCCAAAATTCGAAGAATGATGGAAATGTTATTGACGACACGCTAACTGAAATTGATAGATGGGAGTCATTAGGGTTCGATGCAATTTGGTTGTCTGAACATCACTTTGATGGAGCCACTGCCTATGCTGACCCAGTGGTGTTCGCCGGTGCAATAGCACAGAGAACAAAGAATGTAACTATAGGTTTTGCGGTAGTCGAAATGGCTTTGCATCATCCTGTTAGATTGGCAGCACAAGTGGCATTACTAGACCATTTGAGCAAGGGGAGAATGATGTTGGGTACAGGTAAAGGATCAGCTTTTAATGAATATGAATACATCGGATTTGGGGTTCCAATGTCTGATGCAGCAGATAGCATTTCAGAATCTGAAGAGATTATTTTGGAGGCATGGACCGGCAAGCCTGTGGAGTATAAAGGTAAATACTGGGATCTCGCGTTCCCGGAATTGAGGCCAATGCCATTTCAGAAACCACATCCACCTTTATTGCGGGCTTGTATCAGCAGGGAATCCACAATTGAGATGGGGTCGAAGAAACGTCCAGTTTTGATAGCGGCTCAAGAAAATCACTCGATAAAAGACAGGCTTCAGGTTTTTACCAAAGCACTGGAAGCGACGGAAACCACCGAGTCAGAAATAGAGGATATCCTGGACCAAGTGTGGGTCAACAAAAACATTGTGGTTGCGGAAAGCCGTTCTGAAGCAGAAGAAATAGCTTTTGATGGTTATACTAGGGAACAGGCTTTTTTCAAGGCCGCTAGGGACAAATATAACCCCAAATCCGGATCAGAAGGTCTATCAAAACCTAGAGAAATATCAAAAAAAGACTTCGACAATATATTTATAACAGGTACACCTACAGATGTAGCAGAACAAATATCGGAATTAGATAGTATTGGGGTCAAAAATCTCATGATGAAAATTAACACTGGAGAGATGGATCAAAGCGTTGTCTTCCGCACCATGGACCTATTGGCAGAACACGTGAAGCCTCTTTTCCCAATTGAGTAATTCTCTACAATACCGTCAAACTACAAGGGTATCCTTAATAAATCAGTGCCCACAATTATTTGTCCGTTAAAAGTTTTGCGTACCCCATCTTGCCATATTTCTTCCTTGTCCAAAAGAGGAGAGCCGGTCGGTACAAAATGGTTCAGAACTAAAGTTTTCACCTTCGCCTGGCTGGCTATTTCTCCTACCTCGGACATTGTTGTGTGCCCTTCAATTATGTGATTCCTGAATGCCTCGTTTCCAGGATAGGTTTTTTCTATAATTGCCTCCACACCCTCAAGATTAAGAACTTCATGAACAAGTATGTCTGCTCCTGAAGCAAAACCTATTAGAGCTTCGCTTTTAGAAGTATCCCCAGAAAAAACTATTACCTTTCCATCTATTTGAAAACGATATGAGTACGACGGATCGGCCTCCCCGTGAGGTACTTTTATGCAATCTACCTTCACGTTCGAGTCTTGGTAGACGAATGAGTTATGTGTTATCTCCAAAACATTGATCATTGATTTGAAATCAGGCCGTGCTTCATGTTGGATTCTTAGATTGATGTCCCAATTCATATAGTCCATATATGAATTGGTCATATCTTTTAGTGGTGGAGGACCGAAACAATTAATAGGGCCTTTATGGCCACTTTGCCAGGTGCGTAACAGTAGTGTTCCGTAATCGGCGACGTGATCTGAATGGTTGTGAGTTATAAATATTGCCTTTATCGAGTTAGTATCAATTCCTGATTTGGCCAACTGTCCAATGACACCATCGCCGGCATCGATTATATAAACATCTCCGTTCGCTATTATGGCGTTTGCAGGCTGAGATCGGGCCGCCCATATTCTCGGGCCTCCACCAGTTCCAAGTAAAACTAATTCAGAGGATTCCTTCAGTGGCATTATTAAGTTCGGGTTATCCAGTCGTGGGGTTCCTGTTGGTAGTGAGCCATATGACGCCTTCCTTGTCGAAGATATTTTTGGAGGCGACGGGCGGATTCGAACCGCCGAATAGAGGTTTTGCAGACCCCCGCCTTAGACCGCTTGGCTACGTCGCCCAATAAGAACTTCAGTGGTGCCGAGGAGGAGACTCGAACTCCTACAGCCTATTCGGCCACAGCGCCCTCAACGCTGCGTGTCTACCAATTCCACCACCTCGGCCTGATAAAATATCCTCAACCACAACCACCGTGGCAGAAAATTATAGCTATGGTGGGATTGGCTGTCTATAACAAAACTCATTGATGTACCCTGGCGGAATATGGTCGAGCAGGCGTTATTGGTGAGTTCTCATCGAATCTGGATGATCGGAAGAGCTTGTAGTCGTGCGAGCTTTTTGATTGCCCTGTCACTAAATCTGCCACCATCTCACCAGTTATGGGGGACAGCTTAAAACCATGCCCACTAAATCCTGCGACATTGTAAAGTCCAGAAATGTTTGGTGATTCATCTAGTATTGGGTTTCCATCCGGGGTCATATCATAGAGAGATCCATATCCACCCCTGCAGGTGGCATCGACAAAGTCAGGAAAACGCTTTATGGCTCTGTTCCAAAACCTCATTATGAAATCATGGTCTGCATTGAGTCCAAATGTGTTTGGATTCACTATTTCTGACATATCTTCTGGGGCTTCTCCTCCAACAAGTGTGTTGGGTGTGCCATCTGTTCTGTAATAGGCCCCGCAAGTGTAGTCAATAATAATTTGCTCTAATATCTCAAGTTTCGGAGGTCGCCTTAGATGGACCATTTGGACTCTGATTGGAGTGATTGGAAGTGGGATATCATGCTGGCCGAGCAAAGAATTGGCCCAGGGGCCGGTCACGTTAATAACAACGTCAGCATTTATTTTTCCAGTAGCAGTTTCTACTCCTGCTATGCGTCCTCCCTCGACGATTAAACTTTTCACAGGTGTCCTGGTCAATAATTCAACACCTTTTTTTTGAGCTTCCATGGCAAAAGCATAAGTGGTGGCGACAGGGTCAGCGTATCCTGCTTCTGGTTCGTACAAGGATATTTTTACGTCTTCTAAGTTTGCTAATGGGATAAGTTTCATTGTTTTTTCGGGACTCAAGGTTTCTATATTTACCCCTTCTGCTCTATTCATCTCACCATTTGCTATCGCGGCCCCTGCGTCAGATTCATCAAACAGCAGTATTCTTCCTGTAGTTTGGAATTTGAGGTCATATCCCATTTCTTTGGGCCATTCTTCGAAGAACCTTTTGGCATCAGAAGCCATTCTGACGAGTTCAACATTCAAATAGTGTTCTCGCACCATTGCACCAGATCTTCCAGTGGCACCTGTTGCAAGACCGCCTTTTTCGATCAATGTTATTTTTCCCGCATTTCTCTCAGCCAATGCCATTGCTATGCTGGTTCCGTTTACTCCTCCACCAATCACAAGTATGTCAGTATTTAAGGTTTCCACTTTGATAATCCTCCATCAAACCAAATCCAGGAAGTAGATAGTTACCTCAATTATATGCTTAGATAGGTGCATAGTAATTCAATTCGAATGAGAGGAACGAAATGACAGAAATAACACCTATTGCAGCTGAAACATTGGAAGTTTTAAAAAAAATACCCACTCAGACTCTTATTGATGGGCTTTGGGTCAAAGGTTGGCCTTCCACGTATGTAGAAAGAGCCAGGCCTCTTCAGCTTGGCCAATCTATGGCCGGCAGAGCTGTGACGCTTAGATTTATTCCTCATAGACCAGATATAGCTGAGGATAAACCCAAAAAGGAACAATCAGCAGAATATGTTGCAATAGAACTCTGCGGACCTAGTGAAGTGTTGGTTATAGACGCAATGGGCTGGGAATATAGCTCCATAGGTGGAGATATTAAATTCATGCGTCTGATGCAGCTCCAAGTGGGTGGCTTAGTTACAGATGGGGGGGTGAGAGATAGTGTGGCTTTAAAGGAGTATGGGTTTCCGGTTTACTCGGCCACCACAACTGCGAAGCAAGGACCAGCCGACTTTTGGCCCTGGCAGGTTAATGATGCTATTCAATGTGGTGGAGTATTGGTTAGACCCGGCGATGCAATAGTAGGGGATGACGATGGTGTGGTAGTTGTTCCTAGATCTGAGGTAGATGAGGTAATCAAAATAGCACATGAAAGAGAGGAGGTTGAGGAGATAATTAAGGCCCAATTAGAGATTGAAAATTGTTCTCCTGGAAAGTATTACCCTTTCAATGAGAACACTTGGAAACTCTATGAAGAGAAAACTGGCCGAAAGAGAGCTCAATGAAAATCTTGACACAAGGCATGCTCTTTTCTACTCTTGATGCAGCTAAATAAATAACTTTGATGGAGACGAGTAGAGACTAGATTGCGGTTCAGAGAGCCCTTGGTTGCTGAGAGAGGGTACTTGCTGCTAGCTCGAAGATCACTCCGGAGTTTCACTCTGAAAACTTATAAGTGAGTAGGAAATGACGGATCTGCACTACGTTATCAGTGCTTTTTGACTAAGAGCCTCGTTTGATGCGGGGAATTAGGGTGGTACCGCGGACTATTTTAAGGCCCGTCCCTTGATTGGGGCGGGCCTTATATTTTGGGAGTAAATATGTTTGAAGCAGTAGATTCGAAAATGAATTTTCCTGAGATGGAGACCGGTATTTTGAAATGGTGGAATGAAAATCAAATACCAGATAAATACATGGCAAAAAATGAAGATTCAGATAAACGATATTCCTTTATAGATGGTCCCATAACTGCTAACAATCGTATGGGAGTGCATCATGCTTGGGGTAGGAGCTACAAGGACCTTTTTAGTCGATTTAGGACGATGCAAGGATATAAGCAAAGGTACCAAAACGGGTTTGATGGGCAAGGGTTGTGGATAGAGGTGGAAGTGGAGAAGGAATTAGGTTTCACCTCCAAAACTGATATAGAAGGCTACGGAATAGATAAATTTGTGACGCTGTGTAAAGAGAGAGTTCAGCGATTTGCAGATGTTATATCAGAACAATCAAAACAACTGGCCTATTGGATGCACTGGGATAATTCCTATCACACTATGTCAGATGAGAACAATTACACGATTTGGCACTTCTTGAAAACTTGTCATGAGAGAGGTTTATTGTATGAAGGTACTGATGTAATGCCGTGGTGCCCCCGATGCAGTACAGGGTTGTCTGAACACGAGATTGTTACAGAGGGGTATGTAGAAACAGAACACCCTGGTTTATTTGTTAAATTTCCGATACTTGATTCAGACTCGGAAACTCCTGAGGCCTCTCTTCTCATATGGACCACGACTCCTTGGACCTTATCTTCAAATTGCGCTGCTGCTGTAAATAAAGACATGGATTATGTGAAAGTTAAGCAAGATCATGGCTATTTGTATTTGGCTAAATCCCGCATATCCTCACTGGCAGGAGATCATGAAGTGGTCTCTGAACTCAAAGGTTCTGAACTGGTAGGACTGAATTATGAGGGACCATTTGATGAACTGCCTGCTCAAGAAGGGGTGAAACACAGAGTTGTAGCATGGGATGAGGTGTCTGAAACAGAAGGTACTGGAATCGTTCACATTGCACCAGGTGCCGGTAAAGAGGACTTTGCATTAGGTAAACGCGAAGGCATACCGACCATAGCTCCTTTGGACGATCTAGGGGATTTTGTGGAAGGCTTCGATTGGCTCACTGGATTAAATGTATATGAAGTCAATGACAAAATATATGAGAGTTTAAAGAGCAAAGGTAAGTTCTATCGTCTAGAACGTTACAAGCATAGATACCCTCATTGCTGGAGATGTGGTTCAGAGTTGGTCTTTAGGCTGGTGGATGAATGGTTCATAAAAATGGATCCACTAAGGGAGCCTATATCTCGAGTCACTCAAAATATTCGATGGGTCCCTGAATTCGGGATGAAACGTGAGTTGGACTGGCTTAGAAACATGGATGATTGGATGATTTCTAAGAAAAGATATTATGGTTTGGCTCTCCCAATTTATAAATGCTCATGCGGTAATTTCGATGTAATTGGAAGTGAGAAAGAATTGGAAGAAAGGGCTGTGGAAGGCTGGGATGAATTTGAAGGAAATTCACCTCATAAACCTTGGATAGATTCCGTGAAGATTAATTGTTCTTCTTGCGGGGAGAAAGTATCTCGTGTTTCAGACGTCGGGAATCCTTGGTTAGATGCTGGTATTGTTTCTTTTTCGACATTAAATTACCGACACGACAAGAATTATTGGAAAGATTGGTTTCCGGCTGATTGGATTTCTGAAAGTTTTCCAGGGCAATACAGAAACTGGTTCTATTCTCTGCTTACAATGAGCACAGTTCTAGCCGATTCTGAACCTTGCAAGAATATTTTCAGCTATGCGCTAATGCGGGATGCAAATGGTGAAGAAATGCATAAAAGCAAGGGTAATGCTATTTGGTTTGAGGATGCTGCTGACAAAATGGGAGTTGACGCAATGCGCTGGCAATTCGCTAGTCAGAATCCCGCTTCAAATTTGAATTTCGGTTTTGGTAGTGCAGATGAGGTCCGTAGACAATTCTTGATTCCTTTATGGAATGTGTATTCGTTTTTTGTTACATACGCCAATATCGATAAATTTGATCCTGACACCCAATCCCCTGACATGCTAGATCGAGCTGAATTAGATAGATGGATTCTCAGTGAATTAAATATCCTAGTGCAAACAGTCACTGACAACCTTGAAAACTTCAGGCCAGAGAGGGTCACCAGGGAAGTTGAGGAGTTTATTGAATATCTTTCGAACTGGTATGTGAGGAGAAGTAGAAGAAGGTTTTGGAAATCAGGATTACTTACAGGCGGAGCTGCCGATTCAGATATTGACAAACTTTCCGCATATACAACATTGCATGAAGTTTTGATGACTCTAATAAAATTAATGGCACCTGTTATACCTTTCGTTACTGAAAAAATGTACCAGAATTTGGCTTCTAAATTCTCCTTTGGTAGGGAAAGTGTTCATTTGGAAGAGTATCCAATTAGTGATGAAAGTTTGATTGATCAGGGTCTGACAGAAAGAGTTAGGCTGGCTATGCAGCTATCTAGTATGGGTAGGTCAGCGAGAAGTAAAGCAGGTATAAAGGTAAGACAACCTTTGCAGGAATTGTTTGTTAAAACTAGAAATGCTAGTGAGCTAGATATGTTAGGGCTTATAGAGGATCAGGTATTAGATGAGCTCAATATCAAAGAGATAAAACCAGTTGATGATGCTTCAGAAATAGTCACCTTTCGGCTACAGCCCAATTTGCCCCTTCTAGGACCGAAATATGGCAGGGGTGTAGCTGCGATTAGAGAAGCGTTGGAACAGGCCGATGTTGATAGCGTAAGGACTGCTATCGAGTCTGGCAGCACCGTAGATATTGCTGGCTTTGAATTAAGCCCAGAGGAGATCTTGGTAAATGCTGATGAGTTGGAGGGTTATTCTACGTCCACCGATGGCGGCTATGCGGTCGGTATATCTACAGAAATATCCGATTCACTGAAAGATGAAGGACTTGCCCGAGAATTGGTTCACAGTATCCAAAATGTTAGGAGAGCTGCAGGGTTAGAAATATCTGACCATATTGATTTGTTTGTAAATGGGTCAGCTGAAATTTTGAGGGTAGTGGGTAATTTTAATGATTATGTACTTCAGGAAACTTTAGCTTCTGAAGTCATATTGGGAGAAAGTTTGGATGATAGCTATTCAGAAAGCTATGAATTGGAAGGAGAACAAGTCACGATATCAGTTCGGAAATCGGACTAAATTTCGTAAATAGGTTTTCCTCCTACCACAGTCTTTAAGACCTTGATATCTTTGATGGAGAAAGGGTCCACATCCAATATGTCTTCTTCAAGTACCACAAAGTCGGCTAATTTACCTGGTTCAATTGAACCTTTCTGGGATTCTTCAAATGAAGCATAGGCTCCGTTTAAGGTGTAGATTCGCAGAGCATCCTTGGCAGATATTTTTTGACTTGGCCCCCAAAGGGTTCCGTTTATATCGGTTCTAGTAACACAGCTTTGGATACCTAATAATGGCTCATACGGTCCTGGTGGATAATCAGTAGCCCCCGTAGACATGACTCCGTATTCCATGAAAGATTTTTGTGCGAACATCCACTCTAACCTCTCATCACCGTAAAATTGCATTTTTTCACCATGGTAATAGACGTAAGTGCAGAAAGGGGTGGCTATGGTACCAGTTCTGTTCATTCTTGTTAAAATTTCTGGGTTAACAAGGGTACAGTGCTCTATTCGGTGTCTTGGGTTAGATCTTGGGAACTCTTTCAATACTTTCTCATACGCGTCCAATACCATAGATATTGCGAGGTCCCCATTTGCATGTATGCAGACCTGAAAGCCTTCTGAATGTATTTCTCTAACGGATTCATTTATCTCTTCCGGACTCATGGCTTGTATGCCACAATCATCATGATCGGAACCTATGTACGGCTCAGACAGGTAGGCGGTCCTTGCTGCTATCGCTCCGTCAGAGACCATTTTGATGCCTCCAACTCTTAAATGATCGTTTCCGAATCCTGTTCGTATACCAGCATCTCGGAGGGCAGGGAAGTGAGCCTTTGCCATAAGCATGTAGACCCTGAGCTCCAAGTCACCGTTTTCTAGACCTTCCTGGTAAGTTACGAATTCATCATTCGATACGCTTGCATCATGAACGCTAGTCAGTCCAACTTCGCTGAGCATTCCATTTATTAATTTGAGTCCTCTGCGTCGGTCTTCGGCATCTACAGTAGGTAGTAATTCCCTGAATGCCTCAACTGCCCTTTCATAAATTACTCCATTTAGTTTTCCTGTGTTTGGGTCTCTGCCTAATTTCCCCCCATGAGGATCGGAGGAGTCATCCGTATATCCTGCAAGAGATAGAGCTTTGCTATTGGCGTAGTAAACGTGGCCCGCTCTGTGAGACACAAATATGGGAAGTTCGGTGCTGACTTTGTCTAAGTCTGAAGTTGTCAAGAATCTATTTTCTTCAGTCTTAGTGTCATCATATTTGAACCCCTGTACCCAGTTACCAGATTCAGTTTTTTCTGACCTTCTTTTTAGGGCCTCCTGAACATCTGAGATACTGCGTAAATCGCAGTCTGCTGCCATCACATGGCGGGATCCACTGCTGAGAACATGTATATGAGCGTCAATGAAACCTGGTACAACTGTATACCCTGTTAAATCCAATATCTCGGTATTTGGACCGCTTAGCATTTGAGTATCTGAATTTGTACCAACTGATACAAATCTACCGTTCTTTACGGCAAAGCTCTGCGCATGTGGAGCCTTACTATCTACAGTATGTATGTTTGCGTTAATTACTATGAGATCGGCTGTGTAATCAGACATTTTTTTATCAACCTTCTATTCGGTCACTTCTTAATTGAGGGAACAGGATTACTTCTCTTATAGATAGGTTGTTTGTGAGAAGCATAGTAAGCCGGTCAATGCCAATGCCGAGACCACCAGTGGGTGGCATGCCGTGTTCAATAGCGACGAGGAAGTCTTCGTCTAACCGGTCCGTTTCCGCGTCCTGGAACTCTTGTCTAAGCATCTCTTGTTCTTCAAATCTCGCCCGCTGGTCAATCGGATCATTGAGTTCTGTGAAGGCATTACATATCTCCATGCCACATACGAATCCTTCAAATCTTTCGGCGATTCTGTCATCGGCAGGCGATTTTTTTGCTAAAGGGGACATGGCTACTGGGTAGTTCACTAGGAAGCATGGCTGGATCAAGGTGGGTTCTACCTTGTCGGAAATCAATTTATCTAGGAGTCCACTCCAACTAACTTGTTGGCTTACGTCCACACCGGCTTTACTCATGGCTGTCTTAAGAGAATCAAGCTCTGAGTGGTCAAAGAAGTCTATTCCGCTAACTTCAATTATTTTTTCGCGCAGATCAATTCTTGGCCAAGGGGGAGAGAATTTTAACTCTTCATCCCCGTATGTGACTGTTTCAGATCCATGCAGAGTTTTAGCAGCCATGGAGACTAATTGCTCTACCATTTCCATAACGTCATTATAGTCAGAAAATGCTTCATAGCTTTCCATAGTTGTAAATTCTGGGTTGTGTTGTAGGTCTACTCCTTCATTTCTGAAAACACGACCGATTTCAAAAACCTTTTCGATACCTCCCACGATCAGGCGCTTCAAATGTAGTTCAGTTGCAATCCTAAGAAAAAGATCCCTATTTAGGGCGCTGTGGTGAGTTGTGAAAGGATGCGCCATTCCTCCGGCTGCTATCGGTACTAACATAGGAGTTTCGACTTCGATAAAGCCCCTGTCAGACATAAATTGTCTTATGGTGCTGACCAACAGGCTACGGCTTTTGACGGTTTTAACTGCATCTTCATTGGAAATTAAATCCAAATATCGTTGCCTAAACCTCGTTTCTACATCCGTCAAGCCGTGCCACTTTTCAGGAAGTGGTCTTAGTGATTTACATAGGATTGAAAAACTCTCTACTTGAACAGTAATTTGGCCAGTTCTTGTCCGAAATAAAGTACCTTCGGCCCCAATCCAGTCTCCTATATCCAAGTCACTCAATATTTCATAATGTTCATTGAGAACGTTGCTTCGCATTATAATTTGTATTTGACCATCTGTATCAGAAAGGTCTATGAAAGAAGCTTTTCCCATTCCACGGCGTCCCATTATTCTGCCAGCGACCTTTATAGTTTCATGGAATTCCATATTCGATTTTTCAGCTGACTCAAATGCTTCCTCTGCTTGTTTACTAGTATGTGTCCTTTTGTAATTGGTGGGGTATGGGTCTATACCTTTTTGTCGAAGCGAAGCTGTTTTCTCAATCCTCACTTTCATAAATTCCTGTTCGTTTTGTTGGGACAAAATTGACCCCTTTTTCCTAAAGTATTTTAAATTGGAAGCTAATTTTAACTGTGCTAAAAGTACATGTAAAACATCGCATTGCCCAAACATTAGAGGTGTAGAGTTTTTTTATAAATATTGCCTTTAAAAAAGCACATATTTTGCTTTGCGAACTAGCTGTGAATTGTTACCATCCAGTGAATCGGTTTAATTTTAGATGACTGAAGGATCTGTCTAGGTGATAAAGATATCGGGAGGTTACCTAAAAGGTAGGTCAATAGGTTCTCCCGCCAGAGGTAAGGGTGTTAGACCAACCACACAAAAGGTAAAGTTGGCACTCTTTTCAATGTTGAGGGATACTGTGGTGGAAAGCAGGGTGTTGGATCTTTATTCTTGTACCGGGGCTTTGGGAATAGAAGCTATCAGCCGTGGAGCCTTGGAATGTGATTTTGTGGAAAGAACTGGACGCAATTGCAGGTTGATAGCCGATAATTTGAAAATTATGGGTCTGGATAAAATAGGAGAAGTGCATCAAGGCGAATCCTTTAAGTTTGTTGAGCAATCGGAAGGGGGATATGACATGGTATTTTTGGACCCTCCCTTTGAACTTGATGATTGGGATACAGTAATGTGTGAAGTTGGAAAATCTGGATTCGTCAATAAGGGCGGTAGGGTGATAGCGGAGCATAGATCCAATCTGGATTTACACTCCTTTTACGGCAATATGAATAGAATTAATAATAAAACCTACGGGGATTCCAAAGTAACTATATATGAGGTTGTAAGTGGCTAAAGCATTTTACCCGGGAAGTTTCGATCCGGCCCATAATGGGCACATTGATGTTGCTATGCGAGCATCTAGACTTTTTGATCAAGTGGTAGTGGGCGTTTACAAGACTCCGTCGAAAAATTTAATGTTTGATACCGAAGAAAGAGTTGCCTTATTTCAAGAGTCTTTGGATGGGATAACCAATGTGGAAGTGGTTCCATTTACGGGTTTAGCACCCACCGTGGCCCGTGAGGTTGGGGCAGAAGTGATACTACGGGGCCTAAGAGCGGGGTACGATTTTGAACAAGAATTTGAAATGGCCCTTATGTGGCGAAATTTGGCGCCTGATATTGATGTAGTGTGCATGATGAGTGCACTAGAGCACCAGTTTATATATTCCAGTAGGATAAAAGAAGTCGCCCGCCTAGGGGCCAATATAGATAATTTGGTGCCGCCTCACGTCGCGGAAGCACTTAAAGAACGTATTTAGATTTGCTTAGTATAAGTCAGGGAGGATACTAATTATGGATGTTAATCAACTTGTCAACGAACTAATCGAGGTAACTAAAAGCGGTACACGGGTTCCGGGTTTCCGTGGGAAAACGATGATAGATGCTGACAGGCTAGGAATGCTTCTAGCTGAGTTACAAAATAATATGCCATCAGGAGTGCAAGAGGCCCAAACCATAATTACACAGAAAGATAGCATCATCAGTCAGGCGCAGATGGAAGCATCTAGAATTCTTGATGATGCCAGAAACACGGCTACTGAGATATCAACAGCGGCTTCAGTTGAGCAAGAAGAAAAAGTCTCAAATTCAGAAGTTTTGAAAGTGGCCAATAATAGGGGGGAAGAAATTGTAGCTACAGCTTCAGGCGAAGCCCAAACACTAGTTACAGGGGCACAAGACGAAGTTCAAACTGTCATTCAAGACGCTCAGCGTCGAGCATACGCATTGATAAACGATGCTGAAAGTCAAGCTGCTGAGCTGCGCCAAGGTGCAGATCGCTATTCCAATGAAGTTTTATCTTCCATAGAAGAACAGTTGTCTAATCAACTCGGTCAAGTAAGGCGTGGTCTAGATGCATTAAACGCCACGCAAACTCCTAAACGGATACAAAATGATGTACGAGAAACAAGTAACAGTGTGTAAGACGGTCTGAAATAGAGGGGCTGGGTTAATGAGCAAGTGAATCTTGGACGAAATTATGGAGATTTTCCAAAAACGAAGCATTTTCGTCTAAAGAAAATCCGTCTACCTTTTCAACACTATCTCCACTGAACCCGTCTACTGCTCCCATGGCCACGATTTTTTTAATGTTGTGAATATCCATTTCGACGGAGGGAAGTAGATTTTTGCCTTTCAAAATGGATATTGCAGCTACCAATCCATATCCACCCCAATTTGAAACACTACTTATGATCAGTTTTGTCGTTTTGGTTTTTGCAGGGAAGCCGACCAACTCCCTAGAACCTTCAACCTCTGAATAAAGATTACCCAATCCGATCTCATTTCCACCATCGCCAATACCGACGCTGGCGCAGTGTTTTTCAAATAGGAGGTCTATTTTTGCAGTATTGCTAGTGATGTCCATGTCTCTCATGTTTCTGTACAGCCCGTCAGTAGCTGGGGCACATCTCTCGATTGATATCAAAAGGTCTGGATTTTCCTTCTCTAGTATCTCGGATGCTATTTTTGTGCTTGCACGATGGTTTTCAATGGGGAATTCTATGACTTTCGATGTTGTTGTTGCTATTGCCTTTATCATTTGATAGCAATATTTATCGGTGACGTAGATTACCTCATATCCTATTTGTTCCAGGGCGTTTCCGATTGCTACCGCTCCAGGGGGACCATCAGTCTCAGCAGCTCCAGCACTCAGAATGTAGAATCCAGTTGTGATGATTACTTTTCCGGGATTGGCTAATATGAAATTAGCAGCGTCGAAACAGAAATCTCTGGTAAGAGAATTCTTGATTTTTGAAATACCTCTTTTATCCTGACTTAGTATGAGTTCTTCTAATGTCATAGTTATATCTATAGGACAGAATAATCTTCATCTTTCATATCAGTTATAAACATATGCCCCGGGGCATGGGTTACCATTATCGGTGGTTTCGACGACATGGCTACTGATTGAGGAGTTACTCCACAAGCCCAAAAAACTGGTACTTCACCCTCTTTTATTACCGTGGGATCTCCAAAATCCGGTTGGGATAAGTTGGTTATCCCAATTGCTGACGGGTTTCCAATGTGGATTGGGGATCCGTGCACTCCAGGGAATCTCGATGTGACTTGAACAGCTCTCACTACTTTTTCCTGTGGTATTGATCTCATTGAAACAACCATAGGCCCAGAAAATGGGCCTGCCGGCACTGTTGGTATGTTGGTTATGTACATGGAGACGTTGGTCCCACTTTCAAAATGAGGAAGTCTTATTCCGTTATTTATTAGGGCGGATTCAAAAGAAAAGCTGCAACCTAACAGAAATGAGACAAAATCGGGTTTCCATAGGTCAGTAAGATTACTTATTTCAGCTGATAATTTTCCGTTTTCATATACATGGTACAACGGCACGTCTGTTCTAATATCACTTGAAGGTGCTGTTACCGATACCTCAACCTGACCGGGTTCCAAAACTTCAACCACAGGACAGGGTTTAGGGTTTCTTTGGCAAAAAAGTAGGAAATCAAAAGCATATTCTTTTGGGAGAATAGCCAAATTAGCTTGAACATAACCAGCCGCGGCACCTGAGGTGGGACGTTTAAACTCGCCATCTCGTATTAGTTTCCGAATTTCTTTAGGTGACAGCGATACTTCAGAAATAGTAGTCATTTGAAACATATTCCTCCAGTCCACTCATTGGTAATATGCGCTGGTGGTAAGTTTAACAATAGAATCAAAACTATTCCACACCGACATAATTTATTGATGCCTTTAAGTTGGCATGCTATTCTTCATGGTCTGTCGGGGAGTAGCGCAGCTTGGTAGCGCACGTGCATGGGGTGCACGGGGTCGCAGGTTCGAATCCTGTCTCCCCGACCAGTTATTTATAGGTTGATTTCACAAATTTTATTAATTCAATTAAAGCGTGATTTGAGGCTCTTTGCCTCATCCTGGAATTTCCGGCCCTATATTTTCCAGATATGCATGCAGCCTCACGGTGACTACTTATCCTGAAATTAACAGTTCCGAAGTGGTGTTTTGGGTCTTCAAGTAGTAGGGGAGATATATTAAGGTGTAAGTCTGCTTGACAGAAGTCATTACAGGGTTGGTTGGGCTTCTGATAGTCAAGGATAGGCTTTGTGCTGGGAGTTTTTATTAATCCTTGGGCAAGTATATCGTCGAACATTTCACACTCTGAAAGAAGGCCACAGACGGCCCCTCCTGTAAATGATTCAGTGACGCAGAGGCGGAGATTTTTTGAATGGAGGAGATTGGTGACCACTTCTGCAGCGGTGTCGTCATCTTGACCCCAGATGAAACTGGCACCCACCGTTTTAATAATTTGGTGTTCGATTTGGCTGATTAAAGAGGCGGCCTCGGAATATGTATCGGCTTTTGCTATTGCTCTAAGATGTATGCCATCTTGCTTTGAATAAATTCCAAGATAAGGATTTTCTTGTCCGAAAAGATGCGACAGCACTTCGTCTAATTCTCCTTCAGAACGGCCGAATGTTTTGATGTTTTTTGTTACGATCGAAATGCCGTCCGAAAAAGCCGTAAGCTTATCTACCACATGGTCTTTCCACATAGGAATCAATTCCATTGGAGGTCCAGGCATTGCTATCACTATTTTGGAGTTTTTACTTACAAACCAACCTGGTGCAGTACCATTCGGATTAGGTAGAGGAATGGATGAAGGTATTAAAGTGGCTTGTTTGATGTTAGTTTGCGGCATTATGATGCCGCGCGCCGCAAAATTTTCCTCTAAATCATTAAGGAGTTTGGGGTCAACCTCCATCTTTTCTTCGAAAAATCTGGCGATTGATTCTCTCGTCAGGTCATCAGAGGTTGGACCAAGGCCCCCAGTGGTTATTACCACATCAGATCTAGTTAATGCTGACTCTATTCCTTTTAAAAGGTCGTTAATATCATCCCCGATTTTGACAGCAATCTTTAACGACATTCCTAATTTAGGTAATTCAGAAGCTAGAAAAGCTGAGTTTGAATCAACCAACTCCCCCATGAGTAGCTCCGTTCCCACTGCAATAATTTCAGCATCCATAACTATGGCCCTTCCGAACTTTAAGCGGTCGATTCAGTTAAATTTAATCGGCGTATGGAATATCTTCGTACAACCCAAATATGGTCTCTACCCACAGTTTGGGAAATAGAAGTACTGGCTGAGTCACTCCTTCTTCTGAAGACTTACCGTAATAGGCTTGCCCGTCGGGGTCAGGGTCACCAATTAAAAGTAAGGAGCCGTCGGTGTATGTTGTCCCCTGCTCTGTTGTGTTTTCAAAACGTATTTCTACTGCTGCTGAGTTGTCTCCAATACCCCATTGAGAATAATCTCGATCCCGAACTTTGTGGACTGCAACATCAACCCCGGAAGGGCTTTTTATTATAGGCAAAAGTTTCTGCCATTTGGCATCATCGACCAACTGGGATTCTGTTCCGACGAGGTAATCAATTACTCGCCAGGTTCCATCTTTTTCTCTTTTGAAATTCAGCTGAGCCTTGTCGGTTTTAACATCTTCTGATTTGGGAAAAATATTTATTTCGCTGATTTGGTCTGTAGGTCGTTCGATATACCATTTGGGATAGGGTGGTTCTACCGCTAGTCGAGCCAGCACATCACCCCACGTGTCGGCGATCAGAAATAATTGTGGGAACCCCACGATCTGACCGTAGTGGTGCCAGCCGTTGGTAGTTTTGTCGCCAAGTCTGAATTCTAATGTCCTATTAAGAGTAAGACCGATATTTACTACCGTATGAGGGTTGTCGAGGCCGTATTGGGCTGGGTCCTCTATCAGGGTAGTGGTTTCTGTTAGATCCCGTTTCGTTTGCGGACCTCCAAGGATAAAAGCAATACCACCCCATCTATTGTGGTTAGGGGGGATCAAGATATCCCAATCAAATGCCCAGGTATCTGAAGGGGTTTTGATAAATGATTCACTCTTGTCCTTATGAGTGATTCGGATTGACGTCATATCATCTACTGAAACTTGGTAAAACCAAGGTTTTGGAGGAGGTTTCTTGTCCTCTTGGGCAAAAGGGTTGAATATGTAGACTGCAACAGCGATAACTGCCAGTATTATTAACGCTAAAGTGGCTTTAAGATTCAATTTTAATCTCTCTTATCTACGTCTCCACCATACAACCAAAGCCATGAAGAGCATGAAGGTCGGAGGGAGTGTCCAACTGGACCACTTAATGAAATCCCTTTCCCTACTGTTCACAACCAGTTCCCTGTAGGGCAGTAGTTTGGGCCTTATGGATATCAACTCAAAATCCTCGGCGAGCCAATTGATTGAATTGAGGAAAATATCTGAATTATCCATGCTGGCGAAATATTTATTGCTGGCAAAATCTGAGTCAGAGAATAGAACGATTTTTGCAAGTTGGTGAGTGGCTCCTAAATCAGTATACATACCTGTGGCCTCAACCACAGCGGATATTGGAAAAGGACCCTGTTGCTTCTCCGAAGAATATGCAACATCCTCAGGATCTTTGGTCAGCCAGCTTGCCGGGGTAGTCATGCCAAGTGGAGTGAATTTAATATGGTCTCTTAGTGCAAATTCCTCAGCTGAAGGACTGAGTATTGCAGCCGAGTCTGGGAAAATTGTTACCGATATGTCATCAGCTATAGTAAGGCCAGGGGCCGAGTTGCTTGTGGTAAATTGACCATTGGCTTTTTGCACCATTGGAGTGAGCATTGCCCCTGAGACGTTACTTACCGCATCTACCACATGTTCACTGGATATTGCTATTCCGTAAAGAGCGGCCAGACCGTTAAATTTTATTGGCGGATTCGGATCGAGTAGCATTAATATTCTTCCACCGTCTCTAATATATTTCAAAAGCGCTGTTAATTCAGCCTCGTCCAAGTCTTTATTGCCCTTAGGTCCTGCAATTATTAATACAGCAGCATCACTAGGCACGGCTTCAAACTGTTTCAAATTCAAAGGCATCACAAAATAATTGTCTCTTTGCATACCTTCTATTGCTAGATCTAGGCCTTCCAATCCAATTGCACCGGTCATGGGGTCTCTAGACACGGATGTTTCACCATGCCCGGTTAAGTAATAAATGACTTTTTGCTCCGTTCCTGTTGCTATTAATATGCCGGTTACGAAATCTTGTTCTGTCAAAAGAGTAACGCCTTCGAATTTGCCATCATCTGCTTCAAAAACGATTGAGGGGTAAGTGGTCACGTTATATCTCAATGCTTCCGACCTGTTTAACTCAGGATCCACAAATGAAAAACTAAAATTGTTAGATCTCCTGTTAAATTCGTTTAATAGGTCTTCAGCTGATTGTCGTTGACTGTTTGAGGAAGCCGAGGACACGAAGAAGGCATACGCATGCACTGACTGATTGTCTTTGGAAAGGTTATCCAATATTCCATAAGTCTGTTCTGAAAGTGTAAAAACCCTTGTGGCTGTCACATCAATCCTATTTGGGTTTTGATACATTAAAAAGTTGACTATTAGGAGTATTACAAAGAATGCCAGAGTCATAATGGCCATGTTTACGCCGTATCTTCCTTTTCTTCCGACAAGGAACATTGCCACTGCTCTTGGTGATAGTACTAGTGCTAGGAATATTAGTCCGGTGCCGGCCAACAGAACCCACAGCGATAAATCTTTTAGATCAGCAAAAGCTAAATTAATTGAACCGCCGAGAATAACTGCGACTATGCCTGCGAATCCTAATATGAGGCTCCAAAAATTTGGAGACTTAATGGACGACAATATTATTTCGGCATAAGAGTCATCATTTATTTGAGGTTGAAGCGCCATTCCTATCTCCACCTTCTTGTTTCAAGGGAACGTATTGATAGGAATAAAAATATCGCTACAATGCTCAGGAAGTAGACTACATGGCTTAGGTCAATCACCCCTCTGCTGAAATCCGATAACCTAGCATTCATGGAGAGTGCATTGATGAATTCTGCAGCAGCTCCATCCACTAATGATGAAACCCTGTTTATAAACGAAAATATCAACAATATAGCTGTTGCGACTACAGCTGATACTATTTGGTTACCTGAAAGGGATGATCCTAGCATACCGATCGCCAGAGCAGCTGCTCCATGTAGGACTAATCCGAGATAAGCACTAATTACTGGTCCCGTGTCCGGATTGCCGAAAAAATAGACGATGAAAACGTAATAGAAGGTTACTGATTGGATTGCCAAAAGCATCAAAAGGCTAGCGAGATATTTGCCTAAAACCACTTCCCATTCCCGGACTGGAGATGTTAATAATAATTCTAGGGTCCCTAATTTTTGCTCCTCAGCTAGCAGTTTCATTGTAATGAGAGGTGCAAGGAACACAATGAAAAAACTTGCCCAATCGGAAAGTCCTCTCACCCCGGCCTCAGCATATGGTTTGCTTACATCAAATACAAAAAACACCCCAGTCAAAACTAAGAACATAGCTCCGACTATGTAGGCAGAAGGAGTCGAAAAGTAGGCTTTGGCTTCCTTTCGAGTGATAGCGATTAAATTTGTCAAGAAGCTTCCCCCGGAGGACTGGGTAGTTCCTCTTCCTCTATTGTGAGCCTCAGGAATATTTCTTCCAAAGACATACCAAGTGATTGTAGTTTGAAAAGTTCCCATCCGTTAGCCACAACCGCTTTGGCTAAATCGTGTCTAAGATCCCGTCCTGTATCCACTGTTATATGGTACCTGTGATAAGCTCCACCTGTTACTGGAATTCTTTCGATTGATTGGATTCCGTCTACCTCTTCTAGGACAGGGAGTATTTCCCTGTTAGGCCCTTTTATTTCAATTTCCACCCTTTCTATCCCTGATAAACTGATGCCTAAGTTGCTAGGATCGTCTACAGCAACGATTTGCCCTTCGTGAATAATGATGACCCTGTCACAGATCATGCTTACTTCCGGGAGAATGTGTGAGCTTACTATCAAAGTATGTTCTTCGCCCAGGCTTTTTATTAATTGCCTAGTCTCTACCACTTGGATGGGATCAATTCCTATAGTGGGTTCGTCCAAAACTAAAACGTCAGGTTCATGTAATATTGCCTGTGATATTCCGACTCGCTGTCGATACCCTTTAGAGAGTTTGCCAATAATAGTATTGCTATATTCTTCAAGTCTGCAGAGTTCAACTACCTCGGATACCCGTTTTTTTAGTTGTGAGGAAGACATTCCCCTGATTTGACCCATGAAAGACAGGTAATCACTGACCCCCATGTCCTCGTAAAGTGGTACTGTTTCCGGTAGGTACCCTATGTGTCTTCTAGCAAGTAGGGACTGTTCAACAATGTCATATCCCGCTATTTTGGCAGTGCCGGAAGAGGGTGGTATAAATCCGGTTAATATTTTCATAGTGGTCGATTTGCCGGCACCGTTAGGTCCGAGGAAACCAAGGATTTCCCCTTGCTCTACTGAAAAACTCAGACCCGTTACGGCAGGGAAGTCACCGTAATATTTAGTTATGTCTATCGCTTCAATCAATTATGTAATCCTTAATTCCGGCACATCGTATTTTACCCGGAATTGGTTGACGGTAAGGAGAGAACTGAGGAATGTTAATCTAACCGGTTCCAGTGTACAAGCATATTTTAACCTCCGTCACAATTACAATGATATTTTCACCTTTTTACCAGACCTATCTGTAGGAAATGTGCATGCTAATATTTATAGAGGAATATTTGGATGTGATTGCGAGGATTGATTATCATGTCACAGTCGGAAAATAGAATCATATATTTTGATCATGCCGCAACTACTCGAATGAGACCTGAAGTCTTGGATGCCATGTTGCCATATTTGCAATTCAGCTATGGGAATCCTTCAAGTATATATACCCTAGCCCAGGAGGCGAGGAAGGCGGTTGATGAATCTCGGGAATCAGTGGCACGAATACTTGGCGCTAGAATTAGCGAAATAGTATTTACTAGTGGTGGGACTGAATCCGATAATGCTGCAATTAAAGGCGCTGCCTCGGCAATGCGTAATTTGGGCACTCACATTATAACGACGGAAATTGAGCATCATGCTGTTTTACATACTTGTCAACAGATGGAGCAATTTGGGTTTGATGTAACTTATCTGCCTGTTGATCCCTATGGGATGGTTTCAGTAGATGAGGTTTTGGATTCTATAAGAGATGACACCATTCTTGTCAGTGTGATGATGGCAAACAATGAGATTGGAACTATCCAACCTATCAAAAAGATTGCAGAATCTGTCAAATTATTAGCCCGGGAAAAGGGGAAGACCATATTAGTCCACACCGATGCAGTGCAGGCGGCCGGTTCACTTGAGATAAATGTAATAGATTTAGGGGTCGATATGCTAAGCATTTCTGGTCATAAATTTCATGGCCCAAGAGGCGTAGGGCTTCTTTATTTGAGGAGAGGTACCCCTTTTGAACCATTGATAATGGGAGGTGGTCAGGAACGGCAGAACCGATCTGGCACCGAGAATGTACCAGGAATAGTGGGGTTGGCAAAAGCTTTAGAGCTAGCCGTAAAGGATAGGGAAGAACTAAAGGTCAGCTTATCTGCCAAGCGAGATAGGATAATTAGAGGACTAAAAGATGAAGTTGAAGAAATGACTGTAAACGGCCATTTAACCGACCGGCTTCCGAATAATGTCAGTGTATCTTTCCGCGGGGTAGAGGGCGAACCTATTCTTCTAGGTTTAGATTTTGCTGGGATTTGTGCTTCTAGTGGAAGTGCATGCTCATCAGCTTCACTGGAACCGTCTCATGTGTTGCTGGCGATAGGCCATTCTGCTGAGCTAGCTCAAGGTACCCTTAGAATCACTTTGGGCCGGGATAACTCTGACGAAGATGTAGATTATCTCATGGAGGTGCTTCCGAATCTCATAAAAAAGCTACGTGATTTGCCTTCCTTATCCGCCCATCCTTGATTTACGATGTGATAGATTGTTGAGCCTGTATTTTAAGAGTTAAAGAATTTAGAGAAATCATGATTAATTTTACTAATTTTAGATCGATTCTTGCTGTTTTGTCGGCTTGTTTAATCTCGATCACTTTTTTTGTGTCCTGTAACTCGGAACAATTAGATTTGGGAAAGACTGGCAGGAACCTTGAAATACATGCCTCACGACCTCAAGTTGTTTCCAAGGCATTTTATACCCAAGATGGCATCACGAGGATCATTACACCTAGTGCATCGAACAGGAAATTGGCCGTTGTTAATACGACGATAGTTAATAGAAGTAGTACGGTTATACCGATATCTGTGGACCCAGATGCTGCACAACTTGGTGATCGAAGAGGAAAGAAATCTAGTGCCATAGATCCTTTTGCACGTTCCAAGGAGATTTCGGGAGCTATAAAGGCAGACCCTGATGTTTTAGAAATAACTCCGGTTTTGTGGGGGGAAATAGAGTTGGCAAGAGGGTTTCAGGTATCGGGCAGTCTGGTTTTTGATGTGCCAAAAGGACTGCTTTTAGGTACAATATTTTGGGATGAAGTTGAATATATACCTGTAGATTTCATAGACTACTGGAAAGATAATGATTAGCGTTAAATTGCCGACAAGCTAAATACGATAAATAAAAAACCTACTTTAGGTAATAAGGAGAATACGTCATGGCGGACACTGTTGAAATAACTGACAGTAATTTTCAGGAAGAAGTACTAAACTCAGATATACCTGTGCTCATTGACTTCTGGGCTGATTGGTGCCAACCATGCAAGATGATAGCTCCTGTAGTTCAGCAGATCGCTGATGAGTATGAAGGCAAAATCAAAGTGGGTAAATTAGACGTCGATAGCAATGGGCAAACTTCTTTAGACTACAACATTAGGGGAATCCCAGCCCTTTTGATATTTAATGACGGGAAACCAGTTGACCAAATAGTAGGCGCTGTTCCGAAATCTGTAATTCAAAAGAAAATTGATGACGCCCTTTCCGGATAATTTTATTAAAATACCTATTTAATGCTAGGGAACAACTTAACCTGGGAGCGGATGAGGCCTGGTGGTCTCTGCGGACTTCAACTCCGTTGGCAGCAATCCTTCGATTGGTGCGGTGGGTTCGACTCCCTCGCGCTCCCGCCAAAGCTAAACAGTGCCTTTCAATAAACTCCAAAGGACGTAATGCAAAGTTTTACAATCATTCCCCAGACCTAGACACCTTGTATGGAGGCCTATCATTCCATTACGCGGTGGATTACGGAGGAATGATTTTCACTGAAGGGTGGTCCCGGTATCAGCTGGACGTGCTAACGAAATTTGCGTATACGATCTGCCCTGTTTCCCTGAAATCGAGCCGAAGTAAATCCATTTCCTTCGAGCATATAAATCACGAATATTTTTTTGAGGAAGGATGGGACTTATGCCACTCCTGTTTGGATTTAGGGCAATCTGTGAAAGCGGGTACATCGATAAAAAATAAATTCCTAATATTCGATGTTCCAAAGACTGGTTCTCAACGAGAATTCGGCCTGTCATTCAGAGGGCAAGAGCCAGCCTGGTTTGATCCTGTGACTACCAACAATTAGCCGGAAACTGTACCTAACCTATATAGCACCGCACCCCCGTCTACGGTTCGCATTGAAGAGAATGCTACGTGACACCCCTTCGTGCATACCCCATTTATCTACCCTCAACAGTACGAATTCCAATCACACTGTGTGTTAGTAAGAATGATATTATCAAATGTAGTCTTAAATTTTCTTATAATCTCATTACATAAATGCTATGGAGGTATTTAGTGCCTGGAAAATTAGAAGGAAAAGTCGCAATAGTAACCGGTGGAAATAGCGGCATCGGTGAGGCAACTGTCCACCTTTTTGCCCAAGAGGGCGCTAGTGTAGCAATAATGGCTCGTCGTGAAGAACAGGGAAAGATTGTTCAAGCCGCCGTTCAAGCAAAGGGCGGGACTGCAGAGTTTATACGCTGTGATGTTTCGAAATCTGACGATATCCGTGGCGCAGTAGATAAAACAGTCGCGCTGTTTGGAGGAGTAGACGTTCTGTTCAACAACGCAGGCGGAGGAGGCCCAGAGAAATTTCCGAACGAATCAAGGGAACAATGGGATTATGTTCTAGAGGTCAATTTAACCGGGGTTTTTGAAATGTGTAGCGCCGTCTGGCCACATATGGTGAAGCGGGGAGGAGGGGCTATTGTCAATATGTCCTCTGCAGCCGCCACAGGGGGACTTTCACCATTCATGTATCGATTGTCAAGGAGAGTGCCTTCAGCCTCATATTCTGTTGCTAAAGCCGGAGTTGACGCCTTGACAAGGTGGACGGCCGGACATGGAGGCGAATCAAATATTAGGGTTAACGGGGTTAGACCTGGTCAGATAATCACTCCGTTGACCGACAGTGAAGGCAAAGGGGAACACGACTTTAAAAAACTTTTTGATGTAATGCAAATAACAGACGGTCCCGGGTATCCGGTAGACGTCGCTAATTGTGTTTTATTCTTGTCCTGTAATGATTCCAGGTTCATAACGGGAGAAATTATGAACATAGATGGAGGGTTGCCTTCAAAACTGTGACCCTGGGGTTTGAGACCAAAGCTTGCTAGCCGAAAAATAGTCTCCGCACCTACATACACATATAAAGGTGCTGCTCTACTCCAACCGGTTCACTTCTGCCGACATTTTGCCGACCAAATTTCCGACACGGGCTGATACTGGATGGTAGAGCCGGTATTAATATTCCTTCAAAGTAGTATTTCTAGGTACGATTCGGCATATAATAACAATAGGCATCAAGAATGAATTGAACTTCAACTCCGTTGGCAGCAATCCTTCGATTGGTGTGGTGGGTTCGACTCCCTCGCGCTCCCGCCATATGGCTGATGTATTATCTCAGATAACCTATGGGTGCAGGATTGAAATTACTTCGCACGATACAGACAGAGTTAAATAATACTTCAGTGAGTTTAGCCACTTTAGGGCTACTAGTCTCCACCTTGGAATACCCAGAAATCAACATTGATGAGGAATTGGCCTCATTCACACAATTGGAATCAGTGTTATCCCGGAGAATTCAGTCAAATTCAAGCCTTTTGCAAAAGCTAAACGAAATCAGTGAGTATTTTTTTTCAGAACTACGTTTCTCAGGGAATGTCAAAAATTATTACGATCACAAAAACAGTTTCATAAATGAAGTTTTAAACAGGCGCCAAGGGATACCAATTACCCTCGCCATAATTTACATGGAGATTGCCTCTAGGTTGGGGATTGATGTTGCAGGGATCGGGATGCCAGGACATTTCCTTGTTCGTGCTAATGATGAAACCGAAATATTTTACATAGACGTATTCAATAACGGGACCGTGTTGAGTAAAGATGAATGTGAGAAAACCTTTAATGATCATGTCTCGGCTTCTTTCACTTGGGATGACCGTTATTTGTTGCCAGTAGATGACAAATACATAGTTGTAAGATTGTTGCGAAATTTGAAATACATTTATTTAAGTGAAGATAAAAGTAAACAAGCCTACAAGGTTATAGATTTAATAGTTGGCCTTGAGCCGGACAACGTTTTCGAGATTAAGGATAGGGGGATGATAGGGTTTAGGATAGGACATCAAAAGCAATCTATAGAGGATCTCAAGAGATTCTTGGAAAAGGAGCCTGTCGGACGTTCGGCTGTTGAGGCCTCCAGTGTATTAGAACTTTTGGAAAGGAATTACAAGAAATGGTAGGGGATGTGCGTATAATTCATCCCGACGTTCCAGCGGAGGAGAGAATGAGAGAAAAGAAATATTGGCTGATGAAGTCAGAACCCTCTGATTATTCCTTTGAAGAACTTAAATCGGAAGACAAAGCCACAGCCGAATGGGATGGGGTCAGGAATTATCAAGCTAGAAATCTCCTACGGGATGAGATAAAAATTGGTGATGGGGTATTGTTTTACCACTCAAATTCAAAACCTTCTGCTGTTGTTGGAACCGCAGTAGTCGTTAAGGATGGATACGCAGATTTCACGGCTTGGGATCCGGATTCAAAACATCCAGATGCTAAGAGCACTCCAGATAACCCGATATGGTTTATGGTTGATATCAAGGCTGAGTTGACATTTAAGACGCCTATATCCCTTCAAGATATCAAAAAAATCCCTGAACTTTCGGATATGATTCTCATAAGAAATTCCCGTTTGTCGGTCCAACCAGTCAGGAAAGACGAATTCGATTTCATAGTAAAAATGGGTATCGGATAGGGTAAATAGACTAAGTTATGGCTACTCAAAAAGAGGTCTTACTAAATTTACAGAAGTCAGTGTGGCAATCGCTGGAAGACCTCTGTGCTGCCTTAAATGTGGATGACTGGAACACTATTACAGATTGTCCTACCTGGACGGTCAAAGACTGCATTTCTCACCTAGTTGGAATCGAACACAGGTTACTTGGCCGGGATGTACCGAATGTGGATCTGCAGGATACCAACCATCTTAGGAATGACCAGGGATTTAAGAATGAGGTAGACGTGGTGTCGAGACGCTCTAATACGGTAGAGGAATTGATACAAGAATTCCGAAATGTCAATGCAGAAAGACTTATTGTCTTGGAGTCTCAGTCTGACTTCAGATCTGCCGCCGAGTCTCCGATTGGGCAAGGAAGTGTGGCAGATCAGGTTTCAGTGAGGGTTTTTGATTGTTGGATACACGAACAAGACATTCGTCGAGCAGTCGGAAAACAGGGAAACCTGTCAGGTTCAGTAGCTGAACATTCTTTCCAAAGAATGACCAATGTCATGCCATATGTTTTCGGCAAAAAAGTCAATGCCCCAGAAGGAAGCTCTGTTAGATTTAAAATTCACGGAGCACACTCCTTTGATATAGGAGTAAAAATTGTGGAAAAGAGGGCGGTATTAGTACCTGAATTATCTCAGCCGACAATTGAGATGGAAATGGGTAGTGATGCCTTTATTTGTTTGGCTTGCGGTAGGTGGGACCCAGATATGGCTATTGCGGACGGAAGGGTTGTTATCAAAGGCGACGAATCTTTTGGGGCATTAATTGCCCAAGAGATGATTTATATGATTTAAGAGGAGCCCAGCGGTTAACCTTCTAATAGTATTTTGACAATATCTCCGACTACTTCCTTGGCTCTTTCTCTCAATGAGTTTTCATCTAAACTTCCAAGTGGGTGAGGCACTACTGCAAATGGAAATTCCGGAATTCCTCCCATTTTGGACATAGCCACGGCACTGCTTACAAATGGTTCAGTGCATATTACAGCGGCAGGTAAACCTCTTTTCTCAAATTGAATTCCGTCGTGCACACTGCACGAAGAGCATGACCCTCAATCACCTGAGGCTGTGATAATCACATCACATTGATTGGCTAGCTTTTCTAACAAGTCTGGAGGGCATGGTCTTGAAGCGTTACCTTTGTTATCTTCAATAACAGCCCCTAGCCCATGATCATCCTTGAGAATCTCATACACGTATTGGAGTATTTCTACAGAGTTCTTTTTGCCGTTAGCAAGTAGCCCTACCGTCAACCCATTGAGCGATTCTGGGCGTATCGCCAGTAGGGAATTCTGTGAATTGGCATCTATTGTTGGATCCAAAACTCTAATTCCTTCAACCATAAGTTCCCTCTTTTTCTTTTCCCTATCATACAGTATCTTGTGCTTTGCACCTGTCTGTATGAGTTTAAATTAGTTCTTTTGTGACAGATTGTGATCCTACCCCACCTGCCCAAAGTGGTATGACGCATGAAAAAGCTCCTGCAGCACCCCCTCCCACTAGCAATGTGAAGCTTTCTGGTGTCAATGCAGAGTGTGTTACCTCAGAACCTGTTGGCCTGGGTCCTGGGGGTATAGATCCGAATCCCCACTCGTCGTTTGTCCTTACGGCCATTTCATAAAGAAAATCTCTAATCTGGTTCTTGGCCCATCCAGCTTTTTTAAAAGATTGCACATGTTCAGGACAAAACATTATTACTATCTCCCCTTGGTTAGGGCCCGCAGCAAAAAGGGCGTCTCTGAAACTTCTAAGTATATTTTCGGGATCTTGGCTTGAATGATTACTTACTTGGATTGGAGACAGACCTGCGAACACCGAAACGGTGTTCGCATCTTTTGAAAAACCCCTGTCCTCTCCTGTGTTAGGCCACGGCCGGAAATCTTCATTCTCAGTTATGCACCAGGTATATTTACCAGCATGCCCCAGGGTAGCTTTATCAATTTCTCCAGATCTGGAGCCGGTGCAATTAATTACGACTAATCGAAGAGCCCTGCCAATGGTCGCGTTTGCTTGATGTCCTGGACCGAAGAGGCTTATTCCACCATTTAACCCTATTTTTTTTGCGATTGATCCGGTGACCAGCGTTAAAATGCCTGCCCCCATGGTACTAGCTGTGATCCCGTGGAGATTAAACTTTGATTCAACTAATGCCTCCACCGCTGTTAGTACTATCGGGAAATATTCTGGTTTGCAACCAGCCATCACTGAATTAATGGCGACTTTCTCCATGGTGATTTCTCTGCCTTTGACAGGCTCAATTCCTATAATATCTTTATTAGATTTACCTGAAAGGGCCATAAATTTAGAAACTTCGTGCTCCGTGGGTAAATTAATTGGAAGGCCATCAGTCCAGCCTTGCTCAAGAAAGTGCTCCCTTGCTTGCTGTAAGGTACTAAAGGAATAGGTTTTTGACATCGGTGATGAAGACACGATTCCACCCCATATTAGTGAATTTTTGTGAATAGAAAACACATTTTACCCATCTAAATTGGAACAGTACTACTAAATTGGCGATATAAATTAAGTCACTGGTTCATTATATCGATTGAATTACAATAATTTAGGTAGTAATATCTCCCTATTCAGAACTTAATTGGATTTGACGTAATTCATAAATCAATAGGGGGGATTTAATGGGAAACAAAGGCAAATCACTTGTTGTTGTTCAGCTTTCTGGTGGAAACGACTATTTGAATACTGTAGTTCCCTACGGCGATGAGGAGTATTACGACTTCAGGAGGACCGTCCATATTGAACAGAACAAGGTCCTTCCTATCGATAAAGTTTATGGTTTTAGCCCCCATTTAGCACCTATCAAAAGACTTTATGATCAGGGAAAAGTTGCTGTTATAAACGGTATTGGTTATGACAATCCAAATAGGTCTCATTTTCGCTCTATGGATATTTGGCACACCGCTCAGCCTGATGAAATAGGGACCGAAGGATGGCTTGGAAGAGTTATTAGAGATCTAGATCCAAATGCTGAAAATGTCTTGACTGGCGTGAACTTCGGTAGAGGGTTACCAAGAGCACTCGGGGTTCGAGGAGTGCCTGTTGCGTCTGTTGGTAACTTGGACACATATGGCTTATTCCCAGATATAAAAGACGAGTCAGCCAAAAAACTCGCGCTTGACGCGTTTGCTCACATGTATGGTGGAGTACAGGGAAAGGATCCGGTTCTAAATTTTCTAGGCCAGACAGGAATGGATGCCTTGAAAGGTGCGGATATACTTAGGACTGCTCCTCAAAAATATAGTTCGGCTATTGAATACGCCGCAAATCCGATTGCCCAGGGAATGAAAAGCATAGCCCAGGTTCTACTCGCTGATTTTGGCACTCGAGTGTTTTATACACAACACGGTAGTTTTGATACTCACTCAGGAGAGATCATCACCCATGCAAAACTTTGGGATGAAGTGTCTGGTGCGGTGGGAGATTTCTATGATGATATGCAAGAACATGGGCGTGAAGATGAAGTTGTAGTGATGATATTCTCTGAATTTGGAAGGCGTATCAAAGACAATGGATCTGGCACCGATCATGGGTCTGGCGGTGTGGCGTTTATTATCGGTGGCGAAGTTAAAGGTGGAATGTATGGGCAATACCCGTCGATAAGAGAGGCAGATCAGTTGGAAGGCGATTTACATTTCAACAACGATTTTCGATCCACCTATTCGACCATTGTTGAAAAATGGTTTGGGCTGGACCCTGTTCCAATAGTAAATGGGCACTTTGAACAGTTTGATTTCGTCAATGCCTAAATAACAAGACTAATAGAATCGGATTTGGCATTAAGATAATTGTTAAAAGGTGAGAGATATGAGTCAGGATGCTTCTTTAATGGCCCATCTTATGAGACGGGCTGGGTTTGGTGCCACTCGTAATGAATTGGAAGAATATCTGAGCGATGGTTACAAGACCACGGTGGAGAAATTACTAAACCCTGGCGAATCCAATCACATGCCCGATGATCTAATTCGACGATACCACGTTGACCAATCAGAATTGAGACAACTGGATTGCGCGGGTGCTTATTGGCTCTACCGTATGTTAACTACAAGCAATTCTCTTGAAGAGAAATTAGCTTTATTTTGGCATGGGTTGTTTGCGACAGGCTACGCCAAGCTGAATCAAGCCCGGGCATTACTCAACCAAATTGACATGTTTCGGCAATATGGATTTGGTAGTTTTAGAGATTTGCTAGTTGAATTGTCTAGGGACCCCGCAATGATTCTGTGGCTTGATAATAATGAAAATCATAAAGAGGCCATCAACGAGAACTTTGGTAGGGAATTGCTCGAATTGTTCTCCATGGGCATCGGCAATTATTCAGAAGACGACATAAAAGAATGTGCCAAAGCCTTCACTGGATGGACTTTAAAAAATGCTGAATACATGTCAGTAAGGGCAAGTAAAGATTCTATATGGCCTTATGGCAGAATAGCTTGGCATTATGAATACCGTGCAAACGATCATGACAGCGGTGAAAAAAAATTCTTGGGCGAAGTTGGGAATTTCAACGGTGAGGATATTGTTGACATAATAGTCACCCAGGAACCGACTGCGAGGTTTTTATCAACAAGGTTGTTCCAATATTTCGCCTCTGACGAAGTAGATGATGACGGAGAGCAGGTAATAAAAGCAATGATGGATTCTTATTTTGAATCCGGATTTAAAGTGTCAGCTGTATTGAGAACTCTTTTTAACTCGGATTATTTCAAATCAGAAAAGTGCCGATATTCAAGAGTAAAAGGCCCTGTAGAATCTGTTGTGGGCACGGCGAGATTAGCTGGTAGCTATCAGGAACCTACTTTGGACGTGCATTCTTTATGGGCACAAACAATGTTTATGGGACAAGGATTGCTTGCACCGCCGACAGTCGAAGGGTGGCATGAAGGGGTGGAATGGATAGATAGCGGTTCCCTGGTTGAGCGCATCAACTTTGCAGCTAAGGAATTAAGCGACCCGACAAAAGACGGTGTTCAAGACATAATTAGGAGAGTCACTTCTGGGTATAGAGATTTTATTCATCCTGAAAATTTAGTAGATTCATGTCTAGATTTTATGGGCCCCATACAAGTGGAGGCAGATACAAGGGAAGGGTTAATTGAATTTGCGGAATCCCAAGGTGACCTACAGCTGGAAAATGGGAAAACTGATGAAGACGGATCTGCCCAGATTGCCCGTCTGATTGGAATGATTGCCTCGACTCGAGAATACCAGCTAGCTTAAACTATAAAAATTTAGGGGTTGAAATCATGGTGATTTCTAATACGATTAGTATTAGGTACCTTAAAACAATAGGTATAGTCAATAACGGTTTCAATGGCCGTGGATTCGCTAACCCCTACGATGTTACCATTGGTCCAGAGGGTAATATTTTTGTATTGAATCGATGTGATCCTGCCAGAAGAAACGCTATAAGGGTAGGAGTCTGTAATCTCAATGAAGAATACCTATATGAATTTGGTTATGGATTCGGAGATGGTGACGGTCAAATGATGTTGCCTGTGGCGATGGCATTTGATTCGAAAGGTCGACTACTCATAACAGATGAACACACTAACAGGGTAACCATATACTCTGATGAAGGTGAGGTTCTAGGTAAATGGGGACATAAAGGTGAATCGGAAGGCGAATTCAATGGTCCGGCAGGTATAGCGACTGATTCGTCTGGAACAGTTTATATCTGCGATCAACGGAACCATAGGGTTCAGAAATACACTGCGGATGGTAGGTTTTTGGCTCAATGGGGTTCTCAAGGAACAAGGGCAGGTGAATTTAATTTGCCATGGGGGTTGGGTTTGGATGCAGAAAATAATGTTTATGTAGCAGACTGGAGAAATGATAGAGTCCAAAAATTCGATTCCAATGGGCATTATTTGAAAACGATTGGAGACTCGGAAGTGGAGGAAGAACACCTTGCAAGACCGTCGGCTGTATCAATAGATGAAAACGGTAATATATATGTCGCCGACTGGGGTAATGAGAGGGTTCAGGTATTTAATTCCGAGGGGGAAGTGATAGCTAGTCTCAAAGGCGAGGCGACTCTTTCTGACTGGGCTAAAGATTTTTTTGAATCAAATCCAGATGAGATGGAGACTCGGGAAATATCTGATCTGAACCCGGATGTTCCGGACCACTTAAATAATCCTTATCATATATCGTCTCAAACTGAGCCTTTTTTTTGGGGACCGGTGTCGGTAAGGATAGATAACGACAATCGGTTATACGTTGTGGAATCTAACCGTCACAGAATCCAGATTTACGAGATCGAATAACACTTAACCAGCCTGAATAAATTCCAGCCAATTTCCTTCGGGGTCTTGGCAATAGCAGATTCCATGTCTACCTCCAGTCTCTGTATCGGTCATTATAGGAGGCGTTACGAATTCAACCCCTTTATTTGTGAGATCTTGATAAAGCTCTTCTATATTTTCAACATTGAAACACACGTGAGCTGCTCCAAGTTGGTTACGGTTCAAATGTCCACTAGGACTGTCCGGGTATATGTAGTACACCAATTCCAGAGCGTGGCCGCCACCCTTGCCCACAAATACCAAAGTTCTATGGGCTCCTGGAATGCCAGTATGGTCACCAGTTTCAGGGGCTCTACTGTCGATCTCTTTTTCGATCTGGAGTCCCAAATCGTCCCGATAAAATGACACCATTTTGTCTAAGTCTCTGACTACAAACCCTGAATGGTTGAATCCTGTAATCATACTTTCCTCCTAATAGGTGAGTTGTGATTTGAGTATGCGCTTATCACATTGCAAACGATATAATCGCAGTGTATTCTTCAGAGTATGAATGAACTCATTAATATACTCAAACTGCCTTATGTGTGGGGTGGCATAGGTGCAGCACTTGGTGCTGGATTGGGGGTTAATAATTTATCAGTTTGGCTGCTCGCTGTGTTGTTGGGATTGTTTTTTGTAACCATGAGAATCACAGGCTCGCCAGAAGAAGGTAAAGAAGGTAGGTTGTTCGCAGGGGGAAGTTTGCTTATGCTTGGCTGGATTTTGGCTTTTTCAATACGTGGGATAGTTATTTAATCCCTAAGCCGCATGGAAACTTTGAGAATATACGCTTTTTAACAAATTAAGGGGAACAAAAAATCGTGTCTGCCAAAGTTTCCTTATTTGCAACGTGTGTCCTCAATAATTTCTATCCCGATGTTGCATTTAGTGTGGTTCGAGTTTTGAGTAAATTAGGAGTAGATGTTACCGTTCGGCAGGATCAAACGTGCTGTGGACAGCCGTTTTTCAATTCTGGACATTGGAACGATTCATCCAAGTTGATGAGAAAATTCGTTGAGGATTATTCTGGTGGCCAAGAAGATATAGTGCTTCCGTCAGGGTCATGTACTAGCATGGTACGGAATCATTATCTTGAAATATGCAGCGAAGACGACATTGGCGGAATAAGAGATGTGTCAGCCAGGACTTTTGAATTCACAGAGTATATAACTAGAGAACTGGGCATATCTGATCTGACCCCTTTCCAATCGACCATAACAAAAAAAATTAATGTGACGTATCATGAATCTTGCCATCTCAAACGGGAATTGGGTGTTTCCAGTGAACCGATTGATCTTCTACGTTCACTTGAAAATGTGACATTAACGGATATGGACCAATCTGAAGTTTGTTGCGGTTTTGGAGGTACCTTCGCTACAAAATATCCGGAAATATCCACCGCTATGGGCGAAGAAAAAATAGCGAATATAGTGAAAAGTGGCGCCGATATTGTTACCGCATCAGACATGAGTTGTTTGATGCATATTGACGGGCTGATCGCACGAAAAAACCTTCCCCTCAAAAGCATGCACATTTCTCAAGTAATAGAGCAATCTTTAAATATGGGATGTCAAAAATGAAACCAGAGACTAAAAATTTCAATATGAAATCCAAAGAGACCTTATTGGATCCTCAGATTCAGAAGAATTTATCTGGACTTTATGGGGGGTTTCATACTGCGCGTATCGAAGCATCCTTAGCTACTGCTGACTGGGAAGAATTGCAAACAAAGGGTAGAGAGATCAAAGAACATGTAATAAATCATCTGGATCAGTATTTGGAGTTATTGGAATCTAACGTGATTTCTTCTGGGGGCAATGTTTATTTTGCTGAGACAGCTGAAGATGCTACTCAATACGTTATAGATCTATCGAAGAAGAAAGGTGTTAAGACGGTTGTTAAAAGCAAATCTATGTTGTCAGAAGAAATGTCGCTCAACGAGGAATTGGTCAAGCATGGAATAGATCCATATGAGACTGACTTGGGTGAATACATTGTGCAGCTGGCGGAGGAGACTCCTTACCACATCATTGCTCCGGCAATACATAAATCCAGGCAAGAAGTGTCTAAGTTGTTTGCTGACAAAATCGGTACAAAGCAAACGGAGAATATAGAAACTTTAACCTCAGAGGCTCGAGACCAATTAAGAGATAAATTTATTCAAGCTGATATGGGAATAACTGGGGGCAATTTTTTGGTAGCCGAAACTGGCACATTGGCCTTGGTTTCCAACGAAGGTAATGGCCGAATGTGCACCTCAATGCCTCGTATACACGTTGCTATTGTTGGCATGGAAAAAATTATTCCTTCTATTGAAGATTTGGGCACATTTTTACGTTTGCTTATAAGGTCGGCAACAGGCCAGTGGATCTCAAGTTACGTGACCATGGTCTCGGGACCACGGAAAAGTACTGAAATAGACGGGCCAGAAGAGTTTCACTTGGTCATTGTAGACAACGGGAGATCTAAAATGCTGGCTGACCCTCATTTGAGGGAGGCATTATATTGCCTGAGGTGCGGGGCATGTTTAAACGCATGTCCTGTTTACAGAAAAGTTGGAGGACATTCCTACGGGTGGGTTTATCCGGGGCCAATCGGGTCTATTGTGTCACCTATTTTGACCGGGTTGTCAGATGCTAAGAATTTACCATTTGCTTCCAGTTTATGCGGGGCTTGCAAAGAGGCATGTCCGGTGAAAATCGATATTCCAAGGATGCTTTTGTATTTGCGTAATCAGCTTGTGGAAGGTAAAGACTATCCAGATCAACAGTCGGTTGGATTTTGGGAGCGAGCTGTTTCCAAATTTCTGTCTTCTTTGTTATCAAATAGTAATGCAGTCCGCTTTTTATTAAGATCGGCCAATTTGATTGCAACCATAGCCCCTTTTGTTCGGAAACCATTCCCGCCTTCATGGGCGAAAAGCAGAGAATCCCCAACATTGGCAAAAAAGACATTTGTAGATCAATGGGCTTCTTTAGATTTGGACGGGTCTTTGCGCAAAAAGCATTAACCCGATTTAGGACACCTTTGTTTTTTGTCGTATTAACTGCAATAGCTCTGCTGTTGAACTGACAGGGAGTTCGCAAACATAATTTTCGCATAAGTAAGCCTTTGCTTTATCAGTTTCCGGTTCGCGGTCGTTAAGTAGGGGATAGGTATCCCATTTGTTCCTAGCTTTTTCTGTGTGGCTAAAATAGGCGTTCCCACAAAAAATATGATTTGGGATATAGGACTCGTATAAACAATCACGCATTTTCAGGGCATGTTTTGGGTTATCCGCAATAACTGCTATTTCAATGGTTGGATAAATATAGGAATCGTAAACACATAACCAATTGCCAAAGGAGACTGGATGGTCACTTGCAACGGTGGCAGTGGATTTCATTAACGATATTAATATATTTAAATATTTTCTATCATTAGTTAGCAAAGATAATTTAAATAATGCCTCTGCAGTCATGGATGAGCCGGATGGGGTGGCATTGTCATAGTTTTCGCTAGGCCTGATAATGAGACTATCACCATTTTCTGGAGTGTCATACAGTCGCGATTCGTGACTATCCCAGAACGAGGACACTAAGGTTTCTGCTATTACTTCAGTTCTAATCAGCCATTCCAGGTCCAATGTTGCTTCATGCATGGCCAGCATAGCGAGAATAAGGGATGAGTAATCCTCAAGGTAGCCGTAACTACCGATTTGGCCTCCTTTAGATGAATGAAATATCCCTGAATTAGATTCAATAAGTTTTAATAGAGAATTAATGTTTAGTTTTGCTTTTTCCAACCACTTATCCTCTTTAGTTATGAGGTATCCATCGATAAAAGCGAGTGACATGAGAGCATTCCAAGATAGGAGGCTTTTATTGTCTTTGAAAGGCTTTGGCCGATTATTCCTTATATCTGCCAATTTTTTTCTTATATCAAGTAAATTCGGGCTTTCGCTTCCCAAAAATCCAAAATCTGTTCCTTTTGGATCGTAGTGGAGAATGGTTTTCCCTTCGAAGTAACCTTCTTTTCCTAGGCTAAAGGTTGATCTGAATAGAGTCATCTCCAAGTCAGTTAAGTGTTCCCTAAATTCATTAGGATCCCATAGGTAATAAGTTCCTTCTTCGCCTTCGCTGTCCGCATCTTCGGCAGAATAAAACAGACCATTTTCATCGGTCATATCTCTGTCAACGTACTCGAATATGTCTTTCGCAACCCTGAGATAGAAATTGTTACCTGTCGCCTGGAAAGCGTGAATGTATAGCCTTGAAAGTAAAGCATTGTCATAGAGCATTTTTTCAAAATGAGGTACCAGCCACTTCTTGTCAGTCGAATATCTGTGGAATCCTCCCCCCAACTGGTCATACATACCTCCAGAGGCCATCTTTTGAAGGGCTGTGTCGACCATTTCTAGAGCTCGAGAATCAGGGTGATTTAAGTGGTATCTGAGTAGAAATTCTAAGGCCATAGGCTGCGGAAATTTTATCGAACCACCAAATCCGCCCCATTCCCAATCGTATTGCGTAAGAAGTTGTTCGTATGCGTGTTCCAACAAATCCGAGTCTAAATTATTGGTGGCAGGGGTTTTTGTAATCGATGCCTTAATATGCTCGCGGAGATACGAGCCTGATTTCTCTATCTCAGGCCGCCTATTTTTGTATGCGTCCGATATAGCTGAAAGTATTTGAGTAAAACCAGGCATACCTCCTCGAGGTTTTGGAGGGTAATATGTACCTCCAAAGAACGGCAACCCTTCAGAGGTCAGAAAAACCGTCAAAGGCCAACCACCCTGGCCTGTCATAGATTGAACAGCTGACATGTAGATGGAGTCTATGTCGGGTCTTTCTTCACGGTCTACTTTCACACTCACGAAATTATCATTCATTGTTTTTGCGATTTCTTCATTTTCAAAAGATTCATATTCCATAACATGGCACCAATGACAGGATGAGTAGCCGACGCTTAAAAGAACGGGAACGTTGCGAGCTTTTGCCTCTGCAAAAGCATCTAATCCCCAAGCAAACCAATTGACGGGGTTGTCCTTATGTTGCAAGAGGTAAGGGCTAGATTCTTTGGAAAGTCGGTTCGGCATGTGAAACCCCGGCATTTTTTCTGTGGGGTAGGGGGGTGCTACGCTACCCGCCCCTCCTTGGTAAACGAAAAATTGGTGACCCTGGGGGGATTCGAACCCACGACTTACTGCTTAGAAGGCAGTCGCTCTATCCACTGAGCTACAGGGCCACGTATTTATTCTCCAAGGTTGGATGGAAAACGTCAAATTAGTAAATTAAGGGATATAGAACTATTCCTCAAACCCAAATCGATTGTGGTTCGTGTGATTAATGACACTAAGCATAAATAACAAGTAGGCTGGGTGGCTTTTGAAATGATTAGAAAAGCTCAAGAAATGATTGAAAACATCGTTGACATTGCCTTGTTTGGTAAATAACATCTATTAGTCTTCGAAATTAACGGGGGAATTGATGCTAAAAAGAAAAACTAAAAAAATGATTGCAGTCGAAGAAAGGTTTCGCCAACCGCTGGAAAAAATGCTTCCAGAAATGGTTACAGAACAAGGTTTGACTGCAACAGCCGATTATCTTGGTGTCAGTAAGGCGACTTTAGCTTATTGGCTTCTCAAATTTCGAATTGATGTTAGAAGGGTGGCTCTCGCACCTGGTGACACTATGCATGTCACTCGAGAGTAGACACTTAAATGATGCAGTGGGATCTGAAATGTAATGGCAAAAGAAGCATGGCTGTCTATTTTATTGTTGATGGCGCCTGATTGCTTCCTTAGCGTCTCTTGATCTTTCTTTTTCCATGCTGGCTCTTCTCTTATCGTACTGTCTTTTTCCTCGAGCAATCGAGATTGTAATTTTTGCGTAGTGTCCCGAAAAATAAAGTTTCAGTGGTACTATTGAATAACCTTTTTGCTGTGCTGCGGACATATACTTTCTCAATTCTTGTTTTCGCAATAGCAATTTTCGGCTTCTGAGGGGGTGATGGTTTTCACCTCTGGAGTACGGATACTGGGCAATATGAGCGTTGTGGAGCCACAATTCTCCATTTGAAGGGAATGCGTAAGAACCTGCCAAATTCACTCTGTTATCTCTGATTGATTTTATTTCCGACGACTTGAGGACTAATCCGGCTTCTACGGATTCCAAAATCTCATAATCATAGGTAGCCCGTCGGTTTGATGCTATTAAGGTGTCCGCCATGCACTCATCTCGTTAGTCATTTAACAGTTTATTAATTTCTTCATAGGCTGCGTCAACTTGCTTTATATCGGCCTCTTTGCTATCTCTTGATGTGACCAATATATCCGGGGAGAGGCCTTCCCCCTCAATTGGCCTTTTGTTAGGTGTGTACCACCGTCCCACAGACATGTAAAGGCCACCGCCATTACTCAGTTTTCTAAAAACATTGACCGTTCCTTTACCGAAGGTTTGTTCTCCTATTGCGATAGCTCTATCGTTGTCCTGGAAAGCCCCCATTAGGATTTCACTGCCGCTGGCGCTGTACTTATTCACTAGAAGCACCATTGGAAGATTAGCGGCAAACCCACCATCCGATGCCTGCCATGTCACATTTTCGTTTTGTCTTTCCTCGAGGAGAATTATTCCTTCATCTAAAAACATATTGGCAATATCAAAAACCTGTCGTAAATATCCACCAGGATTACCCCTTAAGTCGAGAATTAAACCCTTAGAACCGGCTTTCAATTCTGCATTCAAAATTTCAGACAACCTCATTGGAGTGTCACCTTTGAACTCTGTAATCCGTATATGGGTTATATCATTCCCTGGGTCACTCCTAAGTAAGACACTAGGCAAGGCTATAACATCCCTACTTACATCTATAATCGTTGTTTCAAGTTGTCCAATATGTTTCACTGTGAGGGAAACTATACTACCTTTGGGGCCCCTTATTTTTGAGACAGCCTCCAAGAGTTCAAGTCCCTCTATTGACTCACCATCTACTGCCAAAATGATATCCCCAGCTAATATTCCAGCAGCCTCCGCTGGACCTCCTTCTATAGGGCTTATAATTTGTATCATGCCGTCTTCTCGTCTCCTTACGTGGGCGCCAATACCTTCAAATTGTCCCGATAGATCTGTTTGTTCAATTTGTAGCACTAAAGGATCAACATACGAGGTATGGGTGTCTTCAACAGAATCAATCAAGCCTTTGATGGCGGATTCCTCAAAAGCCTCAGACTTAAAGGATGCGCGGTCAATATGTTCCTTGTTTAAAAGGGTCCATGCCTCCCATACGGCCTCCAGCTCTTTAGGAGTTCCTTCCGAGGATCCCAATTTCTCATTTGAAAGTGCCGAGGTTACCGAGTAGGGAGCACTACTGTCAGAGTACTTAGTTGGTGTAGGTAAGTTTGTGTCTTCGCTCATATCCGAAGAACAGCCGAGAATGGCTGAAATGAAAGACACGACACAGAGAAAAGCGAGTATTTTAGGCATTTTGTCTTATTTGTTCCCAGTGAATTAATTAAGGTGGAGAATCAATTTAGACTCTATTTTATCAATATGTAGTAAAACGAAATAGCCGTTAGGGTCAAAAACATAAAAAGACGATTGACAATTGATACAAAATCCGTATATTTATTTCAAAATGATTTCAAAAAAAGGATTGAAGTTTGAAATAACATGAATAAAGATGGTTTTCGCAGGACTCGAAGAGTCAGAAATTACCCCGCCCATACGATAAGGGAAACTTTGGAAATCGCCAAAGCGATATATCATGATAATGCCGGGCTTCCTTTAGATAGGAAGCTTTTGGCTACCCACCTAGGCATAAGCCCTAGAAGTAGTAGTTTTACCACTGTCTTGGCCGCCTCTGAGCAATATGGGTTCACCAAGGGGCGATATAGAGACGATGCCATTTCCTTAACTGATCTTGGGATTTCAATTTCAATACCAAAATCGGTTCAGGAACTTACAGGGTCTCTTCTGAAAGCTGCTCACATGCCCGAAAAATTTGCAAAATTGAATCAGCTCATAAATGAAGGAGAGCTTCCCAAACTTGAATTTTTGACCAATCTGTTGGTAAGAGATTTGAGTATCGCTATTGGCCAAACCGAGGAGTTCATTCGCATATTTACGGAAAACCGGTCATATATAGAAGGTATAGGAAGAGAAGAAAATGGGCCAAAACCTTTTACGCCACCTCTACCGGATAACGGCCCACAAAACATAGTTGAAAATAAACCTGTTTCAATTGATTCTGTGATGAAACGGCCTTTGTCTCCCGCCGGAAAAGAGGGCTACTTACTGTTTATTGACACAACAGAGGCGGCAAAAGATATAACCTCAGTTGTAATTTCCCAATTTAGAACCCTCGGCATACCAACAAAAAGTATCGGTCCTTATGATGATGTGGATGAACCTGAAAAGGCGGCGGCTACAGTATTGGTCTTAAATGCCTCTGGATTCAATGAGGAAATTCAATTGACTGAAATATTTGCAGTCGGTGTGGCTAGTGGCATTACCCCTGGCAATGTTATTTTAGTTTCCGAATCAATAGAATTCCAGAAATATTTCCCGGTATCTGCATTGAAGCAAGGTCAATTGCTTACATACAAAGATGTGAACAGCTTAGTGATAGGATTATTAACGCATTTAACGAAAAAGGGCTGGCTTTCGATGAAAATTGCCATTCCCTAACTTTACATAACATTTATAGTGCGCATTTCCAAAGGTCCCAAAATAACCTTGCTATTGAGATACCCTCTTTTCAATTGTGTTGATAAGTTCCCCGATTCCAAAGCCTGTCTCAGCTGAACAAAACACAGTTTGGCCAAACTGATCCATCAAATTAATGAGTGAAGGATCCTCATAAGCTTCATAATATTTTGGTAGGAGATCAATTTTATTCAAAGCTCCGATTTTGGGTTTGCCTGTCAAGCCTAAATTTTCCAAGACTTCGTTGACCGCATAACAATGTTCGTACCGGTTTGGGTGGGAAATGTCAGAAACATGAACCAGTAGGTCGGCCTCTTCAGCCTCTTCCAAGGTGGCCCTAAAAGCGGCAACAAGGCTTGTAGGGAGTTTTTGTATAAACCCTACAGTGTCGGTCAAAAGGATCTCTTTTCCGTTATTCAATCGGATTTTGCGTGTGACGGGGTCCAACGTGGAAAAAAGTTTGTTTTCGGCGATGACTCCTGATGAGGCTAAAGTATTCAATAGAGCGCTTTTTCCTGCATTGGTGTAACCCACGAGGGAGACAATTGGCAAATCAGAGCGTTTTCTTCTTTGTCGATATCTCTGTCTATGCTTTCTGATTTTTTCAATGTCTTTTTTCAATTTACCAATCCGGTTTCTAGCAAGACGGCGGTCTGTCTCAATTTGCGATTCTCCAGGGCCTCTGGTACCTATGCCTCCACCGAGCCTTTCCAAATGAGTCCATTGGCCGGCTAATCTAGGGAGAAGGTACTCATGCTGTGCTAAATCGACTTGTAATCTTCCTTCGTGGGTCTGGGCCCTCGAGGCGAAAATATCTAAAATAAGGGCGGTTCGATCTATGACTTTGGTACCAGGGAGAGCCTTCTCAAGATTGAGCTGTTGAGTAGGTTTTAGTTCGTCGTCGCAAATGATGGTATCTATTTTCTTCTCTTTAACAATTTCTAAAAGCGATTCCAATTTTCCTTTACCGACATAGGTTTGCGTTGGCTTGGTTAATTGTTGGCTCATTATACCCACCACTTCTGCCCCTGCACCTGAGGCTAATTCCTGTAGCTCTGCTATTGAATCTTTGGGCTTCCATCTGGTTTTAGATCCTTTGATATGAACTCCAACGAGCAACACTCGTTCGGGTTGCGCTGCCACAGTATGTAGTTTGGTATATATGAGTCTTACTCCAATGCCTTGGGACTATTTTTGAGGTATTTCCCAACCCTTTAATCTTTTTAGACCTTCCTCTAGGTCCGTTTCGGAAATTGTGAGCGAAAGACGTACGTAACCTTCTCCGCTAGGCCCGTATCCGTTTCCGGCAGTCACTACCACGTTTTTTTCCTCTAAGAGTAATTCGGCAAACTCGGCCGAGGTATATCCAGCTGGAATCTTTGCCCAAACGTACAGACTTGCTTTCGGGGGAGTTACATTTAATCCTATTTTATTTAAAGAATCGATAACTCGGTCTCGCCTCTTTTGATATAGGGCATTTCGAGCGTCAATTTCCTTGTTAGAGGCCTTCAGGGCTTCTATACCCATATATTGGACCGCGTTAGGTATGCCTGAATCCAAATTGGATTTCACCACCATAAGCGCCTCAATCATTTTTGAATTTCCTACAGCCATCCCTACCCTCCACCCTGTCATGTTGTAACTTTTGGATAGCGAATGGAATTCTAGACCGATATCCATGGCACCGGGAACTTCTAGAAAACTGATTGGACGATAACCATCGTAGGCCACTTCGGTATAACAAGCATCATGCATTATGGCAATATTGTATTGTTTACCAAAGCTAACTACATCAGCCAGATACCCTTTATCTACAATCGCCCCTGTGGGATTATTGGGATAATTCAGCCACATTACCTTAGAGTTTTTTGCCACATTTTCAGGGATATCGTCGAGGTCGGGAAGCCATCCGTTTTCCTCCTTTAGTGGCATCCAATGGCATTCTCCTCCCGCAAACCAAGTACCCACGGAATAAACCGGATATCCTGGGTCTGGAATCAAAGCAATATCACCAGGGTCGATGAAACATAGGGCAACATGGCCTATACCTTCTTTCGCCCCGATGAGCGGGAGGACTTCTTTGTCCGGATCCACTGATATAGAAAAGCGTTGCTGATACCATCCGGACACTGCCTTGCGGAAATCTGGCAATCCGTCCGTTTCTGGATACCTATGATTGGGAGAATCCAGGGCCGTTCTGCTGAGTTCAGCTATCACATTACTAGGAGTTTCCAGGTCTGGGTCACCAATACCAAAGGAAATTACGTTTATGCCCTCTGCTTTCTTCGCAGCAATCTTTCTGCTTATTTCTACGAAAAGATATGGTGGTACAGTATCTAGGCGCTTTGCGAATCTCATTTTCATTGGCTCCTGCTTTCGGCTTATTGTTAGTCCCAATCCTATAATTCTGAGTGGAAAACACCCTTATATACTGTTTCTATCGGTCCTTCCATTTCCACTTCCCCTACCCCATCCCAACGAACTGTTAAATCACCACCGGGTAATTTCAGGTTAGCTTCACCTGACATAATTCCTTTGATGTGAGCTGCCACAGCTACAGCACAGGCTCCAGTACCGCAGGCCATAGTGATTCCAGACCCTCTTTCCCAAACTCTCACTTTTAACTCTTTCGGGCTCAGCACATTTACAATTTCAAAGTTAATTTTGTTAGGGAAAATAATGTGATTTTCAACTTGAGGGCCTATCAATTCCAACGGAAAACTATCCACGTCATCGTCGATAAAAGCAATAGCATGAGGGTTTCCCATCGATACAAAGCTAAGGGATAAATCGTATCCATCGACATGCAGAGAATAATCGATAGTTGGACTATCGGAATCGATTCTTACCGGAACTTCTTGCGGGATTAGAATAGGAGGCCCCATACTGACCCTTGCACCGATCATTCGACTATTTTTTAAGATTGGGAACACATCTAAATTTCCAGCCATCGTTTCAACGGTGACTACCTGTGAATCACAGCTTACCAAACCTTCATCTCTAGCAAAACTAACTAAACAGCGTATTCCATTCCCACACATTTCTCCTTCGGAACCGTCAGCGTTGAACATACGCATCTTTAGGTCAGAATCGTTAGATGGTGGGGATGCGACGATTAGGCCATCTGCCCCTATACCTTTGTGCCTGTCACTGACAATTTGGGATATATGTTTCCAGTCAAGATCATAATCGAACCCATTCACAAAGACGTAGTCATTTCCTGCTCCATGCATTTTGGTGAATTTCATATCTAGCTCGTACCTAATTAGTTGTTGGATTTGGTGCTAGGAATTCTAACATTGAATGGACTTCACAGGCATGAGTAAATGGTTTATTTCATCAAACGTGATATTTGACCGGATATTTCTACAGGGTTCAACTCATGTGAATCAAACCAGGTGACAGATCTGTCAATTCTACGGAACCAATTACTCTGGGTGCGTATAAGTCGGTGGGTACGTGATTTTATTTTCGATATACAAAATGTCCAGGTTGAATTTCCAAGGAGGTATTCCGATATTTCTTTATATCCAATACCACCCATAGCCGAAAGGTTGGTACCGTAACCGGAGTCTAGTAATTTTTGGGTTTCGGGGATCCATCCATGTCTAATCATTTTGTCTGCCCTACAATCAACTTGCGGATATAGCCGATTTCTTGGCATCTGAATACCAAATACAGGCACTTTTGCTAGGCCCTGAAAGCCGTTTTCCAATGAGGTTTTGGTATAACTGCCAGAGTTGTGGGTTTTCTCCAAGGCCCGTATAACCCTTCTTGGATTATGCAGATCGATAGAGTTGGCCAAATCTGGAGAGGTACGGGTTAGTTCTTCTACTAAATTCCCCAAACCTATTCTAGATAAGCGATCAGACAGATGTTCTCTAAGCTGTGGGTTTGGTGGACCACCATCTAACGTCCAGTTCTCCAAAAGGGCTATTAGGTATTGGCCTGTTCCTCCAACGAGGATTGGGGTTTTTCCTCGGGACTGTATCTCGCATGCAGCATCAGATACCAGAACCTTGAAATCAAAGACACTAAAATTTTCATCAGGGTCCTTACAATCAAATAAGTGATGGGGAACAGATTTCGTATTTGCTAGGTTGGGCTTGGCTGTTCCAATAGTCATTCCTCTATATACTTGGCGACTATCGGCGTTGATAATCTCACCGCCGATTTGATGGGCGAGATTGATACCAACCTCGCTTTTTCCCGTACCTGTAGGCCCTAGTATTACTATCATTTATAATGTTTGGGATCTGAGACTTTCTTTATAATCCTTAGAAAGCTGTCGGCTGTGAGGCTAGCACTACCAACTAGAACCCCATCTATTCCTTCTAATGACAAAAATGACTTTATGTTCTTATCATTCACACTACCTCCATACAGCACTGGGATGTATGGAGAGCTCTTCACATTCCTAGATATAAAAATCGTTTCATGAATAATACCAGCGATATTTTTTACCTCTTCGGGATCAGCAGGAATACCTGTACCAATGGCGTCAATTGGTTCGTAGGCGATCACAAATTTGCTTTTACTATCTATGTGGTCGAGTATCGACTCTAGTTGAGCCTTGAGACCGAAATGGGGATCAATTTTCGTGCCATCTCCTTTGTTCACACAGATGACGGGGATTACACCAACATCGATTGCTAAAGCTGCTTTTTGGGCAATCATCTCATCGGTCTCACCAAGCAACATTCGCCTTTCAGAATGCCCGAGCAGTACATAGGCACAAAACTTACCGAAGTTGGACAAGGATATAGAACCGGTAAGAGTGGTTTTTGGTCCCAATGGGCCGTCTTGGGCACCTACCCTAACCATAGATGCCGAATCGAACATTAAGGATACTGCTTCAATTGAGATATTATCTGGAAATAAAACAATATTAATATTGAAATATTTTCCAATAATACGAGTATGCAGTGATTCTGCTAATCTTTTACTGTTTTCCGAGGAAAGAGAGTTTTTCCAATTGGCTAATATATACATATATTATAATATTTTATGATTTGTATGATGTCATTCAAAATCCTCTATTTACATCCTACTAAATAATTCATCAAAAGACATTATTTCTGCTATTTTCTGCTTTCTGTTTTCGATGTTTTATAGTTTGGAGATTTTTTACCTTGTATTTGCGAAACAGTAATTTAAGAAGAAATTATTGTTTAGTTTTGTTTAATATAAGTGCATTATATACTTTGACATAGGGATTTTGCATAGGATATTCATGTGATGGGTTAGTTAGATAAAAATCTGGTGCTTTAAAGAAACTTAGCTCTATAATTACATTTATTCCTGGTGATCATGGGAATAAGTCGATTTTTGGTGCTTTGTGAGTTGAATATCAGGTAAATGTGAGGAGTTATTTGCTTTGACATACTGGGAATATGCCAATAATACGACAAAATTATCAATAAGGAACATTATTTGGTATTTTAAATAAAATGCGAATAAATTAATGTTTAATAAAGGTTTATTATGTGTGGATTTGGCTGTGTCTCAGACAGAATAGCAGATGATGAAATGTACTATGGGCCGAATTTGTTAAGTTTTCCTGCATGGGATAGAACCAATAGCATAAGTTCTTCGGCCCTGATATCCCCTATTGTGCCTTCCCGACAGCTGTTTTCCGTGAACTGGCCCCCAACCTTACCTTGGGATAAGTTGGAGTTGATCAAAAAAGGTACAGGGTGCCAGCTGTGAGAAGAAATATAAGATGGCGTTGAATGGTCTCCACATATCACTATCACGTCAGGTTCTAATTGGACAATCCGTTCAAGTTTTTTATCGAATTCCTCAAGCATAGCCACTTTTTGGCTAAAATTTCCGTCCTCCCCTGCACTATCGGCAGGTTTGTAATGCAGGAAAAAATAATCGTAACCTTTAGAAAAATTCATTTCTAAGGTCTTGATTTCATCCTCAAAAGTTTGCTTCGAGTTTAGTACTTCCATACCCAAAAGGCCGGCAACTCCTCTATACATAGGGTAGGCGGCTATCGCTGCAGGATTCAGGGCATATGATGAGCCGAAATGTGGCAATTCAGGGATATTTGAGAAACCGCGTAGTAAGATGCCGTTCGCACTTCCTTTGTGTTCCTTGAGAATTTCCATACTTCTTTGGGTAAAAAGATTAACTGCCAAGGCTGTCCCAGTCCCTCCATCAGAGGTTGGGTTCGAGACCAAAGGGGCAACACCTGTAATTTGAGGATCGGTTTCTGAAACATTAGGAGAAGAGGCTTCTCCCTTGAAAACCAAAACAAACCTGTAATCCATAACGGGATATATTTCGATTCCCAATCCTGGAATCTCAATTTGCTTGAGTAACTCTACTAATTCCACGCACTCTTTGGTTGTAATTCTGCCTGCACGTCGATCCAAAATTTTCCCATCATCGCCTAAAAGGCAAAAATTCCCTCTCGCGGCTACGTCTCCCTTCCCTATGGGAGCCCCAATTCCTAACCCTTCCAGCACCCCTCGGCCCAAGAGATACTTAATAGGGTTATATCCAAACAAAGCCATGTGCCCGGGACCACTGCCAGGGGTTATACCGGGAAGAACCGGAGTGCTTACTCCGCAGGAACTATTAGCAGCCAGCCTGTCAAGGTTTGGCAATACGGCAGCTTCTAATTCAGATTGGCCGGTTGAAGGATTTGTCATTCCACCCAGGCCATCGACAACTATCATGACGATTTTGGAGGCAGTTTGTTTCCTGATACTAGATAAATATTGGAAATCGATCATAATTCTTTAACCCTTTGTTTTTTCACGTAGCGAAGCAACTCCCGGTAGTTCTCTACCTTCTAATAGTTCTAGAGATGCTCCACCACCAGTAGATACATGCGTCATCTGGGCTTGGAGACCGAAAAAATTCACAGCATCTACCGTTGAACCTCCACCAATTATCGATAACATACTCCCATTTGCCAATGCCTTTGCCACTGAATGCGTGCCGGCGCTGGCTTTTTCCCATTCATATACTCCCATGGGTCCATTCCAAAGAATCGTTTTACTTTTTTGAATAATGGATGAGTAATAATCCGCGGTGACCGGGCCTATATCAACAATAATGTCGTCATCGTCCAAATCACCAACCGATTTTGCAAGGAAATCGGAATCCTTTTGGAAAGTTTTAACCACCACCACATCATTAGGCAAAATTAAATTCACGTTGTTTGAATCATTTCTATTTAACAAGGTCTGAGCCTGGTTAATAAAATCAGCTTCAATTGATGAATTTCCGATTCCTTTATTTGAGGCTGCCAAAAAGGTGGCAGCCATTCCACCTCCAATACAAATGTTGTTTGCTATCTTCGTTAGGCGATCGATGACTTTAATTTTGTCTGATACCTTCGCTCCTCCGAGTATAGCCGTGAAGGGTAATTCGGGGTTTTCTAGAGCATTTTCTAAGTAATTGACCTCTTTGTTTAAAAGAAGACCTGCATATGAAGGCAAGAATTTTGTTATACCCGAAATAGAGGCATGGGCACGGTGAGCCGTACCAAAGGCATCGTTTATGAAAACTTCGGCTAATTCTGATAACTGCTTTGCAAAAGCAAGGTTGTTATCTTCTTCCTCTCTATGAAACCGCAAATTTTCTAATAGTAGAATTTCACCCTTACCTAACTTCAAGGCAGCAGTTGCTGCTGCTTCCGATACGCAATCTTCAACAAACTGTATCTCTTGTTCCAGGATTTCACCTAATCTTTTTGCGATTGGCTTTAAAGATAATTCAGGATATCGTTTACCTTTGGGGCGTCCTAGATGGGAGCACAATACCAATGAACAACCTTCGTCTATTAAATGTCTTAAAGTTGGTATTGAAGCCTTGATGCGTGTGTCGTCTGATATGACGCTAGTCCCTTCCTGGAAAGGGACATTGTAGTCAACTCTCACTAAAACCCTTCGGCCAGATATTTCAACATCTTCAATGCTTAGTCTGGAGGTCATTTTTCATTCCTCAAGAATTTTTTCTAAATAATCGACTAGGTTCCTTGCACGGTTATTTGGGAAATTTTTCTTTACGATGAATAAAGCCTCGTCTTTGGCGTTTATATATCGCAGTTCCGATGGCTCTTTCCCTCCCAGATCACTAAGGACATCAAGCACCGCATCAAGGTCAGAATCCTCAAGAACTCGTTTAAAATAGACGTCACCTAATTTTCTTTTCTGAGAAGGTGTAGCTTTTTCCAAAGCAGCAATAACAGGAAATAATTTTTTCTTGTTCAAAAAATCTATTTTTTGGTTTGAATCGGAGCCCCAAATCTGATTCATATCTAATTTTATTTGCTTCGCTTGCCCAATCAAGTTACCTGCCTGAAACAAACCTTCACAGGCTTTGGAACTGAGCCCAGATAACTCTGCTGCCATTGATAGCGCAGAACCGTACAGAGCTCCTGTTTTTTGACCGGCCATTTCGAGATAGGCTGTTACAGAAGTATCTATTCTTTCTTGCATTTCCAAGTCTCTATATCGGCCCTCAAATGTCACCAAGGCCCCTTTGTCTAGAAAAGACAATGCTGCATGAGAGGTTCGATCCGAAAAATGCTGCCTATCTAAGTTCAAAAGAGATATTCTAGCTATGGAATGCATTCCATCTCCGGCATTAATAGCCTGCGCTGGGCCCCAAACCCACCAAAGGGAATCTTGCCCATTCCGAGTAGGGTTTCCAGACTGCACGTCGTCATGTATTTCACAAAATGCGTTAACCATCTCTATAGACATGGCAGCGGGTAAAGTCAGTAAAGGGTTCCTTCCCAGAGTTTCCACGGCGATTTGTAGCAATATTCCATGGGCCCGTTCTGAGATAGTGAGGCCAGGGTCTAAACCATGGATTCCTAGGTGGTATGACAGCATGTCATAGAGCGGTAAAGACTTTGAATCCAAATAATCTTTCATCAAGCGATCAATTTCCGCTTGTATTTGATCTACTGGTTCCATATGGGACTAACCCCTCTTTTTACCGACCAGTTTCTGTATGTCAGACATAGTTATAGCACCTTCCCTTATCAGTTTAACCTCATTGTCTTCAAAATGGACTATAGTGGAAGGCAGTGACGATGTAGATGTACCACCATCGAGAATTAGGTCTAGAGATGAACCATTAAATTGGCGTAGGGCCTCATCTGCTGTGGTGGCTGCTTTTTGGCCACTGATATTAGCACTGGTGCCAGTAATGGGTTTACCTGTTTCTTCACATAGTTTTACTGCTATCTGATGGTTAGGTATACGGAACCCGGCAGTTTTCAAGCCTCCTGTAGTCACATCGGGTATGCAGTTGGATTTTTCTAATACCATTGTCAGCGGTCCGGGCCAGAAATTGGAGGCTAAAACTTTGGCTATAGGAGGGACAAATTCCGATAAATTGTTCAGAGAAAATAAATCTTTGATAAAAATTGGAAGTGCTATGGTGGGGTCTCTTTGTTTTACCTCGAACACTTTTGAGACTGCTATCGAGTCTGTAGCTATACCCGCAATTCCATATACGGTATCAGTGGGTATGCAGACAACACCGCCTTCCAATAGTATATTAGCAGCATGTTCCAAAGAATCTTTATTTGCGGGTAATACTGTGGTTATGGCTGCACCTGTGAGCTGACTTTGGGCGAGTATAACATAGGCGTTTAGGACACAATTATGAACGAAGATCAAGGATTAGATAATACTCGTCGTATAACCTCTAGCGACGATCTTGAAGTTTCAGCTTATCTTGAAATGTCTCAAGAGAAAGCAGGATATGGACTGGTCTCGGAAGGTGAAATATCACCTCAGAGGGAATCTATTTTAATTGTAGACTTTGGATCCCAATATAGCCGCTTAATTGCTAGAAGAGTCAGGGAAAGTAGTGTTTATTGTGAAATCATTGCCCATAACACTGAATGGGGCGCTGTCGAGGATTTAAACCCAAAAGGGATCATTCTCTCAGGAGGGCCCGCTAGTGTTTATGATGAAACGTCTCCTCTAGCCCCCTTATGGGTCTTTGAATCAGGATTACCAATTTTGGGAATTTGCTACGGGATGCAGGTTTTGGTTCATCAATTGGGTGGTAAAGTGGCTGCCTCAACTAAGAAAGAATACGGGCATGCCGTACTACATCAAAACAAACCAAATGAATCTTTGTTTACGGGATTACCTCAATCATTGTCTGTCTGGATGAGCCATGCTGATCAGGTTACTGAATTACCTCCTGGATTTGTATCAATGGCCCATACAGATAATTCTCCAATTGCTGTAGTCGGCAACGATAAAGGTATTTTGGGAATACAATTTCATCCAGAGGTTGTTCACACTCCGCAAGGTTCAAATATTATCGAAAATTTCCTCACAAAAACCTGCAATATGGGGCAAACATGGACTCCTGGCAATTTTGTATCCGATTCAATTAACAGGATCAGAGAGCAAGTTGGGAAGGGTAAAGTGATATGTGCCCTTTCAGGAGGAGTGGATTCCGCAGTAGCTGCAACTTTAGTTCATAGGGCCGTTGGAGACCAATTAACTTGCATATTTGTAAATAATGGCCTGATGAGAAGAGATGAGCCGGACCGTGTACGGGAAACCTTTGAGAAGTATATGGATATCAACTTTATTTATAGTGAATCGACAGAAAGATTTCTTACCGGTCTAGCCGGTGTAATAGACCCTGAAAGGAAGAGAAAGACAATAGGTGAAGAGTTCATCAATGTTTTTGACGAAGAAGCCTCAAAATTAGGCACAGTTGATTTTTTGACTCAGGGAACATTATATCCAGATGTAATTGAGAGTAAAACAAGTGACAACTCTGTTTCTGCGACCATTAAAACGCACCACAATGTTGGTGGTCTTCCTGAGCATATGAAAATGGAGCTTGTAGAGCCGCTAAGATATTTATTCAAAGATGAAGTGCGACAGGTTGGCTTGGAATTAGGATTGCCGGAAGAGATGGTCTTCAGGCAACCTTTTCCAGGTCCGGGATTGGCCATTCGAATTATGGGAGAGGTGACATCAGAAAAGTTGGAAATTTTGAGGGCTGCTGATTGGATCGTGATGGATGAGATAAAAGCAAATGGTCTGTACAACGAACTATGGCAGACTTTTGCAGTGCTTACAGGATCCAGGTCAGTAGGTGTTACAGGTGATTTCAGAACGTACGGCCATGTGATAGCTATAAGAGCGGTGAAAAGTGACGATGCAATGACTGCCGATTGGGCTCGCCTTCCTTATGACGTTTTGGCTAATATTTCCAGTCGTATCTCAAACGAAGTTCCTGATGTGAACAGAGTAGTTTTCGATATAACTAGCAAACCTCCCGGCACCATTGAGTGGGAGTAGGCACAGATTTTTAAATATTGGCTCTACTGGTTTTCAACTATGACATGATTCGCATCAATTTTATTATATGAATTAAGTAATTAAAGAATGCGTTGAAGGAGTGAAAAGGAAAAATAAGAATGCCAGAGCAAACTTCAAAAGAAATAAGATCAACTGTAACCAATGAAGGGGATATAGAAATCTCTATTGCTACCGTAGAAAAACCGACGCCTTCAGAAAATGAAGTTTTGATCAAAGTAGAAGCTTCTCCAATTAATCCATCCGATTTAGGGCTTCTTATAAGTTTTGCAGCCAATCTTGATAGCCTGAGTGTTTCAGGTTCAGGTGATGATACGGTAGCAAAAATGGAAATCCATGAAGGCTTGATGAAAGCAATGACTCCAAGAATGGGTCAATCTATGAAAGTAGGCAATGAAGGTGGTGGAGTGATTGAAGATGCTGGCGCTAATGCAAAAGAACTTATAGGAAAAACTGTTGGTGTCGCTGGCGGAGCTATGTATTCCCATTACAGATGTGTTCCAGCAACCAGCTGTTTGGTGATGGATGACAACACAACTTCTTCTGAAGCTGCCTCTTCATTTGTAAATCCATTAACTGCTTTAGGCTTCATTGAAACTATGAACCTAGAAAACCACAGCGCCATAGTGCATACAGCTGCTGCCTCAAATCTAGGACAAATGCTTGTAAAAATCTGTAAAGATGATTCCGTTCCTCTTGTAAATATCGTTAGAAAATCTGAACAAGTTGAACTTCTTAAAAATCTTGGTGCAAAGCATATATGTAACACTAGCGAGCCTGACTTCATGGAGAGTTTGGTTGATGCTTTAGAAGCAACTGGCGCTACTTTAGGTTTTGATGCGACAGGGGGAGGAAATGAAGGAAGGCTTGTAGGGCAAATACTCTCAGCAATGGAAATAGCTGCGAACAAAATTACCAAAGAATATAGTCGATATGGTTCAGATACCTATAAACAAGTTTATATCTACGGCGGACTAGATCAATTACCTACAATTCTGAACAGATCATTTGGTATGCAGTGGGGACTTGGAGGATGGCTTTTAACTCCAATGATAGGGAAATTTGGCATAGAAAAATTTCAACAGATGCGTGAGCGAGTAGTTAAAGAAATTAAAACCACTTTTGCTAGTCATTACACTCAGGAGATATCTTTTGAAGAAATGCTTCAACCGGAAACGATTAAAGCCTATGCAAAACAAGCTACGGGTGAAAAGTATTTAGTTGCTCCTCATAAAGAGTAAGTCAAATGCCTTCCGAAACCAATATAAAAAGGTTTTAAATTACGTAACTATTAATGGGAATGAACTGAAGTAAAGAATGGTTGATAATTATTCCGATGAATATTTAAGAGAGATACTGGTTGAAGTTAATTCTATTGCAGTTGTAGGAGCTAGTTTAAAACCTCAGCGCGACAGCTATAAAGTTATAAAAACGTTAATAGATCATGGATATAAAGTGATACCAGTCAACCCTAATGAGATAGGGAAAAATATTTTGGGCCGGTATTTTTTTCGCGACTTGAATTCAATCAATGAACCTGTAGATATGGTAGATGTTTTTCGTTCAAATGATGCGGTTTTGAGAGTTACTGAAGAAGCCATAAAAATTGGCGCCAAAGTATTATGGACCCAACTAGATATTATCAACGAAGAAGCTGCAAATCTTGCTGAAAAAGCAGGACTAAAAGTTGTTATGAATCGATGCCCCAAAATAGAACTAGCAAAACCATATTGGACTACTAATAAAAGCTGGCTTTAACAGAGTGATTATGGAAGACGATATTAATAATATGTTACACCGTGAACAAACCGATGAAGGCGTATTGCGTCTTACCATGAACGATCAAAAGAATCGAAATGCTTTATCAGAAGCTATGATGAATAATTTAATTGAAGAGCTAACAATCGCTACTTCCAACAGATCTATCAGAGTTATCATTATTGCTTCAAGTGGTTCTGTATTTAGTGCGGGGCATGATTTGAAAGAAATAACTGCAGCTAGAGATCAAAAAGATTTTGGAGAGGCATATTTCAAAAGTTTATTTGATACATGCTCATCACTAATGCAATTAATTGTTAGTTGTCCTAAACCGGTGATTGCTGAGGTGGGAGGGACAGCAACAGCAGCGGGCTGCCAGTTGGTCGCTAGTTGTGATCTTGCTACAGCTGCAGATTCAGCAAGGTTTGCTACACCTGGCGTTAATATAGGCTTATTTTGCTCAACACCAATGGTCGCATTATCTCGGAATGTCAGCAAAAAAAACGCAATGGAAATGCTTTTAACCGGAGACATGATTAATGCAAAAAAAGCAAAAGAGATTGGCTTAATAAATAATTATTTTCAACCTGAAGAATTAACTAAAAAGACTATGATTTTAGCTAACAAAATTGCTAGTAAATCACCAGCGACAGTATCTATGGGTAAAGGTGCTTTTTATACTCAGTCTGAATTAGATACACCTGCAGCCTACGAATATACCTCTAAGGTAATGGTCAAAAACATCCTTAACGAAGAGGCTAAAGAGGGTATTGGCGCATTTATTGAAAAACGATCTCCTGAATGGGAATGAATAAAACAACAAAACTACCCATTTTTGATTGCCATTTTCATATCATCAACAAAGGTTATCCGCTTGAAGCCAACAACGGGTATCTTCCAGATGAATTTAGTATTAATGATTATTATGAACGGCTTTATGGTTACAATTTGAAAGGAGGGGCAGTAGTATCCGGTTCATTTCAAGGGTTTGACCAAACATATTTGCTCTCGGCCTTGAAAAGCTTGGGATCGGGGTTTGTGGGTGTAACCCAGCTTCCCGCGACTGTGAGTGATGAAGAAATATTGAATTTAAACGACCATGGGGTCAGAGCCGTAAGATTCAATTTAAACAGGGGAGGTTCTGCTGGAGCTGAAGATTTGGTCTCTATGGCTACGAGGATCTATGATTTAGTAGGGTGGCATGTAGAGCTATATCTCGGGGCCGAATCACTCGCTTATTTGGAGGATGAAATTACTGCTTTGCCCAAAGTGTGTATCGATCATCTAGGTATATCTGATTCGAATCTTGAAATACTTCTAAACCTTATTCGGGATGGATTGGCTATTAAAGCTACTGGCTTTGGGCGAGTAGATTTTAATGTAGAGGAAACTATAAGGAAAATACATAAAGTAAGTCCTGATGCGTTGATGTTTGGGACTGATTTACCTTCCACTCGAGCACGCAGAGTGTATTCTGATAAAGATTATTACACTGTACTCGATATTTTAGGAGAAAATGAAGCCCAGAAAGTGTTTAGTCAAAATGCCATAAACTTCTATGGGTTAGAAATAACCCAAGCATAAAAATATCATTTGGAAGGTAACCTAGCTTGAAAATACTGCTTGTTGGTAGCGGTGGCAGGGAGCATGCCATTGCCTGGAAAATTAATCAGAGTCCCAAACTAGAAAAGCTCTTCATAGCACCTGGAAATGCCGGAACCAAATCAATTGGCACTAATGTAGAAATTTCTGACACGGACATTGAGGCATTGAAGAATTTTGCATTGGCGAGGGAAATTGATTTAACTATAGTTGGACCGGAAGCTCCCTTGGCTTTGGGAATAGTGGATGTTTTTGTGGAGACAGGACTTCCTATTTTTGGACCAACAGCTTCTGCCGCCAGGCTGGAATCCAGTAAGTCTTTTGCTAAGGATGTTATGGAAAAATGGAATATCCCAACCGCCTCATATAAGGCCTTTCAGGATCCCGAGAAAGCTAATTCCTATTTGGAAAACCTGAACTACTTCCCTACAGTTTTAAAAGCGGACGGTTTGGCGGCAGGAAAAGGTGTATATATTTGCCAACATAAATCCGAAGCCTTATCTGCATTTAAAGACATAATGGTTTCAAAGGTGTTTGGTGATGCGGGAACAACATTGGTAATAGAAGAATTTTTAGAAGGTTGGGAGCTAAGCGCGTTTGCATTTACGGATGGAGAATCCATTTCTGATCTAGTTGCTGCTTGTGACTACAAAAGGGTCGGGGAAGGCGATACAGGCCCTAACACAGGAGGAATGGGTGCATTTTCTCCACCTCGAATTTGGGACCAAAACCTAAAAGACCAAATTAGAGATTTGGTGATTAAGCCAATTGTTGAAGCAATGAGAACTGATCATGAACCTTTCGTTGGAACAATATTTGCGGGAATGATGATTACAGAAGCAGGCCCAAAAGTTGTGGAGTTCAATTGTAGGTTAGGCGATCCCGAAACTCAGGTTATTTTGCCACTTCTTGGAAATGATATTTTGGAGATATTTGAAAGCTGCGTGAACAGACGATTGAATTCCATTAAGGTTGACTGGAGAAAAGATGCAAGTGTTGCTGTAGTATTGGCATCAGGTGGATATCCTTCAACATACTCGACGGGTTACCCTATCGATGGGCTAACATTGGGTGGAGATTCGGTAAATATATTCCATGCTGGAACAAAGCTAGACGAGGAAGGTAAAATTGTTACCAATGGAGGCCGGGTACTCGCTGTAAATGCTTTGGCACCAGATATTAAACAAGCAGCCGACGTAGTATATGAAAATATCCGAGAAATTACTTTCCGTAATATGTACTATAGGGCAGATGTAGCGAAATAAATTTTGGGTTTATTGGTTTAGAGAAAATTAATGATTGAACGTTACTCCCGACCTAAGATGAAGTCCGTTTGGTCGGACAGGAATAAATATGACAAGTGGCTAAAAATAGAAATAGCTGTCTGCGAGGCTTGGAATAAGGCAGGGTTGATTCCCGATGACGACATATCCAAAATCAGGAAAGCTAATTATGACTTCGATCTATTTTACGAAATATTGGATCGTACAAAGCACGATATGACCGCATTTTTGCAATCTACAACGGCTAGTTTGGGCCCAGAGGGGCGTTGGTTACATCAAGGACTTACTACAAGCGATGTTTGGGATACAGCGACAAGCCTGCAATTGGTCGAAGCTGCGCAACTTTTAGATTGCGAATTAGAACAATTAGAAGCTGCCCTGAAGCGCAAGGCAATTAAACACAAAAATACTCTGATGATGGGTCGGACTCACGGGGTTCATGCTGAACCTATTACTTTTGGGCTTAAAATTGCTCTTTGGTGGGATGAAGTCAAGCGAGGTAGGAAAAGACTTCATGAAGCCACTACCAGCATATCTGTCGGAAAACTTTCAGGCCCTGTTGGCACGCATGCCACGGTTCCACCATCAATAGAAAAGGAGGTATGCGATCTCCTAGGCTTATCCCCTGCACCGGTATCTAATCAGGTTATCCAAAGGGATCGACATGCACACTTTGTTACCACTCTGGCCTTGGTTGGTGCAACCCTAGAAAAAATCGCCACTGAAATTAGAGGTTTACAAAGGACAGAAATCAGGGAGGTAGAGGAACCGTTCACTGAGGGCCAAACAGGATCATCTTCGATGCCACATAAAAGGAATCCAGAGTTGACCGAGAGAGTATGTGGTTTGGCTAGAGTTATTAGAGGTCATTCAATAACCGCTATGGAAAATGTTGCTTTATGGGGTGAGAGGGATATCAGCCACTCATCTGCTGAAAGGTTGATCCTGCCAGACTCCTGCATGGCATTAGATTACATTACTAATTTACTGACGGGGGTCATAGAGGGGTTACGAATTTATGAGGATCGTATGCTGGAAAATATGGAACTCACTAAAGGGTTGTTATTCTCTCAGCGGACGATGCTCCTGCTAGTAGAAAAAGGACTTGCAAGAGAGGACTCCTATAAGATAGTGCAAGAGAATTCCATGAAAACTTGGGATGAGGGATCGGATTTCAGGGAATTAATATCAAATGATCGTAGGGTGACCGATCTCGTGTCTCCTCAAGAATTAACTGAGCTTTTCAATTATTCTCATTACACAAAGTACGTTGATGATATCTTCGATAAGGCTTCTCTTAGTTAGCTATGTCAAACGATAGTTCCGACACTTTATTAAAGTCAAACCTTGCTAACTTAATACACAGAGGCAAGGTGCGTGACACGCATTCTATTGATGAAGAAACTTTACTTATGGTATCAACTGACAGGGTATCAGCTTACGATGTTGTGATGCCTAATGCGATACCAGGGAAAGGGGCGATATTAAATCAGATGTCAGTATTCTGGTTTGGGATGACAAAAGATATCGTTCCTAACCATCTAATCAATTTTGCTATGGATATGGAAAATATGGATCTTCCTGCCGATGTACAGCGACGATCCATGATAGTAAAAAAGGCCGAGCGAATCGATATTGAATGTGTGGCTCGGGGATATATAACCGGATCAGCTCTGCAGGAATACAAAAATAGTGGGAAGATAGCCGGAGTTGAGATGCCTGTGGGTATGAAGGAAGGGGACCGCTTTGAACGGCCAATTTTTACTCCCGCAACCAAAGCCGAAACCGGCCATGATGAGAATATATCTGTAGAGGATATGGAGGATATGATTGGGGGAGAATTAACTCATGTTTTGGAACGTATGACGTTGGGAATATATCGATTCGCCCACGAATATGCTCTTAATAAGAATATAATTATTGCAGATACAAAAATGGAATTCGGGTTCATCGACGGCAAACTGAGTTTAATTGATGAATTGTTAACCCCCGATTCTAGTAGGTTCTGGGATAAAAATTTATATTCTCCGGGCAATACACAACCAAATTACGATAAGCAATTTGTAAGAGATTGGTTAGCTAGGCAAGGGTGGGATAGAGAGCCTCCCGCGCCTAAATTACCTGAGGATATTGTTAACAAAACGAGTATACGTTATCGGGAAGCTTTCGATAAACTTACAGAGATTGATTTACGATAAAAAAATTAAATATGGTGTTTGATAAAATAGCATGAGTACACAGAGCCCTAAGAATAAACCTACCCCAACCCAAGCACGCGCTGCCCGCCGAGAAAGAAGGCAAAATCGTAGGAAATTTACCAGAGTCCTTATAGGCTTGGCTATTGCAGGTGTCGCTCTTTTACTCATATTAGGGCTTATTTTGCCTATGCTTGGTAATTTAGGTACTTCATCTGATAAAGCGCCTGATGGGCCAGGGAAGCAAATTGAATCTGACGGTAAGGATCATATTGACGAAGGTTCAGAACATCCACCATACAGAACTGTACCAGCAGCATCTGGTTGGCACTATCCGCAGCCACTTGCTCCTGTTTCATGGGGAATACATACGGAATATATTCCAGAGGAGAAACGAATTCATAGCCTCGAACATGGGGGTATTTCCATAGCATATAACTGCGCTGAACCAGCTAGTGATGATTGCAAGCAACTGGTTGAGTCATTGACGAGCATAGTTGATCGAGCTAGAGAGGCTAATTTGAAAGTAGTAATGTCACCATATCCTGACATGCCTAATAAAATAGCTCTGACGGCATGGACTTTTATCGATGCTTTTGATGAGTTTGATGAGAATCGAATAAAGGACTTCATTAATGCCCATGAAAGCTCGCCTAATGCACCGGAGAGGTTTGCCAACTAGACCATGGCCTTTGCCGCAAACATATACGTTAGTTTGAAACCTACAGTTAGTGACCCACAAGGGGCGACTGTTTCAGGAGCCCTGTCTCAACTGGGGTTTGATTCCGTCAAAGATGTCCGTGTCGGAAAATATATAACAATGCACATCGACGAATCTTCAAAGAAAAAGGCCGAGTCGGTTGTTTTTAATATGTGTGAGCAGCTATTGGCCAACACTGTAATAGAGGAATACAGATTCGAGCTTCAGAAGCTGTAATCAATCGCTGATTGTACCTTTTGTGCTAGATATGCTTTCTCCTTGCCGTGGATCAAGTGTAAGGGCGGATTTCAGAGATCTAGCAATGCTTTTGAAGGAGGCTTCTGCAATATGGTGGTTGTTTATTCCCGCCATGACTGTAAGGTGAAGATTGAATCCACCTTCCCTTGAAAAAGTCTCCATAAAATGTCTAATCAAGTCTGAAGGTAAATCTCCAAGGTCACTTTCTGTGAGCGGTGAATCTATAATTGAATACCCTCTTCCACTGTAGTCTATGACGGTCAACACTAATGCTTCATCCAATGGTACAAACGTGTGACCCATTCTCACTATTCCCTTGCCTTCTCCTACGGCGTCCTTGAAGCATCTTCCTAACACAATGGCTGTATCTTCTACGAGGTGATGCCAACCAACATGAGTATCACCCGAAGCGTATATTTCGAGATCGATTAATCCGTGCCGAGAAATTTGGGATAACAGATGATCGAACATGCCATTACCGGATTCAATGTTGTAGTTACCGGTACCATCCAAGTTTACCTTTACGGATATATCGGTTTCGCCCGTTTCCCTTTTGGTTTCAGAGGTTCTACTCATTTTTATTATCCCGTTACACTATTATCTTCATGGCCTCTATTAATTTGTCAGTGTCTGAGGCAGTACCGATAGCAATTCTGAAGCAATCCCTCAGTCTAGGGGAGTTAAAGTTCCTAACGAATATACCCTTTGCAGCTAATTCAACATATATTCTTTCTGCCTCATTTTTTTCGAATTCGCACATTAAATAATTACCATGAGAAGGCCAAGCTTTCACACGTGGTAGGTTATTTATTAGCTCAAACACCCTTTCTCGCTCACTTATTATTTTTGCCACATTGCCTAGGAGATAATTCACGTCTTCAAGTGAGGCTATAAGTGCAGCTTCGGCAGCAATATTGACGTTATATGGAGGTTTTATGTCCATGAAATATTTCGCCAATTTAGCGTGCATGATACCGTAACCCACCCTCAGTCCGGCTAACCCTGCCCATTTGCTCATCGTTCTAAGCACAATTAGATTTTCGTTTTGCGAAACTAAATGTTGGACAGTTTGCCCTGAAAACTCATAATAGGCTTCGTCAACTACCACCAAAAGTCCCGTGCTGAGTAGATCAGTCACTTGAGACTCAGTTGCTATATTACCTGTAGGGTTGTTCGGAGAAGTCACAAAAATGACCTTTGTTTTGTCATCTATCCTGTGCAAAACTGAAGGTACCTCTATATCAAATTGGTTATCCCTTTGCACCAGCGTGATTTCACCCCCTGCCACCCTTGCGCAAAAGCTATACATTCCAAAAGTAGGCTCGCAGTCTAGGATTTTGTCTCCTTCCGATATAAATAGCCTGAAAATTAGATCTATTAGTTCGTCAGCCCCTGAACCAACAACAATATTTTCAGATGGCATACCGGTGTAATCTGATAAGGCAATCCTCATATTTGTTTGGTTTGGGTCCGGATAGATATGAAGCGGAGTTTTAGCGACGGCATCTAAAGCTTTTTGAGAACCGCCATACGGATTTTCATTTCCATTTAGCTTTATTATTTCCGATTCCGGGATACCACTTTTCTTCGCTAAGGTCTCTGGTGCCTCCATGGCTTCATAAGTTTTGATACTCACGAGATGTGGTCGGATAATTTTTTGTACATCAACTATTTCCATAGGTATAGCCTTTAACTGAAAAGTTGTAATCAATTACATTATAGAACTAGTTAAGTTCGATTCTTATCTCTGCTGCCTCTGCGTGTCCGGTCAAACCTTCTTCTCTCGCTATTATTGACGCTACATGTCCTAATTTCGAAGAATTATCAGAATCAATAGCAACCACAGGCATAGCCTTGAGAAAGCTTTGAACTCCTAATCCAGAGTTGAAACGAGCCGTGCCTGCAGTAGGCATGACATGGCTTGGGCCGGCTCCATAATCTCCGAGTACTTCATGCGATAATTCTCCAACAAAAATCATACCGGCATTTTTTATTGCCGGGACTAACTTCTCTGGATCATCGGTAGCGATACACACGTGTTCAGGGGCGAATGAATTTGATAATTCCAAAGCCTCTTCAAGATTATTAACTATAGATATAAGGCCCTGAGTTTCAATTGATTTGGTGGCTATTTCCGACCGGTCTAACCTGGATAAACGTAAATGAATCTCAGCTTCTACATCCGCAGCAATCTTTGGAGAGGTGGTTATGAGGATCGGACGCGCTAAGGAGTCATGCTCAGCTTGGGCGATTAAGTCAGCGGCACACAATGTTGGGTTTGCGTGTTCATCGGCGATCACCACGGTCTCTGTGGGACCGTAAAGGCCATCTATGCCAACATCCCCATAGACAAGTTTTTTGGCCAGAGTTACAAACACGTTACCTGGGCCACATATAAAATCTACTTTCGATACTGATTCAGTACCGTAGGCTAACGCTCCAATGGATTGAGCTCCTCCTAAGCAATAAACCTGATCTACTTCGGATATATATGCTGCTGCCAGCACGGAGGCATATTCCAAAGGACTCTTAGGCATCGGACATGTTATAGCTATTTCCTCAACACCTGCTACTCTGGCTGGGATAGCTGTCATTAGAACGGTAGAAGGATATTTTGCGGTACCACCTGGTATATAGGCAGCCGCTGAATTTACAGGAACATATCTTTGACCATACCCTTCAATATTATCGTGCCAATCGGTTGGCATAGCTCGTGTATGAAATTTTTTTATACGATTGGCCGAAAACTCTAGAGCTTCCCGGAGATTCGAAGGTATGTGTTTGTAGGCATTTTCAAGGTCTTTCCCCCCCATAAATAGCTGTTCCAAGTTTTCCCCATCTATTTTTGACGAAAGATCATAAATGGCTTTATCTCCGTCTGTTTTAACCTTATCGAGTATTTTCTTTACGTAATCTAATAGATTCATTTTTTCCCCAAATATAGCCTCAGAAAATTGTGAGATGTATTTGGAATCCCCTTCTAAATCTATTCCCCTATTTTTAGAAAGGATATCTAAAGATTGCTCAACTCCGGTTGCTTTTCTCATAAGGTAAACTCTTTGAGGGCTTTGTCTATATTTTCCAAACTCTGATTTGAAAATTCCTCCAAAATTCCATCTGGTAGCCTTTGGAGAATATCATCTACGCCACCGGCCGGATCAGCGATGAAATCCTTTGCAAGCCCTATCACTGGATGCTTTGAATTTCCTTTGGCCATTCTATTGGCCATGAATTCCAGCCTGTCCCATGAGAATTCTCGGTTGAGCAAAGTGGATATCCAATTCCGCCATTTCTCCATCGGCTCTTCCCGCAGGAATTCCACATCGATCTCTATATCACATGATTGGACATGTACCAAATTTTGTTCCAAAGTTTTCCAATAAGATTTGTCCAATTGCATTTGAAGCGCTCGGTCCAAAATAAGACCTTGATTTCTGCTACCAAAAAGATTCACGTCTGAAAAAAATGGACGAAATATTGTCGTAATCCATGTTTCATCTAAAATCAGATGGGAGGCATATCCAGCCATAAATGACCTGGTATGGCTGTCTTTTTCGCGGAGATGATTAAGTTGAGGGTGCAAGGATTGCATGTTTCGGATTCCATCCCCTACCCCATTAAAATCCAACTGTACAAAGTGATATAAGGACCGATTTTGTTTAGTTATCACTCTTATGTCTGGAGCTGTGGACCCTAAAAGATACACAGCAAGATTTTTGTTTAAATCGAGATCGTTGTATTTTCCAAGTGATTCAAATGAAAAATGTATATGGGTCGGCAAATTAGGCATATTTATAGACTGATTTTAAACTCTTCTTTCTACAGATTGTATCTGACATCAATTCCAGTCGATCTACTCTCAAAGTAACCTGTAATTGTCTTTATAAACTGTTTTGCTGTATTAAGTTTAGTTACATTAGATGACAACTCGTTTGTGTTACCGATCAGACAGGCCTCTGATTCAATAATTGTTCCACCTCGTATTGCTTTCAGTTGATTTTCTTTCATCGTCGTGCCCGTTGAAGTTATGTCGGCTATTATGTCAGCAAAGCCCATTTCTGGGGCGAGCTCCAATGTTCCACTTAATCGGACTAGCGAAAAATAATGTATTCCATGAGAGAGTAGGTATTTTTCTGTAAGTCGTGGTGATTTGGTTGCAACCCTCATGCTCAGCCCTCGTTCCCTAAATTCCACCGCAACTTCGGCCACGTCAGCGATAGAACTCACATCTGGCCATGAATTAGGAATTCCAAGGGTAAGGGAACAATTACCGAATTGTAAGTTTCCTAATATTATGGTTGTTGATAGATTCTCTTGCCTAAGTTCTAGGTAACGATCTTCACCCAATAAACCTACATCTGCACTGCCATCTTCTACGGTGGCTGTTATGTCAGCGCTTCTAAGCAGGAGTACAGTAACTCCAGATAAATTCGGGATATGAGCTATGTATCTTCTCTTACTTTCCCTTGTGACAGATAGGCCAACTTTTCCCATGAATTCTAAAGTTGATTCATACATGGCCCCATCGCTCGGAATAACCAGTTTCAGTTCAGTGATTTCTGACATCATTTTTGTTCATCCGCCGTGGTTATTGAAAGTATAGAATCCACGTTCACTGCAAAGCCTGTTGCTGGTATTTCCCCCGGCCCGCCTAGAAGTTTAACTAGGCCATCGTACCTTCCACCCCCTCCCAGGGGAATTGATTTTTTGTCTAACACGTATTCCATATCAAAAATGATACCTGTGTAGTATGTAAATCCCCGTTGTGCGGCACAATCAACGATGAAATCGACTTCCATGCCAGTTACGTTAGCTGATTCTTTTATCACAAAGTTAAAGTATTCCGTAGCATCTTTGTAAATAGGGTCGGCGGTCAGGTTATTCGAAACCTTGTTGATATCTCCTGAGAAAGCTCTCAAGAATATGGAAAGTTTTTCCAGTGCTTCCGAATACTTTTCAATTGAGAACGAATGTGATTTTTTTCTTTGGGATCGTTTATCTATTTGCTCAAGCCTTCGCCTACCTAGACTATGTGTCGATATTTCTGCAGGCTTGATATTTTCCGTATCATGGTTGTTGTCTCCAGGATTTATTAGCCCTATCCCTGAAGCCATTTCGGTCAAACCTGCTATCCCATCCTCATTTTTGGATAAAACCTGCAAATTTGAAAAGGTGAACCCTATTAAAGCTTCACTTAGATCAAAATCTTCAAGTATTGATCTTATGTAACCCATATGGCCTAGTTTTATTGTAACTTTCGCTAAACCGGATTCGGCCAAAGCGAGCAAGCTAAGCTTAAGAATTTCTACATCAGAATCTATACTGGAATCACCGATTATTTCGCAGCCTTGCTGGGTAAATTGTCTCTGATTCAAACCTTGATTGGAATCAGAGTATCTGAAAACTGGACCAACATACTGCTTCTTAACGGGTTTTTTATGAACGGCCTCGTTTGAGACATAAAACCTTATAACTGAAGATGTAAATTCAGGTCTCAGACTGACACTCATGCCGCCCGGTTCTACGAAAGAATATAACCGACTAGTAAGCTCACCCCCGGACTTCATTGCATAGAGTTCAGTTGATTCTATTATGGGGCAATCAAATATATCGTAGCCATATTTTGCGAGGATAGAGCTTATACTCGCGGTTAAGTTTAATTTGGCGTGGTGCATCTCTGGCGACGCGTCTACCATACCAGGGAGGATCGATGTACTAAGATTTGGATCTTGATTTGCTGAATCCATTGTCCATAAATATTACAATAAGCATGTTAATTTTAGTATCGTGAAATCACGGCTTCAAATGCGGCTGTTTTATCAGGTGGTTGATTTTCCAGTTCAAAAAAGAGGAAGAAAGTTGGAATCTTGTAGTTGGGAGGAGCAATTTAAGGAAGGTAACTATCTTGCCAATCGTGGACATCATATAGAGGCCATAAAATGTTTTCTAGTAACGATCAAATACAATCCTGAACACGCAATGGCTTGGAACAACATAGGGGTGGCGAAACTTTGTTTGTCTAAACCAGACGAGGCTGTCATCGCTTTTGAAAAGGCCTTGGTAATAGATCCGGACTACCGAGACGCATTGCATAACAGAGCCCTAGCTTATTCTGATGTCGGTGAATTAGATTCAGCAATGGCTGATTTGAACCGAGCTATCTCACTAGATCCCGAACATTGGGCTTCATACAAACATCGCAGCATACTTAGCCAGATGCTTGGGAATTCTGAACAAAGTTTCAAGGATTATATTAAATTCAAAGAGTTGACTTATGGAAACTAGCCATGTAGTAAAGGCTGGAATCGGGTCATAAAACTACAAATAACTATAAAATGAATCAAACATGGAGGCGGAAATGACAAAGTTACAAAATAGTTCTGGCCCAACAGTTTCTGTTGTAGGAGGAAGCACATCTGATTTCCCACTTTTGAGGCAAGCAACGGAAATTTTGGATCAGTTGTCCATTGAAAATGAGCTTCGGGTAGTTTCTGCCCACAGAACCCCTGATTGGCTTTATGAATATGCCGAAACAGCTGAAAACCGAGGGATTAAAGTGATCATTGCCGGTGCTGGAGGGGCAGCTCATTTACCAGGCATGCTTGCAGCAAAAACTATAATTCCGGTCATAGGAGTACCAGTACCATTGGAATATTTGAAAGGTATGGATTCTTTGATGTCTATCGTCCAAATGCCCAGAGGTGTTCCTGTTGCAACCGTGGCTATCGGGGGTGCAGAAAATGCAGCTATCCTGGCGGCAGAGATAATAGCTGTTTCTGATTCTCAAGTAAGAGATAAATTGAGGTCCTGGCGGAAAAATCTTACTGAAACCGTCCTAAGAAACCCTGAAGCTAAGGGTAATTAGGTAATGTCATCAGTTTCGCTGGTTCCTCCGGGCTCAACATTAGGGATGCTGGGTGGAGGTCAATTGGGAGGGTTTTTTACTGAAGCGGCCTTGAGGATGGGCTATAAGGTGGCCGTTTGGGACCCAGATCCGCTGGCCCCCGCTAAACGGTATGCCACCCACTCAATTGATGCACCATTTAATGATGAGGAACAAATAAAGATTTTTTCCAATATTGTGGATGCCATTTCTTTAGAGTGGGAAAACGTTCCCCACCAGCTTGTATCGAAATTGGAAGATGCTAATCTGGTCAAACCGGGTAGCAAAAGTTTAAAACTGGCTCAAAACAGGATTGAAGAGAAAACCTTCTTGTCGTCCAGTAAATTTCCGGTGACCTCTCACGAATTTGTATTGAATGTGGAAGAATTCAAGGGTATAAAGGTGCCTAAGCCGTGGATCGTAAAAACGGCAACATTGGGCTACGACGGTCATGGACAGTGGAAAGTTGAAAATGACGCTCAAGAGAGCGAATTATTAAAGACAATTCATGGTGAATCTTGGGTTATTGAAGCGGTTGTCGATTATCGACTTGAGATGTCTGTGATAGTCGTTTCGGATGGCAAGGGAAATTTGATTGCATATCCTCCAACGGAAAATACCCACGAGGGAGGCATACTTCGGATGAGTATCTCTCCTCCAAGACTAACAAATGAGATACAAAACAGGGCTATAGAGCTCGCGAAAGAAGTGATTGGAAATATAGGCGATGCGGGAGTTTTTTGTGTTGAGATGTTCTTAACCACAACAGATGAAATACTTGTGAATGAAATAGCGCCAAGGCCACATAATTCAGGCCACCACACTATAGATGCCTTCAGTATTTCACAATATGAGAGCCAGGTAAGAGCTTTGGTGGGATTACCAGTTATAGAACCAGATTTTTTGAATGCTTCGGTCTTACTTAATATTCTAGGCGAAGAAGCGAATATTTTGAACGATTCTGATCATAAATTCGAATTGTATTCGGACAGTTCTGCAAGAATATATATGTATGGTAAACAATCGGTTCGCCCTAGAAGAAAAATGGGACATGTTATGTTTCTCGGAGATTCAGTGGCATCTCTCATCAGCAAGGCGGAAAATACTGTAATGGCGCTTAAAGATTGAGTGTTTTTCCCATTCTCACAATTATATCTGATCCTTCACAGTAGAATACAGATTGCGGTTTTTGGCCAGAAAGAAATGAGTATCTAGTACCGTAAATTTTTTCGAAGTCAAATGTAATTGAGTAGTCGTCGATTTTTGAGACTGTCCATTGTGGGTGTTCTACTTCGTATTCCACGGTGTTTTTGGAGTTTCTACTAGCGAATCCCCAATAATGTTCTGTTATGTACGCCTCCAAACTATCCGGGGTTGGCACTTTCTCTGGGTTAGTCACAAAGGCAGAAAATTTATTGCTTAAATCCGACTCTTTTATTTCGTAGCTGATGATTTTACTCGAATCTGGCTTCGAGTCGATGGAACTATGCATGTTTTTGTTTTGGTAATTTTCACCGTAAAGTAACCTAGCTATAGTGCTCACTAACCAACTTGGAACAATTTCTTTTATGAACACGACACCATTTTTGCTTTCTTGATCGTCTGCTCCACGTACATAAAACCTTAGATTGATTTCGTCAAAATTCCTCCAACCGAAGGTAGGTATTCCTAACACACGAGTGTTGGAAAAACGGAAAGCTACCAGGCTTAAGAATGTGCTGCTGTTCCAAGAATCTAGGCTTGTGCCGTTTGGGACGTGGGAGCTAAGAAAACTAGGGTCTACTTCGTAGTTAGCGAACAACAGATGATTCCATTTAGCTCGAAGGAAAACCGGTCTTTTTCTTGTATTGGATTCACTCAAGAAACTTATGCGACTCTTCTGGTGAGGGTATGCGACATGTATCTCTTCTCCCTAACCAAACGTACCGTTTTGTTGCTATTGTGTCATAGACAAGATTTCGGAAAGATGATGATATTGATTTAAGCAATCTTGCGATCTTATAAACTCCACCTAAGGCAACTAAAATTTCTATCACCGCATCCGACCTTGTAGATACTTGACCTGAATTCAGGGCGACTATGCTGTCTAGGGCTTCAAGTTCGCATTCGCTACATCCATTTTTGAGTAATATATTTCTACCCCTATTTGACTGGAGGGAAGCGAAGGTGAAAACATTATTTTTATCTCTTTTGATCAGAAAATCTACCCATGCATTACATAGAAGACAATACCCGTCAAAACATACCAAGAAGCTATCAGATTCTACTTTTGGATTATTCACTTTACTGAGCGGTCATTCCGCCGTCTATGATTAACTCTGAACCAGTAACGAAAGAAGACTCGTCAGATGCTAAATATATTATTCCGTTGGCAATTTCATCCGCCGTCCCAATCCTACCTAATGGAACCTTACTAAGTCTCAGAGCCAATGCATCTTCATCGGCGAACAAAGGCTTCGTGAGTGGAGTATCTGCATATCCGGGATGAACCGAGTTCACTCTTACTCCGTCTTTTGCATACTGCATAGCTGTATTTTTTGTTAGAAGTCTCACTGCTCCTTTAGCAGCATGGTATGCCGTAGAGCTCTGGCTACCGATTAGGCCATTTATTGAGGATAAGTGAATTATTGACCCTTGACCTTGTTTAATCATTATCGGAATGACAGCTTGTGTACCTAAGAATGCTCCTTTTGCATGGACATCCATTTGGGCATCCCAGATCTCTTCGGTGGTTTCCTCCACCCGCTCAACTGCTGCGGTACCAGCACAGTTAACCAAAATGTCTAGTTGGCCAAAGGTATGCACTGCAAAATCTATTGCTGCTTTCCAGTCTAAATCTTTCGTCACGTCCAATTTTATAAATTCAGCTTGACCTTTCTCCTCTTTTATTTGGTCTGCCGTTTTCTGTCCGTTGGCCGTATCAATGTCTGCAATCACCACTTTTGCCCCTTCCTGGACAAATTTCCATGCGCAGGCTCCACCGAATCCCATTAATTCATTTTTCACACCATTGGCCCCGCCACTTATTAGTGCAACCTTGTTTTTTAGCCGCATATGATTTCCCCCTCTTAACTTATTTTCGTATAAGTTGATTTTTATTATGAACTAATCATTCAAAGCATAAATGTGGAGCCAGAGATTCCGAAATATTGCTGGCCATAATCGAATAGCCCTCGTTATTTGGATGAAGGTTGTCAGGAAGCAAATACTCGTATTGTTTATCGAATATATCCAAACCGTCTACATAGTGAATATTCACGTCTCCCAAACCTTTTAAAATATCAACCGAGTTTTCTATCTCACTCCTCATTATTTGAAGCGTCATGTCTACCTCGTTAAGCGTTTCTTCTCTACCTGGCGAATAAATTGGGGACATTACTATGACAGGAGTATTTACATGCTTTTCACGCAAAATTTGAATAAACCCCAAAATTCCTGGTTGAAATGTACGTTGATTCAATGAAGATGCTCCATATATATTTATACCTAAACAAAGAGAGATTATATCTGCAGGAAGATCTCGGATTGTACGGGCAATCATTGGGTCTAGATGGCATTGTCCGCCATATCCCATACATGTTAAATCTAGATTGTTTTTTCGAGCCACTAATGCCGGCCATGTCTGACTAGGCGAATCAGCGTGTCTACATTGTGTAATTGAACTTCCGTATGCGATCCATTTTCTATTTTTCAGATCTTCGGATTTGGCTAAAATGGATTTGTCATCTATCACTAGCCCTTTAATCCTAAATTCGCCGTGCTGGGGTAGCCAAATTTGTAAAGTGTTATTGGAGGGTGCGAAATTTTCCAACCTCAGAAAATCTAAATTTGCAGTTTCTATTGTTGAATGGAGCACTCCATTGCAAAATACGTCGATAGGACTTCTTTCAGCCACGGGAGCGCAAAATATTTCAAAATAGGGAGTGTTGCTTACGAAATCAATACAAACCCCTGCTGGCATAGCTGCACGTTCGACAAGCTCCCATGCGAATAGATCCTTTTGGCTGTAAGGAATTCTCCACGGTATAAGTCCCTCGTTGGTGATTTCTTTTGAAACCGTACCTCTCCACCTTAATCTGACGTCATCTGGACTTATATTTTGTCCCATTTACGGCTCCTAGTAAGCAATTCATATTCTCATGTCGGGTGCATTCATTGGTGCTAGGGTATATATTTGCTGGCTGTATTTCCAGATATCCGTATCATTTTAAAGATGATAACCATAATAGAAATCTATCTAGCCAGAATTTTCAGTAGCTTCAAAATAAGAAATTACCGTTACCTTTGGGCGTCTGATTGTTTACAGGCTTGGGCGGAATACATGGAACTAATAGTCCTGTCCTGGCTGGTATTAGGAATATCCAGCTCACCACTCCTTGTAGGACTCTACGGTGCCTTGAGATTTATGGGAACCATTATGTCTCCCGTGTTTGGAGTCATTGTGGATAAGTTTGACCGGAAAATGCTCTTAGTGTTGATCAGAGGATCGTTTGCTTTGAATGGGATAGTTATCCTGTGCATCACATTTGCAGGCTTTTTGACGACTACAGCCATATTGATCATGGCTGGGCTTCTTGGGCTTTCAAAAACCTTTGATATGGTTATTCGTCAGTCAATTCTACCTGCTGTCGTAGGGGATAAGAATTTGAATAATGCTGTGGCCTTGTCAAGGGCGGGGGGTGATGTAACTCAAATGATAGGGCCTATAGTAGGCGGTGTTGTACTAGCTTTCCTGAGTGTAAAAGTCAGCTACGGGATTATTGTAGGACTTTATTTGATATCCCTGTTTTGCGCTATCAACATAGGAACGGTATCTGTGAAACCTTCTGCAGGTAATTTAAATGTGATAAACAATTTCAAGATCGGGATAAGATTCATTCACCAGACTCCAGGTGTTGCTGGGCTTCTGGTTTTGGCATTGGTTATCAATTTGGCTACTTTTCCTATTTATTTTGGACTCATTTCTGTATTGGCAAAAGAGGTTTTCGATTCTACCTCAACAGGTTTAGGATTTATGATGGGGAGTTATTCTTTTGGAGCGGTTTTAGGCTCTCTCATTGCAGGAGGCAGAGATGGTACGGGTGACAAAGGGCGATTTTCAGTAGGTGGTGCGGGGCTATGGTGCCTAGCCATAATACTTCTAGCTTTAGCTCCCAATTTTGTTTCCTCACTGCCCGTTTTATTTTTGGCAGGGCTGGGACAATCCCTGTGTACTGTTGCCATTGCTATGATGCTTTTGTCACTGACCCCGGATAATTTGAGAGGAAGAGTAATGGGTTTGAGACAGCTTGCTGTATATGCTTTGCCGTTAGGCCTACTGATTTCCGGTACGATTGCCGAAATGTGGGGGGTAAAGGTGGCAATATTCGTAGACGGGTTATTGGGTATTTTACTTGTGACGGGTTGCGTGGTTCTCTGGCCTACCCTATTGGATGTCAGACAGGCTAAGGAATATAAGGAGAAGTAGGAGGACCCAATTGGGTATCTAACATATCTTGTGCCATGTCAATGAAATCACACAATAGAGGTCTCGTATTTCTAGGGTCTATTATGTCAATCCCGTGTGAACTGCTTTCTCCCCCTGTGTCCTCAGCGGTTCTGAACGGAGATGCCATTGCTTGAAGACGTGCTTCAATTTCCAGCCTTTTCTGTTCCGGGTTTTCAGAGGCAGCTATTTCTCTTCGATAAGCTGCGGATACCCCTCCCTCAATGTGCATTGAACCCCATTTTGCCGAAGGCCATGCATATCTGTGATACATTCCTGTAGGGCGATGGTTTGTCTGCCCAGCGACACCATATGCTTGTCGTATATAAAAGCTTATCCATGGTGTCTGGCTTCGAGCATTTGCAATTACTAATCTTGCTCCGGCCCTGACTATTCCTTGATTTTGGGCATCCAGTCCCACCATGAAACCTGGTTCATCCACAAACGAAACAATTGGCAAATGGAACGTTTCACAAAGGCTTACCAATCTTATGGTTTTTTCCCCGGAGGCGACGTCAGTGGATCCACCTAATTGATTCGGGTTATTCATTAGTACTCCCACAGGATACCCATTTACTCTTGCTAGACCGGTTATTTTGGATTGGCCGTAAAACGGGGCAATCTCAAAAAATGAATCGTGGTCCATTACATATTCCAATATCTTATAAGGGTCATATTTTCTTTTGCTTCTTCGAGGAATAACTGACAGAAGCCCATCTTCTTTCCTAGCTGGGTCATCATGAGTGTGTACGCGCCGTGGTTTTTTCCAGACGCTAGAGGGCAGGTAGCTGAGAAACTGACGAATCATCTTGAAGGCCTCTTCTTCTGATTCAGCTAGGTTGTCGATTACCCCAGTCTTGAAAACTTGGCTGTTGTGATCTCCTAAATCCTCTTTAGTAACGTCGTAGCCCAAGGCTGCTTTTACCACAGGGGGTCCTCCTGCGAAAACTTGACTCGTATCTTTGACCATGACACTGAAATGACAAAGACATGCTTCAATTGCAGGTAATCCAGCTACGGATCCCAATACAGCGGAGACGACAGGTACTTCATTTAATAAATCAGCAGCTTTAGAAGTCCCACCTCCATCTGGTAAATATGTCCTACCAATTTGCTCAAACGTCCTTACGCTGCCACCTACCGCATCAAGTAAACGAACTAACGGAATACGCCATTGCAAGGCATATTTCAGTGAACTTGGTTGACTGCCAGTGCCTCTCTCCCCTGCCCCGCCCCGAACAGTGAAATCCCCACCATCCAACATCACTCGCATACCACCAAGATGTGCTGTGCCTATCACTCTAGGGTATGGGGTGAAATCTACCAATTCGTTGTCTTTGTATCGAGCGCTGCCTGCTAACGCCGACAGTTCTTTAAAAGTTCCAGGATCAGAAATAGCTTGTACACGTTCGCGGACAGTTAGTTTACCGTTAGAATGCTGCCTATCTATCCCTTCTTGCCCACCCATTCCTTGGGCCATTTCTAGTCTTTTGTTGAGTTCATTTATCTCGTTTTGCCAAACCATAGTTGGATGATCCTTATGATGCTGTAGATTCGCGAACTTTATAGTGGTTTTTCAAACCATACAACTTGTAACACCATCATCGATAAAATAACGGACCTATTATTCATTCGGTCGTATGGTTAGAATTGATTGTCGAGTTACTGCAAAGGCTTGCAGTCATACATATGGATCAACGGTGATAACTAATGAGAATAGAATCCGATTTAAAGCTTGATTACAAGGATGTTTTATTAAAACCTAAACGTTCCAAACTAACATCTAGAAAAGATGTTGATATGGAACGAGGGTTTAAGTTTTTAAATTCCGGTAAAGAATTTACAGGTATTCCAATCATCGCTTCCAGTATGGATGGTGTTGGTACTTTTTCGATGGCCAAAGTTCTCCAGAATTACAAAATGTTGACCGTTCTAAGAAAACATTACGAGTCAGAGGACTGGGATAATGCGGTTGCCAGCGGACTAGATCTAAATTACGTATCTATTTGTACTGGGACCAACAGAATTTGGGATGAGGATGCTCTCGACTTCTTAACCCTCAAGGTTGTTTTGGAAAAATATCCAGAAATTCCGTTTATAACTATCGATGTAGCTAACGGGTATCACGAAAATTTTGTGGATTTTGTTGCACAAATGAGGGAAGAATTTCCGGAACAAACCATAATTGCGGGTAACGTGATTACAGCAGAGATGACAGAAGAACTTATTCTGAGGGGTGCCGACATAGTCAAATGTGGTATAGGCCCAGGCTCAGTGTGTACTACCCGTTTAATGACTGGAGTTGGTATCCCACAATTTTCTGGGATCATTGAATGTGCAGATGCTGCCCACGGTGTTGGTGGGCAGGTAATAGCAGATGGCGGTTGTGTATACCCAGGAGATGTTGCCAAGGCCTTTGGTGCTGGCTCTGATTTTGTTATGTTGGGAGGGATGCTGGCAGGTCATGAAGAATCTGAGGTTGATATCTTGGATGGGAAGATGGAATTCTACGGAATGAGTTCTGACAGGGCCATGGAAATCCATGGCGCACGCAAGGATGGATATAGAGGGGCAGAAGGAAAGGATATAAGAATCCCATATAAAGGAACTGTAGAAGATACTCTGACTGAAATAATCGGTGGGGTTAGGTCAGCCTGTACTTATATCGGGGCGACCAAAATAAAAGACATGCCTAAGTGCGCTACCTTTGTTCAAGTCCTCCAACAAGAAAATCAAGTTTTCAATCTTTTTTAATTATTTGATTCTTCCCTAACACCGCTGGTATTCTCGGCTCGAGACTATTAATTTAAATAGTTCGATAATTAAATTGGAAGAGGCCCCTTCAGAAGAATCAGATTCCTTTAATCTAGTGGCTGCCACTTCCTCTAATTTTTGATAAGTGTCTATTTCAATCTCAACACAACCAAGAGCCTCCAAACAGCCATCTACTAACTTGCAGGGTTGCTTATCTTCTAAACCTACTCTTTCTATGAGGTTTTTAACTCCTGGATTGGAATCATTTCCAATATGGCTGGTAGCGAAATTGACCCGGTCGACTAAAGAACCACTAGTGATCCATTCTTCTCCCGTATGCCAACCTTCAACTGAAGGTGGGTCCAGCAATTTCTGACCCATATAACCTGACTCTTCCCCTATGTCGTAAATACCTATTTCTCCTCCATCTGGTATCTGGTATTCTCTGGTATTTCTGAGAATTCCAATAATCAATTCAGTAGGGCTTTTAACCCTTTTGAATTTAGAGTCTTTGAAGAAATCAGACTTAAATAATACCCTCATCACGGACCTTATATCGTGGTCGGAACCCATGTATGTATCTGCAAGGATATTTATTGCTTCAGGATCTCTTGGCGGAATGCTGGACCACTGCGGTACTGGTACCTCGTCTGCAACGAAGAAATTATATAAATGCCTAGCGACGAAATTCGCAGTGGCTCGTTGTCTGCAGATCACATCTATTACACCGTCACCATTGAAATTTGAGGTTTCACCTAAAAAGTTTTTCTCACCAGGATCATGGTCAATACCTCTATATTCGTGGTGCCATAAGATTCTCCCGTATGGCCATATGGAGTCTTTAACTGCCATCATGGACAGATATTCCCCGTTCTTCACGGTCCATCCAGTAAAAGCTCTTGCACAGTCTTTGATATCATCCTCTGTGTAGTTTCCTACCCCCATAGAGAAAAGTTCTAAGATTTCTCTGCCATAGTTCTCGTTGATCGAATCTTTGTGGTTGGTGTGGTTGTCAAGCCAGATAAGCATTGCAGGATCTTTTGACAGCTCGATCAAAAGATCGTCGTATTTACCAATACCATGCCTCCTAAACATATCAATTTGGTTTGTTAATGAGCCGATATTGTTCAATTTATTTTCAGCTGTTGCGAAAACCTCATGCCAGAACAAAGCCATTTTTTCAACGAAAGGATTGTCAGTTGAAATCATCCTATAACCCCAATAGACGGCGTTATGTCCCTGCATGGTATGGAGATCAACGTGTCTTCTAAAAATCAGGTGGTCCGATATATGGGACGAATCTACCTTTGTTATTAGATGTTCAACCAAATCTTCATATTTCATCTCACTGTAGCTATCTAGCTCTTCAGGAGTGGTTCCAAATCCGGCCCTTCTGGCCAAATGCGCTGCTAACACCCTGTTTGGTGATCCCATTCTTGCCTCTTATTTTCTTTTACCGTGTATTTACTTATTGATAATTATTGTTGATATACTTGGATGCGATGTCTACTGTGTTCAGTCACGTATAGTCGGTCTTCTGAATCTATTTTCACGGAAACTGGCCCCCAGAATATAGGCTCTGATTGAGATGCTCTGTGGTAAGGGGTTTGAAGGTGTTTAGGTAGTTCCTTGACCAACAGATTTGACTCTTTTCTCAAGTCATATTCATCTAGATTGACTTCAAGCCATTCTTCTGCCCATTTTGACAGAGTCGCTTCACCTTTGAGCAACTGGTGAAATTCACCGTCAGGGTCTAATACTTGTACTCTTTCATTGCCCCAGTCGGCTACGTGGATAAATCCTCTGCTATCAATTGCAACTGAGCTGGGTTTGTTAAATTGCCCATCCCCATACCCTGACTCACCGTATGTGGAAATGAATTCCCCATCGGCAGTGAATTTCTGAATCCTGTCGTTACCCCAGTCTGCGACAAAGAGGTGCCCTTCCACATCTATAGAAATTCCCCAAGGTAAATTAAATTTGCCATCACCGTCGCCTTCTGAACCCCATGAGAAGAGGAATCGACCGTCCTCGGTGAACTTGCTTATTTTATTTGCGTATTGCTCAACCAAATAAACAGAGTCATCCGAGCCGTGCACAACACCACTAGGCCCTGCAAATTTCTGAGGGCCATTAGTATTTGTAGTCCACTTGTCGATGTAGTTACCTTGGTTATCAAATACCTTGACGTCATTGAGTGATTCATCAGTCACATAAAGCACATCTTTGCTATTGAATGACATACAGACTGGTATCACAAACTGACTATCCCCTTTCCCGGGACCTGAGGCAAATTCACCCAGCCAATCTTCATCGTAGGTACATATTTGAATTCTTATACCAGACGAATTATGCCCTCCCATTCGGTTTAGAACAAATATCCTGTTATCTCCACTAAAAGCTATATCGTATGGATAATTGAATCCACGGCCTATGGGTTGATTTGAATTAAATCCGATGGTTTTCAAATAATTCATTTCATTACCGCCGACTTAAAAGTAGTTTTATTTAAACGAATATTAACACCTCAAAACTTCAATAAAGAGATTAAAATATATTTCCTTATGCCTTATTACATATAACGATTTGTCAGAGGGCTGTATTAATAATAGTATGTGCGCTGTTCCGAGTAGATTAGTCACATAAAACAAGGAGGTGGAGCACAGTGAAGGCCGTTGTTTATAAAAAACCATTTGAGGTCGCCGTAGAAACTGTTGATGACCCCAAAATAAAGCATCCTAATGATGTTATTGTAAAAATCACATCAAGTTGTATTTGTGGTTCCGATCTGCATATGTATGAAGGGCGTACAGCCGCTGAGCCTGGCATCGTATTTGGTCATGAAAACATGGGAGTTATCGAAGAAACAGGCTCTGCAGTTAAAAATCTATCGGTTGGTGATAGAGTCGTGATGCCTTTCAATGTTGCCTGTGGGTTTTGCAAAAACTGTCAGAGAGGTTATACGGGGTTTTGCACCACGGTAAACCCTGGATTTGCAGGTGGTGCATACGGTTATGTGGCCATGGGACCGTGGGTTGGAGGACAGGCTGAGTATATGCAGGTACCTTTCGCTGACTTTAACTGTTTGCCTCTTCCAAAGGGAGATCAGTTTGAGGCTGACTTTTCCTTGTTGGCTGATATATTTCCTACGGGATATCACGGGGCAGAACTTGCGGATGTGAGTCCTGGTGAGAGTGTGGCTGTTTTTGGTGCGGGTCCTGTGGGATTGATGGCCGCCTATAGTTCAGTGATTAGAGGTGCAGCTGAAGTGTATTGCATCGATCACGTTCAAGAGAGGTTGGATAAAGCAGCTAGTATTGGTGCGATTCCAATCAACTTCGATGATGGTAATCCTGTTGAACAGATTAGAGACATAAGGAATGACACGGGAGTTGATAAGGGAATAGACGCTGTTGGATATCAAGCTGCTGCCCAAGGGTCCTCCGCTGCTGGTGGAGAGCAGGAGGAGGTTCCCAACGTAGTTTTGAACCAAATGATTGATGTAGTCAAACCCACGGGAATGATGGGAATACCGGGATTGTACGTGCCTTCTGATCCTGGAGGAGTGAACGAATCAGCTAAATCGGGGGCTTTACTGTTAAATTTTGGCAAGTTGTTTGAAAAAGGATTGCGTTTGGGCACCGGCCAATGCAACGTTAAGAAATATAACGCATATCTAAGAGATTTGATTATTGCTGAAAAGGCTAGTCCCAGTTTCGTGGTTTCTCATGAGGTTTCTATTGATGAGGCCCCAGACGCCTACACGAAATTTGATCAAAGAGTGGATGGTTACACCAAAGTAATTCTTCACCCTTAAAGAGATTGTGGGCTGGGTATCTATTTTCAGCCCACTCCGGCACCGGAGGAAATGTGATGAATACTCCAAATTACGGTTGGTTGGAGAATTGGGGTGGGCGTGATCAGACGCAAAAGTCGCTATCTGGTTGGGCGCACCCAGGAATGGCTACTACATCGGATGGTCGTATAGTTTCATGTGATAGTGGAAGTTCAGAAATACTAATCTACAGCCAGAAAGGTGAGTTGATTCATTCTTGGTCTGGGGATTTCACAGATGCACATGGGATTACAGTGGTAAATGAGGGGGGAAAGGACTATTTATGGATTGCCGACAACGGTTCCAAAAGGTTGCCAGAGTTTTCCTACGAATATCCACCTGGGGTAGATAATAAATCGGGGATAGTCCATAAATATGATTTGGAAGGTAATTTGCTCTTAAACCTGCCTGGGCCCAGCCATAATGATTATCAGGAGAATAGGTATGCACCTACTTCAATAGCAGTTGACGAACTACGATTTGGTGGCTCAGGGGACATTTGGGTAGCCGATGGTTATGGTGCCAGCCTGGTGCATAAATTTAATGTCCATGGTGAATATATTTTATCGATAGATGGGTCTGGTGGTTCAGGGCATTTCAGTTGCCCTCACGGTATAGTGATCGATCGTAGAAAACTCAATCCCGAACTTTATGTTGCCGACAGAGCCAATGGAAGGGTTCAGGTATTCAGCTTAAATGGAGACTATTTGAGGACTTTTGGGGAAGACTTTTTCACCACCCCAAGTGAATTTGCGATAACTGGAGATTTGATGGTAGTGGCTGAACTGGAGGCGCGACTGGCTATTCTAGATTCAGAGGATAAGTTGGTAAAGTATTTGTTTCCAGACGAACTAGCTGCGAAATCTGAAGGTTGGCCAAATGAAATTTCTGAATCTGGGCTGATTAAGAGACCTTCTAGGTTGGGCCCAGGGAGGTTCAATAGTCCCCATGGAATCACTGTGGACGAATTCGGAAATATATATGTGGCTGAATGGTTAATCGGCGGTAGGTTCACTAAATTAGTTTTAAATTAAATACATTCCATTCGAAATTTATCAATCCAGACTTATCTCAAATATCATGGCGGAGGTACGAAAAATGCAAGTAGGAAATTCAAGTCACAATTACGCATGGCATGAAAAATGGGTTGAGGCACCGGGCCCTGATAGCGTGAAAGATGGCTGGGCTCATCATGGAATAGTAGTAAGCCCTAAAACTGGGAATGTCATAACATTCCACCAGAGTGAACCTAAGATTCTGGTGTTCAGTCAGGATGGAGAACTAGTCAACTCATGGGAAGCAGGGGTTCAAAATGCTCACGGAATGACCCTTGTGAAAGAAGGGAATAATGAATTCCTGTGGCTTGCAGACAATCTGTCCGAACGGGTAGTAAAAGTTTCTGTTGATGGTAGTCATGTAATGTCAATTGAAAGGCCTGATATTGGGACGTACAACTCCGGCGAAAAATACTCCCCGACTGACGTTGCTGTGTACGAAGAAAAGGATGGAGGTGATGGAGCGATTATTGTTGCAGATGGGTATGGGTCGAGTCTCGTTCATTTTTATAATAAATCTGGCGAATATACTATGACTATTGATGGGACTGAAGGTGAAGGCGGTCGCTTTGCAACCCCTCATGGGATATGGGTAGATACAAGAAAGCAAAATCATGAACTCTATATCGCAGACCGGAGTAATGGTCAGATTCAGGTTTACTCACTCCAAGGTCGTTTTTTACGAGCCTTTGGTACAGGTGCAGGGGCTGATTGGCTCCATAGCCCTAGCGGCTTCGCAGCCTGGGGCGAATTTCTTATTGTGGCGGAATTGCGAGGCTCACGGATAACGTTGCTGGATGTGGATGATGAGCCTGTTGCCTACCTAGGAGAAAACACAGGAGCCTTTAAGTTCAATGAAGGATGGCCGAACGTTCCCCACAGTACACTGGTTCCAGGGAAATTCAACAGCCCCCATGGTATAGCTTCAGATAGCGAAGGTAATATTTTCGTAGCTGAATGGTTAATTGGCGGCAGAATTAATAAACTGACAAGAGCATAATTTTTATGATAGATGAACCCCGAGATGCGGTTCAAAGATGGCATAGTCAGGTTCGGCTACACCACGCCCAATCTATATCTGCTCAACAAAACTTCGATCCATATCAGGATTTTTGGAAAGGTATGGCTGAGCAATTCAGGGATGATCCATATCGAAAAGGTGATGCTCTAGTAGACAGGCTTGAAGAGGAGTTTGCCGGATGTAAAACTTTGATTGATATTGGTGGGGGGGCTGGTCGATTAGCCTTACCACTATCTTTATCCAGGGAAAAAATTACTGTCGTTGATTCATCAAAAAGCATGCTTGAAGAATTGGAGAAAGGTTGTGACGAGGCGAGAATTGAGAATGTGAGCCCTGTCTTCGCTCTTTGGGAAGATGCAGTCATAGATATTCATGAAGGGGCTCTGTGCTCTCATGTGACCTATGGAATAGAAGAGATAGAAAAATTTTTAACAAACGTTACCCAACATGCCAGCAAACATGTCGTTATAGTTGCCTTTATGAAGTCTCCCCAAGCGCATCTTGGAATCCTTTGGGAAGCTGTTCGTGGAGAGGAAAGAGTTCATTTACCCGGAGTTCCGGAACTAATGGATGTTTTGTGGCAGATGGGTTTAACACCTGAATTGAGTGTCTTGGATCATTTGGATCCTCACACCTATAAATCTGATGAGGATGCCTTGCATGATCTTCGTAAGCGACTTTATGTAAACCAAGGAACAGAAAAAGATGAAAAGTTAATCATGGCACTTCAGTCGAATTTAAAACCCACTGAAGAAGGGTTGGAATTGCGAAATTCCGACGGCAGAGTTTCCTGCATTATTAGCTGGGATAACTAAATTAAGCCTTCGGCTCTTACGTCAGTTAAAGCGTTTCCAAAGGCCTCTGCAGTTTTGGCTATGTCCCTTTCAGTATGAAATGCACTCATTATGAATCTAGTTCCCGAATGGACTCCATTATTTAAAAGTGCGAGATTTAGTTGCGCATTCCGGATAGAGTTTGTTGTCTTTCCCATATCTTCTTTAGATAACATGCATATCTCATGATCGCAGTCATGATCGGTCCCCAATCTAATGTGGATCAATGAGTTTACGCCACTAACACACCCGGGAATTTCTTGCTTAGACAAAACTTCGTTAAGACTTCTCTTAAGGAGATTTCCCATTCTAATTGCTTTTTCGTTGATTGGGTCTCTTTTTAGTATTTCCAAAGCTTTAATGCCTGAGGATGCAGAGAGTGGATTGGCGTTGAAGGTTCCGTTATGGGCGATTCTTCTGTTTTTGTTAAAATCGGCGTCATCTCTTGGTTCTATCATATTAATTATTTCTGCCTTTCCGCACACAGCTCCACCAGGAAGCCCCCCACCTAGTATTTTTGCCAATGTGGTCAAATCCGGAGTTACTCCGTAATAGCTTTGAGCTCCACCGTCAGATATTCTGAAACCTGTAACCACTTCATCAAAAATTAGGACGACACCAAATTTAGTAGTTACCTCCCTTAGTTCCTCTAGAAATGCTGGTAATATGGGTTCCAGTCCCATATGAGCTCCGGTTGGCTCTAGGATAATGGCAGCGATGTCATCGTTATCCTGCAGAGTTTGTTCTATAAGGGAAATGTCATTTGGAGGCAGTACTATCACCGTTTCGAGAGCTTCTTTCGGGATACCTCCTATACCGTCAGCGTCGGCAGATAAATAATCACTCCAGCCATGAAAATGATCCTCAAATTTTATTATTTTGGATTTTTCTGTGTAGGCTCTCGCCATCCTTATTGCCATCATGTCAGCTTCGGTTCCAGAGCTGTGAAATCGGACCTTTTCGGCGCTTGGTATCATCTCTCGAACAAGTTCCCCCCAACGTATTTCAAGATCAGTGGAACCACTCAAATGAGTTCCTTTTGCCATTTGCTGCTGAACCGCTGTCACAATTTCGGGGTGTGAATGTCCCAGTATCAGAGAACCATGGCCGCTCCAAAAATCTATCACCTCATTTCCGTCAACGTCGTACTTGTGGGGACCCATAGCATGAGTGTAGTAAAGCTGGAATGGATTCTGCCTGCGGGCGTCGTGTGTGACACCATTGGGAAACATGTGTTTTGCTTTTTCATGCCTTTGGGCAGATCCCGGATGGGCTGCTATATATTTTTGTTCAATAAGTGTTGCCATTTTGGTTAGCTCCCTTATAGTTTTTGGGTGATTCCGGTATCGGAAGACTTCTGGATTGCATCTAAAAGTTTGTGTCTAGTTAGTGCTGTAGAAAAGCTGGGTTCAACTTCTGTGTTGGTTTTAATACCCTCCGCGAAACGATCCCATAGCTGGGCAATATTAAAAGGGGCTCCACTTGGTACAGAACTCGGAACTTTGGTGTAGTTTTTCGGTACCTCAAGTTCTACTAAATCAGATCCATTTGGTTGCCCACCCCAAAGTTTGGATGAACCTGTGGAGGGAGCATCATTACTTGTTACGGCAAGTGTTCCTCCAGTGCCATAAATTTCAAATCGGTAACCGGAGCCATGGTACGGGATAGCACTTACATGAGCTGATACAGCAGCGCCGCTTTTCAAAATCCCAGTGATCATTATGGTGTCCGGGGAGCTCACTTGAACCATGCGGTTAGTTTCTTGTTCATGCCATTGTGGAACCTTGGTTGAAACATTTCCGGAAACACTGGCGAATTCGCCGAGGCACATACAAAGAGCATCGATCGAGTGGCCAAACGGTATTGTCAGAGTAGTTGCTCCTAATTCCACATCTTTTTGCCATGTACGACCTGGCGGCCTGGATAATACTCCAGAACTAAACTGCCGCATATTAGCTGATAGAACCTCCCCGATATAGCCCTCATTAATTAGGTCCCTGAGATATAGAAAAATTGGTGCTGCGCGGGATTGCAGCCCCACCATAGTCAAAAGACCTTTTTCTTTGGCTAGAGAGGTGATTTTTTCTGCCTCTTTCAAATTTGCACCTAGGGGCCATTCGGTATATATATTCTTGCCTGCTTTTAAAACATCCATTGCAAGGTCGTAATGCTTTGGAACTCTAACTACTACAGCCACTACGTCCAAATCAGCTTTATCTAACATTTCCTTGTGGTTGCTAAATGCCAACGGCACTCCGTAGGTATTCGCTGATTCCTTGGCAGTTTCTTCTCGAGAGGTACATACAGCAGAAAATTCTATCTCTGGCATATTAGCTATTGCCGGAGCATGTGATCTAGGTGTCCAGCCGTATCCAACATTAGCTCCGATGATTCCTACTCGAATTTTTTCCCCGATCATAACTATTTATCCTTTCCCACACTTTCTTCGGCTGGCCATTATATCGGTGGTATCCATACGTAACTAGTATCTGTTGAGTATATAGGAGTTGGTTACAACAGGCATGAATCTATTCTATAATCACGAAATTCTGTGGCCGTTTTGTATTATCGGAGATTTGATTTATATGACATCCAAAACCCGTATGAAAATCACTGACGTTAAATTGATTCAGCTCAAAGAGCTTGAATCTGTAGGGAGTATCGAACCTGCCTGGAACAAAGGTGGTCTGATGCGTTTTAGTAGGGGTGGTGGATCTTTTACGGAAGTACACACAGACGAGGGGATTGTTGGTATTGGGCCTGGAATGGATCCCTCGATAATCGAGTCTGTGAAGAATGTAGTTGTTGGTGAAGACCCTTTTGAAATCGAGCAAATTGCCCAAAGACTCAAATATTATGTTCACACACTTCCCTACAAAGGGGCTGCCGGAGTTGATGTGGCAATTTGGGATGTTATTGGCAAGGCAAGTGGACAACCTTTGTACAAGCTATGGGGGGGCTCAAAGGATCGTATGATGCCTTATGCCAGCATGATTTTGCTATCAACTCCTGAGGAACGTGCTGAGCTGGCTGGGTCATTAAGCGAAGAAGGGTGGAAGGCTATAAAACTTAGATTGCATCATGACACTATCAAGGAAGATATTCGTACTGTTGAGCTTGTCCGTGATGCTGTCAAAGATTCGATGGAGATCATGGTAGACGCTAACCAGGCGCAGTCGTTTGGTAAATGGCAACCCGGTGTAATTTGGGATTTCCGCCGGGCTTTTGAAACCGCCACCTTGCTGGAGGAACTGGGTGTTTATTGGCTAGAAGAACCATTGCAAAGACATTCTTTTGATGATCTTGCAAGGCTAAATGATTCGGTTGCCATACCTATAGCCGGGGGTGAGAACAACAGAGGCATACATGAATTTAAAACGATGTTAGAAAACAATATTTACGATGTATTGCAGCCAGAAAGTATGGTTTTAGACGGGATTACAGAGGTACGAAAAATAGGGGTGTTATCAGAGCTTTATGGGAAAGAAATTGTCCCACATCACGGAGGCGGAGATATTGGGGTTATAGCCCATCTTCATCTAGTGGCATCGTTGCCTAACGCACCGTATCTCGAATTACTAAATGATCCGCCAATTGGAAGTTACGCACATAAATTCTCAATATTCAAAAACCCGCCAATTGTCGAGAATGGGTGGATTTCCTTACCAGGTTCTCCCGGCCTGGGTATTGAAATAGACCCTGCATACATAAAGTAGTGTTGGGAAATGAACGAAATGTAGACTCAATCTCTGATGATTCTTTGACTTGGGTCCAGTGGGTGCAACTGCTGGTGGTGGCATCTGGGGTGTTTTTGAGCTCCCTGGACGTTAGCGTAAACGTTGCTTTACCCAGAATATCTAATTACTTTTACGCATCTCCGACCACTACGTATTTGATGATAATTTTTTATCTAGGTACCACGGTAGGGTTGCAACTTACTATGGGGAGAGCAGGAGACGTTTATGGACTTCGAAAGATCTTCATTCTGGGATTGGTGACTTATTCCTTGGCAATGCTTGCAATAGGATTTTCTCCGAATATTCAATCAGTTGTGGGGTTTAGGGTACTTCAGGCAGTTGGTAATTCGGCCCTTTTGGCGATAGCCCCCGCACTTGCTACGTCCCTGTTCCCTTCGCGTATTCGTGGCCGCGCCTTGGGTTTAATGACCGGTGTCGGGAGCCTGGGAATGATAGTAGGAACTTTATATGCCGGCGTCGCCTTGGAATATATGTCATGGCGCTGGATATTTTTTGGCAGGATACCTATTTGCCTTCTAGCTATTTTAGGTTCCGTCACGGTCATTCGAGGAATCGGGAATCAGAATAAAAACAGTAATGGGACCGCTAGGTTTGATTGGATCGGCGGAGTCTTTGCTTTTATGTGTTTGATCGGGTTTATTGCAGCCATGAACATTGCTACGGCAATAGGCTGGCTTCGTGTAGAAACATTTGTGAGTTTGGGCATATTTATTTTTTCAGGAACTTTTTTTATCAGGCGCCAATCGATCATTTCTAACCCATTGGTTAAGTTGGGAATAATGAAAGATATGGTCGTTGCCGGTGGATTTGGTGCTAATTTATTTCTTTACATGGGTTCCTTTGTCAACTTATTTATACTCCCTTATTTTGTTGGAGAAATAATCGGAGCTTCATCTTTCGTTTTAGGAATCTTTCTTTTATTGAATGCTGTTTCAGTATCAATATTTTCTCCTGTTGGGGGTTATTTATCTGATAGGTTTGGGCCTGGATTTATCACTGTGTTGGGTTTGCTGATCGTGTTGGCGGCACTTAGTTCATATACTGCTTTAACTGCCGATTCTAGCTTTCGGCAGATAGCCTTCAGAATGGTTTTTGTAGGGATGGGTATAGGCCTTTTCCAGAGCTCTAATTTGAGCCTAATTATGGGGAAAATGAAGTTTTCTGATTTGGGTTCAGGTGGTGCTGTGTCATCAATGTCCAGGGGCCTCGGTAGCGTGACTGCTGTCACACTTTTGGGATGGACCTTTACATCGATTTATGAATGGAAATCCCCAGGAGTAGATATTCTACAAGCAGGCTCAACTCCTGCCTCGGCAGCTTCTTTTATGTATGCATTCCAAGTTTCATATATAGCTGGATCTGTAATTGTGTTTATTGGACTCGTTTCATCAGTAGTTGCCTGGGTTGGTTTAAAAAGATCAGAGAACTCGTTCGTTAATTAGTCTATAATCGTCGAAAATTCAAAGGTTTGGGCGATTATGAAAATTGCAAGATTCATGTTTGAATCGGAGGAAAACTGGGGGGTTATTTTGGGAGATTCCATACACACCATTTCAGGAACCCCTTACGACATAAAAGACGTTGGCAATAGGATTTGCTCCCTCTCAGAGACAATACTCCTTGCTCCTCTTACTTTAACCAACAAAGTTCCTGCTATAGCTGCTAATTACGGTGAAAAGGATGATCGAGATGGTCCAGGTATTTTCATGAAACAACCTGGAACGTATGCTCCTCACCAAGGAAACATAGTATATCCACGAAGCTGCAAAAGTGTCATACATGAGGCGGAGGTTGGGGTAGTGATATCTAAAACCGCCCGCCATATTAGTGAATCCGACGCGATGGACTACGTGCTGGGATACACATGTGTGAACGACGTCAGTGCAAAAGAAACCATAGAAAGTGATCTAGGTAAAGGTCTTTCGATGAGGTGGAAACATTTTGATACTTTCTGTCCTATAGGGCCACATATTGAGACAGAAATTGATAATCCGAGAAATCTAAGGATTGAATGTTTTGTAAATGGAGAGTTGTCGGCCGATGGGAATACATCCGAAATGATATTTGCAATTCCCAAGTTGATCAGCTGGGTTTCAGAAGTAATGACTTTACAACCGGGGGACATCATTCCGACAGGTTGCCCTGAGACTTCGGAAATCAACATAGGTGACGTGGTAGAGGTCCGCATTGAGGGGATTGGTTCCCTTGTTAATAGGGTAATTGCAGATTGTTAAGGCGGCCATCTGATGGTGATTTTGCTGTAAGTAGTATTTAGAAAGAGGAGTTATTGATGGGTACTTTCCATAAACCCTCCGCACTTGCTCATATTTCTGTACTTGACCTCACGGGACCAGAAGGGAATTTGTGTGGGAAGATTCTTGCAGATCTTGGTGCTGATGTCACAAAAATTGAGCCTCCTGATGGAGATAAAAGTCGAAAAATAGGACCATTTGCATCAGGGGTTAACCGGCCCGATTTCAGTTTATATTTTGCTAATTACAACGCGAACAAATATAGCGTTATGTTGGATCTTGAGTCGATGGAGGGAGCCAACAGATTTATTCAATTATCAGAGGGAGTCGACGTTGTCATTGAAAATTTTAGACCTGGCTATATGAACCAAATTGGGATTGGGTTTGAGAGATTGTCTTTAAACAATCCTGGCATTGTGATGGCATCGATCAGCCCCTTTGGCCAAACTGGCCCTTATAGTAGCTTTATTGGGGGTGAGTTGATTGTTCAGGCGATGGGAGGTGTTATGTATTGCCAGGGAGATGAAATGAAGCCTCCTTGTGTAGCACCTTGTGAACAAATATCTCAATTGACATCGTTTCACACTGCAACAGGGGTACTGGCAGCAATAAACCATCGAAACCTCACTGGGAAAGGGCAATGTATTGACGTATCTATGTACGAAATCGCGGCCCAGCTTTTATTCAATATAACCAGGTACACGTATCACGGTGACATCGCCCGGAGGATGGGGTCCACGCCCATAATTGCTCCGAACGGACACTATGCATGCTCAGACGGATATATTTCGTTAGCCGTTCTTGAAAACAGACATTGGCAAGAACTGGTGCGATGGATGGACAACGAGAGCTTAGCTGACCCAATGTGGAATGATATGAATTTTCGACGATCTCAACCCGAAGTTGTTGACATTTTTGTCCGAGATTTTATATCTGGGTTTTCAGTGCAAGATTTTTTGGAACAAGCATATTCCCGCCGTTTAGCTGTAAGCAGGGTAAACGAAATTTCAGACCTAGCTCAGAGTTCACAATTAAAGGAAAGGAATTATTTTCGTGAAGTTATCGATCCCAAAATTGGGGCGCATTTAGTCCCGGGCCCTCCATATAGATTTGGCTTAACACCAAGTGTTCTGGAGAGACCAACTCCCCGCTTAGGGGAGCATCAAGAACGTGTGATTGAGAAGATCAGAACCGAAGGCCGAAATTCCAAGGAAGAAAATGATCGCCTATCGGATGATCTTGCCCTCCCTTTGCAAGGGATCAGGATATTGGATTTGAGCCGGGTTTGGTCGGGACCTTTTGCGACTCGTTATTTGGGTGATCTTGGAGCAGAAATTATCAAGGTTGAAACCAATAAACATTTGGATACTGGACGAATAGTCACCAACTCGTCACCGCAATTTCTAGAAATTAACAGGAGCAAGAAAAGCATAACTTTGGACTTCGCTGGGCCTGAAGGTGTGGAACTTATAAAAGAGTTGGTTCAGATTTCTGACGTGGTGGTCGAAAATTTTGCCTCTGGCGTACTGGATCGCAGAGGGCTCGGTTATGAAACTCTAAGAAAGGTAAAACCAGATCTTGTTATGATTAGCATGCCTGGTTATGGTACCGAAGGACCCAAAGCTGAACATGTTGGATATGGGCAAAGCTTAATGTCTTACGCAGGGTTGTCAAACCTATGGGGTTTTCCTGACTCCCCTATTGAAAACCATTCGAATGTGCATTTTCCTGATTTTGTGTCGGCAGGCGCCACTACCACAGCTATTCTCGCTGCTTTGGAATACAGAAACCAATATCGGTTTGGTCAGCATGTGGAAATAGCCCAGGTTGAGGCGATGGCAGGCTCAATGGGGGTGGCCCTTCTGGATTATTTTGTAAATGGAAAATCGTGGGAACCGATCGGGAATAGGAATCCTTGGAGCGCCCCCAACGGATGCTATCCCTGTGAAGGGGAGGATGAATGGTGCGTAATTTCTTGTCCTGATGAGGACGATTGGAATAATCTGGTTAAATCAATGGGGAATCCGGCTTGGGCTCAAGACCCAAAATTCCAGTCACGAGAAAATCGCCTTATAAATCATGACGAGTTGGACAAGTATATAAGCCAATGGACGGATAATTTTAAATCACATGATTTGATGAATCTGCTTCAACAACACCTAATTCCTGCAGGGGTAGTTCAGACCGGAGAGCAACTATATAACGATCCACATCTTAAGGAACGAGGCTTCATTGTGAGCGTAGACCATTCAGAATGGGGGTCCGTGGAACACCCTGGAATAGCGATCAAATTCTCTGATACCCCTGGCCGTATCACGAGGGGCGTGCCATATTTAGGAGAGCATAACGAAGAAATTTTTTCCAATCTGCTAGGAGTGTCTGAGATTGATATGGGCCAGCTTCTTCAAAAAGAAGTGATATCGTGATTTTCAATGATTGCAAGACAAGTGTAAGAATGGAAGTCGATGATGAAGGCTAATGTTAAAGTGCCATTTAAGACGCCGGTTCGGATGCCCAATGGATTGCAATGGTTTGAAAATGAGTTGTTTGTCATGGATCAGCTGACCGATGATATCTACGTTCTAGGTGATAACGGAGAGGTAATTCGAATTATTAACACTGAAACAGAGAACGGATCCGGAATTGCTGTCGGTGGAGGATTCATCTGGACCGCCTGCAATGGTACAGCTAGTGCACGACCGCCGAGGCCGACCGATGACCACATATCAAAGGTAAGAAAAATAAACCTAGTAAATGGTGAAACTGTGGACTCGTTTAATACGCCAGATGGTGGTGGAATCCATGGACTTGAATGGGAGGATGGCAATATTTGGATAACAGCCTTCAATCCAAAGTCTCTGATCCTGATTGACGGTACTTCATTTGAGATTATTCGGAAATTTTCCTGTGATCTCAATGTCCTGCATGGGTTAGCTTTGGATGGTGAAGGTATTTGGTGCTCTGATAGGGCAGAGAAATTGGTAGTCAAATTTCATAAGAAGACAGGGGAAAAGATGGAAGAACTTAAGCTTCCCACTGATGGCCCGGACCCCCATGGACTGACTATTAGAGACGGGCAGTTGTGGTATTCGGATGCAGATTTTCCTATGGCCCAAGGAATGCGGGGTTACCCAGAGATAGGGGTGATAAGCTACCAATAATTACTGTGCTAACTTGATACCTCAGGGTTGGATATAATTCAGAGAGTTTGGGATTGATCCGGAAGGGTGAAAATGATATGGGAGTAATAGTGTTATGCGCCAAATGAAATTAGTAGCTTTCTTGCAAGCTCAAAATTGCACTACACTACCCTCTTCGTGGCGTCATCCGGACGCAAGAATCGATACCTATTCCCCTGAATACTACCAACACATAGCTCGTGTTCTTGAACAAGGAAAATTTGATATAGGCTTTTTTGATGATCGGTTGGCTATGCCCGACATGTATGCAGGAGACCATTCCGAAACTGTGAAAAATGGTATTAGATGTACTAAGCTTGACGCAGTCACCTGTTTGATGAGCATGGCTGCTGTTACTAAGCATTTAGGCCTGGGAGCAACTTATTCCACCACCTATTACGAACCTTTCCACGTAGCTCGGCTGTTTCAGACTCTTGATTTAATGACAAAAGGTCGTGCTGCATGGAATGTTGTAACTTCGGTCAACGATAATGAGGCACGTAATATGGGGCGTGAAGCCCACCTCGAACACGATACAAGATATGACAGAGCTGATGAGTTTTGCGAGGCAGTTTTGGGCCATTGGGACTCCTGGGATGATGATGCGATAGTTGTAGATAAAGAAAATAATCTTTACGCGCACCCTGATAAGGTTCGCAAGATAGACTTCAAAGGCAAATACCTGAGTTCACGTGGTCCTTTCACAGTTCCGAGAACCCCTCAAGGACGGCCTGTTGTCATACAGGCAGGCGGTAGTACTCGGGGCAAACGATTTGCTGCACGTTGGGGGGAATTGATTTTTGCGGGCTATCGCAATATTGATGTTGGTAAGCTTGAATATTCAGCAGCAAAAAAAGCGGCCGAGGCGGCGGGACGTAACCCTGACCATATGAAAATTGCATCTCTGATGTATCCCATAGCAGCTGCAACAAAATCAGAGGCTGAGGACAAGAAGGCCGCCTATGAGCTGCTTTCCAATGATATGGATCAACTGTTATTGCTGTCTGAGGCTCTCAATTTCGATTTTTCTACCAAAGGTATGGATGAAGGCTTTACCGAAGAGGAATTGGAGGGCCTCCAAGGGATGCAGGCCATGAGAGACCGGGTCGTATCGTCGGGAGTTAAAAACCCGACGCCCAGGGATTTTATGAGGATAACCAGGAGAGGTTTGCTCAGCGATGGCCACACCATGGTCGGTGGTCCTAAAGATATTGCGGATGAAATGGAAGAATGGTTCCATTCTCCAGCCTGTGACGGGTTTGTTGTGGGACCCACACACCAACCAGGAGCATTCGAAGACTTTGTCAAATTTGTAGTTCCAGAACTGCAGAAGAGAGGGGTTTTCAGGAAAGATTATAGCGGCAGCACATTGAGGGATCACCTTGGCCTGGATAGAGCGGCTATCGGCTCGTGGAAGACAAATTATGACACGGTATCCACATAAGTAGACGTTATAAAATTCGGTTAGTTATTTCGCCCAGTTTTCGTAAGACCTGTTGCCTCGACAATCTCAGACACTGATGATTCCCAGTCGTGAGCCATTATATGGATCCCGGCTACACCGGTTAGATTTTTAACACCTTCCACTATTTTCACGCATGCCTCGATGCCAGCCTTCTTTTGCTCTTTTTCGGGGTATTTTTCAATTTGGTTAATTATGTGGTCCGGTATAGCGACTCCAGGTACATTTTCTGTCAACCAGCGAGCAAAACGGGCAGATCTGAGTGGTCCGACACCAACCAATACAGGGGGAGGTGACCCGTTGGTCAATTCCAGAAGCAGTAGAAGGAAAGATTCGAATCTGCTTATGTCGAAACAGTATTGGGATTGAAAAAAAGAGGCTCCGGCCCTATGTTTTTTGAGTAATCTCAAAGCGCGCTGTTCAAAGGGAGGGACAAATGGATTAACGGCCGCTCCTAAAAAGAAATCAGGTTTGGAATCTAATTCCCTACCACTCAGAAATTTACCTGTTGTCTTTAAGTGATTGATTGTAGTCAATAAAGTAACTGAATCGAGGTCAAACACAGCTTTTGCCTCAGGGTGATCACCTGTTTGAACGCCGTCTCCAGTTACGCAGAAAATGTTTCGAACACCCATGGCATGCGCTCCGATCACGTCGGCCTGCGTAGCAATTCTGTTTCTATCTCTGCATGAAAATTGAATTATGGGTTCTATGTTGTTTTCGATGAGTATCGAGGCTGCTGCAATGTTTGAAAAATGAGGCACTGCCCCAGTGGAATCTGTGATGTTAATTGCATCGCAATATGGTTCAAGTATATGGGCTCGAGAGGCTAGGGCTTCCTTTTCAATTGAGTCAGGTAATGTTACCTCTGCAGTCACTGTAAAAAGTCCTGTCTCTAACCTTTGGGCCAAATTCGAAGCATGTTTATTCGTCATTTCCCCCCCCCTAATTCGTTAATCCACGCTGAGGTTCCAGATAAACTGTGATCGAGCTCTGTTTGTATTTCCTCAATGGACTCTGTGAAAACCATCATTTGGGTCGAATTATCCCAAGCTCTGACCCATGTACAGTTCATGTTGGGCTTTATTTCGCAATTACCATCGCTCCTTACACCACCGCAGGGACCGTTTCTGAGGTTCTTTGGGCATCCCATTGGGCAAACCATCCCTGTATAGTGAAGAATGCATTGGCCGCACATCTGACACCCAAACAAGGGCTTTTTGAGAGCCTTTTCACTTGCGACCATAAAGCCTATGAACGGTCTTTTCTCTGATAAAACAGGTACTAGTAGAGATAATATTTTTAAGCAAAATAGGTATGTAAATTCAAGTAGCCGGACCTTATTCATAAGTCGATTTTACAACCTATTTGAATATGAATCAGCATCAATTAAGGGCAATTAACTAGATAGCGTAGGAATTCGGATCGGTTAGGAGCGGGAATTAGGGATTAAGCATAAGTTTATGGTCTAAACCCTCACAAATTTTTGAACGGAGCGATCACCCCGGTCTATTCCTAGAAAGGTTTCACTGACCTCCGATACGTAGAAACTGCCTTCCGAGTCGACTGCGATGCCATGAGGTGCGCCAAATAAACCGGCACCGGGCTCGTGTTTTACCTTACCCACAATCATGGGGTTTCTACTTGGAGAATCGGGTAAGCCAGATCCTGTCTCAGAGTCATCTACATTTGCATCCACGTCTCCCCATCTGGCGAGTAGGTTGCCGGAACTGTCCAAAATACTTATGCGGTGATCGAGTTCTGCCACATAGAAATTACCGTCCGGGCCTTTTCTCACATCATTTGGCAAATTGACGTTGTTCCATTCTCCTAGAAATTCGCCTTCCTTAGAGAAATACTGGATTCTATTGTTGTACCTGTCAGTGGCATAAATTTTGTCATTATCTTCAATATCTACGTAAACACTGTGGATAGTGTCGAATTCGCCGGGGCTACTCCCGTGTCCTCCCCATGAGAATTTCAGGTTTCCGTCTGAGTCAAAGCAGTGAATATGAGAATTCCCATAACCGTCTGATGCGTAAAGATCACCGCTAGAGGCGACTGTGAAATGAGTTGGCCTATTAAATGGGATACCACTCTGTTCTGGGGAGTTGATCAAAGGCCTTCCCAGAGTCATAAGTAGCCTGCCGTCTTTCGTCCATTTTCTCACGGTATGGTCACCGGTATCACTTGTATAAACAGAGCCATCAGGTCCGATACTAACTCCATGTGGGACTATGAAATCGAACCCTATTTTGCCCCAACTGCCTGTGTAGTTTCCTGATTTATTAAAGATCATTACTGCAGCGTAGGGACCCCTATTGAATACGTATACGTTGTCATCTTTATCAACGGCTACGTCGGCAACTTCCACGAACGGCCATCCTTTAGGTCTTTTGAAGAAATTTTCAGCAACTTCGTACTTGTAATCACCACTGCCGAACGTGACCATGAAGAGTTCCTTTAGCTGGTACGCCTGGAGGGATTCGAACCCCCGACACCTGGTTCCGAAGACCAGTGCTCTATCCGCTGAGCTACAGGCGCACGATATGTTTATAGGAACAGAATTGTATCAAATAGGAGAAAAATTGGTTGGGAAATATGTTTATAGATATCGGAGTTTAAGAAACTTATAACACTAACCAGATGCTTTCTGAACTATTTCCCCTCCAAGAGTGGTGATTTTGGTCACATTTATTACGACCGCAACTCCTAATCTATCTGGGTCTCGATCAAGTTCAGGCTGAACGGTTTTTTCCAGCACCTGGTCCTTTATTTCTCCCGAGTCGTATATAGTCACTTCCCCATAAAATCTCCAGGATTTTCTTAGCTCAGTATTTCGATACATAACGACTATATTTGGGTTATCGGTTAATTGAGCAAAGCCGCCTTTTCGGGTTCGTTCCCAAAAGGCCAGCTCAGTTGCCGAAAATACCATGACGCTCCCCTTGTAGGATACGTTGGGGAGACCATCTGAAGAAGAAGTGCCAACTATGCAGGGGTATTTGTCGGACAAAGCGTTGTCGATAAGTTCCTTCATTTCGGATGTGATTTCTATTGTCACTGGACCTTCCTTATACAGGTTTTAGCCATATTTATTATAGAGAGATATTACGAAAGCTGATTATAAACTCTTCACCAAAGGCTCGTTTTTTTGCTGTGCTGTCGTAGACCTTTCAATGAATGCCGGTACCCGATTTGCTTAATCACCAAACCAAATATAGTAGTCAGTCTGAGATCAATATAATTTCATTTAGCGTATTTATTTCTATTACTACTTACCGACTGTTACTCCTTCTTGATAACATTGCTTCAAATATTTAAATTTTGGCTAGGAGGTCAAATTATGTTAGGAGAGAAGAAGGGTGAACTGTCAGGGACTACGGCAAATAAAATATTGCCGGCTGAGAATGGTTCACCAATAATTGAAACAACAGGAGCCGGTGCTGGAACTTTGCTGGGAGTGGAAGGTATGTTCCAGGCAACTTATCAGGCGCATGTAAATGCCGATGGAACCATTTACGGTGAGTGCCCGAATTCCGGTGTGTTTATGACTGCGGAAGGCATTGCTACCTTTCGCGCAAACGGCGCAGGAGCTTTTACCGAAGACGGAGGGGCTAAATTCAGAGGAACTGCTTACTTCTCTGCGGCTTTTCCTTCCCTTGCAGGATTAAATGGGATGTGTTTGGTATATGAATGGGATGTTGACGGTGAAGGAAATGCAACCTGGAACCTTTGGGAGTGGAAATAGTAATGTAGACCTTTATAAGGGAGGCTTTAAATAGAGCTTCCCTTATATTTTTTGATCTTCTAATCGACTTTGTTCTATGCAACCGTTCTTAATCAGAGCTTACCATTAATCTGACTTCGGAATATATAATTTCCGGCAGTAAAATGCTTCTAGATATCCACTAAAGGAGGTTCCCGTAATATGCCTGTTGTGAATAACTCTGGAATTCAAATCAATTATGAGATTACCGGCGACGGTCCGCCTTTAATCCTTCAACACGGTCTAACTAGTAAGTTGGATAAATGGAATTGGTATGGGTATGTGGATGAATTAAAAAAAAGTTATCGTGTAATTTCAGTTGATGCTCGGGGACACGGCAAAAGCGATAAGCCATATGATCCTTCTTTATATGATAGGAAAATAATGGCCTCCGATATTGTTTCTGTTATGGATGCGGAAAATATAAATAAGGCTCATTATATGGGCTATTCAATGGGTGGAAGTATCGGATTCGGGTTGGCCGAGGCGTTTCCGCAAAGGTTCCACTCACTAATTATCGGAGGAATGCATCCATACCCTCTTGGTGACTTAGAACTCGAACCAGGAGTCAAGGCTCTGGATTTTATGCTGGAATCCCTTGAACATGGAATGGACGTTTACGTTGGAGGATTAGAACCTCCACCCGACGAAAGAGAGCTGGCTCATTTGCTATCCAATGATTCGAAGGCGATCATTTCGGCCACCATAGCACTTAGAGACCGACCAGATATATCTGGTGTTCTTTGTACAATGACGATGCCATGCCTCGTATATTGCGGGGATCAAGATGGATTGTATCCGGGTACCGAGGAATGCGTGAAACACATGCCGGACGTGACTTGGGTATCATTACCTGGCCTTAATCATGGGGACGTCATGGAAAGAAGCGATGCCTTGCTTCCACATGTTTTAGACTTCCTTGCTGTTCATTAGTGCGTAAACAAATACAGGAGAACTAATGTCGACCCCTTTATTATTTCAGCCTATAACCATTAGAAGTACCACTTTAAAAAACCGTGTTGTTGTTGCGCCAATGCACCAGTATGCGGCAGTAAAGGGTTATCCTACTGATTGGCATCTTATGAATGCTGGTCGGTTCGCTGCTGGGGGGGCGGGGCTCGTCTTTATTGAATCCACCAAAGTAGAGAGACGTGGGTGTGGCACCGCCGGGGATATGGGACTTTGGGATGACAGCTACATATCACATTTCAAAAGGCTTGCAGATTTTATTCGTAAGCAAAATTCAGTTCCTGCAATCCAGATAGGCCATAGTGGGAGAAAGGCTCGTCGCTTCAGACCTTGGGAAGGAGGAGCCCCGCTGACACCTGAAGGAGCACTTGAAGCAGGAGTGGATGACTGGGACGATTGGGAACTTGTTGCCCCAAGTCCTATCGGTTCAAGCGAAACTGAACCTATTCCTCGAGGTTTATCGTTTGGAGAAATACAAAAGACGGTAGAAAATTGGGGAGAGGCAGCCAGAAGGGCGAATGAGGCCGGGTTTGAAGTGTTAGAGATACACGCTGCCCACGGGTATCTATTGCACCAATTTCTATCCCCAAAGGCAAACCAAAGGACAGATGAATATGGAGGCACCGAATCAAAGCGGATGCGTCTCCCTTTGGAAGTGGCGGAAGAAGTGAGGGCCAACTGGCCTGAAGACAAGCCATTGTTCATACGCTTATCAGTTGAAGATGATGCAGGTTGGGGCCCAGAAGAAAGCGTTCGCTTTTCGAGATTGGTGAAAGAAAAAGGAGTCGATGTGATTGACTGTTCTTCTGGGGGAATGCGTGGGAGCCCGGTTATAAGCGCAGGCCCTGTAGGATATGGATATCAAGTCCCTTACGCTGAAAAAATACGGAAAGAGACAGATATGATGAGCATGGCAGTAGGTCTGATCGTTCATGCTGAGCAGGCAGAAGAGATCCTTCAGTCAGGTCGGGCAGATTTAATAGCCATAGCTAGAGAGTTTCTACATAATCCAAATTGGGCACTCGATGCTGCTCTGAAACTTGGGGTGGAGGATGCTTTTAAAATTACTCCTCCCGCCTATGATTATTGGCTGGAGAAAAGATCCAGCTCGGTTAAAGATGTAGTCCCTTCCACGTATTTTCCAGGTTCAGATAGTGGAAATTTATAAAGGGAAATTTAGGATAAACACCCTCGTTGATAAAGGAGTCCAATTGAAATATTTAACAGAAGAACAAATAAGCGATTTAAGGGCTATTGACACCCCGACTGTAGCTAATGCAGTTGAGACACACGAGTCCAGGTTAAATACAGAAGGTTTTATGGGATGGGATATTAAGTGCCAATTTCCGGATCTTGGTGTCATGGTAGGCCAGGCGGTTACTGCCACTTTGAACACGACAACGACTGGTAAGGAGAAAAGTAGATCAGGCTGGCATGATTGTTTGAGAACTATTGACGCGATGCCTGTACCAGTAGTGATCGTAGCTAAAGATATTGGGCCTAGACCCCATCATGGCTGCCACTTTGGAGATGGGATGGCTACAGTAGCGAAAAAAGTAGGGGCAATTGGGCTTGTTACCGACGGAGGCGTTCGAGATGTTGAAACTGTACATGATATGGGCTTTCAGATGTTTTCAGTTGGACTAGTGCCTGCTCACGGTAATTTCGGTCTTGACGAAACAAATGTGCCCGTGGAAGTCGGTGGGGTGTTAGTGAATGTGGGAGACGTTGTTCATGCCGATGTGAACGGGGTTGTGGTTTTCCCGCTGGAATTGGTTAATCATGTTATAGCCGAAGCAAAAAAGGTTACGGCGCGGGAATCTGAAATGATGGGTTGGGTAAACAGTGATGAGTTTAGCCTTGATATATTCATTGAAGGTAGGTGATTTCTCTCACATTGAAACTTCGTTCAAGAATGATGTGACCATTGGAGTGACCATATCCGTTCTTGCTATTGACTCCATATGGTTCAATCCAGGTAAGCTGACAAAACGCGCTGTCGGCATTTTTTCAGAGTGTTCCTTGGCTGATTCATGCGCAAGTGAGTCAGATTCACCTGCAAAAACTAGACAAGGTACAGTAAGTCCGACGAGATGCTCTGATATGTCTTCTCTCATTGCATTAGCCTTGGTTTTGGCAGTATAGGCCTTAAGATCACCATTTAATGTAGGTTCGAGGTAGCTTTCATACTCTTTCTTGGATCGAGACATTACTCGCTTTAGAGCCTCCGGACCTTTTTCGAAGAGAGCAATTCTCTTTCTGTCCGATTCATTTCCATGTTCATTCCTGCTTCCAGGTGTTTGGGCTCCTAAAATAAAGGAAAGAAATCTTTCAGAATGGTATGCAGCCAGTTCGAATCCTACCCTACCCCCCATGGAGAATCCGAAATAGTGGGATTTTTCTACGTTGATATCGTCGAGGACGGCTATAACGTCGGTTGCAATTGTCTTATCAAGATATGCTGTTGGGTCATAAGGTTTATCACTTTTACCGTGCCCCCGTGCGTCAATTATCACCACAGTGTAATTTGGTGCAAGTGTATCGGGATATCCCAATTTCTCCCATGATCCAATGTCTCCCATAAACCCGTGCAGTAGTACGATGTGAGGTCCTTGCCCTTTTGTATGATAGTGAATTTCGATCCCATTATTGTTAGCGAAAGGCATATTTGGCCACCGTTATATTATTAAGAATAAATTATCGTTAAGTTTTGCTTATAATCACAAGACTGCCAACCTATATAAAGCCTTTATAAACGGCTTGAAGGCTTGTTGGCAATCAGCTGAGTTTGCTCGTTTTTTTAGCAATTAGCAATCCCTTGTTTGAGGGTATATATAGATATATATTTAGAGTATATGAGTGCCATTAACCTTTAGATATATATTGATCACTTAGGATCTAAGAGTTTAGATATATAATTTTTGTAGTTGGTTCCATCACCCTGCATAGATATTTGCCCAGACTCATCTATTGATATGTCCTTTGTGTCCTCAAGTAATTCGAGATGGGCAACTATTTCAGACATGGCTGCATAAAGATTTGAACCCAGAAGTTTACTTCGTTCAAAAATGCCTTTGGTGGTTTCTTCTAGATTAGAGGTTTTGCCTTGTAGCTTTTTGAGCATTTGGTCTAACCTTTTTTCATGATGCTTTAGGATATCCCCTGCCCTTTCTACTCCATGCCAGTTGAAATTGGATTTATTATAAAGACGGTGCGCCGGTAATACTGTGTAAGAGTCCCCAAGTTCAATAACTCTACCTAGAGAGTTAAGGTATGTTCCCAAACCGTACAAACCTGAGGGATCTTTGAGAAATTCAGGGAGATTTTCAGATATTGTATCTCTGAAAACCATTTTACTGGTCGGGTGAGGGGTTATTTCAGGAAGTATATGGTCACCTGTAAATATAAAATCATCCAAGACTAGGCAAATTTGGTCTGGAGAGTGCCCGGGTGTACTCATTACTTTAAGGTCTGAGAATACGTCCCCGTCCTTCAAATCTTTTGATACATGGGTCTGTTTGCGATCTTTGAAGTATTTTTTATCAATGTCTCTCCGATCGTTATTACTTTCATTAGTTATCTGAATTTTTTCTTCAGCAATCCGCTCTACTTCCCTTTGAAGAATTGACCCTTTTCGGTAATGAATCTCCCATGGGATGTATTCTTTTAGTGGTCCATATGACTGATGGGCCCATAATTCTGCAGATGAGTCGTCCAGAAATTGAGTCACTGTTCCATCGTGATCAGAATGTCCGTGGCTGATTATGACCCTCTCTATATTAGAAGGATTTACACCGATGGTAGAGTAGCCATCTTTCAACGCCTCATAGGATCCAGGTGTACCTAAGTCGATAGAAGTCCATCCGTCGTTTTCAAAAACGTAGGACCATGTTGGCCCTGTCCGACTACGGCGATTATTTTGTGCGACAGCTACTGCGAAAACTTTTCTTCCTGTTGAAGAACTGAGTTCCAGCAACCATCCATCACCGTTAGATTCACCTTCTCTTAAAATCTTCGATATTCTATTGTGTTTACTCAATTAAGTTCCCAACCGCCTCAGGCGTACTGAGGCTCATATTTGTAATTATGAAGATGGGGTGAGCGAAGGGATTCGAACCCTCGATCTCCAGGGCCACAACCTGGCGCCTTAACCGACTTGGCCACGCTCACCACAGCAGCGAAAAGTCTAGCATCTCATTTGAAGAAGGGTCAATTTGTGAGACCCAAAATCCTAGTTTACACGTTAGCTGGGGCGGAAAGAGATTCCAGTAAATCTTCTACCATTATTTCCGTTTTTGTGTGATGTCGAAGAGGCAATTGAGGGTCCACTCTGTATACATTCCTACGACCAATCTTACGTCTACCAATATAACCGGCCTCTTCCAGATCAGATATTATTTTATGCGTAGTTCTTTCTGTCACGCCAATATAGTTGGCTATCCCTCTAGCCGTACTAGTTGGGTTGTGGAAAATGTAACTCAATACAAGTCCATGGTTGGTTATGAAAGTCCACTTTGGTAGTCGGTCTTGTCCCATATCAGAGGTCTCAACAAAGGTATCTCTTTCTTAATCTATATCAGCTTGGAAAGCCGACATTATCATACCTCTCGCCAGCATTACAACTTTAATGAGGTTCGTGGTTAGTTATTGTCGGTTTTCTGAGAGGGACTTGCATAAAGATATTAGAGTTTTGACAGGAGTACCTGTTGCACCTTTTGGATCATCACCGCTAATTGAATTAGTTCTACTTACACCAGCTATATCAAGATGAACCCAAGGGGTATCTTCAGCAAACATTCCGATAATCATTGCCCCGATAGTGGCTCCCCCTGCTGCACCACCGACATTCTTAATGTCAGCCACGTCACTTTTGAAATGTTTAGAAAAGGATTCATCAGCCGGCAATTCCCATAACCTTTCCCCTTCCTTAGCCCCTGCTTCTATTACCTTTTTAGTGAATTCATCATTGTTTCCAAAAGCACCTATAATTTGGTCTCCCAATGCTGTCCTTATCGCCCCAGTTAAAGTGGCCACATCCACAATCTTGTTTACACCCAAATGATTCGCGTAGCACAATGCGTCAGCTAATACCAATCTTCCTTCAGCGTCAGTATTTATCACCTCAATGGTGGTTCCGTTCATAGCAGTCACTACATCTCCCGGACGCTGAGCTCTTCCACCTGGCATATTTTCAGTAGCGGCAATAATTCCGTACACGTTTATATTCAGAGCTAATTTGGATATTGCAATGAGTGCTCCAATTACCGCTGCCCCTCCTGCCATGTCACCTTTCATAGTGATCATTCCAGCAGGCGGCTTAAGACTGAGACCACCACTATCGAAAGTTATCCCTTTTCCTATGAGGGCAATTGAGTCATCTGCATTATCTTTATCCCCTACATATTTTAGAATAATTAAATAGGCCGGTTCGCTACTCCCCTGAGCCACTCCAAGTAAGGAACCCATGCCTAATTGCCTCATTCTATCCTCATCCAAACGTTCGAACTCTATACCATTTGCTTTAGCTTCTCTTTCCGCGATATCGGCTAAGATACTTGGGGTCATAAAATTGGCAGGTGCGTTCGCTAGGTCTCTTGCCAGGTTTATGGCGTCTGCTATCGCAGCGTAAGAAATTACGCTAGATTCTGCAGGGGTTTCTGTGTTTAGGATAACTTCCTTCACAGTCTTTTCTGATTTCTCTGAAATGTGATCTTCATATCGGTAAAGCCCATTTATGGTCGCCAATGTGATTAGCTCGCATACTCTCTGGGGGGTTATATTCTCCAAACAAAAGGTATCGATGCCGACAACTATTTTATTTAATCCAATTTCTCTTGCTTTTCTGATTGCGGCACTAAATACATCTTTTATTACCTTTTCTGTCACGGAATTCCTTTTACCCAGGCCTGCGAATAAAATTCGCCTCGGGGTTACCTTGCCAAGGGTGTGAATTAAAGTAGATGTTCCTGATTTTCCTACAAGCTCACCTTCATCAGACAATTGTTTTAGAGAGCCATCTAAGGCCTGGTTTGCCGATTCCAATACCCCCGAGGTAAATTCTTCCTCCTCAAATAAGGCCACAACTAAGCAGTCTCCAGCTATTTGAAGGGGATGCCCATTTTGAAAATTTATATCCATCTTAATTCCACCTACTCAAGTAATATATGCTTCCTTTTCTCACTCTATCATCAATACTCTTTGGATCGGTACTTATGCGAGGGTTTTTTTTTGATTGTCGATTGATATAATCCCCTGAACGTAGTTTAGAACGATAGTTTAGATAGAGAAGGATTCAAAATGGGAAATCGGACCCAGACAGATCGCGAAAAAGATATTTTGCAACGAGCAGCGAAAGTTTTGCCTCAAGGTTCGCTAGGTAATTTAAATTACGACCTCATAGTAAACAGAGGTAAGGGAAGCCACGTATGGGATGAAAGCGGAAATGAGTATATAGATTACCTTCTTGGATCTGGACCCATGATTGTCGGTCATGCCAATTCTTCCGTGATGGAGGCTGTACTAAGCCAGTTGAATAGCGGGACGACCTTTTTTGCTACTAACGAGAAATCGGTGGAATTAGCTGAAGAAATTGTTAAAGCAGTCCCATGCGCAGATAAAGTACGTTTTTGCAGCACAGGGTCAGAAGCCACCTTATACGCCATGAGAGTTGCAAGATCCTTCACAAAAAAAGACAAAATACTGAAGTTTGAAGGTGGATTTCATGGTATGAATGACTATGCCCTGATGAGCATGTCACCATCCAAACTATTGGATTTTCCACAGGCTGAGCCAGATACTGCAGGGATCCCAAAGTCCCTCCAATCAGAAATGTTAATAGCTCCCTTTAATGATTTAGAGACTACATCAGCAATAATTGATCGGTATAGCGATGAACTCGCCGGGGTTATTGTCGAGCCTTTCCAAAGGCTTTTGCCACCTAAACAGGGTTTTCTGGAAGGGTTGAGGGAAATAACTAGTCATTATGAGATACCTCTAATTTTTGACGAAGTGGTGACTGGATTTAGATTTTCCTATGGAGGTGCTCAAGATTATTATGGGGTTGTACCTGATATTTGTACCCTAGGAAAGGCAATTGGTGGAGGCTTTCCGCTTACAGCTATTGCAGGGCGGGAAGAGATCATGACGCATTTTGACTCGGACAAAGTGGGGAAAGAAGGGTTTATGCCGCTAATTGGGACCCTAAATGGTAACCCCGTCGCCTGTGCTGCAGGTTTGGCAACTTTAGACATCCTTAAGCAAGACGGTATTTACGACGGTATTTACGATACCGGTCGGAAAGTTATGGAGGGACTTCAAAATATCTTAGATAACTCAGAAATCCCTGGCAAAGTTGTTGGAGAACCGGTACTTTTCGATGTATTTTTCACCGCCGAAGAAGTTTACGACTATCGGAGTACGCTAAAGGCCGATTCTCAAAGGTTATCTAGATTCAATCAGTTACTTTTAGAATGCGGTGTTTTGAAGGGAACTACCAAATTCTATTTTTCAACTGAGCACGATGATAAAGACGTGGAAAGGACTCTAGCCGCATTTGGGGAGGCTATTGACATAATGAAGTCGGAGTGAGACTTGTTTTGGGAGGATATTTCCAAATATTTCAGGTATTAACGAACAATTGTCATCACTTTGGGATCATCGCCCGGATTCATCCCAAGTTTAACTCTCTCGATGACACCGGTCATTTTCCCACATGATTCTGTTTTTACTTTTATGTAATTACTAGTTAGTCCGGTGTAGGTGGCAAATTGGCCCCTTTTACCTCTCTTGGAGGGCTCTTCCCAGAGGACAAGTTCATGTTTCCCAATATTCGATTCCCTATATTTTCTAAAACTAGCTTCGGCTATTTCTAAAAGTATTTGAGATCTCTCATGTTTTGCAGGAGAGCCCACGTTGTCGATCATATGCGCTGCGGAGGTACCTGGTCTCACAGAGAATTTAAAAACATGCAGGTCAGAGAAACCTACCTCTATGCATAATTCAGCAGTTTTACGGAAATCTGTGACGCTTTCACCAGGGAAACCCACAATAACATCGCTAGTTATCGACGCATCTGGCAGAATGGATCTTATACGATCAATCGAACTAACATACCTTTCTGAGGTGTACCTTCTCCGCATAGTTTTTAGAATCCCATTGCTCCCGCTTTGAAGCGGTACATGGAAATGCTGGCAGAGCCGGGGGTTTGCCCATAGATCGAGTAAATCGTTATCAATTTCCTGTGGCTGTAGCGAGGATACCCTCAAACGTGGAACATCTGTGTTTTCCAGTATGCTGGCCAGCATATGCCTAAGAGAGGTGCCATCTAGGTCAAACCCATAACTTCCTAGCTGGGTACCTGTAAGAACTACTTCTTTAAATCCGGATTCAGATAGGTGATTTATCTGGGTTATAAGACTTTGGGCAGGGACACTTTTTTCTCGACCTCTAACCCTTGGGACTATGCAATAGGCACAAATTTGGTTGCATCCTTCTTGAATTTTTACCATGGCCCGGGTTCTGGTACTAAATGAATTCATGTCATGGTGGGAAGTTGAGAAATCCGGTACTGTGACTTCGGGGCTTAATTCTTCAATCACCTTACCCACAATTTCTTTTTTGCCTATATTTCCAATAACGAGATCTATATCTGGTATGGAGATTAGAGTTTGTGGTTCTCTCTCCGCATAACAACCAGTGAATACTATGAGGGAATTGGGGTTCTTTTTTTTTGCTGATCGAGCTGAATTTCTGCCTTTTCTGTCAGCAACGTGTGTGACTGTGCATGAGTTTAAAACGTATACATCATATGGTTGATCGTCCTTAACTATTTCAAAACCAGCTTCATGAAATTCCTCAGAAAGCTTAAGAGTATCTGCTTGGTTTAATTTACAGCCATGGGTTTCAAAGGCTACACGCATGGGTTTTTATTGGACTCCCCAGTAAACTTATTGTTAGTGAAATGTTAATTGAACAATTATATGCTTCTTCTAGTAGCTTTATTTGAGGCTCACATATGACAGAAATTAAAAATATAGATATCTGGACAATTCGGTTTAAAGCAATACGGGAACTCCTTCCTGAGGCAACCATATTTTTGGAAAAAAGTGGGGTGCCGGAAATTTCAGATAGTTTGGCATTGGGTGTAGCCATGCTTTGGGTCGACGCGGCCGACAAAGATCAATTAATTTTTTCAGCTTTGAATGATATACAAAAGCATTTCCTAACTGAAAATGAACTGGACGATATAGAGACTGTAAGAGGTGTTGAACCTTTCATGTCTAGTGATGATTTGGTTAGTTCTTTTTACTGCCTATGGACTTTAGTTTGGGATGAATTCAGGGGTATTTCAGTTAAGTTGAGCACTACCTCTTCAGGCTATTCACCGGTTATATCAATTAAATGCCATTCAGAAGGATCTGAAATTGTTTTGTTGACAGTAGACGATGACAAAATATTCTTGAAGTGTTTAGGGGATTCTTTTTTGGCAGAAACCAGCGTAATTCGATAGGCTTACCTATATGTCACGCCTGAGTCGACTGTTATAATCCCGATTGAATATCATCAGGAAAGTGCTCTATATAGACTGGTTTCCCGTAAGAGACTTTTAACATTTAATATTGGGAGAATTTAATGGTTGAAAGAGTTTTTGTTACTGGCGTTGGTTCTATTAGCCCCATCGGTTTATCTATTGATGAAACTTGGCTCAACATAACTAAAGGCGTGTCAGGGGTTGATACTATTTCTTCGTTTGACCCAGAAGGATATGAAACTACTTTTGCTGCAGAAGCCACAAATTTTGACCCAGAGACCTACATTGATCGAAAGCAAGCAAGACGTATGGACCGGTTTGTGCAACTGGCTGCAGCAGCATCCCTGGAGGCTTTCGAAAACAGTGGTATTTCTATAAACAATGGAAACGCCGAAAGAGTGTCAGTAATGGTAGCGAGTGGTATCGGCGGAATAATTACACTTTCAGCTCAAATTGGTGTTTTGAATGAAAGGGGGCCAAGCAGGGTCAGTCCTTTCCTAGTCCCTATGATGCTGCCTGATATGGCATCTGGACAAGTGTCAATGCTATTGGGGGCTAAAGGTGCCAATTACTGCACGGTTTCTGCCTGCGCGAGTGGATCCGACTCAATTGGTATGGCATTTGAAGCGATTCGACGAGGCGATGTAGATGCTGCTGTTACGGGAGGCGCTGAAGCGGCAATTTGCCCTGTGGGTGTGGCGGGCTTTAACTCATGCCAGGCATTATCTAAAAGAAATGATGATCCCAAGGCAGCCTCAAGGCCTTTCGATGCTACTCGGGACGGATTTGTTCTTGGTGAAGGTGCCGGTGTCCTTGTATTAGAAAGTCAAACATCCATGGAGTCTCGCGGCGCAGAGCCAATCGCGGAAATGATCGGATATGGTTCTACTGCCGATGCCTACCATATAACCCAACCCGGCCCGGGAGGAGAAGGTGGAGCAAGAGCGATGAATATGGCTCTCGCGAAGGCCGATGTTAGCCCTGAAAGCATTGATTATATTAACGCCCACGGTACCTCTACGCCTCTAAACGATAAATTTGAAACAATGGCGATGAAATCAGTCTTTGGGGAGCATGCATACAATATGCCTATTAGTTCCACTAAATCTATGACAGGCCACCTATTGGGAGCCAGCGGAGCCTTAGAAGCAGCGATTACAGTTATGGCTCTTAAAAACCAGACAGTCCCGCCAACTATAAATCTCAGAAATAGTGACCCTGATTGCGACCTAGATTACACACCAAATACCCCAAGGCAGACTACCATTACAACTGCAATGAGTAATTCCTTTGGTTTTGGTGGTCACAATGCGTCTTTAATCTTTCAAAACCCAAGTTGATTTTGTAAGGTTTATTGATATTGAAATATGAGAAATGGATAGTTTTACCACAAGCCACTGATTCAGAGGTCGCTACTTTAGGCCTCGGAGAGGTGGAATCAACCCTGTTGGTCCATAGAGGAATATATACAGAGGATGATTTGGATGAATTTCTTTCTCCTACACTCTCCTCTGTTCACGACCCCTTTCTTCTACCTGATATGTCTAATTCTGTAGACAGGTTGCTGCAAGCTGTGGAGTCAAAGGAGATTGTAGGAGTATTTGGAGATTTTGATACAGATGGTATATCAGGTACTGCGCTACTAACACGTGGTTTGGAAAATTTAGGATTAAAGGTTTTCCCATATGTTCCACATAGGGTTGATGAAGGCCACGGGATTAGTCTTCAGTCACTAGACTTTTTTTCTTCGAAAGGTGTAACCCTGCTGATAACGGTTGATTGTGGAGTTAGCTCTATTGATGAGATTCAAACAGCCCAGGATATGGGTATTGATACGATAGTGACAGATCATCATACAGCTCTTGATAGCCTGCCTCATGCTATAGCAATAGTGAACCCTTCTCTTCCAAATTCATCCTACCCTTTCAAATATCTCACCGGGGTTGGTACCGCATTCAAAGTTATGCAAGCTTTGTACCAGAGAAAGAAGATTGAATTACCCGATGAATTATACGTCTATGTCACTTTGGGAACTATTTCCGATGTCGGTCTTATGCGGGATGAAAATCGTTATTTGGTCAGCAAAGGTATGGATGTTTTAAGAAAATCGGAGTTCGTTAGTCTTGATGCATTGATAAAGGTTTCCAATTCTTCTAAAAAAAATTTGTCTACTCAAGACATGTCCTTTGGCATTATTCCTAGGATCAATGTAGCTGGTAGATTGGATCATGCCAAGCTAAGTTTGATGTTATTACTTTCATCCGACAAGTCTGAGGCCGATCGCCTCGCCCAAGAATTAAATGAAATGAATAAAAAGCGGCAACTGCTAACCGAAAAGGCGATGCAAGAGGCCGAAAAGCAAATTAAAGCCGATTTTAAAGATGGGGTACCTTCAATAATATTTGCTGGTAAATCTAGTTGGATACCTGGTATTTTAGGGTTAATTGCTGGCAGATTATCAGAAGAATATCATCGTCCGGCCATAGTTGCCTCAGGGGACGGTGAAATGTTTAGGGCTAGTGCACGAAGCATTCCGGAATTCAATATGATCGAGGCATTAGATTTATGCAGTGATAGTTTTGAGCGATACGGAGGCCATCCTATGGCTGCTGGATTCACGATAAAAAAGGATAACCTCAGAGATTTTAGAAAGGCGATGTCTTCAGTGGCTGATGAATTATTGTCTGGGTTGGATGTAGAGCCCAAGCTAACTATTGAGGCTGAAATAGCTCCGTCGTGGATAAATAGTGATTCATTAAGTTTTCTAAATGCGTTAGAACCATATGGGGATCAGAACGCAGAACCAATATTCATGACCTCCAACATGAATGTAATAGATGCAAAGAGAGTTGGTCCCTCTAAAAACCATCTAAAACTAACGATGGAACACCATGGTCGGATATACGATAGTATTGCGTTTAGGCAAGGTGATCGGATTGACCAATGTAAAGGTTCGGTAGATTTGGCATACAGACCGGAAATGAACTACTGGAACGGCAAGTACAACCTGCAATTTATAGTATCGGACTTCCGACCGGCTTAATCGCTTTTTTGAGTTCGCCTTCTTTCTGCCCTACTGGGCTGAGGTACAGCCCCTATCATTTCATTTCTGATTTGATCGGCGTCTCCGAACCTTCCTTTAAACACCAGAAGAGGCACCATAATGGCAAGTACTGCTATAGCTATGAAATGAGCTTCTTGCAGTCCCATTGCCCATATCCTGTCCTCTCTCAAAAAAGTAATTAGGAATCTTCCTACCGAGTAGAGAGTTAGGTAAAGACAGAACAACATACCGGCAGGTTTCAATCGATCTTTTAGATTCCAAATCAACATTAAACTGGCTAGGTTCCAGAAGATTTCGAATGCGACCACCGGTTGTACCGAGGCATTCAGTCCCGTGTTGGAGCAATAAACCGCAGCACTTTGGGCATGAGTCCATATGAACCCAAAGAAATAGTCAGTGGCTTTTGCACAATGCTCCCCATTGACTATGTCTCCCAGTCGACCTATCGACTGGGCCATTAGCATTGCTGGTGCGGTTAAGTCGGCTATTTGCAGCACAGGCATCTTTTTTACAAGACCGTAGGTTATACCCCCAATAGCTCCCCCTAAAATACCACCCCAAACTCCTATACCCCCTGACCATATGGCAAAAATTTGAAGGGGGTTATCTAAATAATTCGGCCCAGTTTGGAGATTGTCGATCACATGAACCAGTCTTGCGCCAATTATTCCAGAAATAATCGCCCATACAGCTATTGAATACACGTCGTCTGGGTTTATATTTCTCAGTGAAGCCCATCTTCCTACGAGGAACACAGCTGTCGCCACAGCTATGAAACTGAACACCCCATGCCAACTCAGCAGGAATGAAGAAGACTCAAATAAAAATGGCCCCGTTACTATTTCAATCATATTTATTCAATGAAGTTTAGAATTCGTCAATAATTAGGATTAATTCTTATCCTGCCCAGAAGGTATGTCAAGGTAAGATTTAACGAAAATGATTTTTCATTGGTAAGTTGGGATTAATTAATGTTAACGGAATCAAATACCATTACCTCATTAATTGAGGATTTTCTAGAATATTTGGTAGTTGAGAGAGCTTGTTCTAATAACACCTTGGTGTCGTATAGAAGCGATCTCAACCAGTTTGATGAGCATGTTAATTTAACCGATGTTAATCAGATCACTTCCAGACACATAGACACATATGTGAAGTACTTATCGTACAAAGGCTACCTTTCTACAACTAAGGGTAGGAAATTAGCCTCTGTCAGATCATTTGTTTCTTATTTACATTCAGAAGGTATTATTGAGAATGATCCTACTGAACTGATTCCAACTCCGAAAAGATCTCAACACCTTCCCAAAGTCTTGAAATTATCAGACGTCAAAAAGCTATTGCACCTTCCCCTACAGCGTTCTTCGTCGGTATACGCAATGCGAGATGCCGCTATGTTGCAAATAGCTTATGCCAGTGGGTTAAGGGTCAGCGAAATAATAGGCTTAGATGTCGAAGACATCGATTTCACTGTTGGATGGGTGAGATGTATGGGTAAAGGCTCGAAAGAGAGGATAGTACCTGTTCATAGGATTGCCTTGGACAGTATCGATAGGTATGTTCACGGAGGCAGGACAATTTTCAAGTACCAACAATCTAAATCTTTGTTTTTGAATAGAAGAGGCAACCGGCTAACTCGGCAAGGATTTTGGGGTATCGTAAAGAAATATGCAAAATTGATAGGGTTGGAAAATTCCATGACTCCTCATACACTTAGACATAGCTTTGCCACCCACTTACTGGAAGGTGGAGCGTCTATAAGGCACGTACAAGAATTGCTTGGGCATGCTAGTATTTCAACAACACAGATATACACGCATCTGACGGTGGAGTTTGTTAGAGATCAATATGATAATGCTCATCCAAGAGCAAAAACTGATTATTAGCAAATTAAATTTATAGAGTCGTAGGAGTTTCAAAATGCCAAGTAAAGGGCAGCAAAGGGCATCCAGACAAGCGCAACTAAGAAACAAAAGACGAAAATCTGCGAAAAGCCAGGTTGTCGATTCAAGAGTGATGCAAAATTCCCCACGTTCTGCCCAAGCTGACCCTGCTATTGAGTTTGAACCAGGAATTGCTACTCCGGAAACGAAACCTATCCGCCAAAACGTTAGCGCCACTAATGTTGGGACGAATGTGTTGAGATATGATTATCTAGGGAGTGAAATCAAACGTATATCTGTCGCTGCCGCCGTTATTGTTGTTTTGCTGGTTGCGTTATCTTTTACATCTATAACGGCGTAAAGAAACATTCAGAGTACGTTCAAGCTGGCTAACTTATGGGGTTAGATAGATTCACTGAAAGATTAGCTCATGTGCCCACCGGTCCTGGGGTTTATCTAATGCGGGATAAAAATAACCTCATCCTATATGTTGGAAAGGCCAGCAATCTTAGAAATCGCCTTAGATCCTATTTTGTGCCAAATCATCATGAGGATCTTAAAACAAGTGTACTGGTTTCAGAGATCGAAGAATTTGAATTTATTGTTACGGAATCTGAACAGGAAGCACTGATTCTTGAATGCAATTTGATCAAAGAATATCAACCTCAATTTAATTCCAGATTAAAAGATGACAAGTCTTATCCATTCATCAAAATAGATAATTCTGAAGATTTCCCACAAGTCTACATAACTAGAAACGTGCAGAAAGACAACGCCCAATATTTTGGCCCCTACGCCAGCGTTGGAAGCGTAAGGAAAACATTGTCCTTGCTAAAGAAGCTATTTCCCTATAGATCCTGCACCAAAATCATCACAGGTACAGACGACAGGGCGTGCCTGGATTTCCACATAAACAGGTGTATAGGGCCATGTATTGGTGCGGCTGATAAAAACCAATACAAAGATATTATTGACCAGGTGGTTCTTTTTCTAGAAGGCAGCACAAACCAGATTGTAGGGTCCTTAAAAGAAAAAATGAATCAGTCGGCTGAAAATCTGGAATTTGAAAAAGCCGCTGCTATAAGAGATCAGTTAAAGTCCATCGAAAAAGTTCATGAGGGTCAAAAAGTTCTCACCTTGAGGCCAGAAAATTTGGATGTTATAGCCTGTTCCCAATGGTCAGATGACGCTTGGGTCGAGATATTTTTTATTCGCCAAGGAAAGCTAATTGGCCGTGACTCATACCTAATGGAGGTTGGACAGTACGATGATATACAAGGTGTGCAAAATGCATTTCTCCAACAGTTTTATGAGGTCGCACCCTATATACCTCCAACTGTGCTAATCCAAATTCCTGTGGGCGACGAAGGTTCCCATATAGAAGAATTCCTTTCTACAAAAAGAGGATCTGCGGTTCGGCTTCACAAGCCTGTTAGAGGTGAGAAAAGGCGACTGGTGGAAATGGTTTCCAATAATGCCAGAGAGGGATTGGACCAACATAAAATAAAGAAATTTGTGAAATTGAACCAAGATGACACCGCTATAGAAGAACTCCAAGAGGCTTTAAATTTGCCGAGGTCGCCTCGGCGAATCGAGTGTTATGACATTTCCAACATACAAGGTACCAATGCTGTTGGCAGTATGGTGGTATTTGAAAAGGCTAGACCTAAGACATCAGACTATAGGAGATTCCAAATAAAAAATGTAAAAGGGGTGGATGATTATTCTATGATGAGGGAGATGTTGAGCAGGCGCTTCAAGAGGCTGGTCGATAAAGGTTCACCGTCTTCATCTTGGACCAGTGACCCAGATTTGGTTTTAATCGATGGTGGTAAAGGCCATCTTGGTGTTGCATTGCAAGTATTTCTAGAACTTGGGGTGACAGATATACCACTAGCCAGTTTAGCTAAAGAAAACGAAGAATTGTTTGTTCCGTACATGCTGGAACCAATCGTTTTACCTAGAAATTCCCCTGCCCTTTTTCTGGTTCAAAGAGCTAGAGATGAGGCACATAGATTTGCTATTACATACCATAGGACGAAACGCTCTAAAAGCACCCTTAGATCTACCCTGGATTCTATAGAGGGTATCGGCCCGCAAAAACGTAAGGCTTTGCTCAAAAAGTTCGGTTCCATAAAGAATATTAGGTCTGCTGAGATAGCTGTATTATCAGAAATTGCTGGTATAAATACCAAATTAGCTGAAAAGATAAAAACTTCGATATAGCCGTTATTAATTGTTTAATTTAGCTTATTAATAGCCTCCTCACAACTAATTGCACCATCAAAAAAATCACCGTATAGTTCAGGATTGGCGGTTACAAGAGGATGTCCTGACATATTACAAATGGAAACTATACTTGCTGCCTCTAAATCTATATTAATATCGGTTGAGTTCTCTCTTAAGGTATGGCCAGTTTTTATGGCCGTTTCTATGTCCATCGAAGACATTGTTACAAATTCGAGTAGACCTAAGTATCCGATTTCAGATTTGCGGTCAAAATCTTGAGAACTCCATATTTTTGAAACTGACAGTGGAGAAATAAAAATTTCTATTTCCCCGTCAATCGCCTTGTACAATAAATCTTGGCAGTCTGAATGGCCCAACCTGTACCCCAATAAGATGGAGGAATCTATCACGGCAGTAAATTTAGACATCATAGAAACGCCTTCCTGGCAATCTCTTTCGCTTCTTCTTCAGATAATTCAATCGGAGAACCTACCGGTCTGTCGGCTTGCCGATTTAGGTATTCGTCCTGCCATATCGACTCCTGTACAGTTGTTTGAGTGCTCGTAGATCCAGAACGGGCGGGAGGGTTTGTTCCTAGGTATAATCCCAAGGATTCCTCTAATATTTCCCTCATAGACATTCGGGATTCGGCAGATTTAGCCTTAGCAAGTAAATATATTTCTTCATTTATTTTGGCAAACAATTGACGGGTCGGTCCTTCATTCTTTTTTCTCGGCATTATGATACCTTTGGTTTTCGAGCCATATTCATTTAAAATTCAAATTAATATGATTACATTTTACGAACAATAGAAATATATCAATATTAGGTGCAAACGTAAATGCGGCCTGTGCTGAGGAAAAATTTTACTTGAAAAGTAGATTAGTGAAGATATGAATATATTGGTGGCGCCTCAAGAATTTAAAGGGAGTATATCTGCCTTAGCAGCGGCTGAGGCAGCTAAAACTGGCATATTGAGGGTATTTCCTCAAGCCAAAGTGGTGCTTTGTCCGGTAGCTGACGGAGGTGATGGAACCTTGGAGACTTTGGTTGAGGTCTCTGGAGGTGAAGTTAGGACCTGTAGCGTTCAGAACCCAATTGGTGAAACGATTGAAGCCGAATGGGGTGCGATGGGTGACGGAGTTACGGCAGTCATAGAAATGGCCCGAACGTCCGGCCTTGCATTACTGAGCCTCGAGGAAAGAGATCCTTTAAATGCGTCAACATACGGCTTGGGACAAGCCATATCTGAGGCTCTAGATGAAGGTTTCCGTAAGTTCATAGTAGGAATAGGAGGGAGCGCGACAAACGATGCAGGGGCAGGTATGGCTCAGGCCCTTGGAGCGAATTTGATGGATGGACGAGGGAATGCTATCAATTTTGGTGGAGCCGCTCTATCAAACCTACAAACGGTAGATATTTCCAATATGGATAGTCGCATAAAAGATTCTAAATTTTTGGTGGCATGCGATGTAAGTAATCCATTAACTGGAACAGAAGGGGCATCTGCTATATATGGACCACAAAAAGGTGCAACACCGGAGATGGTTCGGAGTTTGGATGACGCCCTTTCCAATTTTGCCACAGTGGTGAAAAAGGACTTAAAGAAAGATATTTCAGAAATTTCAGGTGCTGGTGCTGCTGGTGGCTTAGGCGCTGGGATGATGGCGTTTATGGGTGCGGAGTTAAAAGCTGGTGTGGACATAGTGTTAGACACTGTTAATTTAAGAGATAAACTCTCCTCAGTTGATCTGGTAATAACGGGAGAGGGAGGTATGGATTTTCAGACTGTCTATAACAAAGCTCCAATTGGGGTAGCCCGGATAGCTTCAGAACATAATATTCCGACCATTGCGATTGCTGGATTACTCGGGAGTAATTTCAAGATAGTTCATGAACACGGCATTCGTGCTGTCACCTCTATAGTCAATGGCCCGATTACTCTTGAGGAGGCATCAGAGAGGGCTTTCGAACTGATATCCGATTCTGTGGAAGAATGTTTTCGGTTCATATCGGTTGGGATGGATTTAGTTTAAATCAATCTTCTTCTACGAGAAGTAAATGAACTTCTCCGGGTCCGTGAACTCCTGTGACCAAGGTATATTCAATATCTGCAGACCTACTTGGTCCTGAAATCAAACTAGTGTAGGAATTTGCGTTGCCATCAACAAAATCTTTTTTTTGGAGAGTAAATAACTCGTCTAACGACGGTAGCACTTGCCCTTTGCCAACTACAGCTACGTACATTGGAGGAGCTAGGCTTACAAGTCTACCTACTTCATTACTTGCCGAGACCACACACGTACCAGTTTCTGCTATTGCATAGTCAACCCCTGTAACACCAATGTCAGCATCTATAGCCCGCTGCCTGTTAAAGGAAGGGTTCTGGTCGTCAGGTTTCACGACAGTTATTTCACTTTCAGGCGGTAGATTGCCTTTTCCCAGGTTTAGTCTTCCTGTGGATTCTTGATCTGAAATTACAATGCGGTTCAAATTTCTTTCGAATGCCAATGTTGCTATGTAGTCAGATGCTTCGTCATAACTATCACATCTGTGCACTTTCCAGCCTGCCGCCTGTGAAGAAAGTGTAAGTGTGTCATATAGTTTCATCCAGTCGGTGCGAGATTGATATCGAATGGCTTCGGTTCGTTCAATTAAATCAGCGACATTATCATTAATTAGTAGTTCTTTGCAGAGATCCGTTTCATCGTTGGAACCGGATGACAAAGCCTCTTTAACTCTATTTAAAAAACTTTCGCGACTCATTTTAACCCCGCTAGGAATTACAGGTAATTTTCTGCCCCTAGTTTTAAAACGTTGTTTAAGTGAGTATAAAGGTAACAGCAACCCTCCTTTTTTGCTTTCCCCATTTGCTTTTCAGAAGAGGCTGTTCCGGATATCAATCCGGCTTCCGCTATAGACCTGAAAATTTTTCTTATCGCAGTGCTTACAGGCGGTTCATTTGCTTTGCCTGGATGACCTAGAGATTGTGATAAGTCTGATGGCCCTACGAAAAAGACGTCAACATCTGCAACAGATAAAATCTCTTCTAGATTTTCTATGGCTTCTCGGTCTTCTATTTGAAGAACAACTATGGAATCAAGGTTAGAGGTTTCAGAATATTGGTCCAACTCCACTCCTATACCGTAATTCGATGGCCGAGTGCCCATCGCCAACCCCCTATTCCCTAACGGGTGGAATTTTACAGATTCGACAGCGGCTTTCGCTTCCTTTTGGCTCTTAATGTGGGGCACCTGAACTCCATCAACTCCCCTGTCCATTACTCTCATAATATCAATGGGAGAGTTGGAGGGCGGCCTTGCAATAGCTGTAATTCCTGCAGCCTTCGCAGCTATGGCCATCACTTCAAGATTTGATAGGTCTATAGATCCATGTTCACAGTCAAAAAGCACCCAGTCGAACCCGAGTGCTGCAATCATTTCAACCAACTGGGGAGAGCTAAACATCATTGACACTCCCACCATGGGGGTCTTCGCTAACATGGCAGCTTTCATTTCTGGGGCTTTCATTTTATTTGCACTTAAACTTACTTTTTTGAGTTTTTATATTAGAGTATGTTTAAGATACCCTATTTCTGTATTATTTAGGAATCATCACAGTTTAATGGAAAAAGAGTGAACAAATGGGCCAATCACAGTCCCTGAAAATGAAGGATTTGATACCTGAATTAAAGAGGATAGTTGGTGATGACTATGTTTTGGATGATCAGGCAGACCTTTTAGTTTATGAATATGACGGGTCAATTGACCGCGGTAATCCAGTAGTTGTAGTTTTACCAGATACTGCAAAGGAAATATCCCAAGTGTTAAAACTGGCTAGGTTAAATTCGCTTCCTGTTGTGGCCAGAGGAGCAGGAACCGGCCTTAGCGGGGGAGCTATAGCAGAACATGGTGGAATTGTTTTATCCATGGCAAGGATGAATCAGATATTAGAGGTCAATAGAAGTGATCGATATGCAATTGTGGAGCCGGGTGTGGTAAATCTAGATCTATCCACTCATGTGGCTTCTGAGGGCCTATACTATGCGCCTGACCCATCTAGTCAGCGTGCCTGCACAATCGGAGGAAACATCGCAGAGAATTCCGGTGGCCCTCATTGTCTAGCGTATGGTGTTACCACAAATCATGTTTTAGGTATGGAAGTTGTATTAGCAGACGGATCTATAACTTGGTTCGGGGACAATGAGAGAGACGGAATTGGATATGATCTTCGAGGAATAACTATAGGGTCAGAGGGTACCTTGGCAATCGTGACGAAAATATCTGTTCGGTTGTTGAGATTGCCGGAGCATGTGAAGACCATGTTGATGTCCTTCGAAACGATTGAGGATGCCAGTGCGGCTGTCACAGAAATAATTGGTGCAGGAATGGTGCCTGCTGCCTTGGAAATGATGGATCATTTTTGTATCAAGGCAGCTGAGGAAGCTGTAGGAGCGGGATACCCTGAAGGGGCCGGGGCAGTTCTTTTAGTTGAGTTGGACGGCTTGTTAGAATCCGTTGAAGAGGAATCAGAAGAAATAGAAGCTATATGCCATGAATTCAGCCCTCTGGAAATTAGGGTGGCAACGGATTCTCTTGAAAGAGAAAAATTATGGTCGGGACGTAAAGGTGTATTGGGAGCACTTGGTAGGTTGGCTCCGAACTATTATCTGGTTGACGGGACTATACCAAGGACGAAACTAGTTGATGTTTTAAAGAAAATAAATGAAATATCTGAAAGAAGTGGGTACCCGATAGCTAATTTGTTACATGCAGGCGACGGTAACCTCCACCCTTCTATATTGTTTGATGAAAGGAAACCTGGGGATGTTGAAAACATACTAGCTATAGGAGCTGAAATTCTAAGGATTTGTGTGGACTCGGGAGGAGTTTTGTCCGGTGAACATGGAATTGGTTTAGAGAAACAGGATCAAATGCCTTTAATGTTTAGTGAAGAAGACATGGCAACTATGTCGCTTCTGAAACTGGCCTTTGAAACTGAAGATCTGCTTAACCCAGGCAAAGTTTTCCCCACTGGTGCGGGGTGCGGGGATATCTCTCAAGCTAGAGCAATTGCGAGGGTAGGCCCGGGCGCCTATATATAAATAGCAGGTATCCAATAGAAAATGGAAGAAAAACATCTAATAGATGGCATTCAGCCCAGCCAAGGACCGATTTACCCGGAAGATACAATAGAACTTTCTTCGGCTTTGTCTGACATCACTGAGCCGGGTAAGGTTGTAGTTCCTGTAGGTGGGGCAACCAGACTTCAAATAGGCGCGAAAATGCCGCACTATGATTATGCTTTGGATCTTTCAAACATGAACCATTTGGTGGCGCATAATTCTGCTGATCTCACCTGTATAGTTCAATCTGGTATTACTTTACGTAGCTTGCAGAACCAATTAAGAGAACAAGAACAATTTTTGGCAGTTGATGCTGCTTTTCCGGGAGAGGCAACAATCGGAGGGACTTTGGCATCAAATGCGCCAGGATACTTGCGATGGCAACTAGCTCATATGCGGGACATGGTAATTGGCATGCAAGTAGTTTTGCCATCAGGAACAGTAACCAAAAGTGGTGGTCCAGTTGTCAAAAACGTGGCGGGATATGATATGGCAAGATTACATATCGGAGGCTATGGGACCTTAGGGGTCATATCAGAAATATCGTTTAAATTGACTCCCCTACCCCCTCGTCAAGGGTCATTGTTGGTGGGATTTCAATCAGAAAACGAGTTACACAATTTTTCGGAAGAGGTTTTCGACAGCTATGTGATGCCGTTAGCTTTGACTGGAATGAATGAACATTTGATTAAAACGTTGCAAATCGATGCACCGAGGTGCCGATACTTGATGGTCATCAGAATTGGTGGGAGACAAATGGCATTTGATCGCCAATTAAATATTATGAACAAAATGGTCGAACAATATCAGGATTCCCATACAGACTTTCTTGAGCAAAACGCATCTGATCGATTATGGGAAAAAATTAGAGATTTTAGAGGATACGGATCGATTTCTAGCATTACTGGAAGGGTATTTTCTACCCCAACAAGGCTACGTGGTTTGTTGCGAGATATGGCTAATCACTTTGAAGAAATTGGGTCTACTTTGGCTGTTTCTATTCAACCCGGGTTCGGGACTATGGAATTTTATATTGAAAGTCTCCTTGCAGAAGACAAGACTAGGCCAACTCAGGTTATAGAACAAATTCATAACATAGCTCGGCAAAACCAATCACATATCAATTATGAAAAATTGCCACCGGATTTAAAAATTGGGTTTAATATGTGGAGCCAAATAAACGAGGGATCTCTTGGGATTATGCGATCTCTAAGAGACACATATGATCCAGATAAGAAATTAAATAGAGGAAGATATTTAACAGATAAAGAAGACAGTTAACTAGATATGCTTGAAGTCGAAAAAATTTCAAAATCCACGTGGCTCAATGAGTCAGAATTGTACAAATGTGTCCATTGCGGTTTCTGTTTACAGGCCTGCCCAACTTATTTGGCTACAGGGCTGGAAACGGAATCACCAAGGGGAAGGATTGCCTTGATGAAGGCAGTTAATGAAGGAAGATTAGAAATTTCTAATCAAGTGATGAGGCATTGGGATTTATGCGTTCAGTGTCGGGCTTGTGAAGATGTATGTCCTTCAGGAGTTCCATATGGGAATTTAATTGAATCCACCATGGACCACGTGAGAGATTACAGAAGAATTGGATTGCTTCCCCGCCTGGCCTATGAAATCGCTCTGAAGTATTTATTGCCTAATCAGAAAAACCTTTCGGTTTTAGTTGCAATGATGGATTTTTACATCAAAAGCGGGTTCCAAAAATTGGTGAGGAAAACCAAAATATTGAGATTGATATCTAGGAGACTAGAGAATCTGGAAATGATGACACCGGCTCTAAACGGGGAATTTTTCCGGGCCGATGGCCATGTGTACCAATCTGGTATGGCAGATGCTGAGAAGATCCAGATGCTTACAGGTTGCATCATGCCACTCACTCAGGGCAATCAAATGCGGGCAGCAGTCCGAGTTTTGAATAAAGCCGGAAAAGATGTTGAAATTCCTTCGTCTCAAGTTTGCTGTGGAGCAATAAATTCACACGTTGGCGACGTAGAAAAAGCTAAAGAGCTTGCTCGAGAAAATATAGAAGCTTTTTCTAAAGACAATATAGATGGAGCTATTGTGGTGGCCTCGGCAGGGTGTGGGGCCAGGATGAAGGAATATGGTCCCCTGCTGGCTGACGATCCAGAATATAGTTCAAAGGCTGCTAACTTTAGTAAAAGAGTTATTGATATAAATGAATACCTAATTGGGACTCAATTGCAGCCTGGCGAATCTGGTGTTCGTCGGGCGGTCACGTATCAAGATTCATGCCATCTTGCAAACGTACAAAAAGTGAGAGATGCACCTAGGAATTTACTAAAATCTATCCAAGGAGTAGATTTTTGTGAATTGAAACAATCCAATATCTGTTGTGGAGCGGGTGGAACATATATGATCACCGAGCCCGAAATGTCAAAGAAAATTTTGGCCAATAAGATGAAAAATATTATCGATTCTGGAGCTGACACAATTACAACAGCCAATCCGGGTTGCTTCATGCAATTACAAAACGGGATTAGAGAGGCAGGATTGGACGTGGAAGTAAAGTATGTTACGGATCTTTTGGACGAGACTTATACAAAAAAATAAAAAACAAGGAGAATTTTTATGGATCTAGGGTTAAAAGGAAAAGTCGCTATTATTACTGGCGGTAGTGACGGAATTGGAAAAGCCGCTGCCATATCTATGGCTTCGGAAGGAGCTAAAGTCGCCATTGTCGGCCGGACTCAAGAAAAATTGGATGCAGCAGTTGCAGAAGTTAGGAATGTTTCTGGCGGGGAGGCTATAGGTGTTGCAGCAGATGTGTCGGTGGAATCCGACGTTAAAGCGATGGTAGCCAAAGTAGTAGGAGAATTTGGACAGTTAGATATTTTGGTTAATAACGCAGGCACCTCTGCTGCTACGACGTTGGAACAAATGACTGATGAACAATTAAAAGTGGATTTTGGTATCAAAGTTTATGGTGCTGTTTATTGCGCTAGAGCGGCTCTTCCTCACCTGAAGAAATCAGGGGCGGGCGCCATTGTTAACACTACCACCCCAGGAGGTAAAGCCCCGAATCCTGGTGGACAACCTACCTCCCTATCTCGGGCTGCGGGGATATCTCTTACGAAATCATGGGCGGGGGAGCTAGCAAAAGACAACATACGAGTAAATACAGTTTGTGTGGGAGTATTGAAATCTGGCCAGCACCGCGCAAGGTGGGAATCAGCTAATGCAAAAGATTCCAGCTATACGTTGGAAGATCATTGGAAAATAGTTGGACAGAATGTTCCTATCGGTCGGATTGGTGAAGCTCATGAGGCTGGAGACTTGATTTGTTTTCTAGCATCAGGGAGGGCAAGCTACATTACTGGGACCGCCGTGAACGTTGATGGTGGGACATCCCCAGTGGTCTGAGTTTATTTAGAGGCTGGGGAGCATAAGGCTCCCTAGTCTTATTTTCCTGTTTGTCCTCTATGGCGAATGACATGATCACATAGTACAAGGGCAAACATAGATTCCACGATCGGCACTGCTCTTGGCAATACACATGGATCGTGACGCCCTCTACCCTGCAATTCGACATCATTGCCAAACACATCCACGGTATCTTGAGAACTCATAATCGTCGCCGTTGGCTTGAATGCGGCTCTCAAAATGATAGATTCCCCGTTACTAATTCCACCTTGAATGCCACCAGAATTGTTAGTTTTGGTTCGAACTGTGCCTTCCGACATGTAGAAAGGATCATTGTGTTGGGAGCCTGTTGAGTAGGTTCCATCAAAACCGGATCCGACCTCAAACCCTTTACAGGCAGGCAAAGATAGCATTGCTTTTGCTAGGTCAGCATCTAATTTGTCGAACACGGGTTCCCCAATTCCAACCGGCACATTTGTCGCAAACGCTTCCACAACCCCGCCCAGTGAATCACCGTTCTTCCTAGCGGTTTTGACTGCTTCTATCATTGCGACCGCAGCATTTTGGTCTGGGCAGCGGGCCATGTTACTTTCGATACCTTCTACGGTTATCTCTTCGTGTCCAATGTTTGACTCTATGTCACTTATTCTCTTGACGAAAGCAACAATTTCAGTGCCATATTCCGCCAATAAAAACTTCTTTGCTATCGCTCCCGCAGCAACTCGCCCTATAGTTTCTCTGGCAGAGGCTCTTCCACCACCTTTCCAATTCCTGATTCCGTACTTGGCTTGATAGGTATAATCAGCATGCGAAGGTCGGTAAACGCTTTTCATATGCTCGTAATCTTTGCCCTTCGCGTCAGTATTCCACACTGAAATTGAGATTGGGGTTCCTAAAGATAATCCTCCAAATACTCCCGATAATATCTCAGCTTTGTCCCCTTCTTTCCGTTGAGTGGATATTTCACTTTGTCCCGGCCTTCGTCGGTCGAGTTCCTTTTGAATATCTTCCAAATTTATAGGTAAGCCTGGCGGACATCCGTCTATTACCACCCCCACAGCATCACCGTGCGATTCCCCCCAGGTTGTTATTCTGAACGCTTTGCCGAATGAATTACTCATTTTTTGTTGTTAACCTGATTAAGGTTACTAATTCTTACCCTAATGTATTTATATGTGTAGGAAATATTATAATCCCGTATTGACCTAAGATATTGTAATCTCCCCTACATACGATCTTATTAATTTGCTTGCTGTAGCTAAAAATTAAGAAAAAGGTGGAAGGATATGAGAATAAATGACGTTAGAAATGATCTGCTATCAGGCAAACCAGCTATAGGACCTTTTGTAGGGCTTCAAAGCCCGAACGTAGCTGAATTGATGGGCAACGCAGGCTTCAATTTCGTGGTGATTGAGGCTGAGCATAATGGAATTGATTCTGCGGAAATCGAGCATATGCTCATGGCCGTAGGAAATACCGATGCCATTCCAATTGTTCGGATTCCTTCTCTAGAACAGGGTTATATACAAAAAGCTCTGGATATAGGGGCATTGGGAATCGTGGTTCCGTCAGTAAAAACGGCTAAAGAAGCTGCTCAAATTGTTTCAGCAACTAAGTTTCCTCCCCATGGGAAACGTAGTTGGGGCCCGTTAAGAGCGTCCAGATATACCTTTGATAACGAAGATTATTTAAGGAATGCGAACGACAATATTCTGGTAGTACTAATTATTGAGACCGTAGAAGCCGTTGAAAATCTTGAAGAAATAGCAGCAGTACCAGGCATCGATGTTTTATTTCTCGGGCCTTGGGATATGTGTCTATCTCTCGGGTTGGACCCTCTTTTATTACCCCATCCGGAAATAGATCAAATATTGGAAAAAATGATTGAAGTTTCCACGCGGTTTGAAGTGGTTGCCGGAGCGGGGGCTGCTAGACCAGAGGATGTGGAGGTAAGACTTGATCAAGGCATACAATTTCTAAGCTATGGGCCTGACTACGCTCTTTTATCCTCAGCAGCTTTTTCTGGGGTAGAGGCATTTGAGAGTTGGATGTTGGAACAAACTTAGGGTTTTAAGAACCTAAGCTTTATATTTACTACTAATGCAGGACGTGGCCCAAGGTTAAATAGGAATTGCACTATAGGCAAAAACTGAACTTGTTTCTTCGGATCATCGGTTTGATGATAAAATCTCCGGTGCTGCATTGAAGCCTGATTGAAATCCTTATGCATGCGTTCTGCAAATAAATAAAACGGGTCCGAACTGAACACCTGCGGTGACCTTTCTTTTGAATGAGAGTCTACCGTGGTTCGGGCCCCCTTTGAATCATTCTAGGGGGAAGACTAGAGGTCGAAATCGGGTTGTCTTGTGCTAATTAATTTATCTTTGCTCCAATCCATATAGTGAGCTTTTCAGAGACTTATCAGTCTTTAAAGAATCGCGATTTTCTCTTTTTATGGCTAGGAATGCTTACCTTAATGTTCGGAATGAACATGCAGATGCTAGTTAGGAGCTACTTCGTTTACGAACTTGAGAATTCTGGCATGCTCCTAGGAATAGTTAATGCAGGTTCGGCTATACCTATGCTTACACTGGCGTTGGTTGGTGGGGTCATTGCTGATCGTCTTAACAAAAAACGAATAATTCAAGCCGGCCAGATCTTGGCAGGTATCGTATCGTTGGTTGTTGCGATTTTAATTTTGACTGAGAATGTTACTTGGGTCCATTTGCTAATCGCATCAATTGTCCAAGGAGCAGTTTTCGCCTTTATGATGCCCGCTCGGCAAGCCTTAATTCCTCAAATGGTAGGACAAAAATTGGTGTCAAATGCTGTGGCTCTGAATGCTGCTGCAATGAGTTTCAGCACTTTGGCCGCACCTACTGCAGCTGGATTACTTTATGAATTCATTGGCCCTGGCAAAGTTTACTTGCTGATAACAGTTCTCAATTTCTCTTCGATCATATTCACTATGCTGATAAAAAACAAAGGATACAGTGTGACCCCAAAGAATGGGTCAGCATCCGATTCCAATCGCCCTTCGGTTCTAATTAGCGATATGCTTCAGGGATTAAAATATGTTCGTAACAATTCCTTCATTTTGATACTTCTCGCTATTGCTTTATCTACGACTATTTTAGCTCAGCCCTTTAGATTTATAATGCCAATTTTCATAGTAGATATATATGGGTTGAAAGCAGATTCAATGGGTTTGTTGGTTTCTGTTATGGGGCTCGGGGCCTTAATGGGATCTATTTATATAGCCTCCCTTGGCAACAGACTGCGTGGGAAAGTGCTACTTGTCAGTTCGTATTTGTCAGGATTTAGTCTCCTCTTGATTGCTGCTGTACCTCTGTATTTATTTGCTGCATTAATAATGCTTCCTTTAGGCCTAGGCGATGCAGGTCGTCGGTCCATTAACATGGCCCTGATAATGGAGGAGGCTGAGGAAGAATACCGCGGACGGGTGATGAGTATATATATGCTGAATTGGGGCTTAATGCCTCTGGGAGTACTGCCAGCAGGGTTTATGGCAGATTGGGTAGGTGGACAAGGCTCAATTGCAGTGTTAGCGGTCCTGTTGATACTTTTCACGGTTTGGATAACTTTTAAACACCCAGAGATTAGGCGATACCAATAAACGATAAAATATGATATTCGATGATACCCTTACTAATTACTGAAAATATTGTTAGATTTTTCAAGGTTGGACTATGAAGTTAATAGAAAATGTTGCTAGCGAATTAGGAATCTCACCGGATGATCTCGTTCCGTATGGTGCCTATAAGGCAAAACTGTCTTTGTCTGCAATTAAGAAAGAGCGAAGAGGCAAGCTGGTAGTAGTTACTGGTATTACCCCCACCCCGGCTGGAGAAGGAAAAACCACTACCGTAGTTGGTTTAGCGCAGGCGATGGGTAAGATGAAAAAAAATGTTGTTGCAACACTGAGGGAACCTTCTCTTGGCCCTATATTTGGGATAAAGGGAGGCGGAACAGGAGGGGGAGCATCCAAAGTTGAGCCAGAAGATGAAGTGAATATCCATTTCACCGGCGACGCACATGCAGTTGGATCGGCTCACAATTTACTTGTTGCTTTGACGGATAATGTCGCTCAAAGAAATAAAATCAAAGGATTTTCGCCGCAAGGTGTGACTATTAGAAGAGTGACAGACGTGGAAGAGAGGTCGCTCAGAAGCGTCCTGACGGGTCTCGGAGGGAAAGCAAATGCCCCTCTCCGTGAGACAGGGTTTGACATTGTCACTGCCTCTGAGGTGATGGCAATTTTGGCGCTGTCATCAAGTTTGGAAGATCTCAGAGAAAGGTTGAGCAAGATAGTCGTTGGATATAAGGATGACGGTACCCCGGTACAAGCGGCAGAGATAAATGCTGTTGGATCTATGATGTCTTTGTTGCGTTACGCTATTCAACCGAACATAGTACAAACTACCGAAGGCCAGCCGGTTTTAGTTCATACAGGCCCGTTCGGGAATATAGCTCATGGATGTTGTTCGGTGGTTTCAGACCAACTAGCCCTTGGCTATGCTGATTACGTCTTGACCGAAGCAGGTTTTGGAGCTGATTTGGGGTTTGAGAAGTTCATGCATATAAAGGCACGGCTAAATGACCTAGAGCCTGCTGCAGCAGTCATTGTGGCCTCTGTCAGGGCCCTTAAATCGCACGGTGGAGCTCCACTTCGTAGTTTGGATGCAGCCAATAGAGAAGCCCTGGTTAAAGGAATGTCTAATCTCAAACATCTAATTGGAGTGATAAAGAGTTTTAATCTACCCGTAGTTGTTGCAGTTAATAGTTTTCCTACGGATGACTCGGAAGAGACGGAGCTTGTTAAATCCCTTTCAACAGAGGCTGGCGCTGAGTATGCTGTGGTGTCTAAAGTTTATGAAGATGGAGGAGAGGGCGGCCTTGATCTAGCGGATGCTGTTATTAAAGCCGCAGACGACTCTCCCCGCTTAATTTCCTATATGTATGAATTGTCTGATTCCTTAGAGGACAAAATTTCATCTTTAGCTACCAAGGTTTATAACGCAACTGGAGTCAATTACACTCCCGTCGCGAGACGAGCTTTAAGACAATTTGAAGAGAACGGATGGGGAGGCCTTCCAATATGTATGGCAAAAACCCACCTGTCACTTTCACACAACCGATCATTGAAAGGCCTTCCCTCTGATTATGACTTTAGGGTATCTGATGCAAGAGCATCTGTTGGTGCAGGATTCATATACCCTATCGCTGGAAGTATCATGACAATGCCGGGACTGCCTGGAGAACCCAGGTCACTAGATGTGGATCCCTCTGGTAATATTCTGGGGCTTTAGAATTTAATCTGGGTTGGTCACGCCTTAATAGCTTGGTTAGACGAGGTTTTGATGGCTGATTTCTTCAATGTGATATCACCGCCAGATGCGATAGATTTGATGTCTGAAAAGATATCTTCTGTTGGATTTGAGACAGTCTACACAGAAAATGCTCTTGGTAGAACACTTGCAAAACGAGTTGTTAGTGAGGAGAATTCCCCATCTTTTAACAGATCTTCTATGGATGGCTATTCAGTAAGAGCTTCTGATACTTATGGGGCATCTGATGCACTTCCTGCATATCTTGAATTGGTAGGGGAAATACCTATGGGCAGCGAGGCATTTTTATCCTTGTCCCCAGGAGAGGCTGCCACCGCTTACACAGGGGGGATGTTGGCGAATAATGCCGATGCAGTGGTAATGGTGGAACACACAAAGATAACACCTACCGGCCTTCTGGAAATTTATAGACCCGTAGCATCGGGAGAGAACGTTATTATGGCCGGTGAAGACTTCCAAATTGGCGATTCCATACTGGCAGTTGGAAAAACAATTGGTCATGCGGAATTAGGAGCGTTAATGTGTTTAGGGATAACCTCTATCCAAGCCTACCGGAGCCCTAAAGTAGCAGTTATATCTTCAGGAGACGAATTAGTTCCACCCAAAGAAAAGTTAAAAGGAGGCATGATCCGGGATATTAATCTGTACACGATCGGAGCTCTCGTTGAAGGTCTTGGCGCCTTACCTACGTTGTTTCCTAGAGTTCCGGATGAATTTGATGAGCTATTGGAAATTGGGAAAAGGGCAGTAGAAGTCTCGGACATGGTTGTTTTCACGGCAGGTAGTTCGATAAGTTCTAGAGATCTCACAGCACAAGTGATTAACAAAATGGGCTCCCCAGGGGTATTGGTACATGGGTTATCTGTAAAACCTGGCAAACCTACAATTTTAGGGTTTTGTGCTGGAAAGCCTATAATCGGTCTGCCGGGCAATCCAGTGTCTGCAATTACTATATTCAAGGCGGTTGTAGATCCTCTGTTACGTTTAATAGCTGGTCAAAAAATATTTCCTGGTTACAAAATTTTTGAGGCAATTCTGAATTCTAATTTACCTTCAACTAGTGGTCGAACGGATTATGTCAGGGTCCAGTTAAAAAATGAAAATGGTAAAACTTTCGCTGTACCAGTACATGGAAAATCTAATCTAATTTCCACTATATTGGGGTCTGACGGATATGTTGAAATCGACTCTGAATCTTCCGGTATATATAAAGACACTCTTGTAGAGGTTCATTTAGATTAAATATAAAGGCTAACAATGTCGCCACAAACCGATTTGGAAAGAAATTATTTTCTGAAAGATATCCCACTTCAAATTGCTCAGAATAAATACCAAAATCATTTATTGGATATCAGTTCCCTTTTGAAAAGAGAGACTGAAATAATCTCCATCAAAGATTCTGTTGGAAGAGTTTCTAGTCAGGCTGTCTTTGCCAAGATATCGTCGCCTCATGTGACCACTTCTGCGATGGATGGCGTCGCCATAAGATACGAATCTTCGTTGGGAGCGACAGAAACAAGACCGATTAAACTTATCGAAGGGTCCGCTTTTCGATGGGTCGATACTGGAGATCCTGTACCTGAAGGCTTCGACTCTGTGATTATGATTGAGGATCTGGAGAAATATTCTGCTACCGAAATCCTTATTCGGAATCCTGTAGCTCCATATCAGCATGTTAGGAAGATAGCTGAAGATATTGCAGCCCCTGAATTGGTGTTACAACAGGGCGCTATAATTAGATCTTTAGACCTGGCTTGCCTCGGGGCGGCAGGCCTGTCAGATGTGAAAGTTAATATTCCCCCGAAGGTTTGCTTCATCCCAACTGGTACTGAATTAGTAAAAATCGGAGAAACTCCAGGACCAGGCCAAATAATCGAATTTAACTCCGTTTTTCTATCGGCACTAGCGGAAGATTGGGGGGCAGAAGCATCAGTGCAAAACCCGGTACCTGACGATCCAACTTTGTTGGAACGAGCGGTGCTTCACGCTATAACAGATTGTGACATTTTGGTAGTTATTGCGGGTTCCTCAGCGGGTTCGGAGGATTTTACATCTTCTGTGATGTCCAAATTGGGGGAGGTGATTGTCCATGGTGTAGCTATTAGACCTGGCCATCCAGTCATACTGGGCTCTGTATCGGGGAAACCGGTAATTGGCATGCCTGGGTACCCTTCTTCAGCCCTCACTACCGCGGAACTGTTTTTAAGGCCAATTATTTATGATTTTTTGAAGTCCAATGAAATCGTTCCAGATCAAATAAAATCAGTTATGGGGAAAAAAGTCGCTTCACCGTTGGGAGAAGAAGAATTTTTGAGAGTGATAGTGGCGCCTTTGAATGGAGACTACATAGCTAATCCAACCACCCGCGGGGCCGCTATGACTCTATCGATATCCAAATCTGACGGTGTAATTAAGATACCCCCTAATTCAGAGGGTATTGAGGAAGGCTCGACCGTTTCAGTAATTTTAAATAGGCAACGCTCTGAGGTAGATAAAACTCTACTTATATCGGGAAGCCATGATATTGCTTTGGACATACTGGCAAGCGAATTAACTTTCGCAAAAAGTGGTGTCAGATTAATATCTTCTAGTGTGGGAAGTGTAGGTGGACTGTTGGCACTATCCAAAGGGTATGCCCATATGGCAGGTAGTCACCTACTTGATGAGGAAACGGGGGAATACAATTTTTCCGCCGTAAAACGGCATATACCCAATGAAAAAGTTCGCATCTATGACTTTGTGGGCCGTACGCAAGGGTTGATGGTACAGAAAGGGAATCCAAAAGAAATAAAAAATGTTAACGATTTGATTGTGAAGAATACAAAATTCATGAATAGACAAAGAGGATCCGGAACCCGTCTTCTTTTTGACTATTTGTTAAAACAGTCAGATTTGGACCCATCCAAAATTATTGGTTACGAAAACGAGGAGTACACTCATTGGAATGTAGCAGCGGCGGTGTCTTCAGGATTTGTTGATGCTGGGATGGGAATCATGGCAGCTGCGCTGGCCAGTGACCTGGAATTCATACCTTTGGAGAACGAGAGGTTTCAGATAGTGGTTCCGTCAAAATTTATAGGTTCGGTTGTGACCGTCGATATTTTATTAGAGCGCCTTTCGAGCGGTGATTTACAAAACCAGATCGCCTCCCTTGGAGGTTATGACGTTTCACTAATGGGGAATGTCGCTGGAGAGGTAGGGTGATGTAAATGGTAGCTATCGAATTGACCGGGATATTATTAGCAGGTGGCAAAAGTAGACGCTTAGGACGTGATAAGGCCGTAGAACGTATTGGCGGTGAACGTATCATCGATAGGGCCATACAAACGTTAGCCGGGTTTACTACTTCTCAGATGGTAGTTGTGGACAGACCGGAACGAATCGAAGAACTTAATATAGAAAACAGAATTCGTTACGTGGTAGATTCTTACAGTGAATCGGGTTCCCTTGGCGGACTATTTTCAGGCCTAAGTGAATCCCCTACTCCCTGGTCATTTGTAGCGGCTTGTGACATGCCGTTTTTATCATCTGTCTTAATAAAATTTATGATGAGCAAAATTTCGGATCACTCTCCCGATGTTGTCATACCTAAATTTGAAGGCAGATTGCAAACTACCCATGCCTTATACAATAAATCTTGCCTTGAGCATATCGAGATGAGATTGAAGGCTGGACTTTTGAAAATGGATGGATATTTTTCGAATATCACAGTGTGTGAGATTTCCGAGAATGAATTTCTAAATATTGAAGGTTCTGGAGATAGCTTTTTTAATGTAAACACCCCTGATGACCTTCAGACCGCGTTACGGATGGAAAAATATTTTTAATGGCGATTAATTTGACAGTTGAGTTATACGGGAATAGTAGAATAATCACGGGTCAGAAACTTGTTCAACTGAAGTTTGCTGATTCTAAAGTGGGTGTTGTTGAGGTTATTCAAGAGTTAGCGCTATTATTTCCAGCTCTTGACGGTAAGGTTTTGGACACTGGCCATAAGGGACTTTTGTCAAGTTACGTTTTCAACTTGAATGGGGTTGGATTTCAGGACCCTGCGAAGCTGAAATTACGTAATGGTGATTCATTATTGATATTGCCTAGCCAGGCAGGAGGATAAGGTGTTCGGGTACCACAATAAAATTTTAATAATAGACGTTTCCTCAAAATCCTGGAGGTGGGAAGATCTTCAGGAAGAGGTGGTCAAAGATTTTATAGGTGGCAGTGGTTTAGGGGCCTACCTTCTTTATAACTATTGTCCTCCCGGAACGGACCCATTTTCTCCGGCCAACCCATTAATTTTTTGTACAAGCCCTCTTGTCGGGAGTCGTCTCACCACCACGTCCAAGTTTGCGGTGGTTTCGAAATCACCCCAAACAGGCTTCATAGGGGATTCTCTATCTTCCAGTTCGCTGGCTTTGGCTATTAAGGGAATAGGAGCGGATGCCGTTATAATTCTCGGTTCATCTAACCGATGGTTGTCGCTGAAGATTGATGAATCTGGTATCGAATTCAACGACGCTTCACACCTAATAGGCAATAGCACTTCCATGACAGAAGGCAATTTAATAGAAATTTTTGGCCCTGATTACAATACCGCTTGCATAGGCCCGGCGGGTGAAAATATGGTGAGGTTTGCTAGCATCAGCAATGATGGGGGCCGACAGGCCGGCCGAACCGGAAACGGGGCCGTCATGGGGTCCAAGAAAATAAAGGCCATATCCTTTAAGGGATATAAGAAACTGAATTATTTTAATGAATTCAATCTTTCCCAAACCAGAAAACAGCTGGCTATAAAAAGCCTCGGGGATGCTACGGAGAAATATAGAACCTTGGGCACGATGGCAAATCTTTCAGTGTTCGATCGATTAAAAGTCCTTCCTACAGGGAATTTCAGGAATCAATCAAATAAAAATTTTGACAGTGTATCTGGTGAGGTAATTCATAAGGAAGAAAAAGTCTCCACATCGCATTGCGCTAATTGCACAATAGGGTGTGAAAAATTGGTGACCATACCAAACAGTGGTTCAGCAAAAGTGAGATTGGAATACCAATCACTGTTTGCATTGGGACCTCTTGTCGGTATATCTGACAGAGAGACGATACTTAAAAGCAGTAAATTTTGTGATGAAATGGGAATGGATACTATCAGTGCCGGTTCTACCTGTGCTTGGTTTATGGAGTGTATTCAAAAAGGGTTGATTCCCGAAAGATGGTTGGATCTCCTGCCTACTTATGAAAATGACGAAGACCTTCTTAAAAAATTGTTAAATGCCATAGCTAAACGGTCAGGGATCGGAGATATATTGGCAGAAGGCAGTGCCAGAGTGAGTAAAGAAATTGGCCTTGGAACAGAAGATTTTGCCATGCATGTCAAAGGTCTTGAAATGCCGGGATATGAGCCCAGATCATTGCATACTATGGCCCTGGCTTTGGCTGTAAGCACCAGAGGTGCGTGCCATAATAGATCTTCTGCTTATGAGTACGATTTTGCATCAAGCTCCGATAGTGGAAAACTTTCAAGGGGCCAGATGGTTGTAGACGGAGAAGATTACAGTGCGGTTATGGACTCCCTAATTTGGTGCAAATTCGTCCGAAAGGTGTTTGATGATTTTTATGTTGAATCCTCTGAAATCCTCAATGACGTAACAGGATGGGATATGGACCCAAATCAGCTTGCCCGATGCGGCGAAAGAATAAATAATCTGAAAAAGCAATTTAACATCCGAGAAGGATGGGTTATGGACCAGGATAACTTGCCCAAAAGGATATTTTCCGAACCCTTATCAGATGGTGAGAACCGACAGTCACTTAGTGAATCTGACTTGGGTACTATGATTAAGTCTTATTATGATGCCAGAGAATGGACAAGCGATGGTCTTATACCTGAGTCAAAGTTGAAAAGTTTAGGTATAGAGTGCTAAACGCCAGTAATATGTCTTCAAATAACGAGGAAAGAAAACGAAGAAACGATTTGCGGGGGGAATTAATAGAAAAATTCCCACGGGATAGGTCGTACTTACTCCCTGCTTTGCATTTTCTTCAGGAAAAATTTTCTTTCCTGCCTGATTGGGGACTAGAAGTTTTAGGATGGCATTTGGGTGTTCCGGCTAGTGAGGTATACGGTACCACAACTACGTACACAGAATTGTTGCTTTCCCCTTCTGCGGAAAAAACAGTGTCGGTATGTGACGGCGTAGCTTGTCGTGAAAATGGAGCAGCCCAGATACTGGAATTTTTATCCAATAAAACTAGCTCTGATTTGGAAGTGCAGAAAACGGATTGTGCATTCATGTGCTCGGTTGCACCAGCGGTATCGGTAGATCACAGATGGTATGGGAGACAAGTTCCCGGTGATGCTTTACTGAGGTTGGTAGAAAATTAAAATGAATACTCTAGATTTTATAACCTCCGTAGCCAATAGAGCTGTAAAGAATCCAGCTGAAGTATTGGTTCAAGTGGGCCAATGTAGTATGGCTGTTGGATCCCAAGAGATTTACAGGAGTTTAGAAGAAAAATTACCCGCTTCAATTGCCGTGGATTATTCTGGTTGCGATGGGGCATGCTTTGCTGGTCCCAAGATTCATTCTGAAAAAGACGTTAGTGAATATCTAGAAGGCATTAGAGTAACGAGTACGGGTGATTCAAATGTCAGGAACTACATCGATTCTCAGACAAGAATAGTTTTGGAGCATGCAGGTAATATAAGTGCTAGCGACATCTATGGATATATAGCAAATAAGGGTTTTTCTGCTCTTGCTAATGTTCTTTCGCAGCCGCCTGAACAAACGGTGGATATGGTAGAAGAATCCGGTCTCCGAGGTAGAGGTGGGGCATATTTCCCAGTTTCAATTAAATGGCGTTCCGCAATGTCTACAGCTTCCAAGGAAAGACATATAGTAATTAATGCTGAAGAAGGCGAGCCCGGAGTATTTAAAGATCGGCACGTTATGGAAAGCGTTCCGTTCCGTCTTATAGAAGGAGCCCTGATTGCAGCGTACGCTACCAAAGCTACTTCCATTAGGTTATATGTGAATGCCGAGGCTCATCTGTCTTATCAGAGAATGCTGAACGCATTAGAAATATGTCGTTCAGAAGGTTTCTTGGGGCCAAATATAATGGGCAGTGGCTTCACAATTGATATAGAAATCATAAAAGGTGCGGGGGGGTATGTATGTGGTGAAGAGTCCACCCTACTCAATACCATAGAAGGTAAAAGACGGGAACCACGTTTGAGGCCACCGTTTCCGACTGAATCTGGTTTAAACCAACAGCCCACAATCATTAATAATGTCGAAACTTTATGTAACCTGCCTTGGATTGTTCTTAATGGTGCTGATGAGTTTAAAAAAATAGGAGACTCAGATACTCCAGGAACGAAAATTTTGAGTATCAGCGGGTCAGTGAATACTCCAGGGGTTGCAGAGTTACCAATGGGCTCAAACCTTGCGGAATTGATGGTTAAATTCGGGGGTATCTCTAGTATAAATACGCTATCTGCCATTGCTGTAGGTGGCCCCTCAAGTGGGGTTATACCCTCTTCTGAATCCCTCAACTTATCAATAGGCCCAGGATTTTTAGATGGCAAATCAGTGATGTTGGGTGCGGGGGGTGTGATAGGCCTATCTCAAGATACTAATGTGCTGGAGGTGGTCAGAAAGCTCTCTGAGTACAATGCGAAGGAATCATGCGGAAAATGCACCCCTTGCCGAGAGGGTACTACCCGTTTACTGGAGTTGATGGCAAATGACTCCGGTGATGACGCAATTGATTGGAATGGAATTGGTCAGTTGGCTGAAGTTATAAATGCTGCCTCTCTCTGTGGGTTAGGTCAAGCCGCTGGCAATCCAGTGCTGAGCTATGGCTCATATTTTCAGGAAGTATCACCGGGATCGCAAGGAGGAGGAATTTAATGGAAGTTTTCATAAATGGCAAAGAAGTTCAGGTGCCGGAACATAGTTCCGTCCTTGATTCCATCAACATTTCAGGGACGGCCATTTCTCAGTTATGCAAAGATCCGGATATGAAACCTATTGGTGCTTGCCGAACCTGTTTAGTGGAGATTGAGGGAGTTCGTGGTTACCCAGCGTCGTGTTCGACCCCTATCTCACACGGTATGAAGATTTCAACCACCGGGAACAAGCTTGATTTGATAAGAAAGAGTGTTCTGGAATTAACTGCTGGCATGGTCCATTCAGATAAAGACGATTACAAGGAATTGTCTAGAGTGATGGAGTCCAATTCAATAAGTGGTCAGGTGTGGAAATCTCGGTCTCGAGAGGAAACAGATGTCAGCAACCCAATATTTAATATAGCAATGGACTCTTGCATCCTTTGTGGTAGGTGCGCCCAGGCATGCCAAACAGGCCATCAGTTTATTGGTGCTATAGATGTTTTGGGAACATCCAACCAGACCAGGATCGGGACCTTTATGGACAAGCCCTTACTGGAATCTATCTGTACTACCTGTGGCCAATGTCTATCAGTATGCCCAACAGGCGCTATTTCCACCAAAGTCGAACCGGCAGTTATTGAAAGAACTGTTACCACCACATGTCCTTACTGTGGGGTTGGTTGCGGAATAAAGGCACAAGTAACATCGGATAACACCATCGTAGAAATGCTGGATGATCCAGAAAATGATTCCAGTTTAGGAATGCTATGTGTAAAAGGAAGATTTGGATACACATTTGTTCATCATGAAGATCGTCTGACTGAGCCTTTGGTTCGGAGAAATGGGTCTTTACAACGTGCGACTTGGGATGAGGCTTTGGATTTCATAGCGGATAAATTGCTTGCCTACGAAGGTGATAGTTTCGCCACATTATGTTCTGCAAAGGCGACAAATGAGGATGGATACATACAACAAAAATTTTCACGTCTGGTTATGCAAAGTAACCATATAGACCACTGTACAAGACTTTGCCATTCGCCATCCGTGGAGGCAATGTTGGCCTCTCTTGGAAGCGGAGCGACCAGTAATTCATATATAGATTATGAAGAGGCCGGATGCCTTGTGATTATAGGGTCGGATGCCAATTCTAATCATCCTGTAGCCGCCTCCAGAATGCGGAGGGCTGTAGTCGAGCGTGGCGCGAAACTTATCGTTATAAACCCACGAAGAATAGACATGTGCGACTATGCAGATATTTGGCTCAGACCAAGACCAGGAACAGATGTTGCTTTGCTAAATGGTATGGCTCATGTGATTTTAGAAAATGGGCTAGCGGACGAAAATTTCATAAAAAATCGAACTGAAGGATTTGACGACTGGTCAGATATTGTCACCAAATACACGCCAGAATATGTGGAGTCCATAACAGGAGTTAATGAAGCAGATATTATAGAAGCGGCCCGCATGTATGCCGCTCCTCCTTTCAGTGGTTCGTGTCTTATATGGGGTATGGGAATCACACAACATACAATGGGTACTGCTAATGCTCACGGGCTATTAAATTTGGCGTTTGCTACGGGGCAACTTGGGAAATCGGGTTCGGGTATTTCGCCCCTTCGTGGTCAGAATAATGTCCAAGGGTGTGGTGATGCTGGATGTTTACCGAATGCATTTCCAGGCTATCAGACCATAAATGCTGATTCTGTAGAAAAATTTTCGACAGCTTGGGGCGGTAACCCTCTGCCTGATAAAGCAGGATTAGTAGTGACTGATATGGTTCGTGAGATTGACAATGGACGTATTAAAGCCATGTATATCACTGGTGAAAATCCGTTACTAAGCGAACCTGATCTGAATCATGCTGAAGAGTCATTCAAAAAACTTGAATTATTAATTGTTCAGGATATTTTCCTACATGAAACAGCACAAATAGCAGATGTTGTTTTGCCGGCATGTTCATTTGCAGAAAAAGACGGGACATTTACAAATAGTGAAAGAAGGGTTCAAAGGGTCAGAGAGGCTATAAAGCCAGTTGGATCCTCGAGACCAGACTGGGAGATAATTTGCGATTTAGCCCAGCGAATATCGGTAAAGAAAGGTTTGGGTTTGGGAGATCAATTTGAATATAAGGACGTCTCTGAAATTTGGGATGAAATGTCCTCATTAACTCCTATGATTGCAGGTATAACCTATGACCGGCTGGAAGGTGGTGGTATTCAATGGCCTTGCCCTGATCTAGACCATCCGGGTACGAGATTTCTTTATGAGTATGATTTTCCTAGAGGCTCCAGAGCAAAATTTGTTGGTTTCGACCAAGGTCCTGCTTCAGATGAGTTGCCTACAGACAGGTTCCCTTTGATATTAAATACAGGGAGGATACTTTACCACTGGCATGGTGGCACGATCACTAAAAGAGCTGAAGGGTTACTAGCGCGAGCACCCGAGCTTCTTATATCAATAAGTCCAGAGGACGGGGAAAAGTACCAAGTTAACGATGAGGAATGGATCTCTGTCAAATCCAGAAGAGGAACAATGGAAGGAAGAGTGTCTTATTCTGACAAGATGAGATCTGGTGAGATTTTTGTTCCATTTGTGAAGCTACAAGAACATGCGGCAAATTTCTTAACCAATGCTGCTCTGGACCCAGATTCCAAAATACCTGAATACAAAGTTTGCGCGGTAAGACTGGAGAAAAATTAAATGGAGACATTAGGTTCTACAGGAAAAGCAGACCCTAGCAAGTTTGATAGAAAAAGGAAATTGTTTTTGGTGCCCCTGGTGACCGTGCCTCCTCAACTAGAAGAACAGATTTCCGATCTTGCGGACACACACTGGGATCAAATTAAAGGTCAGCTACAAAACTTGGAAAAATCTTTAGGAACTATTCGGCACGTGTTCCACGAATTAATTCATGATGAAGGCAAAGCTGGACAGCAGTTACTGTCTCAAATTGCGCCAAGGTCAGCCTCTCTAATTAAAGAAATTACCGACTCTTCAGGCCACCTAGAACAAACTGAAGATCAAGACTTGCTGTTTGAACTATCTGACTGGCAGAGATTTCTGTCCATAGGCTTAGTAAGTCAAAAAGTATCTGATTTGGCATCGGCAAGTTATCAGACAGCTATGAACGATAGATATGAATACATAGGCAAACAAATTGATGAAACCCTGGAAGAAGATGGGGTCGCTGCCTTATTTATATCAGAAGACCATCGAGTCCAGTTCCCGTCGGACATACAGGTCTTTTATGTGTCTCCTCCGTCTCAAAACCAATTGAAACAGTCGATAATAAGCCTCATGCAAAAGAGCTTTGAGGAGAGTCAAACTGACCCTAACGAAGAGGTTTCAAATAATACTGATAAGGAAGTCGAATGAGTACTGAGCTACCCCCTAACAGAAGTCGAGAATGGTTCGATACACCGGAGTTATACGGATGGTTGAGGAGGGCGGCATTTAAAGCGGAGGGGTTCAGTGAATCTTCATATGAAGGCAAGCCAATAATAGGAATTTGTAACACTTGGAGCGAGCTTACCCACTGCAATTCCCATTTAAGAGATTTAGCACAATCTGTGAAAATTGGTGTCTGGCAGGCTGGAGGATTCCCTATGGAGTTCCCTGTTATGTCGCTTGGTGAATACAACATGAAGCCAACAACCATGCTCTACAGAAATTTACTTAGTATGGATGTTGAAGAATCAATAACAGCGAACCCTCTAGATGGAGTGGTTTTATTGGGTGGATGCGACAAAACTACCCCTGCTCTTCTGATGGGGGCCGCTAGTGCTGATATACCAGCTATATTGGTCACAGGAGGACCTCAACTTAAAGGTAATTGGAAAGGGGAAGAACTAGGATCATGTACGGACTGCAGACGCTACGAAGTTGAGCTTAGGGCTGGCACCATAGATGAAGACGATTGGGCCGAATTACAAAGTTGCATAGTTCGGAGCAATGGACATTGTATGACGATGGGAACGGCTTCTACTATGGGAACTATGGGAGAAGCTTTAGGTATGTCATTGCCTGGAAACGCTGCAATACCGGCCGTTGATTCTCGCCGGAAACAGCATGCCGAAGAGGCTGGAAGGCAAATTGTGAAGAACGTGAGTTCGGACCTAACACCTTCGAGAATAATGGATGAAAAGGCGTTTGATAATGCAATCAAATGCTTGCATGCTATCGGCGGTTCAACAAACGCTATAGTGCACTTGACGGCTATTGCCGGTCGGGTAGGTATAGATCTTTCCCTAGAGAGATTCGACGAATTGTCTAAGACCACCCCGTTCTTGCTCAACCTGAAACCTTCGGGCCAATATTTGATGGAAGATTTCTATTATGCCGGTGGAGTGCCGGCTTTAATGGGAAGAATCGAGAGTATTTTGGATTTAGACAACATTACGGTGACAGGCAGAACTTTAGGTGAGAATATTGCCGGGCATCTTGTTCATAATGAAGACATTATTAGACCGATGAGTAACCCGCTCGACCCAGAAGGAGGATTGGCAGTGCTGTATGGAAATATAGCACCCACAGGGGCAGTCATAAAACCTACTGCGGCATCTCCAGACCTAATGGTTCATAAAGGGAAAGCGATAGTTTTTGAAGATCATGATGACCTAGGGAACCGTATTGATGATCCGGATCTTGAAGTATCACCTGACGATATTCTGGTTATGAAAAATAGTGGTCCCATTGGGGGGCCCGGTATTCCCGAATGGGGTTTTTTGCCTATTCCAAAGAAAATTTTGGCAACTGGCGTAAGGGATATGGTTAGGTTAAGCGATGCAAGAATGAGTGGTACCGCATTCGGTACCGTTGTTGTCCACGTGACCCCGGAGTCAGCTGGTGGTGGCCCATTATCTGCTATTAGAGATGGAGACATGATTGAGTTAGACGTTCCTAACAGGAAACTAAATTTACTGGTAACGGATGAAGAGTTGGCTGAAAGGCTAAATGCTCACAAAAATAGGGCGCCCGACTTTAAACGCGGTTATAAATGGCTTCATGCCCAGCATATATTGCAGGCAGATAAAGGGTGTGATTTCGATTTCTTGAGGGCCGAATCGCTGCAAAGCGACTAGATATATAGCTATTTTGGATGGTTTTTGCTGTGCTTTAATGCGGCGGGAAACAGTAGTAGACTCTACAGTGTTCACATCTGTGCAGGGGAAGAAAAGCTATGGGGATGAAAGAAAATTTTAGAGATAAATCTAGAGATGAATTAACTTGGAATCTTACCAATTTGGCCGGCGTCAAGGCACAAATGAGTGAGCGTGAACGGCCGGAAGAAAAAGTGGAAAATTCTTGGTATCAAAGGTCATTGGGAGTTATAGACATTACAGATGGACCAATAAAATGGATAAGCATTTTAAAGAGAGACCGGAGCAAAGATAGTCCACCAAAATGGTGGGTTGTGATGGGGATTCCATTTGATGGCGATGGCACTACTGGCCAAAAAATTTCAATAAAGACGGTTAGAAAAAAAGCTTTTCCTTTATTCGGCAAGGTAGTTGACGTCACTTGGAAGGGCGATGACGGTGTCAGCGGTCTTATAAACACACTATCTCAGGACACCGAAACCAAGGAATTGTCAAAAAAAATCGGTAATCTGGAAATTAAAAGCCAGTCAGAGGGATTCCAGGGGTGGACATTGACTTCAGACAAAAGATTCGCTCCAACTAGCCAAGACTGGGAAGTTATACAAAGTATAGCTAATTATATTCTTTCAGCACCTAGGGCTTTCTAAAACACATTCGGTTATTTCTGGAGATTATTCTTGGTGTATTTGAACTTTGATCGAACCAGTAGTTTTGTCATATGCACATTCAAATCCCTTCTGAATATCTTTGAGTGAGAATTTATGGGTGACAATTTCGCTCAGTTTATTTTCTTTTTGGGAAAGTAGTTCAATTGCCATCTCGTAATCGTGGTATCCGTTTAATACTCCGTAGCACGATGAGAATATAAAAGATTGTTCCTTTAGAAGAGGCTGAAGCCAGTCAAACTCTAAAGGTGTTCTAAATCCACCTAATATCACTATTCTGCCTTGCATTCGAGTGGATTCCACCGATTGTGTCAAGGTGGCGTTACTCTTTCCTCCAACGGTCTCTACTGTAAGATCAGCCCCCCTTCCTTCTGTGTTCTCCAGCAGCAACTTCTCAAAATCTCCGTTAGACGGATCACATGCATAATCTGCCCCTAGGGCTAAAGCCATGTTAGCCTGCTGTTTATGACGAGCAGTAACGAAAATTTTTCCGGCACCGAGTTGTCTTGCCGCAACAACAGCAGCTAACCCTATAGTTCCAGAACCAAGAATGGCCACAGTTTCTGCCCCATTCATAAGTCCCCGTCTGATCCCATGTATGGATACTGCCAGAGGTTCCACCAGTGCTCCTTCCTCCCATGTCATAGATTCTCCAATTTGATAGCAGCCTATTGCTTTCCTTCGGATGAATTCCGCAAATCCACCTCCTTCTACGACTGCCATGTTCTGACATTGTCGATATTGCCCCATTCGGCAATACCAACACGTCGAACAGGCCCTTCCCTGCCCGATAGTCT
>JAPYSB010000026.1 GCA_029936675.1 Dehalococcoidia bacterium | reverse complement strand
GGACGAACCCCCTTGAACAGTATTCCTAAAAGATTCGTGCAAACACGACAGCGCACATCACAAGAAATGCAATGGCCCCTGTAAGCCATGTATAGGGTTTTCGGTTCCATTTTTTCATTTCCTTATCTCCTACCGCCATTATAGGCATCTTGGTATTATGTGCGCATGAAAAAGATAGTATTTGCTGGTTGGAATTATTTATTTAAGGCTCACAGATGAAATACATTGACGACAGTCTTTTTGATGGAACTGTGGCCCTCCTTTTTCAAATAATTCTCAAAAAAGAATCTCCGGATGATTTGCCAGTAACATTTTATGGTTCTTTTTTTACAAAGGAAGAGTTAGACCCTTCCAGCCCCATAGAGGTTCTTCTGGATGGACTCGAAAGAGCACTTCGTATGCATATCTACGAAGATGAAGACCCTACCATTCTAAAAGAACAATTATTGGATGCGGCTAGACAATTGGTCGATATTTATCGAGAAAAAGAAGGAGAATCTGATATGTATTCAGCCATGTCGATGATATCTGTAGCTGGTGATTTTCGGCGTAATTATGTATTCAAATTTAATAGAAAAGGAAATAAGAAAGGTTTTCTGAAACGACATCTTCGTGGAGCTAAATTCAATCAAAATAACGTATACGACCCGAATAGAGTAGAAAATTCTGTTCAAGCAATAAAATTCGCCTTCGCAAAAATAAAATTTGCCAGATTTTTTGGGTGAGAAATTTTCATTTGACTAAAATTATTCCCAATCCGTTTGACTGAGCACACTCCTTAAATACCACAGAGTATTAACCCTATTCTAATAATTGAATAGCATCCTCCATTATTCAAAACTGTGTGTGGGACTATGCTCGCTTAATATAGATGGAGGGAGACGAAGCACCAGAGATTAGTAGCTAGGCACCTATAAATATACAAACATAGCAATTAGAATAAACAGCACCCTTGTCCTCGAAATCAAATCAGCCATCAAACACATAGTATTCTGAATGCCCACCTGAAGGGACCGGAGAGTAAAAACAGTTAACGGGTGTATACTTTATCCGAATTATAAACAGTAAGGAGAATGCATCAAAATGAGTGAATGGAATTACACAAAATGTTCCAAACCATTTAATAATGTTGAAGATGCTTTGGAGTTCATGGTTTTCAATTCTTTTGACGGCCAAGTATTAAAACGTGCTGAAGGATATTCTGCTGTCTGCCCAACCTACCCTGAGGGATTTTATCCCGACGCCATACCCGTTGCAGAATACTCACCTAAAACCGGGATTATAAGAGACGAGTCACTGTTTGGAATGGTAATGACTCCAGAAATACTCTTCGAGGAAGAGAGTTCTTGCTGCCCGATTCCCGTGGGCGCCCCATCTGCCGATTCTAAATGCTGTTAATTTAGAAAAGGACGGCGTGACGGACATTTATCTACCTCGCCCAGACTAGTCCAGCAAACCAATAGCATGCTCCGGTATTCAAAATCATGCGTGGGACTATGCTTGCTGGATAGAAATGGCAAGGGACGAACCCCTCCGATTGGTCAACTGCTGCCCTGAAACTACATTTCGGCTTCGCAACGCTCACAACGACTAGCTTCCGCCCGATTTGAAAAGTAGCATTTTGGACAAAGATTGAGGTTGTAAGAAGTTTCAACAGATTATATAGATTCTCTTCTGGAAGATTTAAGAGACTAGAGCGAGATTAATTCCTTTATTTGCCCTTGCCAAAGGCGAGGCATTATCTTTCTATTTAAGGCACTAAAATTGGGTAACAGCGCAGGCTTATTAGTACTGCGCCGTTGCCACTAATCCAGTACAATTATTTGGGCATCTCAGTCCCTCCACGATGCATCGATTGGGGCTGGGGTGACCGTTACTAACGCTTCCTCAGCTTTTCTTTCATCTCTCTAATGTGGGGATTATGGTCGTCTCTATAAGAGTGTTCATCAAGCACTTCGCTATGAAAATATTTCCCCACAATGCCAAGAACCAATAGGACTCCAGAAACAATAGCTCCAAGGAAGAATATTCCCTTCCCAAACGCCATAAAGCCACCAAAGCAGACGAAGATTAAGACAGTAAGTATTAATACATACAGCACGAATTTATTATTTCGCCAGCCAGAACCCTCAACAAATTGCCTTTGGATTTGTTCATCTACAGATAGATGCTCTCTAGAGCCTCCATACTGGTCTTTGAACCACTCTATGATTCTGCCAAACATATGCATACTTCCCCCCGCCATTATAGGCACCTTGGTATTATGTGCGCATGAAAAAGATAGTGATTGCTATAACGTTGGGGGTAGCAATGGCTGACCCTGCCTCCTAGTATGTGAGGCATGACCGACACAAAATTAAATCCTAAGGAACCCCAAAAGGAGATTGGAATGAGCTACGCAAGAATCAACATGGTCGAATTCAATTCGGAAGAGCATGCTAAAGCCGAAATAGCAGACTACGCAGCTAGCGCTGCCTCAGAGTTCCCCGAAGCTGAAATACTCATAAGTGTGACAACGGGTTCCGAGAGTGCGGTGGTTGTTTCAATCTAACCTGACAAAGATGCTTTTGAGCGTTCAGCTGTAGCTAGGGCAGCTCGGCTAGGCGGACATGAGGAAAGAATTAAAAATGTTGAGTTACTGGAAGGTGAAGTGACCCTAGCCCATGTGAAACCTGATTAGATTAAAAGCTTAATCGAGGTCTAGTGCATGTGAGGGTAGCGCCGCTCGAATGGTTACTTCAATGTACACTCTGTCAGCATAGGACAGCCTGTCAGTCATGGCTTATTGACTCCTGTCGTCCTCCGCCTAACAATACCGGTTAACGCTTGAACACATCGGGCGCTATATATTTAAAGCAATCGGAGTAAATAAATGCCAAAAGCTTATGTTGTGGGGCATGCTACATTAACTAACCCTGAAAAATTCGTTGCGGAATATGGTTCCAAAGTTGAGGAAACCATACAGGCCTTTGGAGGTCAATTCTTAGTTCGCGGTGGTGACATTTCTTACAGAGAGGGTGAAAAATTAGGCGATACTGACGTAGTTGTAGAGTTTCCTGACAGGGAATCGGCTATAGCCTGGGAAGAGAGTGAACAATATCAAGCTATTCTCCCTGGGCGTACCGAAAATGCGAGAACTTATCTCATTATTATCGATGGAGTTGAATGATTCATTATTAGTCCAACTGCATGCACTTATTGCGAATAATGGGTATTACCTGCGAGTTATTGTGGAGAAAATAACACTGAAAATTCCTAGCTAGGTTAATGTCGTTGTGGAATCATATAACGCATATTAGGGAGGTGAATCATGAATTCAAAAGTTATTGGTATTATGTTGATATTGGGTCCAATTCTAATTATGGGTGTTTGGATTGCAGGGTTGGTTCCTGATACATCAAATATTTCACCATCCGAGTCTATGACAACAGTCTTAGCAGAAAAAAATCTAGCTGAAATTGGTTCAATACTTCAGGTTTTTGGAGTCATAGCTATGTTTACTGGACTTTATTTTCTAGCAAGGTCATTGAAAAGTGATAATGTCGTAAGCAATCAGTTGGCTGAAATAGGTGGGTTATTACTTCTACTTATGGTACCAATATGGGTCGTTTTTATGGGTTCATGGATAGAAGCTATAGGAGCGGCTGAAAGATTCGGAAATGATGTTGGTACAACAATACTAGCCTCTTCTACTATGTTCGAAGCGGGCGGAATGTTGCTGATTGTTGGACTATTTTTGTTGGGCATATCACTAACTATTCTAAAAAAGTATAAGGGAGTTATTGGAGCGCTATTTATTATTGCATCAGTATGTGCTTTTACCGATGTGATATTTGACGTCGAAGCCTTAGCAATTATAGGTTGGATGGGAATGTTTCTGATGACATTAATAACAGGTATATTAACGACACTACAAAAAGAGAATCAACCTGAAGCATAAAATAATTCAAAATTCTGTGTGGCACTGTATGGAACCTAACGGCTAGGAGTCCCATGGGGATGAGGTGCAACCGAGCATTGCAGTAGGTGCCAGTGGTTATGGTACTCCGAGCGATACGATATATTTAGCTACAATATCAGGTCATTATCAAGGGAGGTTTGAAACATGGCTTCTGAAGGTCCTCACAGCATGGTTGAACGGATGATAAGAGCCTCTCGTCTTGACGTACATATATTCGAAGAGGTGGAGGCCGACACATCGGCGACAAAGCAGGCCCTTTCGGTTGTTGCCCTTGTCGCATTGGCGACTGGAATAGCATCTCTGGGTACCACCGGACTCAGTGGACTATTCGTAGGGGTTGTATTAGCTATCGCTGGATGGGCGTTTTGGGCTTGGATAGTGTATCTCATAGGCACGAAGATAATGCCATCACATTCGACTCACGCAGATTGGGGACAATTAGCACGTACTTTGGGCTTCGCTCAATCCCCAGGCATATTCAGAGTGTTGGGGCTCGTACCCATCGTAGGTATCATTATCTTCATGGTCGCATCTATCTGGATGCTCGTTACAATGGTCGTAGCCGTGCGTCAAGCACTGGACTACACATCAACGCGGAGGGCGATTGCCGTAGTCCTGTTAGGTTTCATCCCGTACGCGCTACTCATGTACATGGCATTTGCCCTTCTAGGGGCTCTAGGGTGAATGAGACGTCAAACAGAGGTTGGACCCACTAGCCGGAAGAGGCCAAAATGGGGAAGGTACTGTTCTATCGTGGAGAGAATGAAGGAAATGTAATCGCCGAGGTATAGGTAGGGTTACGTGAAACCAATATTCGTACTATTAGGGTTTTTGCTTATTTTTGCACTTCTTTCTTGTAATTCTGAATCCGATAGTTCGTATGAATTTTCTTTAACAGACACCTTCAATAATAAAGTTCGGCTGACCGATTTGACGAGCACCAGCGAGAGTGTGGCTATTGTGTTTTTCAGAGGGCATTTTTGAGGCATCTGCAGACAACAGTTGGTTGAGCTTGAAGAAATTTATTCGGAATTCCAAAAATATAATGCCGAGCTAGTTGCTATCAGTATGGATAGCAGAGAAGAAACCGAGGAACTAATGAGGGAATTAGGGTTAAATTACCATGTACTTCCTGACCCTACCGGTAAGGTAGTAAAAAAATATGGTGTTTACAATCTTCTTGGGGACGGGGTGGCCACTCCATCAATATTCATTATGTCCAGTGAAAAATCAGTAAACTGGAAATATATCGGGGAAAGTATTAGTGATAGGCCTGGTAACGAAACAGTTTTGTCAGAAATTAGAAAGCTATCAAATAAATAATTCTGATAATTCACAATCTCCTAAATAGTCATTCAAAATCATGTGGGGCAACAGGCTCGCTGAGTGAGTAGGCGAGGGAGGAACCGCCTTTCTATTTCCGGCACTAATAACAGGTACCAGCACAGACCGAATAACCCATGACACGGGTAAAGGTAAATTAGCTACTTGAGTATTTGCTAGTTCCTCTTACCTCAGCAATGATAGACATGATGTTTAGCAGGATGGTGATTAGCCAGAACGGGAGTAATATGTATATTCCCCATCCAATGTCCTCATCGCCACCATTCTTTAATGTCTCAAGCATGTCTGGTGTATTGGTTGCAAAAACAAATAGATACGCAAGTGTTGGAAGAGCAAGTAAAGTGGCTCCAATCTTGCCCTTGACGAAATATGCCGCAGCAACCAGGCCGCCAATCGGAAGGACGATGACGAGGAAACTTACTCCTTCGACCGCGAAAGCGATGTAGATGTGAAAGGCGACAATCACCGCGTTAGCAATTGCTGCGTTGCGAATGTCTGAAAGAAAATTCATTATAGCCATGTTCATACCTCTCGTTCTATGTTGCTCGATATTGCTAGACAATATAAATCAGGCAAAATCGCCTTATGCATCTTGGGGAAATTCTAAACTACAGGACACTAAATCCAAATATATAACTAGAGTGACTTTGTGGGATATTTTCCTCCCTCCAACAAGCCAATCGTCTCTTCTAAGTGGTCAGCCGTCACCGATAGATATACCTGAGTTGTGGCTAAGCTGGTATGTCCCAGCAGTTCTTGTACCACCTTAATATTTGCCCCTTTCTCAACGAGGGTTGTGGCGAAATAATGCCGAAAGCTATGGGTATGGATTTTGACGCCAGCCTTGGTAGCCCACTTGTGAACAAAAACTCCCAGACTGCGCTTATTCATTCCAAACACCCTCTCATCCTCCCCCAGCCCAGCACACACTGTAGTCAACATTTGGCATAGCTCAGCGCCGATTGGAATTACTCTATCTTTATTGCCTTTGCCCGCCACAACTTTGACCCTCCAACGCTCCAAATCAACATCTCTGACTCTCAGGTCCGCCAGCTCAGCACGGCGCATTCCAGTCTTCACAGCGGTCTCTATCAAGGCAAGGTGAGTATTAACTGATTTCTTCCAAGAACTGGCATCGCTGATAGCGTCCTTGAGCTTCTGAATATCTGCCTTCTTGACCACCTCTGGCAGTATCTGGGGGCGCTTAATCTTTATATCAAAAGTCATGCCGTGGAACTCAAGAAACTTTCTCAAATAGTCCGCATATCTCTTTCTGCTGTTGAGCTTGAGATGATTGGATTTTGAGAGGTACTTTTCAGCGCTTTTTGGGTCAATGTTTGCAAAAGTGGTTGCAACCCAGCTTAAATAGTGCCTGAGAAAGTTTTTACTCGTCTCAATGTAATTGTCACTCAGCCCCCGGTTTTTAAGACTTAATAAGTAGCCATTAAGGGCTTTTTCATGACTGATTGAGGGGTGGTGTGGTGACCTTTTGCCAACGAAGGCGGTTGGGCTTCTGTACTCTTCAATGCCATTGAAGTGCTCTCCCAGATGAGCTACAGCCCTTGGCTTTAACTATGATGACCTATATGAGCAGTATTACTAAAGGATGAATAATGTCAAAAGAAAAGTCGCTTGAATGGTTTGGTGTTTTGACCGCTATTGTCTATTCAATGCTTGTTGCTTCAAATACTGGAAATGAGGTACTAGGTTTTACTCTTCTGTTCATTTCTGCGATTTCAATCGGGGTGTGGGCTTTTTCCTTTAGGCATTACGGAATGTTGCTTCTTCAGTTTTTTTACGCAACCGCTGGTTTAGTAGGTGTCATTAGGTGGCTTTAAAGGCAGGTGGCTTGCATATGCGTCCTATTCCACAGTGACAAATAATGGTACTCCCTAAGGGGAAGATGGCGCCATTATAGAAAATTCAGAAATTTGTGTGGACAATGGCTGACGATAACGGAAGGGCAAGAGCACGATAGGGTCAAACATTCAAATGTTTGTGTGGTAATAGGCTCCATATGTGGATAAGCCGAAAAACGAACTCCCTTAACTAAGGTATATCGTGGAGGGGTTTCCTTTGTGTCCCTATCACCTATAATTGTCTGGGCATCTCAGTCCCAGAAAAAAGTGCCGGTGTTGGAACGCACCACTGGGGCTGAGGTGACCGTTATCTGTAGTAACTTCCCTATTCTCGTATTGTTATATTTGTCATCGACAGTAAATAAGGCCTTTTCTGGGATGTTGTCCCTAGTTAATAAACCCCACAAGGTTTGGACAGAAAGCCATACAGAGTAAATTTTTGAATAATTGGGTTATCGATTGGCTGATGTGGTTAAATAAATTAATCTCTGGATATTAGCTTTGGATTAATATTAAAATCAACCTCTTCGATAGAATTACCTCTTCTTACTTCATCGTAAAACCCATTTGTGTTGGTAATGTATCGTCTCTCCCAAACATCTTTTCTTGTTTGTATCCTCGTTTGTGCCTATTCCAACAGCCCAATAGCCTCCTCCAGATAGTATTCGAAATCTGTGTGGCACTATGTTCGCTGAGTAAAGCTGACGAGGGGCAAAGGAATATCGATTCTTGGGAGTTATTGTGAAAGTCACACTTTGTTACGAGCCTATTCAACAATGACAGTTGCAGTTAATGACCATTCTCCTTTTTCACCACCAGCCCACGGGCGGCTGTATTCCCACACTACGACACTGGCTCCTTTTTTGACTGTATTAAGAGTCCATTCTTCTTTGCCAGCGGCTCCAGGGATCCTCTTCTCAGGAGGTATAAAGGTGTAGCCTATCTGTTGCAGAATGTTCTGGTCCTTTATCTGTGCGGACTCGGACCATTGGAAACCCGTGGTGGCGTTGGAACAGAGGGTTACAAGCAGTGAGTCACCCGGTTGTAAATTAACATTCCACGTTAAGTGCTTGTCTTCCAAGAAGCGGTCACAACTTCCGTTGAAGGAGGCTTGTTCGCCCTGATTAACCGAGCATCCTATGATAAAAACATTACCAGCAACACGTACTTCATGGCGCCATTATAAATAATTCAAAATGATGTGTGGCAGTAGGATCTCTGAGTGGAGATGGCGAGGGACGAACCCCTTTCGCGGGTGTATGATGATGCGCATGATGATTAGTGAAAAGACAAAAAATGCATTCTCTAAAGCTGTCGTCCCCGCTGTAGGAGTGGCTGCTACCTACTAC
>JAPYSB010000014.1:7801-48863 GCA_029936675.1 Dehalococcoidia bacterium | reverse complement strand
TGTAGCAGGCACCTTGGTGGGTTCTGGTGTAGCAGGCACCTTGGTGGGTTCTGGTATAGCAGGCACCTTGGTAGGCAGAATGGTCACGGCAGTCTTGGTTGGGTCAAGTTTGGAAGTTGGAGCTGGTTTCAGCTCTGAAGTTGCTGGGGGTTGAATTTCTGGGGTAGAAGGAGGAGTCAAAACTCCTGGTAAGGGGACTGAGGCTAATTCTTGTGAGGGAGGTTCAGATGAATCCACCCCTACAGCCCGTCCCACCGCAGGTTCTCCACATCCTGCAATCACAAACAGTAAGGCAAGCAGGCTCGTCAGGAGAACAGATTCAAGTGGCTTTATAAGAAGACTGAGAGAATACGGCATACTAAAATATCCTCATATGATGTTAATTATCATTGCCTAAAACAATGTTTTGGCATTCATAAAATACTATCTGCAGCAGGCACCCAATTACAACAGTAATTATACCTGCGTATCCGCCCTTATATGGATGCATCCATATCACTCATATACCAATAATTTTTCATTAGCTGAGAAATCCAACCGGGCCGTGCGATGTCTCCTCTCAGACCCTTATATTGCCTGGTCAGTATTTATGTGCGTTGTCACTTCTTCGTCTGCAAAGACTGCATCAATTTTCTTCCTTGTCTCTTCATTGAGCTTCCAATCCACGGCAGCCACATTTTCTTTAAGTTCCCTTTCATTTCTAACCCCAACCAATCCAACTGATACCGCAGGGTGACCCAGTGTCCATGCGATCGCCATTTGTGCCACTGATTTACCGTGATCATGTGCAATGACCTTCAATTTCTCAACCACTTTTAATTCTTTTGTGAATTCTTCTTCTTGAAACAACGGAAGGCGAAATGCCATGCCACTACTTCTCCAATCACCTTCTCCAAATGTTGTTTCAGATGTGAAAGCGCCCGATAGAAGTCCGAATCCAAGGGTGCCATATGCCATAAACCCAATATTGTTCTCCTTACAATAAGGAAGGACAGCTGACTCCATGCGGCGATCAAACATGTGATACCCCACTTGATTTGCTGCCATGTGACCGTATTTTTCGCATTCACCCAACATTTCTGGGGTGAAATTTGAGACACCATAATGTCGAATCTTGCCATCCTCTTTCAATTTTTCCAACGCACGAATTGGCTCTTCAAATGGAGTGTCGTGGTCTGGCCAATGTATTAGAAGCAAATCAAGGAAATCTGTATTTAATCTCTCCAAGCAACCTTCGGCACGGGAGATTACATTATCGTATTTAGAATTTCTACCAACATTTTTCCCATCATCGTCATATTCAAAACCGACTTTGCTAACTAGGACTATATCTTTCCTCTTTTGCCCCAGAGCTTTACCTAAAAGTTCCTCTGAATGATAGGGGCCATAAACCTCCGCTGTATCAAACATAGTCACTCCGTGATCAATCGCAGCCCCGACAGCATCACTCGCCTCTTTAATATCAATATGCCCATACATTGTGGTGCTCATCTCCCAGGTGCCAAACCCTAAGGCTGATGTATAAAGGTCGCTATCTCCTAATTGCCGCTGCTCCATAATTAATCCTTTTGCCAGTAATGTCAGTATTCAGGAAATGTAACACATTTCATCGGAATTTTTGCCTCATAAACACCTAAAGCCACATGGGTTCGTAGGAGCCAAAAGGAGATGGCGGTAATGCCCAAAAGCCTGGAGTTTCAGAGAGTACAGCTACAGGCTTTGTAAAAGAAACTTTTCCGTATGGTGAATCCACTTCACCTAAATATTCTGAAATATCCGACCTTGAAATATCGGGTGAAGAAATTTCATTCAGCCGACCCAGTAATTTTAACCAATGACCTGTTTGTGCGAGTGATAATCGAACCCTCCAACTACCACCTTCTCGCCTTTGTTTTAGGAGTGCCACCATTGCACCAAAGGCACCAAGATATCCGGTACCGTGATCCAAAGCCTGGCAAGGCAAATGCACCATTCCTTCTTGGCTCTTTGCAATTCCACCTTCTCTACCGATACCACTGACTGTCTGAACGATACTGTCAAACCCGCGTCTACTCGACCATGGGCCCTCATGGCTGAATGCTGAAATCTCTACACAAACAATCCCTGGACGAATCTTGGCCATATCGTAAGGAGAAAACCCTTTGGAGGCTATGCTTCCAGGTCTATACCCTTGTATAAACACATCAGCGGATTTAGATAACTCGGTAAAGGTCACCTTATCCTCCCTGTCGTCAAGATCAAGATGAGCTGGATACTTACCTTTCGACATATCCATTATCAGACCATCTATAACATCAAGATGGGGAGCATTTAACCAAAGAACATTGGCCCCGTGTTCCCCAAGAGTCCTTCCCATCAGGGGGCCTGCCAATACCTTGGTAAGCTCTAAAACTTTGATTCCTTCAAGGGGTCTTTTCGGGTTATCTGAGAAATTGAGAGGATCCGCCTCACCTATTTTTTCTATCTCCATGAGAGGAAGGTTAGATACTGCCGAACCCTGCGGGTGAACAGACCATTCATCAAGAGTACGCATCATCCCGGCCGGTAAAGCTCTTTCAGTCAGATAAGTCTCAGCCTCTAAGGACGTCATTTTTGAAAGTGTGTCTTGCACGGCTTTTTTTGTCGGTTCACAACTGAATGCCTCTATGACACCCAGTTTATGTGCCGGATAATTACCGTGTATTTGTAGCCAGCCACCATCACCACATTTATAGAATCCGTGAACCTCAGAAGGGTCGTCACTTACTCCACTACTTGCGAACGTCTTTGATGTACCCTCATTTATTTGAGTGTATCTTTCACTGCGAAACCCTATAGCGGCATGCTTCATATCGACAGAGACATCTTGGCTTCTGCCAGTTCTCCATCTCCACATTTCAGAAGCAGCTAGAGCCGAGGCGGCTATAGTCGATTGGGCGGCAACACCGGTTTTATAAACAGATGGCAATACAGGCTCCAAACCAGTGAGCGTAGCCCTTTGGAGAAGTGAATCATCCATACCGCTAAAAGCCCATATTTCTTCCAAAGCTAATTGAGAGTCAGTTTTATTATTCATGTAATCACATTATCTACTTAGGGTGTAAAGATGTGCCCGCACTGTATCTTGAGGTTCGATCCCATCAGGAACTTAATGACTGAATCTTTTTCATCTCCAATCCATCAGATCAAGAATAGCTTTTAATCCCATCCATCCAAAGTTTCACCAATTCCTCTGAATCCACTTTCATTGCCACATTAACATTTTGCGCATCCTCAACAAAGTGTTTTGGATCTGCAACTGTTTGGCCTTTAGTGAACTCTCCTAGCGTCTCAAAATGAATTCGCAATGTTTCACATTTAAATAAAGTTGGATCGATGGTATAGCCCACCGCAGGCATGTCATTAAACCTGGCCGCACCTGGAATTTTCGTACCTATCTGATGAGTTTGGTATGCACTTCTGTGAACCGGAACAATTTTCTCCAAAAATTGGGACACAGTAGAATTTAGGTTCCAAATTTCTTCTTGGTTATCAGGGGAGATTTCTACTTCGTTACAGACATCCAAACCTATTTGGGTAAGGTTAATTCCCGACCTATACACAACAGACGCTCCATGTACATCGCCAAATAAATTAGCCGACGCCGTTGGCGAAATATTACCTGGCACATTAATTGCCCCTCCCATGACCACGACCTCTTTTATGGAATTAACAATAGAAGGTTCTAGGCTAATTGCATGTGCTAAATTCGTTAGTCTTCCCAAAGCGACATACGTAAGCTCACCTTTAAATTTCTTGGCCAAATCAATCGTAGCTAATACAGCATGCTGGGTCATCAATTGGTTTGTAGAAGGTTCAGGGAAAAAATTGTTACCAAGCCCGTCGTTGCCATGCACATTTTTAGAATCTATTGGGTCTCGATAATCAAATGTCTTTTCCACTCCCCTAAACACCGGCACGTCAGTTTTTCCAGCTACCTCCAAAATCTTGAGCGCGTTGGTAGTCGTTTGTTGAAGTCCTACATTCCCAAAAATAGTCGTTATAGCTTGTATTTCCAGGTTTTTGTGGGAAAGCGCCAGAAACAGCGCCGCAGCATCATCAACCCCAGGGTCACAATCGATGATGACGGGTTTAGAATAATTCTTCATTTTCACTCCTACCAATTGAATGGTTTTAGGTTATCTCAAGTGATGTCGGTTTCCTTTTGTTTAGAAATAGACATGTCCCTAATATCAAAAGGAACAAGCAAACGCCACTTATGGAGTACACCATTGGCAACAAATTCGCTGTTATTAAAGAAAGCCCAACTAGAGGACCAAGAGCAGAACCGAAATCCTGGAAAGTATTGTAAACAGAAAAAACCTGTGAGCGTGATTCATCATTAGCGACAACTCCAACCAAAGTTAAAAGCTGCATCATCAACATAACTCCCATGGCAAACACCAATATGAGAACGATAAAAATACTTAACAGTGAATCAAAGTTCCCTAACCCTATAAGTCCTATTGAAGTAAATAGTGAAGATAAAACCAAAGTTTTATACCTTCCGTATTTATCAGAAAAATAACCTCCGAAGGGCCCGACAAATACTTCTGTGCAGCTTTTGATGCCTAATGCAAATCCAGTGACAGTCGCTACTCCTAAAGTTATTAATATAAGATCAAAATCTAATCCATACTTGTATCTTAAAAAATGCCCCAGAGTGGCTCCTATAAGGCCTGAAAACACTAACCCGGCGAGCATGCTCGCAATACTCAGTATTAACACATTGGGATCTTTCAAGACACCAATAAACTCAGTTGCTTTTCTTCCCTTCTTGATTGATTTCTCCTTGTGTTGATAACCGGATCTACGAATCCAGGTAAAGAAACCGATCAAGGTGAATATTCCAAAAAGCATAAAGGCCACTTCATACCCGAGGTAGTCAGATAAGAGTCCTCCAAATACAGCACCGCCTATCGACCCTATTCGAATTATAGATGCATTGCTGGAGAGGTTCAGGCCTATGTTTTCTTTGGTGCTTTGCTCTGAGGCCACCCATTGAGATACAAGACGTAAAACAGACCAACAGGTTCCCCAAAGAAGACGTGCAAGAACCAAAACGATAAAGTTTTTAGAAAATGCATACGCCACCAAAACCCCCAAAGAAGCTAGCAGAGATATCCTGAACGGGGTATACACTCCATATTTTTCTACAAAAACGGAACTCAGCGGATTGGTAACCAATCTAACTAGTCGGTTTATTGAAAGAAGTATCCCAACCTGGACGATGGTCAAATCCCATAATTCAGGTCGTGAAGGCATAACCACATACAACATCGCATCACCCAATAATGCTGCTGAAACAGACAAGCTTGTGACAAGAATAGGTAATGGCGGTATTTTGGAAGGATTCAGTTTAATCATCAACCCTCATTGTGCAAAGTGTCTTTAAATTGTAGCTTCATGCTACGGAAGTGTGGCTGATCTAATTAGAACCTTCAATTTTGATGTCAAAGGCTTTTAGTAGATTAATTACCTCTGGAAAAGAAAAATTTGCGCCCCGAATGGAATTACCTTTTGGGTCAATATAATAATTAACTGCACCATCAAAATCGGATTTATCCAGTTTAGTTCCATTAAAACGAGCGTCTTGTAAATCTGTATTTGTGAATTCAGAGTGAGTTAAATCGCACGACTCAAAATCTACGTTCCACGCTTTGCAATTCTTTATTACCAATCCTGGAAGACTGAGCGAATTAAATACTGAAAAACTCAAATCACAAGATTCGAAAGCCATAGGAGCCGATACAGTTATGCCGGTCCAATCGAGTGAGGTCCAATTAATTCCTGTCACTTTACATTCTTTAAATTGACTTTCAAAAAACCGGCTACCCGTCAATTTAGTTACGTTAAGATTTGAATTTCTAAACTCGCATTCGATAAACCTGCATCCATCAAATTCCGCTTCGGCAAGATCACAGTCTAAAAACCGGCATTCCTCGAATGTCGATCTTGAAACCTTCAGAGATAAAGCTTTTACTCCTGAAAAAATCTCGTCTTCATATACTGTGTCATTTTCTAAAATTGTCATCGGATTGTCACGAGAGTTGGTCAGGGTAAATGTTATTCAATTTACTCATATGTGTTTCCCTCAATTCATTCTCAGTTAATCCTAAATCGTAGGCTGGAGACAGTATCAATGTAGCATTATTTACCTTGATTAAAATAAATCCTGACATTGCATCCAAATAGTCTTCATATGCGTTTTTAAATTTTTCAATTAATTTCGGGTCAGCTTCACTTTTTTCTATATATTTTGCAGTTCCGGTAATCCTCGCGGACTTGCGAAGAATCATATCTATAAAACATACTTCAACATTGGGTCTATTTTTTATATTTTGCACTGTATGTGGAGATCGAATATTGGAAAAGGCTAACTGGTCATTAGCAAGAATCAAGAAGGTTGCTTTGGGGGAAACTGAAGGGGTCCCATCGGTGTTGACAGTGGCAACCATCCCGGCACTATGATTTTCTATCAAGGCCCTTATCTCATTAGTAAGCATGATGTTACGCTCTGCCTCGTCTTAAAGCTTTTCCTGGTGTAGCTCCAGTATTCTCACCTTTGTCTACAACCGCCTTCCCATTAACAAAAACATAGTCGATTCCAACCGGATATTGCTTTGGATTATCTTTTGTCGCCAAGGCCTTCACAGTGTGTGGGTTAAATAAAACTAAATCAGCCTTGAACCCATCTTTGATTATCCCTCGATTCTGCAATCCAAGCCGCTGGGCAGGGAAGGAGGTCATCTTACGGATAGCCTCCGGCAAGCGAAGCTGTTTTTCAGCCCTTACGAATTCTGCCAGGACTACAGGAAAGCATCCATATGTTCTGGGATTGGGATGATCTCCAAAAAGGATCGCGTCACTGGCTATCATCCCGGCTGGATGAGATACAAAATCGGGTAGGGTTTGTGGGTTGGTTCCAAGACCAACTGTCGATATTCCTAGATTTTCCTCAAGCAATAAATCAAAGAGGGCATCTCTGGAATCTTGATCTCTTAGATCCGATATCTCCGCAATTGATTTGCCCTCATATATTTTGTTCTTTGGTTGATTAAAATTGGTTAACCAGTTGTCCTTTATCGACTCTTCAGACATCTCTCTTTTCATTCTGGCCCTATCATCTGCATCCCGCAGTGCCTCGATGAGCCTCTCCGGACCACCATCTTTTGCCCAAAAAGGAAATCCGATAGTGATTGTTGTGCCCGAATAAGGGTAGGTATAGCAGTCGAAGGTTACATCCATACCTCCATCCCGGGCATCTTCTACGAGGCCAAGATAGTCCAAGTGGCTTCCGTCACCCTGGAAACCCTGCCGAAAATGAGTAAGGTGGACCGGGATATCCGCGCCTCTGCCAATCTCAAGAGCTTCCATCCAAGGGGCAAGTCTACCCTTGCTTTTGAGGCTGACCCTTGTGTGAGTATGGTAGAAGCCACCAAGTTTTGCACTTACCCTTGATAACTCAATCAATTCCTCGGTAGAAGCATAGGCTCCTGGAGGATAATCTAAGCCGGTCGAAATACCCCATGCCCCTTCCTCCATAGCCTCTCTAACCACCGACTTCATGTTTTCAATTTCAGCCTTGGTTGCTTCTTTTTGTCCCCATCCAACTCCCCAAATTCTCACAGGAGAATTTCCCAAAATATAGGCGACATTGACCGCTACAGTTTCCTCATACTTTCTCAATAATTCACTGACACTCAGCCAATCTGGAGGCATAGGAGGATATCCGTTCAATCCCGAGTCCAGCCAAATATACCTCTCCAATTCCTCTGTGGTTTTAAATGGCGCGTGTGAAATTCCATCGATCCCTACCAATTCTGTTGTGACCCCTTGACGTATCTTGGGGTCGTGATGGGGCTCTCCCAAAATAGTTAAACCGGCATGAGAATGTAAATCAATAAATCCAGGGCTTACCACATACCCAGTCGCATCAATTTTCCTAGCCGCTTCAAGATCAGAGACATCGCCAAGATGTACTGAAAGTGAATCTCCGGTTATTCCAACGGCTCCTGCATAGCCAACATTACCCGTGCCATCCATTATCGTCCCACTGTGTATTAGTACATCCAACATATGACTATCTCCACTGTATCGACTGCTATGTTTTGCAAGAGTATGCCATATAATGAAATTTTGATGTTCTAGCGGAGAGTAATTTGAAAAAAAACAAAGCTAAGCAGGTAATGGATTCAGGTCAATTAGCATTGGGGGCGTATGTAGCTCTTGCAGACCCACAGATTGTAGAAATCATAGGTATATCTGGCTTTGATGCTGTGTTTATAGACATGGAACACACTTCTTTTGATCTCTCTCTCGTCCAACAAATGATCGTGGCTGCAGACCTTGCTGATATAACCCCCATAGTTCGCGTATCTGACAGTGACCCTGGGTTCATATTGAGAGTCCTAGATATGGGTGCCCAAGGAATAGTTATCCCTCATGTGGACGGTTTGGAAGGTGCCAAGAAAGCTGTTGAAGCAGTCAGATACCCGCCTGTTGGTTTGAGAGGTGGCGCTGGGTCAACTAGAGCAGCAAGGTTTGGTTCGGTCGGATGGGGTGATCACGTACGCACTTCCAATGAGGAAATACTTTTGTCAGTTATGACCGAAGATACAGAAGCAATTTCTCAAGTTTCAGAAATTGCGGACTTAGACGGAGTTGATCTTGTAGCACTAGGTCCTACTGATCTTTCACAGGCTTTAGGAGTAACAGATCCTTCTGATCCGAAACTGCGATCAGAAGTAGAAAGAATAGCTGCCGAAGTTAAAAAAACAGGAACCACCAAGCTGCAAATGCCCATGAACCATCCAGCCTTCCCACTAACTGCCTCAGAACTAGTGGAACTAGGTGTCGGATACACAAACGTAGCTCCGCAACCTCCAGCCATACTCATGAGAGAAATGCAAAACGCTGTCCGAGACACCCACAAAGCATTAGGCCGAAAAGATTAGTCTAGACAAAACCGCCAAGATACTAAATTAGATCCATCATTCTTTCGGCAATCATCATTGTTGTAGCATTGGTATTGGCTCTGATGCAGTCTGGCATGATCGACGCGTCAATCACTTTTATATTTTGCAGCCCCTTGACATCCCCTTGCTGGTTAACAACTGACAGTTCGTCTGAATCCGGACCCATTTTGCATGTTCCTGATATGTGTTGCCCTGTCGTTGCGTTCCTCAAAATCCAGTCGTTGAGAGAATCCTCGGTTGATATTTGTTCATCAGAAGGTTGAAGCCTTTCATTCATGATGTCTGCAAAGTGCCCAGAGTCTCCAAGTGAAATGGCCTTAAGTAATCCTTCTCTCCCCCTCTGGAGATCGAATTCGGTACTGTAGTAATTGAAATTTAGTTCAGGTTGTACGTGGATGTCATTAGATACAAGCTTCATATATCCGGCACTTTCAGCCAATTGAAGAGATACCAAAATTTTGACCCCGACTGGGATATTTATGTCAGCCTCATGTCCCGCAGACGAAGAATCTTTCCTATGCTCAATCCTACTATCTGCTATTGCAAAACTATTAAAAGATAATTTCATGTCATTTCTAATATCCGAACCCGCCGCAGTGTATCTTGCAGCAACTTGAGATCTAGGGGCGTCAGGGTCCTGTATATGGCCGTCCTTGACCGACCAGAGAACCGATAATAATGGGTGATCCCTTAGGTTTTGACCAATTCCAGGATGGTCCTTTAAAACCTCAATATCCAAGGAGTCGAGTTGATCCGCTGGGCCAACACCGGACAGCATTAGAAGCTGGGGAGATGCCACAGCCCCGGCACTAAGAATGATGGCCTCTCCGTATACTGGAAAGGCCTCTCCCATACTTTCGACTTCCATCCCTATTGCTTTGTTGCCTTCGAATAAAATCTTACGGCTTACGCATCCGGCCCTAATCGTGAGGTTAAGCCGATGCCTTGCCATCGATAAATACCCTAGATTTGTACTCCATCGAATTCCATTGGGGTTGTTATAAGGAGTCGGGCCAACCCCTGTTACATCAGGGTGGTTTTGGTCTGGACCATCGGGAAACCTCGCATCTTTGCAGGCATTGTAGAAAGCCCTCTGGGATTCAATCCAATCTTCACGTTTATGACGCCTAGTAATAATCGGGCCATCGCTTCCATGAAAATCCCCAGAATAGTCGAGATCTGTCTCAAGTTTTCTGAAATACGGAAGCACTTTTTCGTAACTCCATTCAGTATTCCCCCTGTCGTGCCATATGTCGTAATCCTCAGGCATGCCCCTTAAAAAAACCTGCCCATTGATGGAACTAGACCCTCCGATTACCTTCCCACGGGGGACTGGCATTGGAAGAGCCCTCGGGGAAGGGTTACCCCAAAACTGCCAGTTATGATCTTTAGTGATAATGTCAGCTCCGGTTGAAAGGCCAATTCTAACCTCATCTGGAAGAGATTCTAAATCTGGATAATCTGGTCCTGCTTCAAGCAGTAGGACCGACACTTTGGGATCCTCTGTTAGCCTAGTCGCAAGAATAGCCCCGGCAGATCCAGCACCAACAACAATGTAATCGTAATTCATTAAAATCCCCCGTCATCTAAATAATTCTGCAGGCCCGATATGACGAGGCGAAGGATACCATCTTGAATCTATATCTATATGTAGGCAATCGAATTATCTGGGTTCACCCTATCTCCTCGATGGAAGGAGGACTTGTACGGAAATTCTTTAAATCGCTCTTCAATAATATCAATACCGAGACCAGGACCTTCCGGTAAAGGAAAGTACCCATCAATTGCTTCACTAACATGTGTGACTGAGGATATTTCAGCAGGAGTTAGTTTCCTTGATTCTTGGACCAGAAAATTGGATGTAGCGGCATCTAAATGCAGGTTTGACACAGTAGCGAGAGGTCCCATCGGGTTGTGAGGTGCAACTACAAGATCATGTGCTTCTGCTATGAAGGCTATTTTTCGCATCTCTGTTAATCCCCCGACGATGCAGACTTCAGGCTGAAGAATATCCACTCCACCTTCCCTTATCAATTCTAATATTTCAAATTTCGTATAAAGGCATTCCCCGGTTGCTAATGCACATGGCATCTTTTTTCTAAGTTCTCCCATTTCATGCCTGTTTTCCATCCTTATTGGCTCTTCCATAAACCATGGATTGAATTCCATCATCACATCGGTAAGTTCAAGAACCCGTATTGGTTCAAAAATGGCTGCGTGTGCATCAAACCCAACGTCAATATGATCACCTACAGCGGCCCGCACAGCTTTGAAACGTTCCCTTGCATCTGCGAGGGCGTCGTTCCATCTCATATCACGCCATTGAGGGGATAAAGGACTCGCTTTAAGGGCCGTAAAGCCTTTATCGACATTTAATCTGGCATCTTCAGCAAGCTGATCTGGAGTATCGCCATGAATGTCAAAGTAAGCTCTGATCTTGTCTCTTACCTTGCCTCCGAAAAGCTCATATACCGGTTTGTTAAGCGCCTTACCTGTAATGTCCCACAAGCTCTGGTCGATCGCAGAGAGCGCAGCAAGGCCTGAAGAACCGGTTGGAAACCTCGCACCTTGGTAGCAAAGGGCCCAGTTACGTTCAATCTCCATAGGGTTTTGGGCAATCAGCTGTTCTTCAAAATACTGAACCCAATAGGGAGAAGCCATATCAGGGCCAACGTGGTATACCTCGCCTACACCATAAACCCCCTCATCAGTTAGGGTTTTAACATAGACAAGATTGTGTCCTGATGATTCATCAGTTGAGACTAGGCATTTTATTTTTGTAATTTTCATTTAGCTTTTCCTGATATTTATGTCTTTTACAAAAACCCTGGAGACCCATCACTGTAAGATGCAAATCCCCTGTTCCAGTTAAGTGGAGGATTTGCATTAATGGCATCATGATTCAAAGTCATTCCTATACCAGGGTCAGTTGGCAATTCGAAATACCCATCTTTAGGAACCCACGACTCGTTGATGAGTTCAGATTTTTTCTTTTTGTCATCTCCGTGCCATTCCAAAATGGTGAAATTATTTATTGAAGCCGCATGATGCACCCCAGCAGCCGTAGATATGAGCCCTAGAGGATTATGAGGGGCAACTGTCACGTAGTGAGCTTCTGCGATAGCAGCTATCTTCTTAGCTTCTAGAAATCCTCCACAGCAAAGAAGGTCCGGTTGAATAATATCCACCGCATCGGCGTTAAGTAATTCAGTAAACCTGTGCACACCGTAAAGGTTCTCGCCAGTTGCTAGGGCAACTCGGAAAGTTTTACGGAGCTCGGCACTAGATTCAATAAACTCGGCTCTGGCAGGCTCTTCAATAAACATCAATTTGTACGGGGTTATGACCCTGGCAAGCTCCAAAGCTTGAGAGGTTTCTCTGATGGCAACGTGGACATCAACTGCAAGATCAGGACTGTCTCCAATTGCATCTCTAATTGTTTTCATCCTTTCGTCAGCCATTTGAAGAACCTGCCGCCACGGCAACTCCCTCCAATTGCTTGGAACAGGGCTAGTTTTGAAAGCAGAATATCCTTCCTCAATAAGTTGCTGGGCGTTTTCAGCCAGTAATTTCGGGGAATCTCCGTAAATTGCGTAATATACGCGAACCCTATCCCTGGTTTTACCACCAAGAAGGACATATACAGGAACTCCCGCCACCTTACCGGAAACATCCCAAAGAGCTATATCTATAGCTGAAATAGCTGACCAGGCAACCTGGCCAAGAGGAAATCGCATAGTATTTTTTGCACGTCTTATCAGCCACTCAATACGAGAGGGATCCTGTCCAATAAACCACGGTTCCATTTCCTCGATCATTGATATAACGCTTTTGTCAGGACCAATCGAATAGGCTTCACCAGTTCCGGTTATTCCTTCATCCGTCTCGACTTCAATAAAAATATTATTTCGTCGCCCATCACTTGCATGATAGGTATTAATTTTGGTGATTTTCATACTGAGTCCACCTAACGTCTAATTTGCTAGAGTATGCCATACATTATATTGGCGGGTATCATATAAACTGGATAGATTCACCGGCTCAGAGGGATAGAGGAAATGGCAGACTATAAAGACCTTAAAGCTCGCTTAGATCGAGGGGACACTATCATCCACGATGCAGCCGTCAGTACCGAACTGCAATCCATGGGAGTCCCGTTGGATTTTGTGGCATGGAGTGGGCCAACAAATTACACTCATCCTTCAAGCGTTATCCAGATGCATGAACGTCATATTAGAGCTGGGTCTGACATTATCACAACAAATACATGGTCTACTTTACGCCCTACTCTGGAGCGGGCAGGATATGGTGATTTTGTGAGAGAAATAAATGTTCGCGCTGTTCATCTGGCTCAAGAAGCAAGAGAAAGAGCCTCCGGTGGCAGGGACATATGGATTGCAGGTTCATTGTCTAGCCACATATCAGGACGGGATCCCAGAACCGGTGAAATAGGATTTGGAGCCTTTTCATCCACCCCGCAGGTATCGGTAGACGAATTAAGACAATACTATGGGGAGGCTACAAGCATCATGGCCGAAGCAGGTGTGGATTTTTTTATAGTAGAAGCCATGGGGCGCGACAATGAAGCCCGGATGATTCAGGCGCAAGTAGCAAAAGAAACAGGCCTTCCGGTTTGGATCGGCTTCAATGCATATATTGATTCAAAGGATACTGTGATGGCCGGAGGGCAGCAGGCTTCCACAGATGTAGCAGAAGGCATCCAATACAAAGGATCTCGGGCTATGAAAGATTTAACATTAGCTGAAGCAGTAAAGGAAGCTATCCAAATCGACCCAGATGTAATCTCCATCTTCCACACCAGAATACCTACGGCCACCAAGGCTGTAGAGGTGGTTTTAGAGAATTGGCAGGGTCCCGTAATGGTATACCCTGATGCAGGAAGACGGTCATCTGCATTAGCCAAATGGTATGACCACTCAGCCGATAATGAAGAATCCATCAAAGATTACATTAATGCAGTAAAAGGCTGGGTAGATCAGAGGGTACAGATAGTTGGAGCTTGCTGTGGATTTGGAGTCGAGTACATCAAACCACTTCGTCAGGCCATTCCAGAAAAAGTTTAATTTCGGGGCAATTTCTTTCGAGCCTTTCTTCAGATAGAATAGCCGCGATGTGTACTGTGACCATTGCCTCAGGTGGAGGTCAGATTTCCCTAATGGCACCCTTCTTGGAGCCGGCTGTGGATTTTCATTAAAGCACATTGCTGCCCTAAACCAGCGTATCAGTGTCTAAGTTTTGGACGGTAAGCATTAGTTACTGGCATTTCATGATAGTACGCTCTTACAGGACGATTCTAGTGAGGACAATATGACTCAAAAACCAATTACTTCAGACATCGGCTACGAAATATCAAACCCCACTGGAGTATCTATCTCACCCGACGGAAATCTGGCTGTCTACGGCGTTTCAAAACCAGACATAAAATCGAGGGAGTTAAATAACTCGCTTTGGATCAAAGATCTAAATGCCACCGACTCCGCACCTCGCGAATTAACCAATGGCAGCTTAGACGGGAATCCCAAATTCTCACCAGATGGCTCATCAATTGCCTTTTTAAGAGATGATCCAAAAGGGAGAAACCAGATCTGTCTATTGCAAATGTCGGGTGGTGAAGCCGTCGTAATCACCTCACTACAGGAAAGCGTTAGGGATTTCTCGTGGAAACCTAACGGTACAGGATTTGCTGCGGTATCAGACGTAGATCCTAACTATGAAGGTAAAACTGATGATAGCGAGACCAATGTGGTTTCTGTAACCAGAATAAGATACAGGCACGATGAATTACGATGGCGCGGTAACAGTGTTACCCAGATCTTTGACGTTGATATAGCTACCAAGGAATCAAAACAACTTACCTGTGATGACGGAGATCAAGGAATACCCTCATGGTCACCTGATGGCTCGAAGCTGGCTTTCGTATCTGACGCCATGACAGAGCGGGATTTTCATGCCGAAAACGAAGTAAGGGTTTTAGATTTATCTTCAGGTAAAACGGACTGCTGGTCTAAAGGGCTCGCTGATGCGTGTTCAGTTAGCTGGCTTCCAAACGGGAATTCACTTGCCGTTATTGGATCTGAGGATTTTCGCCTCAATAGTTATTACCAAGGATCCATCTACATACTCTCATCTGACTCTGATCCGGTCAGGGTTACCGATGATACTGTAGCTCCCATTGGCGGTAGCCACCCCGGAAAAAACGGACCTCGTATACTTATTGATGAGACCGGAGTCATTTCATTTGCAGGTCAATCTGGAGCTGAATCACATATTTACGAGGCAAAAATTGGTGAATGCGGTCAGAAAAAAATAGTCGATTTAGGAGGCCAGTTAATGGCCTGCGAATTTGACAATCCACGTAAGCGATTCGTATGCATTTACTCGACACCTGAAAGGTCTCTCGAAGTCTTTCAAGGAACGCTCTCAGATAATTCTTTACAAATGGTGAGTGACCTTAACTCCGAGTATTTTTCAGGGCGAATAGTTGGTAAAACAGAAAGGTTTTCTTTAAACAGATCTGGGCTGGATATCGAATCAGTCTTACTTTATCCGGCAGAGTTTGATCCATCAAAAAAGTATCCACTTGTAGTAAATATTCACGGCGGTCCCCATGGGTTGTTCGCGAACTCATTTGATATAACCAGGCAGTTACTTTCATCAAACGGATATCTAGTTCTAGCAGTAAACCCAAGAGGCACATCAACCTACGGGAGAGATTACATGCTACCCGTTCTTGGAGATTGGGGAGGTGAGGATTACAACGACATCATGACGTCTCTCGACCACGTTTGTGAGAAAGATTATGTTGATAGTGAAAGACTAGCCGTTACCGGTTATAGCTACGGCGGATTTATGAGCTCATGGGTGATAGGGCATACCGATCGCTTCAAATGCGCTGTGATTGGAGCTCCAGTGACTAATCTTGCATCTTTTTATGGGACTGCTGATATAGGCGTTAATTTTGGTGAGAGGCAAATGGGTGGAAGCAGGCCAGATATTAAAAATGAATACGATTTCAGATCACCATTAAATTATGCCGAAAATGTTAATACCCCTGTCCTACTAATGCATGGGGACTCTGATTACCGCGTCCCAATATCTCAAAGTGAAGAGTATTTTGTAACGCTGAAAAGATTAGGAAAATTTGTTGAATTTGTTCGCTTCCCCGGCCAAAACCACGGACTCATGCGAACAGGAGATTTAAAAATGCGGAAAGAGTACTTAACGAGGATGCTTTCCTGGATAAATATGTACACGGCATAACGAAAGGAGTTGACTTGTGACTAGCAAATTAATAGCTGATTTTTTATCGGAAGTTCATATTGCTATATTGGCAATCCACCGTGAGAACAGGGCCCCACACTCTACTCCTGTCTGGTACCAATATGAACCTAATGACACTCTCTGGTTTATGGCAGATCCTAAAACACAGAAAGGAAAGTTAATGGAAATTGGAACTCCAGTCTCCGTTGTAATGCAAACAGAAACCGCACCTTACCGATACGTGAGTATCACAGGACAGATATCTGACGTGGCAAAAGGTGATATGGAACAAGAACTCCGCCCTATATCCAGAAGGTATTTAGGCGTAAAAGGCGGAGACGAGTATGTTGCAAGTTTTGAGAATTGGAGCAGCAACAGGTATAACGTTAAAATAAACCGGGTTATGTCGATGGGAATTTCTGAGGACTAAACTATTTTTCGTTTTCATAAATTTCGCCAATCAGATGGCCTACTATCGAATGAAATTGCAAGGCCACCTTGTCTTAATGGTGTCAAGTTACCGCTAAAATTTGTGAATTGTAATTATGGAGCTACACTAATGAGTATTACACCGTTTGTAGAATACGAAGATGCAACAAAAGAAGTTCGATCAGTCTACGAGGACATTATGGCCACAAGGGGCTCAGACTGGGTCAATAATTTTTGGAAAGCACTTGCCACGCAACCTGAACTACTCAGACGGACATGGGAAGGTGTGAAGTCTGTCATGTCTGATGGAGCTTTGGATCCCCTCACCAAAGAGATGGTATACATCGCCGTTAGTGCGACCAATGGCTGTAACTACTGTACGAATAGCCACACAGCTGGAGCACGATCAAAAGGTATGACAGACGAAATGTTTGCCGAGTTAATGGCGGTAGTAGGCATGGCTAACCAAACCAACTCTCTAGCAAACGGATTTCAAGTTGCAGTGGATGAGCAATTCAAAAATGGTGGCAGAGGATAATTTAACTATCTGATAAACGCCCGCGAATATTTGGATCAGTTAGACAGTATTTCAGCTATTTTTATTTTTGCGAGGTCCTGATCGATATTAACCCCGACGGCGACGGATCCCTCAGCATTAACAGTTCCGAGAGTCTTGCCAGATTCAGGTCCATTGCAAATAACTGAAACGTCAAACATTTCCCATTCGATTAACTCTGGGTGCAAAACCGATAAGACAGTTATAGGATCGTGCAAGCTAAAGTAATTTCTATCAGGAATCTTTTTGAACACCGTGTCCAGCAGTTGCCTTATTATTTGCTCGCCAGGAGAATTTCCGTTAAGCCAGCTTGTTTCTTCTCTTTTTACAGAAGTCTCCCTGGTTATATCCAATCCACATAGCTTTATTTCTATACCCGAGGACATAACTTCATTTGCGGCCACGGGATCACAATAGACATTGAATTCAGCATGTTCAGTAACATTACCCGGAACATTTACTGCTCCACCCATCAGGTGAATACACTTTATCCAGTCTTTTAAATTAGGTTCTTTTTTGATTGCCATCGCGATATTTGTCAGTGGCCCAATAGGAACAAGGATGAGATCTCCCTTATTAGATTCAGCTTCACTGATAATAAAATCCACAGCATGCATTTTTTTCGGTTCAATGCTTGGGCTGGGCAACGGGACGTGAAGGCCGGTCTTTCCGTGAATTTCGATTCTATGAGATTTGAATTCATCAAACTCTTCAGGAGAGGTTGAGCTTTCATTTAATGCGCTGGGATCCCCGACGTATACAGACACATCTACTCTATTCATATATGTGAGTAAACTCAGGGCGTTATTAGTTGTGTTCTCCAGAGAGGCATTGCCCCCGACAATTGTCATCCCGCGTATATCGATTAATTCAGATTTCAGTGCCATAATTATGGCCAGAAGATCATCATTCCCTGGATCAGTGTCTAGGATTATTTTGGTTTTACTCATAAATGTACCCCTGCTTAAAAGGAAAATATCATGTCTGAAAAAGATCTGCTTATCACCGACAAGACTAAACTCATCAGAGTGCCAGAGAGGGCATCCTTTGATAGAAAATCAGCTTACGCGATTATAGACGATACACCCATGTGTCACGTCTCATATCTGATCAACGGGGAGCCATACATAACCCCAACTTTGCAATGGAGGTTTGGAGACGATTTTTACTGGCACGGTTCTTCAGCAAGCCGTTTTTTAAGATCCATCGTTGATAATCCCGTCGCAATAAACGTAATGATATTAGATGGATTAGTGCTGGCGCGCTCAGGAATGCATCATTCCGCAAACTACCGATCTGTTACTTTGTTTGGAAAAGCACGTAAGATTGATGAACAAGAGAAGGAGATACAACTAGAAAGATTTGTAGACGATTTACTTCCTGGCAGATGGGGTTCACTCAGAAAAATAAACAGCCAAGAGGTGAAGGCAACCACCGTTTTTACGATACCGATAGAGGAAGCATCAGTAAAAGTCCGAACGGGAGGGCCTCAGGATGATGAAGAAGACTACCAGCTACCTATCTGGGCAGGAGTAATTCCTATCAAACAAGTAACAGGTTCTCCGATTCCTGACGAAAGAAATCTGCCAGGTGTGGCGACCCCAGACCATGTTATTGATTATAAGTTCAGCTGACTATGTATTGAATTGGGGTTGGAATTTATCAAAACATCTTAGGGTTTCTTAACATCGCTCAGTAAAATAGCCATCAAATTGATAATTTTCCAGTTTGAGAGGGTATGGTAAATTGCGGCTTGCAAAAAATATATCGATCAAGATGCTAGCGGCCATCATAATGGTTTCGTTATTCATAGCCTGTGAAACTAAGGAAGTTAGTGATACTACAGCCGAGATCGTAAACCCGACCGCTACTATATCAACTTCGGCTAGGCGGACATTAGAACCGACATCGATTACTGCTACATATAAACCTGCCGAGACTTCTCTTACCCCTGTACTGGACGTAAAGACGTCGGCTTCCACCGCCCCTATTACTGCTATGGTCAACCTTTCACCTGAAACAAATTTCACAATAAATCCAAATTTATGCAAGGATAATCAGGGACCCGATTGTACTGAGTTAAGGCTGGGAGATGACTACTTTACAACCTCCTTTCCGGAAATAGGCTACCTATATTCTTGCAGTGACAAGAATCCCAATGCGCCCGGCTCCATAGAAAGTGAGCTCACTTGGATTGATTTTGCTGATAAGACCTGGAATTTCCTTCAAAAGTTATGGCTCCCTGAAACAACCTCAGGTTTTGATCAAGGCAGCTATGCAGAAGCTTCGTCAAGGCAAACCCGTGAAATCACTATCAACAATTTACCTGTTGACGGAAAAATTGGTGACTGGCCAATGACTGCTTATCCGACCCTGACTAAAATCGACGGTAACCCAGGAATACCAGCGTCCCAAAAAAATTCCTTGTCATATTCATCAAACCCCGAAGAAGAAGCAACTCCAACCTGTGTGTCACTTGGCACCATAGGAGTTACTAAAAATGGGGTAGTTATTTACAACGCAGCCGATGGGCGCGGCGAAGATGCCGTTGCGAGGGAGATCGTTGATGTTTTTGGAGGCCATCCTGCCGGTAGTAATTATCACTACCATTTCATTCCCGAGCGTCTAGATAATGAATCTCTAAGCGATGGGCATTCAGGAATTGTTGGATACATCAACGATGGTTTCCCGATTTATGGATATAAAGGTAAAGACGGCATTGAGATGTCGAATGACGATTTAGACTTATGCCACGGGCATGACCATGGCTCATTGGGCTATCACTACCACGCAACCATCGAATATCCTTACACGGTGGGGTGTTACAAAGGGACACCAAGCTCGGTTGAGTCAAACCAAGTTCAGCCCGGTGGACCTCCCGAAGGCCCCTCTAGAAGAAGACCCTAACGAAAATCAATTTATTTACAGGTGAAACCCTGCTAAATTACCGGATAATTCAAAGGTAACCCGGAAGCCTTAATGTTGTACCTGCTTATATGCCATCTCCCTAGGTTCGCACTTAACAAATCATCCAAATTGTCCCCACAAAAGGCTATGTTTGTAGGAGCAGCCATAAGGGTGCCTTCATAGTCGTGGGCCAAAACTTCCAGGGTACCCGTAGGATCCAGCCTAAATATGCTGTCCGGTCTATAACATGAAATATAAAGGTTCCCGTCTGAGTCAAACGCCAACCCATCAGGAACAGAATTTGGCATATCAACAACAATTTCCGGATTACCCGGTTCGCCCTCTGGGTCAATGGGTATTCGTTCAATACGAGGCGGGTTCAAACTGACGGCGACATATAAATGTGACCCATCGGAAGAAAGGCAAATCCCATTTGGAAAAGTCTGTAACGCTTCTGACCAAATTTTTGTTTGACCACTAGGACTAATTTTAAATATCCGTCCGTTATCTTTTTCCCACTCGCCAGAGTCCGTTACATAAAGGTTTCCATCCGTATCGAAAGCAGGATAATTAGGCCCCACCATTGGCACAGTCGGGGTTCCCGAAGAGTACTCACTTATCTCCCCTTTCGAACTAGTTTTATAAACTTTGTTGCCACTACAAAAATATAGGTTCCCCGAACCGTCCTGACACATGCCTCCCACAAAATGCGAGGCCTGGGAAAACTGCTCGTATTTATTTTCTGTGACATTTATACGATATAACTGACCCCCCTCTCCGCCTGCATATGCATATCCATCACTACCCCAAGTGACACATTCAGGGTGATCAAGACCTTCTCCAAAACTTCCAACACAATAGGATACATCCTTTTTAACATCTAGTATCGGCATCTTTATTTCACCTATTTTTCAAATATTGCAAATGTATTTTCAATCCTACGTTAATTACTAATTCATTCTAAAGATTCAATCTGGTTTTACAAATAAACTGCTGCCTTAAACAAAAAAAATCGTTGAATGGTGTGTCCAATGGGATTTTCAAATCTGATTGCAACATAAATTCCTAGGGTATCAAAGGAGCAAGGAAGGGATTTGGTAGGCGGAGCCCCTGAAATACCAAAATAGTTTTCATTCTTTGTCGTGCCGAAATTTTTTCTGCAAGTTATTAGTCAGATTTTCGGTGTCGCCGTCATGGCTCCCAGCAAAAATAGACCTGTTTCAAGGCAGAAGGAGTATTTGAAGTCGTTTCAATATAGTGGTAAAAATAGCTAATGAAATGAAAAGTTTCATTTATCAAATAATTAGGAGTTAGATATGCATCTTTTGGAAGTCTCTAATCCTGTCGCTCAGCAGCGAGGTATGATCAATATACTCAAACCGAATCCTCGGCCGAGTTCTCTGGACGGCAAGACGATCGGTCTAATATGGAGTGGCACTCACGGAGGAGACCTTGCTCTCAACCGGGCTGGTGAAATGATACAGGAACGCTTTAGCAACGTTGCTGTTAATTTCTACACAGGCGGTAACTATCCAACCCCTCCTGCTATCGTAAAGCAGGCAGCGGAGGAATGTGACCTGGTAATAGGTGCCACTGCTGATTGAGGAACCTGCGCCTCGTGGATGTGCCACGACATGATAGAAGTCGAAAAGATGGGGAAACCCGCAGTCCCAATAGTTTCGGGACGTTTTGAGGACGACGCCTTGGCTAGTAGCAGAACGTTTGGAATGCCTGACCTCCAATTTGTAATAGTTCCTAGGATTTATAGAAACCTGGCTGACGACCTTTGTGTATCCCAAACGGAAGATGCTATAGACGATTTGATCGCCAGTCTGACCTCGGATGAAACGCAGGCTGCCCAATCGGAAAGCGCTGAATCGATTTTAAGATTTGAGGGAGAAGATCGGTACGATGCAGTACTGAAGATGAATCGAGAATTTACAGACCGTGATTGGTCCGACGCTCTGCCTGTTTGGCCTCCCACAAGAGAGGCTGTTGAGAAACTAATAGAGGGCACTAACTTGAATGCTGATGATGTGGTGTGCGATATGCCCCCCGGGTTCGGAATTGCTACAGTGGAACAAATCGCGATCAACTCGGCTATGGCAGGAGCAAAACCCGAACACATGCCAATCATTATCGCAGCTGTTAAATGTCTATCGGTAACCGGTGGTCATGGTGGCAAATCTATGCTGATGTCTACGAGCCCACAGGCCCCGATGTTGGTTGTGAATGGCCCTATCGCTAAGGAAGTAGGCCTTAATGGAGGATCAGCACTAGGGCCCGGAAAAGAAAATGAAATAAATATCACAATTGGCAGAGCTTTTTACCTTTGCTTAAAAAATATAGGCATGTGGTACCCGCATAAGATGGACATGGATACTATAGGTACAACAAGGAAGTTTGTGCCATGTTTAGCCGAAAATGAAGGCGCCAGCCCGTGGGCTTCATATGCGGCTGACAAAGGTTTCTTAGATGACCAGAGTGCCGTTTCCATTTTCACCACCAACGGAGAACTAGACGTACAAGACCAAGGTAATACGTCTGCCGAAGGATTACTTAAGACTTTGGCATATGGAATTACTTTCGGTAACCGCTCGGTTGGCCATTTGCAAAGTCAGGAGCGGCTAATATTCATGCCCCCTGATGTCGCATTACCGGTTGCAGCTGAAGGTTGGTCAAAAGAGGATGCAAAGAATTTTATCTTTGAGCACGCCTACGGAAGCCTTGGTAAATTCATACAATTCATGCCTGTTAAAGATGCTAGGGTGGAAGAAGAATGGAAGTGGATTCGTGATAAAACTGAACAGGAATTATTGGACACTACTATGCCGCTATTAGCCGACCCAGGCAAAATAGATATTGTGGTGGTTGGTGCTGATAGGGCAAAAACACTTGTTTTCCCAGCGGGGCCAAGTGCAGAGACTGTCGGAATAGATCAGTACCTACCGTAAATATTAGCTTTCGTGGATGCCAACGAACACACAATTAATCTAAGTTATTAACGAAAGTTATGCTTAGCGGTTCTGGTCGTTGCGCAAGCAAATGTGCAGCAATAGGTTATTTCTTACAATTAACGGATCGAAAAAAAGGTAAGGTGAAACATGGCGACTGAAAATAATAATGGCGGGCCACTTTCCGGCATTAGAATGCTGGATTTAGGGCGCTATCAAGCAGGCCCAAGGTGCGCTCTCATGTTCGCCCGAATGGGTGCAGAGGTTATTAAAGTCGAAGCCCTCAAAGGTGATGAAAGCAGACAAAATGGTCCAACAGTAAGAGGCCAGAGTGCCTATTGGGTACAGTACAACAGCGGTAAAAAAAGTCTAGCCATAGATCTGCGAACAGACAAGGGAAAAGAGGTTTTGACGAGATTAGTCAAAAAGTCTGATGTTTTCCTTCAAAATTTTCGACCTGGAACGATCGATATTATGGGATTCGGATATGATGTTCTCAAAAAACTTAACCCGAAAATTATCATGATTAACGCTTCTGCCTACGGCCAGGACGGTCCACACCGTGATAAAGTTGGCTTTGACCCTATCGGGCAAGCAATGGGCGGCCTGATGTCCTTAACTGGGCTCAAAGGAGACCCTCCAACCAAGACTTACTTCCCTCTAATTGATCGAATAACCTCTCTACATGCAACCGTCGGGGCCTTGGCCGCCCTGTGGGAAAGGGAAATCTCAGGAGAAGGTCAAGCAATTGACGTATCACTAGCTGATACAGGATTCACCGTTAATGAAATACCACTATCCGCCTATCTAGGTGACGGATATATAACTGAAAGGTCCACCAGCTATGGCGGTGCAGATAACCCGCTTGGAGGAATGTACGAGACTTCAGATGGATTTGTGATTATTGCAGCCGGAAATAACAACATATGGAAAAGAATGTGCGAGGCCATAGATAAACCAGAGTGGCTAATAGACGACAGGTTTATTTCCCGAGCATCTAGAGCTGAGAATGGCGCGGCTATAAATGATGTGCTATCTATTTGGTTTTCAGAAAGGAAAATGAAGGATGTGGTGGACTATCTATCAGATTTTAGTATTCCTTGCGCTCCGGTAAATAGTGTGGCGCAGGCTGCACAGGAATCACATCTACACGAAAGAGAGATTCTTATGGAAGTTCCCGATCCGATCGCCGGTAAGATACATGTTGCAGGTAAAATGATTAAATTTAGCCGGACAGAAATGGTGGTGGGATCAACACCTACTGTCGGACAGCATACTGAAGAAATATTAAGGGATATCGCAGAATACACTGAAGATGAGATTAAAGAGTTAGATGACAATAACGTGGTTGCTCGAAGCTAATTTATTCAAAATTCGCACTATGATAACCTTCGTGGATCGTGTAAATAGATAGTGGGGGTAATCAGAGTTACGACTAAGAAATTTGAGTTGAGGTATGTCTGATGAGTCATGATGAGATTAACAGAGAGTCCATAATATGGATGTACGAGAAGATGTTCACCATTCGACGTTTTGAAGAACAGGCAAGGCGTGAAGCAGACGCTGGCAAATTAAGAGGAATACATTCTTCTATTGGACAAGAGGCAGTCCCAACAGGAGTATGCGCTCAACTCAGAGATGAAGATTTTGTACTCGGTACTCACAGAAGCCACCATCACTGCATTGCCAAAGGTGTGGACCTAAATGAAATGATGGCGGAGCTATTGGGGAAATCTACAGGAACCGGTAAAGGAAAGGGCGGCACGATGCATATTGCCGACATAACTAAAGGAATGCTAGGAGCTAATGGAATAGTCGGTTCCAACATCCCAGTGGCCACTGGAGTCGCTTTAACTGCCAAAGTTAAAGGAACTGACAATGTCAGTGTGGTTTTCTTCGGTGATGGTGCTTCAAGTCAAGGCGCCCTCCATGAATCGATGAACTTAGCGAGCATATGGGATCTTCCAGTTATATTCGTGTGTGAGAACAACCGATATGCCGAATCAACTCCTTTCGAATATTCCGTCGCGGGAGGGTCCGTATCTAATAGAGCCGATGGCTATGCAATTCCAGGAGTAACAGTCGACGGTCAGTCAGTATTGGATGTGTTTGAAGTAGCCAAGGAGGCAATTGGCAGGGCAAGAGCCGGCGAAGGTCCAACCCTAATAGAAGCTCAAACCTACAGATATCTAGGCCACGCCGGTCATGATGACCCCCTTACTTACAGATCAGAAGAAGAACAGAAATACTACATGGATCGAGATTGCATCCTTACCTTCAAGAATTACATATTGGACAGCTCAATTGCTAATGAAGAAGAACTCGCAAGAATTGAAGTGAATTGTGAAACCGCAGTGGCCAAATCCGTGGAATTCGCTGACAACAGTCCTTTCCCCGACCCTGGTGCTCTTACAGAGGATGTTTATACATCCTATAAAAACTAGTTAATCCTGATTCTGCAACAGACAGAATTAAACCTTAAAGCTGGAGAAAGTTTGAGGAGATAGTTCGTCCGCGCTGCTGGCGACTTCTGGATTAACTGAAGACCAAACGTGCTCTCCCGCAATTTGAAGTTTCTCATTGGCTTGCTGTTCATTAATTTTCAAAACTTCCCTTCCTTTCATAACCCATTCACCGTCGATCATGACATCTTTTAATTCGTCGGCAGTCGCGTTATATACGATATTTTTAATGGGATCGCGTAAGGGAACCATAAACATCGACGAGGTGTCCCAGAAAAGTAAGTCAGCCTTGGCTCCCACCGAGATACGGCCCAGATCATCTCGGTGAAGCATTTTAGCTGGGTTAAGGGTGGCTGCATTAAAAACATCAGCTGCGGTAGATTTCTCAGTCTGTCGGATCATAATCTTACCGACTACCGCTGACCAACGCATCGCTTCAATCATGGATTGAGGACAAGTATCCGTTCCAAGGCAAACATTTACTCCGGCATCTAAATACCCTGGAAATGATTCCATAGCTATGCCTCGCCTGTTAAAAACCCAAGTGGCATGGGCCACAGAAGCTTTATTTTGTTCCAAGATTGAAAGGTCGTCACCTGCAAAATTTACCCAACTATGCCCTGCAGGATATATAACGTGTCCCAACAGGGACCAGTCGTTTAGAAAATCAATAGACTCTAGCCATTCCACGGGTGTCATTCCGTAACGCCTGACAATTTCTTGAAATTCAAAAACCGCCTGGCTTGTATGCAAACTTACCGGCACTTGCATCTCCTGAGAAGCCTCACTACTCATGCGAAGTAGTTCCTCCGTACAGTTATCAATTTGAGCAGGACCCAAAAATCCTTTTATACGTCCGTTGCCCCGACCATCGATTCGCCCAATAAAATCCACTGCTTTCCTGAAAGCTTCGATACCCCCAGCTTCATTCCATTGATATTCGACCTGTCTTCCCGATGGGGTAATCCAATTAGCCGAACTATACATGTTGGCTATATAGGCACGTAATCCTGCATTCTCGGCAGCATCAGCCACATAATCTCCCATACCGCCCTGTTCCATGATGGTGGTGGTGCCCGTCCGGATAAGTTCAACAATCGAGTAGTCAACACAAGCCTCCTTGTCCTCATCTCTCATGGCGCCCCCTCGAGCCCTTAGCATGACAGGCAATCCCGACAGATAAAATTGGCGGCTCCCAATGTCTTCAATAAAGGATTTATCCAAAGGTGATCCGGCCATATGGCAATGGGTATTTATAAAACCAGGAGTAACAATCCGATCTCCAGCATTGATAACTTCATCCACGGGTTCATCAAAAGTTTTCCCGACAAAAGTTATCTGACTTCCATCCACTACAATGCAGCCATTTTGAAGAATCCTATGTTCGCCATCCTGGTACGCAACGATTATTTTGGCCTCTATTTTGATACGTTTAGACAATTCTCACCTCGACAAAATTTACTAAGTTATATAGCTTCCAAAACCTTTTAATAGTAAAAGAAACCCTGATTGTCAGCATATAAACTGAACTAGCCCTTATTCGGAAATACTATCTTTAGTGTGTTCATGTAAGCAATATGTTTCCCTGGTCTGCAAAAATTAGAATAAATAATGTTAACCAATAATAGTTTTTTAGAGTGTGCCTTCCGGGTATTGCTGATATTTGTTGTTAGTCTCAATCTAGCTGCTAAATAGGCATCCCGAAATATAAATTACTGTCTGAAGGAGGCTCACATGAGGAACATCATAATTACCATAGGTCGTTATAATGGAACTCTTACCGAATATACCAAGGAAGGCAAATAGGCGGCGTACATGGACGCTGCCAACAGCATAGGGACTTAGTTGTCTAGGGGTTATATATCATGAATGAAAAGCGTTCCCAAATATTGGAACAATTAAATAGATTTTCGCCAAACTTAATAGACAGGATTAGAACCTTATCTGAAAAAGATTGGTCAGCCCAAAGTCGATGTAGTGACTGGACCGTAAAAGATGTCATGTCACACCTTACAACGGTGCTTGCAACTTATCTCCAAATTATTGAAACTGCAAAAAATACAGAAGATATCAGGAACAATCCTAAAATTTCCTACAGTGAGCCTGGAACACTAGATGGAAAATCAGTTGCTAGTCGGCTATCGCAACGAGCCAAGGAGACTAGCGGGAATTTCAAATCAAATAATGAACTGGTCGTGGAATTCGGTCTCAGATTTAAGGAGCTACTGGATGGATTCAATTCATGTGAAGAGCATCACTGGGATCTGAAAGCCTATCATCCCGTAAATTGGGTATCGATTTACGGAATGCTTTTATGGACGCTATTTGAATCCTCAATACACGCTTGGGACGCATTAAACGCAGTTGATGAAAAATACATTATTGACGAAAATTTAGCTCCATTGTTACCTCAGTATTTTTGTAATGAGCTGATCAATCGATGGTTCAAAACTCCGGACTCTCCTGAAAGCCCTTCACAGACATTAGCGGTGAATTTTGGTGGTTCCCACGGCGTGCGAATAGCCAGCTCCAAAGGTAATTTGGATATAGATCAATGTGCGATCAATTCGTTTGACGCAGATGCGGAAATACATACCTCTCCTAGCGAATTTGCACTGCTAATTACAGGAAGAAAAGATCTAGTCAAATCCATGGAAGATTCTTCTACTCAACTAAAAGGTGACTCCAGTCACATTGTGTCATTCTCCAGATGGTTCACTGGTTCATAGATAAACTTTTGGTTTCCAAAACCTCTAAATCAAAGGCCGACAAACCCTCTGGTGGCCTCTATAAAGGCTTCGGGCTGGTCCACCATGACCACATGCCCTGCATTCGCGACATCAACAGAAGAAACGTCTTTACCAAGCCTTTTCATCTTGTCGATCGTATCGTCACTCACAAGACCGCTTTCTTCCCCTCTAATTTCAAATATCGGGCATTGTATGGTCTCTATAGCGGACCAATACCTATTAATTAATTCTGTGCTGGTCATATCAGGAAGTGGGCTATCAAAACCATTTAAATCTGCTTTCCAAGTCCAAACACCAGAGTCTGTTTGCTTTAACCGGGATTTCGCTTCTTCATGTAGGCGAATATCTGTGGCCAGGGCATTCCCAGATCTGAGCCATTGATAACCATCTTCGAGTGTTTGAAATACCATAGGAGCGGGAGCAGCAGCAGGAGCCTGAAGTCTTTCCTGTGAAGGCTCAGGGGCTATATCTACCATGGCGATCCGCTCAACAATACCTGGGTTATTCACCGCGTATAAAATCGAGTGCCATCCACCCATGGAACAACCTATAAGTGTGATACTTTCAAAACTCTTTATTTTGACGAATTCTGTTAGGTCTTCTACAAATCGATCTCGGGCATAGCCATCCTTTGCCCACCCGCTATTCCCATGGCCACGTTGATCAAGCGCAAAGACGTGATATTTTGAAGAAGCGAACTCCGCAAATTCTCTCCAAGATGCCGCAGAGTTTGTATGGCTGTGGAGACAAATTAACACTGGATCACCTTGCTGACCCCATTCGTAAAAAGCGAGGGAATTCCCACTGATCAGGACAACCTGTGCGGCTGGCATATTAGACATAATTAACTCCTATATAAAAACATCACTACAAAGTACTACTTTAGGTATTAAATCAGTCAATATATACTGGGTCAAATCCATCTCAGACAATATCAATTTATGATTATAGGTTTACCCAAAGAAACGAAAGACCAGGAGCTAAGGGTTGGAATAACACCTGATGGGGTAGACACGCTCATAAAAGGTGGACATCGGGTACTCATACAACAAAACGCTGGAGTTGGTAGCGGTATTTCAGATGACAGTTATAGTCAAATGGGTGCTGAGTTGGTGAAAACCGCAGAAGCTTTGTTTTCATCTTCTGATCTTATAGTAAAGGTAAAAGAATTTCAGTTGTATGAATGTGATCTTCTACGCCCTGGCCTCACAACTTTTTCCTTCCTATCTTTAGGAATTAACCCTAAGCTTGCACAGGCACTAATGGAAAGTAAAGTTACTGCCATTGCCTATGAAACAATAGAACTGAATGACGGCACCTTACCAATACTTAGACCCATGAGTGCATTAACTGGTCGATTAGCGGTAGATGTGGCAACACATTATCTAAAAAGCCCTCAAGGTGGTGCAGGAAAACTATTGAGCCGTGTCTCCGGAGCAGATCCTGTAAAAGTCATAATAATTGGTGCTGGGGTAGCGGGATTTCATGCTGCCGAATTGGCGTTAAATATGGGTGCCAAAGTCACGGTCCTAAGCCGCGGTGCAAAACGTCTAGAAGAACTTAAACAAGGTCTAGACAATCACAGTGAATTAGAAGTAGGTAAAGCATCGAAACAGAAATTAGCAACTTCAGTGGAGTCGGCGGACGTTGTGATTGGTGCGGTTCGAGATGCTGGTGGATCAGTTCCCAAGCTTGTAACCAGATCCATGGTCCGCTCAATGCAGAAAGGATCTGTGATAGTCGATGCATGTATTGACCAAGGCGGGTGTATAGAAACTAGTCGTGAGACCACACTCAGTGATCCTATTTATCTAGATGAAGGTGTGCTTCATTACTGTGTTCGCAATATGCCGGGTGCTGTTCCTAGAACTGCTACTGAGTCTCTTGTTAACGCCACTTTACCTTACATAACCTTGATGGCTGAGAAAGGCATTCAGGCGGCGTTGGCATCTAACGATGCTCTAGCCTTAGGAATTAATGTGGAGGGCGGCAAAATAGTACACAGTGCAGTTGCAAAGGCCTTAGGCTTCAAATCCCAATAACGTGACTTATCTACGATGTCCACTTCATAAATCATTTTCAGTAGGCGGAATTACTCTATTTTCTCAACATCGTTTGTATTAAGTTGGAAGCTTCGATTTGGCCTTAGTTGATAATCTATTTAGTGCAAAGTTATTTTGAGGAAATGGCTTAGTAGAGTTACGCCTGTAACATTGGTTGATCAAGCTATTTTTTCCTGCTTACAACAGCACTTTTCGGATTTAAGTTACCGATCCGGCCACTTTCTGTTCCTGCGCTGCTATCTATAACAGCATTAATTAAGGTTGGTTTACCAGAATCCATTGCCTCGTTCACTGCATGGCTTAATTCTTCCGGCGATTTCACGCTCACCCCAACTCCTCCAAAAGCCTCTATCATTTTGTCGTACCTTGAATTTTTGACAAATACTGTGGTCGCAGCGTCTGCACCGCCAGTCGGGTTGGTGTCCATCCCACGGTAGATGCCACTATTATTGAAAACTACCACGCAAACCGGCAGGTCATACCGGCAAATTGTTTCAATTTCCATACCAGAAAACCCGAAGGCGCTATCTCCTTCGATCGCGAGAACAGGCTGGCCTGTTTCTACTGCTGCCGCAATTGCAGATCCCATTCCAATTCCCATGACACCCCAAGTACCTACATCGATTCGCTTTCTAGGTTTATACATGTCAATTATTGTTCTGGCGAAATCAAGGGTGTTGGCACCCTCATTTATAAGAATTGCGTCGGGCCTCTCTTTGATAATTGTTCTCAAGGCACCTAGGGCTCCGTGAAAATCCATTGGCTCGCTGTTGTTTTCCAATCGTGATGCCATTCGCGCAACATTGGTTTCAACTTTGGATCTAATTTCATCTGTCCATTCTGACGAAGGCATAGGCCAGTCTTCCCCCAAACCATCGAGCAACGATTTAACACATGACCCTATGTCACCAACCACCGGAGCTGCAATCTCAACATTGCTGTCCATTTCTTTAGGTTCTATATCAACCTGGATAAATTTCTTGGGGTGATCACCCCAAGTTCTACCTTTACCGTGAGACAAAAGCCAATTTATCCGAGCACCTACCACCATTACTACATCGGATTCTTTTAGGACCAATGATCGTGCAGCCGACGCAGACTGTGAGTGGGTATCAGGCAAAAGTCCTTTGGCCATACTCATCGGTAGATATGGAATACCACTTTTCTCTACCAAATCCCGAATATCTTCATCCGCCTGTGCATAGGCTGCCCCTTTACCTAGAATAATGAGAGGACGTGCCGCTGTTCTGAGCAAACCTAAAGCTCTATCAACTGACTCATTTGAAGGAAGCTGACTTGGAGCCGCATCGACTACTTTCACTAGTGACTTAGCACCTTTATCGGCATCTATAACCTGAGTGAAAAGCTTACCTGGTAGATCAAGATAAACACCGCCTGGTCGTCCCGAAACAGCAGCCCGTATAGCACGAGCGATACCAATGCCAATATCTTCTGCATTAAGCACCCTGTAAGCAGCCTTGCAGAGCGGCTTTGCGACAGCCAGTTGATCCATTTCCTCATAGTCACCCTGCTGAAGATCAACTATTTCCCTCTCAGAAGAGCCGCTAATCAAGATCATGGGAAAGCAGTTTGTTGTGGCGTGAGCTAGAGCTGTCAAACCGTTTAAAAACCCGGGAGCTGACACGGTTAAACAAATTCCAGGTTTTTTTGTAAGAAATCCCGATGCAGCTGCGGCGTATCCTGCATTTTGTTCATGTCGAAATGACAGTATCCTCATACCCGAGGCTTGCATCATACGCCCGAGATCTGTGACAGGAATCCCAGGAACATTGTAAATGGTGTTGATTTCATTGAGTTTGAGAGCGTCAATGACGAGGTTAAAACCGTCAGTTAGATCCTCAGTCTCAGTAGTTTCCCCATCTCTTAGTGGTGTAGTTAAGTCAGCCATGAGGATCTCCGTGTTAATTATTTTATTGAGTGAATAAGTGATCTTCTAAGTCGGCCAAATCAGAATCCATCTTAAAGGAGCAAAGGGTTTTTGGCAGCCTCATCGGGCCAGAAAAAGCCGAACCCGGCCCGCATCGCATACTTTCGATCTAGATCATCCCTATCCCCCACATGGTAGTAGCTCTCTGCATCAAATTGCTTTTTTAGATCTGGCAACAGATGTTTGTAACATACGAAATCATATTCGATGCCATACTTCTTCCAGATCGCCCGCTGGGCACTCATGGGTCGATCAGAGCAACTTCCTGTGAGTATCCCTTTGGCTCGAGCAGTCTTTACCATCTCCAACGTCACTGCGCCAGGGGGGTCTCCTATTTCCAAGGTACCGTCTATATCAAAGCTAATTAGTATCGACAAATTAATTATTCACTCAAATTCAAATAACAACAAAATTTAATCTAGTCCGGCGTAGCACTCCACACCGTGTAATTCCCACCCAAAGGCATCGGCCCTCCTGATACACCAATCTCAGCGTCGACACCTGTGATTTGCCGGCCTCCCGCTCGACCTTGAAGTTGCTGGATTGAATCCGTATGCATCCAAAACCTGCTCCTTCCGCTACCTATGTTTCCTCCACTGGGTGAGACCGGGTTCGACCCCTCAATACTGATATCGGTCTGATAGAAATCTAAGGCATCTCCAAACCCAATGCCCCGATATCCAAGCCCTTCAATATGAAATTGATGGAACTGGGTAAATCCATCGTACATATTTTCGAAAGATAAATCTGCCGCAGTTATTCCTGCACCTTCATATATCTTCCTTCCGGTAAGTGCACACTCAGCCTCCACTTCATCCAAGGTAGGCGTCAAACCGCGTGGAACAGCGTCGCTATCAGCATGATTGAGTATGTAAACGGGTTTTTGTTTCATGTCCTTCGCCCTCTCTGCTGTAGTAAACAGATAAGACGCAGCACACATAATTGGTATGTCATTGTCAAAAAGGTTGGCAGGCTTAGCAATCCACCTTGCAAGTTGGTAGTCTTCATCCGTCAGTTCTTCAGGCCGGTGTTGAGCCCAGTACCCTTCAGGAAACATTAACCCATTACGTCGAGAATTAATGATAAATGGAGTCATCATGTCATGGTTTTTGTTATATTTATGGCAGTATTCAGCAAACTGCAACGCGGTTCCATAGCATGCTGGAGCCCCCCAAAGACTACGCATAGCACTTGTACCGCCTATGGCGTCCTGGGCATTTTGTCCCCCTTGATAATAACGACCTTGAAGGTTGTGCCAGGCCTTCAATACAAGAACCGTGTGGGCTAGCCCATCACCGACAACTTGGGCTGCAACATTTAATGCATTTGACATACACACAGGAGCATAAAGTGAGTAATTTATATTAGTCAACTCAGGCATATTTTTTAACAGCCAATCGACACTTAATTTGGCTATCCCGTCTAGCGGATCGTTGGTCTGAACAAATGCCTCAATGACATCTTGGGGCAACGCTTTGTCTTCTGGCCAAAAAGCTCCTGTCGTGGTCTCAGGAACAATAACGAGGCCGTCGACTTGATCAGGTGTAATTCCGGCATCCGCTATGGCATTTCTCAAGGCCATAATGCTCCATGCGCCTACAGATGTCTCCGGCCTTTCGTCCCATCTTCGTTCCGTCGGCGAATGGCCAACCCCCACAGCAGCCACCTTACCTCTGTGTTCCCAGACTCCCACACCTTCACGGCTTCGATACATTGAAGGTGGAGCGTATCTTGTTGTCATGTTAACTATCCTTTTTTATTAGGCGATAGATGCCTAAAACCATAAACCTTATGTAACTACCTTCCATTCTGGTACTTTCTGACCATTTGCGGTCTCTTCAAACACCACCCTCACTTCAGCCCCTACAGGCACCTCATCCGCAGGAGTACCTGGCAGATGAGAGTACATCTGAATCCCTGGATCATCATCCAGCATGACCACTGCCACATTAAAAGGCTGATCGTCTTGTAGAAGACGTATCGGGCAGTCGTGTACTACGCCATAGTTATATATACGACCTTTACCACTCATCTCTTTCCATTCGAGATTGGTTCCTGACTTACATTGCCCGCATTCTTGCGCAGGGGGATGCTGAAGACGGTCACATTTCGAACAATTTTGAATAACTAGTTTGGATTCGTTTGCCGCCGACCAAAATGGTGCGGTAAACTGATCCGGAATTACCCCTTGTTTCACTAAATATCTCCTTTTCACTTTCCCTTTGGCGACATATTAACACCATCAAATAACATGCAACCATGCCGATCAAATTTTGGGTTTAAGTCAAATCTATTGATTCTCTAATTTTGATTAGAGGAAATAATTCCGTTTACTTCAAGCGTTTTTAAATCTTGCTCAGAATATTCAAGATCAACTGAAAGAATTGATTTTGTATGTTCCCCGACAAGAGGTGGCCTAAAGGCATCCCATGGTGATTCGGTGAATCGGTATGGTCTACCTACATATTTGAAACTGACCCCTTCTCCCATCTCTGAATGCGGAATGTTGGCAAACATTTGGCGGTCTTCAGCAAAATGAGGATCGTTCAAATTTTCTTCTGGTGACCGTACCTGACCCCATGGAAATTTCAAATTTTGTGCACCCCTGTAAATATCTTCAGAGGTTTGGGAAGCGATGAATCTTCGAACCACCTCAAAAGCGTGGTCGGAATCAGTAGTATCTGTAGCTGCACGCATACCCCTGCTTCCCCCTCTCGCCATATCTTTATACCTTTCCTCTTGTAAATCTTCAGCCATACCAACATCTGCCATCCACTTTACGAGCGATAACCAGGAATGTAAGTTATTAAAAAGCTGAAACACAATCACATATTTTCCGTCAGATGTCTTGCACAAGGTTTTAGGGGTAGGTGTGGTTGAGTGATGCCTACCTGTCTGTCTAAAAACATTTTCCCCTTCATAAAGGTAGGTCGGAAGAGCGTGCTCAGTTGTAGAATTACACGCTTCATGAGCAGATGCGTCTATATATTGACCTCTTCCAGAAAAATGCCTGTTGAATATTGCTGCAAGAGTTCCCATCAAACCGTAGTGTGAGGCAATTTTATTACCATGATCCCCACTGGGTCTGATTGGCGGGCTACCTGGCAAGTCATCGTAGCCACAGGAGTGCATAATACCTCCCATAGCCAACGCCACAATATCAGTCGACTTATAGTCTCGGTAGGGGCCATCCTGGCCAAAGGCTGTCAAGGAAGTCATAACCAACTTTTCATTTTCCGCAGACAAATTTTTGTACCCTAATCCCAAAGATGGTAGGTATCCCGGTTCAAAATCTTCCAATATTACATCAGCAGTAGCTGCAAGTCTCTTGATGATTTTCTGGCCTTCAGACGTTTCTATATTTAGTTCCAGACTTTCTTTTGAAGTGTTATGGGCCCAGAAAAATAAACTACGATCAGGATGAGGGTCATCATCCATAAATGGGCCTATCTGTCGTTCAGGAGCTCCACCCAAAGGTTCTATTTTTATAACTCTTGCCCCCATATCACCCATTAGTTTCGCCATAAAATGCCCCCGAGCACCACACAATTCAATGACAGTTATGTCCTCGAGAGCACCACCAGTTCGCTCAGGAGGGGTTTGTTGTGTTTGACTAATCATGCGATCCCTTCCTCATACAGTGTGGCCAATTCCTCTGGGGTTACATCCAATAGCTCTGTGTATATCTCGGCAGAGTGTTCACCAAGTAGAGGGGAAGGTCTCTCAAGCTTCCATGGAGTTTCTGACATTCGCATTGGAATTGACTCTACTCTCGCTTTGCCGAGCTCTTCATGTGGGATTTCAGCTATGAAGTCTCTGTGTTTCAATTGAGGGTCTTTTTCTGCTCTTTCCACAGGAGTCTGGACAGCTCCCGCCGGCACCCCGGCACCCTGCAAGATGTCGAACACTTCATGTGGGGAATGGTTTATAGTCCATTCGGCTATAAACGCATCTAGAGGCTCTTGATTGGCAAATCTTGACTCCATGGATGCAAACCGATCTTCGCCTGCCCAGCTTGGATTTCCAACAGCATCAACCAAGCTATCCCATTCATCTTCATTCGTTACTGCGATAACACACCATCGATCATCACCTTTACAAGGGTAGCTATTATGAGGGGCTATTTGCCGATCAGGAGCCCTGTTACCCGGAGGCATTTCATCTCTGCGAAATGGGCGGCTATTAACGGTGTAATCGAGCACTGAGGTGCCTGTAAGAGCTATGCCAGTCTCAACTTGGGAAAGATCAATGTGCTGGCCTTCACCTGTTTTATTTCGGTGAATTAATGCCATCATGATCGCGATGGTTCCGTAAAATCCTCCTGTGTGATCCATATAGGAGAAGCCCCACCCAGCCGATTCTTCTCCTGGCAAGCCAGACATGAAAGTCAATCCTGAGAGAGCCTGAGCAGTTGGTCCCCAGGTAACGAAATCACGATCCCTGCCAGTATGCCCGAACCCGGACATGCTACAGTAAATAATTTTAGGATTAATCTTCTTTTGTTCCTCATATCCCAACCCCCATTTCTCCAATACCCGAGAGCTGAAATTTTCTACGATAACATCCGATTTTTTTATGAGGTCTTTTAATAATTCCATACCTCTCGGATGCATAACGTTGAGGGTAAGGCTTCTTTTATTGCGGTTGAGTGTGGTAAACAATGGACTGCGGTTAGGTGAACTCGAGCCTCCGACCGGCCTACTGGCACGAATGTAATCCATATTGGCGTCATTTTCTATCTTTATGACGTCTGCCCCAAAATCTCCAAGTATCCTGGTGCATTGGGGACCTGCAACAATCCAAGAAAAATCAATAACTCTCACCCCTTCAAGGGCACCTTTTCTCATTAAAGTTTGCGGTTCGGACATAGAAACCCTCTATTCCAGTTCATTAATCATAAACTTGTACAATTTTTCAACAATTATCATGGTAGTGAATTTATTTAACGGTATCAACACATGAGTGTTAAATGGCTACGGGGTGTATTGATCATAAGTGGTTTGACATCTTAAGCTCAGCTCAATATCGGTATTAGGGTGCTTCATTAGGATCTTTAGAAAATATTGCTTAGAAAATTGAACGATTTCTATCGGTATATGAAGGGAAAATGGACGTCAATTTGCCGGCTGATTTGAAAGAAACTCGAAAAGTGGTTTCCGAGAAGGGGTAGTAAGGTAATTTTTCATTTGGTCCGTAAAGCTTCTGTAGGAGACATGTTTGCCGCACGCATCGCAGGGTAAAATCCTGCAATGCCGCCGATTAAAATAGAGGACAATATTCCTCCTGCGATAACATAAACTGGAATAACAATGGACCAATCTCGAGAAATCGCATAAATTGCGGTAACTGAGATACCCACAACTACTCCTGTAATCCCGCCTAAAACTGACAACAGTAATGATTCTGTTAAGAATTGGCTCGCTATATGAAATTTTGTCGCGCCTAAAGCTCGGCGTAATCCTATTTCATTACGGCGTTCAATCACTGCTATCACCATGACGTTTGCAATACCAATGGTGCCTACCAAAAGTGCTACGGCTCCGAGCCCAACGAAAAGGTTCAAAAAAGTATCTGAAGCTGCAATCCTTGCTTCTAAAACATCGGAAGCACGGCCAACCTGAACTTCTTCAGGGTTTTCAGGATTTACTGTCGCAGGCATAACAGAGCGTACGTCATGGATGTGTTCGGGGTAAGCGCGAACGTAGATAATTTCTGGAGGCTCTTCAAATTCCAAAAATTTACCGGCAGCAGGGTAGCCTACGATCGCTGATCTATCTAAATCCGCTGCAAGGGGCAGGGGTTCCATAATGCCGATCACCATAAACCATTTTTTCTTTAGCCAGATTTTTTGTTTTCCGGACGTATTTCTTATTCCAAGCCTTTCAGCAGCAACCGAACCTAGAACAACAAAAGGAAACTGAGATGTCATTTCGTCTAGGAATTTCCCAGATTTCAGTGAACCTCTTTGGGCACGAAGCAAGTTGAGATCAGCCGCAACTATTGTAATTCCTTTTGTTCTCCCGTCTTGAATCAAATCATTTAAGAAAACCCCCCCTGCAATTTTCGTCGTTGCAGAAACCTCATAGACAGGGCCTATGCGGTCAATCATAGCGGTCGCGTCTGACGATAAACTGGCTTGTTGGGACCTAAAGCCGTCACCAGCTTGCACCGTTAGGAGGTTGGTACCTAAGGCATCAAGATCTTTCAATAAATCTGCGCTTCCTGATTGCGATAACCCCAAAATACCAACTAAGGCAGCGATCCCAATCGTGATGCCTACTACCGACAAAGCCGCTCTAACTCTCCGTGTCCTAAGCCCAGAACTTCCGACACTAAAGGTATCCCTCAGCCCCATTTTGCTATGTAGGTCAGTAAATTTGTTGCCAGTAGAATCATTCATAGGATTAAATCAGCGACTCAAATCAGAATCGACGCGCCCATCACGAAGTGTGATTTTTCGTTGCGCTGATTTTGCCACTTCTAAATCATGGGTAATTAAAATTACAGTGGTTCCTTCTTCATTCAAAGTACTAAACAACTCCATCAGCGATGCTGTATTCTCAGAGTCTAGGTTACCAGTCGGTTCATCTGCCAAAACGAATGATGGGTTATGCACCAGTGCTCTAGCCACCGCCACACGCTGCTGTTCCCCTCCGGACAATTCGTTGGGCAAATGATTACCGCGATGTCCAAGGCCGACTCTTCCCAACATTTCAAAAGCCCGTTCCATCCTTTCATCAGAGGGTATTCCGGAATACAACAGTCCATTGGCGACATTTTCCAAAGCTGAAAACCCAGGTAACAGGAAAAATTCCTGAAATACAAACCCTATTTGCTGAGATCTAACTCCGGATAATTGTTTGTCAGACATACCGACAACATTGCGACCATCTATGAACATCGAACCACTACTCGGAATCGAAAGGGTCCCCATTATATGTAAAAGCGTAGTTTTACCGCTTCCAGATGATCCAATTATGCCCAGCAACTCGCCATGAGTAACAGACATTGATACGTCCGATAGGGCTTGAACAACGGGAGGCCCGGGGTAGACTTTACTTATTTCTTTTAACTCTAGTGCAAATTGTGGTGATCTATTTTCCAGATTCATTATATGAACTACCACTTATTGGTTAGGCACTATTATTTCTGTTCCAGGCTGTAATCCAGATCCATTGACTTCAACCCATCCATCAGCATATATTCCTGTTTCTACAGGTACGAGCGCCGTTCCGGTCTTGGTTACAATTTCAAGAGCGTAACCCCCTGATAATAGAGCCAACAAACCGTTCACTGGTGAAGCCAGTACTCCTTTAGCCAATTCCTTCGTTGCATTTACAGTTACTACTGCACCGGTCCATTTAAAATATTCTGTACTACCTTCCACTGCAATCGAAACGTCCAGGAAAGGGTCTCCATCCTGTGGAACAACGGCAAAACTACCGACTTCATGTACTAGCCCCACAATAGTGGATTCATCAGGCAGTTCAATTTCTACTTCTGATCCTTTAACGACCAAATTTTGGTCAGCTACGTCCACTTGGATTTCAACTTTTTGTAAAGATTTACTGGTAATGTTTATCGCACCATCAGAGCCGATTTGGGTGGATATTTTTTCAATGGGAGTTAAAGAAAACAGTTCAACGCCAGTATTTATTTTTTCACCGATGTTTTGCAAAGTAGAAGAGGAATTCACCATGGATGTTCCAGAGACGAATATTATCTCGCCAAAACCTATTTCTCCCGACGATATAAGATTTAAGTCTGACTGGAGTTTCATGATTGCCGCTGTGGTGTTTGGATCAAATGTCGAATCCACCTCGAGTGTCTTATTAGTCCCATACCCTAGAGCAATTAAATTGAGTTTTAATTGATTTATGTCTTCGCCGGGCCCGATACCTTCTTTCATGTCTCGCCATACCGAAAGATCTCCAAACATAAGCAGAGAAGCTGAATACCCTTCTACAAGATCTTTTCTATTCTGTATTGCTATATTCAAACTAGAAGTTGCGGAACTCAGTGATCGGGTTGCCTGAAGAAGTTCAGCTTCAGTCGGTGGTTCGTCCAATGCTAATCTCTGTTCTTTTGAAGATTGCAGAGAGCGAGTTGCCTGAAGAAGTTCAGCTTCAGTCGGTGGTTCGTCCAATGCCAATCTCTGTTCTTTTGAAGATTGCAGAGAGCGAGCTGCCTGAAGAAGCTCAGCTTCAGTCGGTGGTTCGTCCAATGCTAATCTCTGTTCTTTCGAAGACTGCAGAGAACGAGTTGCCTGAAGAAGTTCAGCTTCAGTCGGTGGTTCGTCCAATGCCAATCTGTTATTCAAAGCCTGTTCTAGATTTATCTCAAAAGTCTTTTGAGATTCAAGTGCGGCTTCATAATTCTTCTGAGTATTTAGTAAATTGTTAGCCTCCGCAGACAAAACATTGTTCGATATCATGTCGATCGTAGATGCTATTAAATTATCTGGAAAAAGTTCACCTCTCAGGTTGTCTGGGCATAGCCATGATGCCTCATCTTGATTGTCAGCAGTGCAAAGGGATTGTCGAGCAATCAGTCGAGCCGCATCTGTTGATATTAGGGTGTTTTTTCCTTGAGCCAAGTTTGATTCTGCTTGAGTAATACTCGCATCCGCAGAGGTAATCTGGGCAGCAGTAGCCGGTGAATTAAGGTTTTCAAGGGACAGCTCGGCCTGGGCAACATTCGCATCCGCAGAAGCAAT
>JAPYSB010000014.1:0-7701 GCA_029936675.1 Dehalococcoidia bacterium | reverse complement strand
TTCGCATCCGCAGAAGCAATTTGAGCAGCAGTAGCCGGTGAATTAAGGTTTTCAAGAGACAGCTCGGCCTGGGCAACATTCGCATCCGCAGAAGTTATTTGTTGATCCGCTGCCAGTAATTCGGATTCCTCTGGGGATTGATATATTCTGTAAATTTCTGCTCCCCGTATTAACTCTTGCCCCTCAGGTGCGAGATAGGTCAGTACTCCTTCACCTGCAGTGATTATACGAACGTCGTCCTCATATTTGAGTGTTCCGCTAAAACTTTCGTAAGTTTTCAGGTCTTTTTGCTCAAGAAATACGGTAGTAAAGGCCGAGTTTATCACTTGTGCTTGGTCACTTTCACTGAAATATGCATCCCTATTTATAAAGGCTCCGGCCGCAACGGCAATTACAAGAATCCCGCCGGTTACAGTCAAGCCAATTTTCCAGTTTTTCATCATTTCCTTTACTAGGTTAATCCCTTTATCAGGTCGATTTAGATAACACAGTTCAAATCAAAATCACGTCTGGTTCAGTGTTCACAACAGCAGGTTGCCTGCAGTTCTATCTTCCTCGTGGCCTTACAGGGCCCCTGGGACTGTCGTTCCCAAAGACGGTCTCAGAACACTGAGCCATGGCTTCTTGGAGAGACTCTCGATCCAGGCTAAGGCCTTCCAGCATTGACTGAAATATCTGTCGCCGACCCCCTGAAAAGTCTGGGTCTTTGGCATCGATACCCGCATCTCTAAGGCATTGAGCAATTTCCAAAAGGTTGTCCTGTAATTCGATTTCATCCTCTTGGGAGCCTTGTCCCGCAAAGCTTGCATTTTGGAGAAGAGGAACACACTTCTGCATCGATTGCCGAGTGCTTGGGTTTTGAAAATTAAAGTTAGGGTCATTAGTCAAACCTTGGCGAAAAGCCGTCATGTTTACAGTTCCATCTGCATTAAGCTCAGGATCCGGTACATTCATCCCTTCTGTTCGTAAACATTCTGCAAAGGAAGTAGCAATTTCCTCATCGGTTTGTTCTGAAATATTTTCAGCCGAGGAGGGCGAATTGGATAAAGAGTCATCGGAACCCAAGGGTTGAGCGATATTTGATGGGCTATTATCAGCAGTGATTCCCTGGCTATCGTGGTCCAGTTGGGCAACCCCAGTAGATGTGTTTTTCGATCCGCATCCCATTATCAAGACACATACAAGACAAAAAATGAATGTAGGAATCGTCATACTGAAATGATCTTTTCTTATTGTGCCTTTCATTCGTTTTCACTCATACCTGGAAAATTTATTCTCTCCATCTTACTAGGAGACATTAAGAAAACCATAAATAATCCAAAGACTAGCTTTACGAGACAGGCTGAAAACTAATTCACCAATTATAACCAAGGAATTCTTGAGGCAAAGTCCTAATATTTGAGATCCTCCAGCTTCGGCATAACTTCATTAGCCAGCAATTCCATCGAAGTTTGCCATTTATCCAAAGGAGACCACTCGTGACCCATTGCCAACAATACTCCGAATCCTCCCACCTCTTCGTATAAGGTCCGAATTTTTGCGGCAACTTCATCTGGGTCTCCAACGATCCAAACATTTTCCATGACATATTCCAGGGTCACATCCTCGTCGGGCATGTCTTGGTCTCGTTTGTACAAACCGAGCATTCCTAGTTTGGACATTAATTTGTGAAAATAATCATCAAAATCCCTTCTAAGGATGCCATTCAAAGCTTCTTCTCTTGCAGTTTTCCCATTTTCAGACACAAATACCTCTCTGGCTATCCTCCAATTAGATCGGTTAGCTGTGTTCTTAGTTTTTGTAGCGCCTGATTCAACAGCATCCCAGTGCCCCGCCAAAGTATTACCAGGGACAAGGTTTATACTCATTGGAATCCAACCCCTCTCACCTGCCATTGTGAGGGTTTCGGATTTAGGAGAAACACCTGCTACCCCAATAGGTGGGTGGGGTTTCTGGTAGGGCGACAGGTGAAATTTAAGCCCTATTTCATCATCAGGTTCAGGTATTGTGAAATCCCAATAGTCGCTTTTGTATCTTCCAGGTTTTGGATCTTCCCAAAGCTGCAATATCAGTTCGACAGCTTCCTTTGACATGTTCCTATGAGTACCTTCGGAAGGATCAAACCCAAACACTTCAAAATCTCCAGGAAATCCTCCAGATCCTATCCCCCACTGGAATCTGCCATGGGCGAGATGATCAAGTAGGGCTATTCTATGTGCAATCATGAAGGGGTTGTGATTGGGCATACAAGTGACCCCTGTGCCCAAAACAATGTTTTCCGTCATAGCAATAGCCTTTGCGATAAAAAGGTCAGGTGCAGGTATGTTTTCCCACTGGGCCGTGAAATGTTCACCAATCCACGCTTCGGAATAACCAAGCCTGTCGAGGAATACCAATTGGTCAAGATCATCATCCATAGTTTGCGTGATGTTAGACCCTGGAGGATGAAGAGGCATAGTGAAGTATCCGAGCTTCATGGTTCTTTTCCTTTAGCGACATTCTTAATATGAATATTAGAGCTACTGCGGGAGTATATGACAGGGTTTAAATCACCTCAACCCAAGGCTGCCACGGAGGAGCAGTTCACATATTTCTTTGATTAAATAGGAGATGTCGTTTCTGGTATTTTATGAATTCCATGAACCTTCAAAAACTCGTTCATATGCTAGAGCCCATGGAGGGCGCAAAAAACCCAACGCCCGTACATCCTCGAGCCAAAAACCATAAGGAGCATTTCTGGAGTAAGCCCCACCCCCGATAACCTTGCTGATCCGCGACAGGACTGATTCTGCAAGTGCTGCCACTGCCTCCTTTGCCAACAGAACGTTCCGAGAGGTGGAGCTTCCTATTTCCACTTCACGAAGCATACCCTCATAAGACTGTCGTACTAGCCATGCGTCGATTTCCACCTTCGTCCACTCAACCTGTTCATAGGAGCGCATACGACCCCGCTTCGACTCCAGTTGTTGGCGTGCAGTTGTTACAGCTGTTTCAACGATACCAGTGATCACCGCCACGAAGAAGGCTCCTTGTGGTCGGTCCATATCAGCGATAATTCTGCGTCGCTCGTTTCCAGGAAATGCCAGTCTTGTAGCAGGAAAATTATCGAAAACCAGTCCATGGCTTTGCGTAGCCGTCATACCGTGCCCGTCCCATGGGGCAACAAGTTCAACGCCGGCAGAGCCGTCCCAATCCACATCGCGCATATCCAATATGAATGTGTCTGGGGAGATTTCACCCTCTGGGACAGCATGGGTCACCATATAGGAAGTCATCCCTGAACCGCTCCCAAAGTGTTTCTGGCCGCTAATGAGATATCGAACACCGTCATCCCCGAGTTTGGCACCAGAGTTGGATTGGGTGTTATCTCCTCCACTACCAGGTTCAGACATGATTGTTCCCCAAAAATGTCCGTCGTGTACTGTTTGGAAAGCCCAATTACGTTGTTCTTCCCATGCTTTACCATAAGGTTCTGGAACCGCTGATATCGTTGACCAACCAGCAGACCCAATCACGGCAGGATGCATCGCACACACGAGAGCTACCGACGAATCGCCGTGTGCAAGGGTTTTGAGAATTTCGCAGACCGTTCGTGTTCCGGTCCTGTCTCCCTCCCAAATTCCTCCATACTCAGTGGGTACAGCCACCAATGGGTAACCGGATTCCCTGAGTCTATCGAAGTCTTCTTTCAATAATTCTCGGCGCCTTTGTCTTTCAGGGCGTTGAGATGCGAAATCAGCAGATATCTCTCTCACGTTGTTCAAAATCAACTGCGCATCAACCGCTGGTCTACCGGTCATCTTAGGCATTCATATTTCTCCATATATTAGTGTCTATGACTATAATCATGATAGGCGGCAAGAACAACCGATTTAATTATCTGTATCTCTATAACAATTAGCATAACAACATGTGACACTGAATGGGTCAGCCAATCCAGATAAAGATTCCCATGCACATGCCTCTCCTTCTTCAGGATATGCATTAAGACCCAGATCCCGTACGAATTTGAAATCCACTTCATCAACATCTATTCCAAATTGTTGTCGCATTTGCAAATTATCCAGCATCGGTTTGCGATAATGTTCCGATACAGCAGGGTGGATATAGTTTTCGCAGCCTTATGTTGAAGGAGTGCCTCTTTCCAAAATAACTTTTTCTCCAAAATCCCTTATCAGTTCGTGAGCAGATTTTGAGTCTACAACTGAAAGAGCGACGTTGTTCACACCTACCGATTCAAGATGATCCAGTTTATCGTTAATTTCTTTTCCAGTTCCTGTTAGTGTTCGCGCAATGAGATCATTTGACACAAACTTTTCTTCTCCTTCTTTCAGATAGACATAATGTCCTTCATGAACATCCAGATATCTTCTGTCTGCCAAAGTGGGCGGTGTTTTTTTGTCCCCGTATTCCATGATGTAATTGTTGTAATCTTCGGCAATTCCAGAATTGGCCATTCCTAGATTCGAACCGGGACCAAAAGTGCTTTCCCACATAGCATGGACACCGGGTAATAACGTAGGTCCGACGTTTTGTATCACTCTCTGACTGGAGATACTTTCACCCTGACGAAGAACACATGATGAAGTCAACACTGTCACATATGGTTTTGTATCTGTGCCTCCAAATTGCTCAAAAGAGTTACCAGCTCTTCTCGCACTTTTCATTATATTTGGAAGGCCTTCAGGGACGTTTAAAGAACGTCCAGTAGTGATCCAACCGTCGGATATTTCCCCTACGATTTTTTGGCCTTTCGGGCCATTTGCAGCGACCATTACCGGGATGGGATCTTCTATATTGAAGAAATCGTTACGCCCGGAGTTTTTCCTACTATGAATCAGCCTTATCCATCTTTCTCGATCTCCCTCCTTAAACAGGACATCTTTTCCGGCCAACAAGTCTTTCAATTGAGATGCATAAGTTCTAAATTCTTTCATCTTCAAAGCAGGTAAACCCATAGTATTTCTACCTGTGTAGCCTGTGCCAATTCCCACTATTACCCTGCCTGGTGCGAGTTTGTTTATGGTGGCTGCCGCGGCGGCTGTTACGGGAGCGATACGATTGCTTGGGATTGCAACCAAGGTACCTAGTTTTATCTTTTCTGTATTTTCAGCCGCCAACGCCATTGTTGCCCATACATCTGAGTAAATAAGTTGAGAATCATAAAACCACGCGTGGGTGAACCCCGCTTTTTCAGCGGCCTGGACATCTTTCCATGCATTTATGTATGAAGGGACCGCTATTCCATAGTCCATATCAAGACCTACTCTATAATCCGAGGTTATTAATTTATTGAGGTTCTTTTAAAGCAATGCATATTAAATGGTTTGTATATTTTAGCTAACTCATCAACCTCAAAACTTCCTGGAGCTAAACGAGGTACTACAGGTTCATCAATCCTCGTTATTTCTTGATTAAACTACGATCGATTTCAACCCCAAGACCTGGGCCTTGTGGCACAGGGATAAATCCGTCTTCCTTCACCGTTGGAGGGTTTTCCATTATCGAGAATCCATGCAAGTAGTCTCCAATTGGAGGATCGTGCAAAATTTCAAGGAATGGGGCATGGCTCCATGAGGCCACCAAGTGGAGGTGTGCGATCACACCCAGGTTGCCTCCACCGTTGTGGGGCACGATTTGTTTTCCGTATAACTCGGCCAGAGTCCCAATCTTCCGCATCGCAGTCGCACCATGCAGCACCAGTATCTCCGGCTGCAAAATATCATAGGAATCCTTCTGGCAAACTCTCAGAAAATCATGCAATCCCGGTAGACCCTCACCTCCTGCGATGGGCATGTGTACTGAGGCATTAAGCTGGGCAAGTTTATCGAATTCAAATCCAGTTAAAGGTTCTTCCAGCCAGTAAACTCCCAGCTCCTGTAAGGCCGAGGTAGTTTCTGCTGCCCTCCGATAATCCCATTGAACACCTGGTTGCCACGTACCGTTGGATTCAGCCTGGTTTGCATCCACCATCACGGTCATTTTGTCGCCTACTGCTTCTATAACTGACTGAACAGTACGTATATCCTCCAGAAGAGTCTCGTGATGAATACGTATCTTAATAGCCTTCCATCCTTCCTCCATTAGCCGTACCGCCATTTCGGCCCTTTCCTCCGGTGTAGAAAGAAGAATCAGACTGGCATAAGGAGTTACCTTGTCACTACCTCCACCCCATATTTTGTATAAGGGTTGGCCAGTTGCCTTGCCGATAAGATCCCACAATGCGATATCAACACCTGCGGTGCCATGGTAAGCTGCGCCCCAAGCGTAGTAACGGAGAACATGGGCGTGCCTTTCAATATCAAAAGGATCCTCACCCAATAGATATTCCTTTATGGCAGGCATGAGTCTGGCATCAACACTCGGGCCTATGCCTGTCAACCCTTGGTCTGTGTGAACTTCAACAAACGATTCAGCCCCAAAATCATGAGGCCGGCTTCTTCCCGGATCCCATGCTGGCTCCATTTCACCGATTGTTCGATATTCTTTGAATGGAATAAGCTTAACGTCAGTGATTTTAAGTCGCGCTTTTTCAGACAATCTCTATCCTTTGGTTAACTGTTTAATCATACTGCCTTACGTGTCCCATTTCATAAGTAAAAATCACACTCCGAAAGTAATTTTTCCCAAATAGGCTACATCGCAATCTGAAACGAATTCGCAGTTTCACAATAACTGTTCCGGGAAACGCTTGTCCATTCTGTGACTGAAAGGAGTGGTACTCCTAACAAAACTCGAACCTGTGCCTCCGGTTTAGTAATTGTACTAGGGGAGATTTAGAAGGTCACTTTGAGGGTTAAATTGTCTTCATTTGTACTTAGCTCAGTGGCTAATCTTCACTAATAGTATTAGCCCATATTCTTACATTTTCAAGAGTTTGAGAACATTTTATGACCATAATTCGTTGATGATTAAAATATCTATGTGTGTATTTTGAATCAAGCTCAAAATGAGTATTAAAGCAGTTCAACACGTATTTTCACTCTTGCTTGGCTTTCAGTATGGAATTATAGTTTCTGGGATTATAGTTGACCGGAGGAGCGATAACTGCATGAGATGAATACTGTTATTCGCACAACAGTTTTATTGTTGATATTGTCCAGTGCTTTTCTTATCGCATGCGGGCCGTCGGTGGGTCGCGCCACTGGAGTCACCGAGCTTCAACCTCCCGCAACCCCGAAACCCCCTGCGCTAGAAGTCCCAAGTTCAATCAACTCTACACAAGTTCCTAAAAACGATGTTTCCACTGAATGGATTATAGAAATAACAGATGGAATCTGGATGGTTGGTACAGATATTGAACCCGGAACTTATATGACAGAAAACCACAACAATACTTGCTCCTGGGCAAGGCTAAAGGGGTTTTCCGGAGGTATAGACGACATAATAGCCAGTGGTAAATTGATAGGTAGAACGATTGTGACAATAACCCCGACTGACGCCGGATTCAGTTCTCAAGAATGTGGCTCCTGGGTCCTTAAACAACCATACGTAAGCCTTGAGTCTTTGCTACCTGTATCTTCTCCCATTGCCGTACCACCAGTTACAGTGACTCCAACTCTGAAAATTGTTCAATCTTCCATACCAAATTCAGCAATGACCACTCAACCCACCCAAACTATGATTCCCACCATAACCAAGACTACAACACCTACTCCAACGCCCACACCAACACCCGCTCAGACGCCCACACCAACACCC